>NZ_JBEGHG010000001.1:0-589365 GCF_040675865.1 Burkholderia sp. LMU1-1-1.1 | reverse complement strand
GCGCCTGGGCGATCAACGCCCGCAGCGCGGGCGCGGCGAAGTAGGCGCGCCATTCGGGCGGCGCGGCGGCGTCGGACGGCGTGGCCGGCATCGGGTAGTGGTCGGCGACCGGCAGCGGCGGGCGCGCGTGGGGCGGCGCCGGCGAGGCGCAGCCGGCCAGCAGCGCGCACGCGAACGCGAAGGGCGCGAGGGGCGTGGACGGGGACATGGCGCGGCTCCTGGTGTTGGACGGATGGACGCCGTTGCGATACCGGCGAGCGCAGTGTACGGGCGCCGCCGCCGCCTTGTATTTGATCCATGTCAAATTTTCACGGATGTAATGTTCAGGGCGCCGCTTGACGGCGCCGCCGATGATGGTTTGACTTTTCGGCAGATCCGCGCGACCATGTGCTGAAAACGATTTCAAAACAGCGAAGGATGACAGTTGAGACCCACCTATTTCACTCCGGGCGCGGCCCGGAAAAAGGCCGCGCTGGCGGCCGCGCTGGCGTTGCTGGGCGTGCTGGGCGGCGCCGGCCGCGCAGCGGCGGCCTCGTCGGGCGACCTTCAGATCAAGCTGGACCAGATCGGCTACCTTCCCGGATCGGCCAAGGTCGCCGTGGTCCCGAACGTGGACGGCGCCGCCTTCGCCGTGGTCCAGGCGGGCGGCGACACCGTCGTGATGCGCGGCACGCTGGGCGCGGCGGCGGCCTACGCGCCTGCCGCCGAAACCGTCCGCCTGGCCGACTTCAGCGCACTGGCGGCGCCGGGGCGCTACCAGCTGCGGGTGGCGGGCCTGCCGGATTCGGCGCCGTTCACGGTCGGCGCCGACGCCTACCGGGCGCTCAACGCCGCCGCGATCAAGGCCTACTACCTCAACCGCGCCGGCATCGCCTTGCCCGAGAAACATGCGGGCATCTTCGCCAGGAAGGCGGGGCATCCGGACACCCACGTTCTGGTCCACGAGTCGGCGGCCAGCGCCGCGCGGCCCGCCGGCACCGTCCTTTCCAGTCCCAAGGGCTGGTACGACGCCGGCGACTACAACAAATACATCGTCAACTCGGGCATCACCACCTACACCTTGTTGGCCGCCTACGAGGATTTCCCCGAGTTCTACAAGGCGCAGAACCTCAATATCCCCGAGAGCGGCAACGGCATTCCCGACATCCTCAACGAGGTGTTGTGGAACCTCGACTGGATGCTCACCATGCAGGACCCGGCCGATGGCGGCGTCTACCACAAGCTGACCGACAAGTCGTTCGACGGCATGGTGATGCCGGACCAGGCGAAGCAGCAGCGCTACGTGGTGCAAAAGACCACCGCCGCCGCGCTCGACTTCGCGGCCGTCATGGCCACCGCGAGCCGCGTGCTGAAGCCGTATGACGGCAAGTTGAACCGGATCTCGGCGCGCGCGCTGGCCGCCTCCAAGGCCGCGTGGCAGTGGGCGCGGAAAAACCCGGCCGTCTATTATCGCCAGCCCAAGGACATCCGCACCGGCGAGTATGGCGACGCCAACGTGAGCGACGAGTTCGGATGGGCGGCGGCCGAGCTGTATATCAGCACCGGCGACGACGCTTACTACAAGGCGATGGGGGCGCCCGCGCTGAAGGCGACCATTCCATCGTGGAGCGACGTGGGCGGGCTGGCCTGGATGTCGCTGGCGCGCCACCGCAAGCAGCTCGGTGCGGCGGCCGACCAGGCGCTGATCGCCGCCAGGATAGACGGCCTGGCCGACGGCCTGGCGAAGGTGTGGAAGGACTCGGCCTACGGCATCACCATGCAAGCCGGCGACTATGTCTGGGGCAGCAGCGCCGTGGTGTTGAACCAGTCGATGATGTTGTTGCAAGGCTACCGGTTGAACGGCAAGCGCGAATATCTGCAGGCGGCCCAGTCCGGTCTTGACTATGTGCTCGGCCGCAACGCGGTCGGCACCTCCTTCGTCACCGGCTACGGTTCGCGGTCGGCGCAGCATCCGCACCACCGGCCCTCGGTGGCGGACGGCATCGCCGCGCCGGTTCCCGGCTTCCTGGTCGGCGGGCCGCAGCCCGGCCAGCAGGACAAGGGCGATTGCCGCGCGGCGTATCCTTCGGCGGTGCCGGCCAAGTCCTGGCTGGACGACGACTGCTCCTACGCCAGCAATGAGATCGCCATCAACTGGAACGCGCCGCTGGTGTACGTGTCCGGGGCGATCCAGGCGCTGACGCCGGCGGCGGGGAATTCGCCAGGAAAATAAGCGGCGCCGGCCGGTTCAACACCGGCCGGCCAGGCGGGCCTGGCGCCAGCGCGTCGGCGGCATGCCGGTGAGCTTCTTGAACACGGCGCTGAAGTGCGCCTGGCTGCGAAAGCCGACCATCAACGCGACATCGAGCATCCCGTGGTCGGTCTGCAACAGGGCGGCCTGCGCCACCTCGATGCGACGCCGCAGCACATAGTTGTGGGGCGAGAGGCCCGTGCTGGCGCGAAACAGCCGGGCGAAGTGCATGGCGGTAAAGCCGGCCGCGTGCGACAGTTCGGCCAGCGATAGCGGCTCGGACAGGTGCGCCTCGACATAGGCGCGGGCCCGGTTCAGCCGCCATGATTGCAGGGGAGGGGACGGGTGCATGTCGCCCAGCTTACGCGCATGGCGGCGGCGTTCAGTGTGTTTTCGCGCATTTCGCGGAATAGTTTTCCGTGGTGCGTTTAGACAAACGCCGGCGTCCCGCGGGCGCGACCATGTCGGGACGCGCCGTGCCGCCGGCACGCCCGCGCTCCGCCCGGAAGGTACCGACATGATCGAGCACATCCGCTCCCGCGCTTCCTTGCATGCGGCCCCGACCGCCACGGGCGCGCCGTGAAGGCGCTGGTCTACCACGGCGGCGGGCGGATCGCGTGGCAGGAGCACCCCAAGCCGTCGTTGCGGAACGCCGGCGACGCCATCGTCCGCATGCTCAAAACCACCATCTGCGGCACCGATCTGCACATCGTGCGCGGCGACGTGCCCACCTGTACCCCGGGACGCGTGCTCGGCCATGAGGGGGTGGGCGTCGTCGAGTCGGTCGGCGCCGGCGTGACCATGTTGCGTCCGGACGAACATGTGCTGATCTCGGGGATCTCCAGCTGCGGCAAGTGCGGCTATTGCCAGCGCGGCCTGGTTGCGCATTGCCCCACCGGCGGCTGGAAACTGGGCAACACCATCGATGGCACGCAGGCCGAGTACGTCCGTATCCCGCATGCGCAGAACAGCCTCTATCCGATTCCCGCCGGCGCTGGCGAGGCGGCGATCGTGGCGCTCGGCGATATCCTGCCGACCGGCTTCGAATGCGGTCTGTTGAACGGCAAGGTGGCGCCGGGGTCGTCGGTGGCGATCGTCGGCGGCGGCTCGATCGCGCTGGCGGCCCTGCTGGCGGCGCGGCTGTACGCGCCCGCGAAAATCATCGTCATCGACGTCGACGGCGACAGGCTGGCGATGGCCCTGCGGCTCGGCGCCACCTACACCCTCGACAGCGCGCGCGGCGATACGGTCGCGCGCGTGCTGGCGTTGACGGCGGGGCGGGGCGTGGACACGGCGATCGAAGCGGTGGGCGTGCCGGCCACCTTGCGCTTGTGCCACGACATCGTCGCGCGGCGCGGCGAGGTGGTCGGCATCGGGGTGCATGGCCAGGCTGTGCCGGAACAGCTCGAGGCGCTGTGGTCGCAGACAATCGCCATCACCTCGCGGCTGATCGACAGGGTGTCGACGCCGATGTTGCTCAAGCGGGTCGTCGCCGCCATCGTCGAGCCGCTTAGCCCGCCGCCGCGGCGCTTCAAGTTCCAGCACATGCTCGAGGCCTACGACACCGTCCGCCGCGCCGCCGACACCGGCGCGCCCAGGGTCATCATCGAAACCTGAGCCGGCGCGCCGGCCATCGCTCCGTTGCCGTCACGGAAAAAGCAGGTCCAACTGGGCCTCGCCGGCCACGGCGTCGTCCCCGAGCGGGGACGACGCGCGGCGATCGGCGCGGCCGGTGCGGCGGTTCGGTTGCCCGCCGCGCGCCGCCCGGTGCTCCGGCGCCGGGCCCGATGGCTGCGACGTCGCCAGCAGGCGTGTCGTTTCCTGCCGCATCACGCCATAGCACTCGTACACATGCCGGTCGAGGCCGGCACGCGTCAACACGCGGATGTGGCCGCGCCGGCAACTGATGAGTCCCAGCGTCTGCAGGCGGCCCGCCGCCTCGGTGATGCCCTCGCGCCGCACCCCCAATATGCCCGCCAGCGCCTCCTGGGTCACCGCCAGCTCGCTGCTGGGCGAGTGGTCGAGCGCCTGCAGCAGCCAGCGGCACAGCCGCTGCACCGTCGAGTGGTGGCCGTTGCACACCGCCGATTGCGCCAATTGCACCATCAACACCCGGGTATAGCGCATCAGCAGGTCGAATAGCGGCCCCTTGCGGTGGAATTCGGCCAGCAGGACGCCGGCGCGCAGCCGGTAGCCATGGCCGGCGCTCTGCACGACGGCGCGGTTGGGGGCGGCCGCGCCGCCCATGAACAGCGTCACGCCCAGCAAGCCCTCGTGGCCGACGCTGGCGATCTCGGAGGCGCCGCCGTCCTCCAGTTCATATTGGACGGATATCACGGCGGTGACGGGGAAATAGATGAATGTCAGCTGGCCGCCGCTTTGATACAGCACGTCCCCTTGGGCCATGTCCACCAGCTCGAGTTGCGGGGCCAACCTGCCGAATTCGGCCGGCGACAGCAGTGCCAGCATGGAATTCAGTTTGGGATGGGCATGTCGCATGACGCGGATTCATTATTTAAAAAGCAATTTCCATGATGCAGGCTGTCACCCCTTACGGTCAAGGTCTGTGCGCTTCCCCACACAAGGGGCTGGGTTGCAAGGCGCTAGGCCGCGCGCTTTGTGCGGAAACCCACAGAAGCCCGGGCGCACCGCCGTCAGGATGTCTCGGCGGGACCCTCGTTTCGGACGGTACCGGAAATCCGCTCCGCGGCGGATCTTTTACTGTACAGTGCGTCGGATGGGAACCTCATGACAGCCGACACGGACTATCTTCAAGCTATTCTGATTTGGCTCGAAACAAACGATTCACCATTGTTGTCCCGGCGCTCGCTCGAATTATGGAACGCGATCAACGAGGAACTGTCGCCGATTGTCGGCGCCGATGGCTTCCCTGCGCTGTACGGCCGCTGCGTCGACTTGTGCGGCGAGGGCCGACCGTGGTTGCGGCGCGCGCCCGCCGGTAGCGCGCCGGCGCTGTGCTTCGCCACGCTGGGCATGCAGTTGGCGGCGCGCGGCGCGCCCGAGGCGCTGGCCGTGAGCGGTGCCCTGTTCGGCAGATTCCACGGGTTGTTGCGGCTGCTCATCGGGGCGCCGCTGACCGACGGCGTGTTCGACGCGGCCTGGCGCGCGCGCCGCCGCCGCCGGCCACGCCCCCATCACCATCACCGTCCCCACCATCACCACCACCAGAGGTTTCGCTATGAGCGGCAACAGCATCGATCCAACGCACGGGGAGCGCCGCGTCACGCGCCTGGACCGGCGCGCGGAGGGCAAGGCGGCCGACGCCGCGCTGGCCGACCGCGGACGCCAGATGAGCGCGCGCGAAGCGGTGGTCGGCGCCGGCGAGGAGGCGTCGGCGCAGATGAAGCGCACGTTGCATCGTCATATCAGCAAGCTGCGCCAGGCCAACGCCCATCTGGTCATCGCCACGCTGGAGGCGCACGTGATGACCGAGGAGGTGCGGCGCGCCAAGGACGCGCTGGGCCACATGGCCCACCACGACTTCCTGACCAACCTGCCCAACCGCCTGCTGCTGATGGAGCGCATGGCGCAGGCGATCGGCATGGCGCAGCGCCAAGGCAGCAAGATGGCGGTGCTGTTCATCGACCTGGACCGCTTCAAGGTCATCAACGATTCGCTCGGGCACGCCATCGGCGACCTGCTGTTGCAGGCGGTGGGACGGCGCCTGCTGGCGGCGATCCGCGCCAGCGACACGGCCAGCCGCCAGGGCGGCGACGAGTTCGTCGTGCTGCTGGCCGAGGTCGCCGACGAGCGCTCGGTGTCCGGCTTCGCCGACAAGCTGTGCCGCGCGTTGGCCGAGCCTTACGAGCTCGACGGGCAGACCGTGCACATCGGCGGCACCATCGGCATCAGCATGTACCCCGACGACGGCGAGCAGGCCGCCACGCTGATCGGCAACGCCGACGTGGCCATGTACCACGGCAAGCAGAGCGGGCGCGACCGGTGCTATTTCTACCGGCCCGAGATGAACCTGCGCGCGCTCGAGCGCCAGCGCGTCGAGGCCGACCTGCACCGGGCGTTGACGCGCGGCGAGTTCGACCTGCATTACCAGCCGCGCGTCAACCTGGCCAGCGGCGCCATCGCCGGCGCCGAGGCGCTGCTGCGCTGGACCCATCCCGAGCACGGCGCGGTGGCGCCGTCGCGCTTCATCCCGGTGGCCGAGGCCTGCGGCCTGATCGTGCCGATCGGCCACTGGGTGTTGCGCGAGGCGTGCATGCAGGTGGCGCGCTGGAAAGGGAGCGGGCGCGATCCCGGCGTCATCGCGGTCAACATCTCGGCGCTGGAGTTCCGCGACGACGGTTTCACCGGCCGCCTGCGTGCCGCCTTGGCCGACAGCGGCATGGCGCCGCGCTGCCTGGAACTGGAGATCACCGAGGGCGTGCTGATGGACGACGCCGGCGCCAGCGCCGCCATTCTGGCCGAGCTCAAGGAGATCGGCGTGCTGCTGGCCATCGACGATTTCGGCACCGGCTATTCCAGTCTGAGTTATCTGAACCGTTTTCCCGTCGACGTGCTCAAGATCGACCAGTCGTTCGTGCGCGAGATCGGCGCGGCGCCGGCCGACGGCATCATCGTCGGCGCCGTGATCGCCATGGGCGCGAGCCTCGGCCACAAGGTGGTGGCCGAGGGCGTCGAGCACCAGGCGCAGCTCGAGTTCCTGCGCGCCCACCATTGCGACGAGGGGCAGGGCTTCCTGTTCGGCCGGCCGATGCCGGCGTCGGCCTTCGCAGCCCTGCTGGCGCGGCGCGACGGCGATTGAGTGCCGCCGCGGTGGCATTGGCCGATGGCGAACGGCCAAGGTATTTCCCTGCCGGAGGACAAACCAGAGTATGGTGTAACACTGTGCGCGGCGCCCGCCGCGCCATCGCGTCAGATGACTTTCAAGGCTTGCTTCACTATCATGAATGACAACGCGGAACCCGATACCACCGCCGTATCGCCAGTGCCGCCCGGCCGGGACGGCCTGTACCTGCAAGCCCTGCATGATAAAGAGCTCGCCGATCTGCGCGCCCTGATCGCGCAATTGCTGATGCAGCTGGAGTCGCTGCAACAACAGCACGACGGCGCGCAAACGGCGGAGCGCCACGTGACGCAGCTGCGCGAGGCCAACGCCCACCTGGTGCTGGCGACCTTCGATGCCCAGGACAAACAAGCGAGCGCGGAAGCGTCGATGCGGCGCCAGACCGATTTCCTGTCGATGCTGGCGCATGAATTGCGCAATCCGCTGCAGCCGATCGCCTACGCCAGCACCTTGCTGGCCAAGATGGCCGGCGGCGACCCGGAGCTGCCGCGCCTGCACGCCATCATCGAGCGCCAGATGGGCCATATGACGCGCCTGATCGACGACCTGCTCGACGCCTCGCGCATCAGCAGCGGCAAGATCGGCCTCGACAAAACGTTCCTGCAGTTGGCCGACATCGTGGCGCTGGCGGCCGAGGGCTGCCAGCCGCGCCTGGACGCGCGCCGGCAGCAGCTGCGCATCACGCAGCCGGGCGGCAAGGTGTCGCTCTACGGCGACCGCGTGCGGCTGGCGCAGGTGTTCGTCAACCTGCTCAACAACGCCTCCAAGTTCTCGTCCGAGTACGAGGTCATCGCGCTCGAGGCGCAGGTGGTGGGCAACATGGTGCAGATCGCCGTGCGCGACCACGGCATGGGCATGGCGGCCGAACTGCAGCCGTTCATCTTCGACCTGTTCACGCAGGGCCTGCAGTCGCTCGACCGCGCGCAGGGCGGGCTGGGCATCGGCCTGACGCTGGTGCGCTCGCTGGTCGAGATGCAGGGCGGCACCGTGCGCGCGCACAGCGACGGCATCGGCCAGGGCAGCGTGTTCACCGTGTTGCTGCCGCTGAGTGACGACGCGGCGGCGCCGTCGGCCCCGGCGCCGCCGCCGCTGCCGAGCGCGCGGCAGCTGCGCATCTTGCTGGTCGAGGACAACCTCGACGCGGCGGCCACGCTGGAATTGCTGCTGCAACTGGGCGGGCACGCGGTCGACCAGTGCCACGACGGCGCCGACGGGGTGGAACAGGCCCTGGCCGGGCGCTACGACCTGGTCATCTGCGACATCGGCCTGCCCGGCCTGGACGGCTTCACCGTCGTCGAGCGCATCCGCGCCGGCACGACCGGCGCGATGCCGTTTTTCATCGCCACCTCCGGCTACAACCAGCCGCAGGACCGCGCCCGCGTCATCCGCAGCGGCTTCGACCACTACCTGGTCAAGCCGGTGGCGATCGATATGCTGCTCGCATTGATAGAGTTGCATGTACACTGACGGCCTTCGGCAATTTCACTCATCGCTTCACGGTATTCACACTTAATTATGGCGACTAACGACGAGCGGCACCAGATGATCGAGCGCAACGTGATGCGCAGCCCGGACACGCTGCGCGCCAACGTCATCGTGCTGTGGGAACGGCTTGCCGTCGAACTGACCGCCATCATCGGGCAAAGCGGTTTCGATACGCTGTACGCGCACAGCATCCATGTGGTGCGCGCGCGCCACCCGTGGCTGGAGGCGGGCGTCGACGCCGGCTTCGGGCGGCTCGGGGCCGGCCTGGAGGCCCAGGCGCCGGCGGCCGCCGGCGCCGCCAGCATCGAGCTGCTCACCACTTTCACCGACACGCTGGTCCGATTGATCGGCGCGTCGTTGACCACTGCCATACTCCGATCGGCCTGGGGCCAGGACACCGCGGACACTGCCGCTAAGGAATTGAACAATGAGCAATAAAGTCGATATTCAGCGCCTGGCGACGGGCGTGCCCGGGTTGGACGAACTGCTGGGAGGCGGCATACCGGAGTTTTCGTTCAACCTGCTGGCCGGCACGCCGGGCAGCGGCAAGACCACGATGGCGCACCAGATCATGTTTTCGCTGGCCAATCCGGAGCGGCGCGCGCTGTTCTTCACCGTGCTGGGCGAGCCGCCGCTCAAGATGCTGCGCTACCAGCAGCAATTCCCGTTCTTCGACGTCGCCAAGGTCAACGACTCGATCAAGTTCGTCAACCTGGCCGCCGACCTGCTCGACGGCGACTTCGACCGCGTGCTGGCGCGCATCGCCGACGAGGTGCGCAGCTTCTCGCCGAGCCTGGTCTTTGTCGATTCGTTCCGCTCGGTGGTGCAGTCGGCCCAGGGCATGGACCGCGGCGCGGCCGGCCTGCAGCATTTCGTCCAGCAGCTGGGCATGCAGATGACCAGCTGGCTGGCCACCACCTTCCTGATCGGCGAATACCTGGCGCCGGAGGCCGAGTCCAGTCCGGTGTTCACGGTGGCCGACGGCATCATCTGGATGTCGCAGCTGGTGCACCGCGACGCGCTGGTGCGCAAGATCCAGGTGGTCAAGATGCGCGGGCAGGCGCAAAGCCTGGGCGTGCACACGTTCCGCATCGGCGACGGCGGCATCGAGATCTTCCCGCGCGCGATGCTCGCGGCGGCCGCCAAGCTGATCAGCATCGACGGCCAGCAGCGCCTGTCGATGGGCGTGCCGGAGCTCGACGCAATGCTCGGCGGGGGCGTGCCGGCCGGCTATTCGCTGCTGCTGGTGGGGCCCTCGGGCTCGGGCAAGTCGGTGCTGGCCACGCAGTTCCTGGCCGAGGGCGTGCGCAACGGCGAGGCTGGCGTCATCGCCGCCTTCGAGAAGAGTCCGAACCAGTTGCTCAGCCGGCAGCTCGACACGCTGATCGCCAGCGGGCGCGTCGGCGTGATCAACACGCGCACGCTGGACCTGTCGATCGACGAGATACTGCATGACCTGGTCGGCATGATCAAGCGCATGGGGGCCAAGCGGGTGGTGATCGACTCGCTGTCGGGCTTCGAGCTGGCGCTGGCCTCGGCGTTCCGCGACGACTTCCGCGAATCGCTGTACCGCATGGTGGCGGTGCTGACGGCGATGGGGGTGACGGTGCTGATGACGGCCGAGCTGGAGGACCGCTACGAGGTGCTGCGTTTCAGTTCCTACGGCAACGCCTTCCTGGCCGATTCCATCATCATGCAGCGCTATGTCGAGCTCGAAGGGCAGTTCAAGCGGGTGATGTCGGTGGTCAAGGTGCGCGCCAGCGAGCACAGCAAGGATATCCGGTTCTTCGACATCACCGCCGACGGCGTCGTCATCGGCGCGCCGTTGACGCAATACGTGGGCATCCTGACCGGCCGTCCGGCGGCCTCGGCGGCGCCAACGACGCCGTAGCGGCGCGGCGCCGCTGGGTGCGCCAGCGCACACAAGTGGCAGATCCGACGCGCGCGCCGGGGGCGCACGATTCAGCGTCGTGCGATTTCGATTATGATGGGCTTCGTTGTAGTGTGTCATGCCCGCATAATGAAAATACGCCCAAACCCGCTCCAGTTCGCCAGTCTTATTCTCTGTTCAATGTTTTCCTGCGCGCCAGCGAGCGCGGAGGAAGGCCGCCTCTCCCTCATGGTGCAAAACGATGTGTTCGTCGCCAGCGACGGCGGCGGCTACACCAGCGGCATCACGCTGTCGCATCTGCGCAGCGTCTCGCCCGGCGAGGCGTCGATCTCGCCGCTGCCGGTGCTCGGCACGGTGGCACCGTGGCTTGGCGTCGGCCCGGCCGCGCTGACCCGTTTTTCGCTCAGCCAGATCCTGGTGACGCCGCGCGACATCACCCGCAAGGAGCCCGATCCGCTCGATGCCCCCTACCTCGGCGCGCTATGGTTCGGCGCGGGGCAGGTGTCGGTCGACGATAACGTGGCGGACATGCTTGGCCTGCGCCTCGGTGTCATCGGTCCCGCGGCGGGCGGGCGCCGTTCGCAGACGCTGATCCACCGCCTGATCGGGTCGGACCATCCGGAAGGCTGGGATTCTCAGGGCCCCACACGCCTGTTGCTCGGCGTCGAGCGCTACCGGGCCTGGCGCCTGGCCCCGGCCGGCGCCGACGACGGCCGGCCGCACGCCGACGCGATTGTTTCCGCCGGCGCCACCGCAGGCAACCTGCAGTCGTCGGTCGGCGCCAGCGTCCTGTTGCGCTACGGGACCGGACTCCGACGCAACTTCCCCAGCGCTGTCCACCAGGAAATACGCGGCGGCGATCCGGTTTTCCTCGGCAATGGCTGGTTCGTATATGCCGGCCTGGTCGGCGACAGGGTGTTCTCGCATGCGGGCATCGGCAGGAACCACTATCCGGAAAATAATATCGCCGAATTGCGCCGCAACCAGAGCGTGGCGCTGGTCGGCGTCGCCTACGGCTTCAAGAGCGCGTCGGTGTCGTTCTCGCTGCAAAGCGCCAGTCCGCTGGTCACGGCGCCGAGCTCCAAGCGTGAGCCTTACGGTTCGCTGACCTTGACGATACCGTTGTGACGCGGGCGCGCCGCGTCAGGCGGCCGCCTGGCGCAGCATGGCTTGCAGTTCGGCCAGCATTACCGGCTTGAGCAAATGGTGGTCGAAGCCGGCCCCGCGCGAGCGCGCGCGGTCCTCGGCCGCGCCCCAGCCGGTCAGCGCGGCGAGCGTGACGCGTTCCAGGCCCGGCAGACTGCGCATGGCGCGCGCCGTCTGGTAGCCGTCCATGCCCGGCATGCCGATGTCGAGCAACACCACCTGCGGCTGGAACGTCTCGGCGATGGCGAGCGCGGCGGCGCCGTCATAGGCGACGCGCGTGACATGGCCGCCGCCGTCCAGCAAATCGCGCAGCGTGTCGGCGGCGTCGTGGTTGTCGTCGGTGATTAGCACGCGCAGCGGGGCGGCGGAGCTTGTCTGCCCGATGGCCGACGGCGTCGCCGCCGGCTGTTGCGGGTGGTCGACGACGGCGAGCGGCAGTCGGACCGAGAACGTGCTGCCCAGGCCGACGCCGGGACTGGCCGCCGCGACGGCGCCGCCGTGCAATTCCAGCAGCCGCCGCACCAGCGACAGTCCGATCCCCAACCCGCCTTTGGAATGGGCGATGCTGCGCCCTACCTGGGTGAACATCTCGAACACGCTGTCGATCGACTCGGCCGGGATGCCGATGCCGTTGTCGGCCACCTCGATCAGCAGTTCGCCGCCGGCCACGCGCGCCGAGATGGCCATGCGGCCGCCGTGCGGCGTGTACTTGGCCGCGTTCGACAACAGGTTGCTGAGCACTTGGCTGAGCCGTACCACGTCGACATCGACGATGGCCGGCGCGTGGGGCAGGTCGACCGTCAGCGTGTGGCCGGCCGCGTCGAGCAGCGGCTGGCTGGTCTCGACCGCCGAGGCGACAAAGGTCTTGAGTTCCGCCAGTTGCTTTTGCAGCACCAGTTTGCCGCTGGAGACGCGCGCGATGTCGAGCAGATCGTTAATCAGATGCACCATGTGCGACACCTGGCGTTCCATCATCGCGCGCACGTTGGCCATCGTGCGCGCATCGCCGCCGGCCAGCTTCATGAGCTCAAGGCCGTTGCGCACCGGCGCCAGCGGGTTGCGCAGCTCGTGGGCGAGGGTGGCCAGGAATTCGGACTTGTGGCGGTCGGACTCGCGCAGCGCCTCGGTCGAGCGGACCCGCTCGATGTGCGCCCAGCAGCGTTCCACCACGTCCTCCACCAGCGCCACCTCGTCGGCCGACCAGGCGCGCGGCAGTTGCTGATGCACGGCCATCATCGCCACCAGCTTGCCGCCCTTGACCAGCGGACAGCAAATGATGGCCTTGATGCCGATCTGGTTGAACATCTCGTAGCCGTCGCCGGCCGCCAGCTCGGTGTCGACGTTATTGATTTGCAGGGTTTTCCCCACCCGCAGATTGCCGGTGGCGCGGCTGCCGAACAGGTCGAGCGAATACACGCCGACGGTGCTGAAGGCGCCCTCGGCGGTCCAGTCGTGGCGGATCGTGAAACGGTCGTTGTCCGCCTCCAGATCGGCGTAGGCCACGCGGGTGACGTCCAGATGTTGGCCCAGCAGGCGGGTCGCCTCGGCCATGATGGTCTTGGCGTCGGCGGCGATGCTGGTGGCCTTGCCGATGGTGTCGAGCAGTCGCAGGCGCTCCTCGACCCTTTTCTTGCCGGTGGTTTCCGAGCAGACGCAGAAGACGCCGGCGACGGCGCCGGCCTCGTCGCGCACCGGGCTGACGGAAAACGTCGCGTACATTTGCTCCGGGTAGCCGTGGCGGTGCAGCAGGAAGGGCTGGTCCTCCGCATAAGTGCAGGCGCCGGCCATGGCGCCGTTCAACATCGGGCCGACCACGTGCCAGACGTCGCTCCAGACCTCGTTGAAGGGTTTGCCCAAAATCAGCTCGGGCTGGTCGCCCATGCCGCCGAGGATGGGGCGATAGGCGTCGTTGAACAGGAAGTGCAGCCCCGGTCCCCAGGCGATGTACATCGGATGGCTGGAGCCGAGCATGATGCTGACCGTCGTGCGCAGCGCCGGCGGCCAGGCTTCAAGCGGCCCCAGCGGTGTCGCCGCCCAGTCGAATTCGCGCAACAGCGCGCCCATCGTTCCGCCCCCGGCGGCGAAGGCGATTGCTTGGGCGGGGTGGGGTGGGGACTGGCGATGCGACATGGGTGAACTTTTCCGGTGCGGTGGCTGATGGTGGGGTTGTGGTGGACAAACCCATCCCTGAGAGGCGAACGATAGCATTCCTTTCGCCCGTGGTTGGATTTGTACCGTGCGGTGTGCCGGTCCCGCCTCAGGCGTTGAGCGGCCGGTCCTTGATAAACAGCGCCGTGACCAGGCCGATGCCGCACAGCGCCATGACGTAGTAGGCCGGGGCCAGCGGCTGGGTTTTCAGCATCAAGGTCACCATAATGGGCGTCAGGCCGCCGAAGATGGCGTAGGCGACATTGTAGGAGAATGACAAGCCGGAAAAGCGCACCGGCGCCGGAAACGCCCGCACCATCGCGCTCGGCACCACGCCGACCACGCCCACGCTCAGCCCCAGCAGGGCGTACAGCGGCAGCAGCAGATGCGGTTGCGTCTTGAGCGTGGTGTAGAAGATATAGGTGCAGATGGCCAGCAGCACGGCGCCGGCGATCAGCATGCGGCGCGCGCCGAAGCGGTCGGCCAGCACGCCATAGATGATGCAGCCGCACGCCAGGCACAAGGTCGCCGCCGTGTTGGCGGGCAGGGCGGTGCGGGCGTCGAAACCGTAGACCTTCTGCAGCAGCGCCGGCGTCATCAGGATCACCACGACGATGGCGGCCGACAGCATCCACGTCAGCAGCATCGACAGCGCGACCGCGCGCCGGTGTTCGCGCAGCACCGCCTTCAGCGGCATCTCGGCGGCCAGCGCCTTGCGCTGTTGCAGCTCGACGAAGACCGGCGTCTCGTGCAGCCAGCGGCGCAGGTACATCGCGCCCAGGCCGAACACGCCACCCAGCACGAATGGCAGGCGCCAGCCGTAATCGAGCACTTCCGCCGGCGTGAAGGCACTGTTGATGCCGGTCGCCACCAGCGAGCCGAGCAGGATGCCGAAGGTCAGGCCGGCGGTCAGGGTGCCGCAGGCGTAGCCGATGCGGCGCGCCGGCACGTGCTCGGACACGAACACCCACGCCCCGGGCACCTCGCCACCGACGGCGGCGCCCTGGCACACGCGCAGGAAGAGCAGCAGCAGCGGCGCGGCCAGACCGATCGAGGCGTAGGTCGGCAGCAGGCCGATCAGCAGCGTCGGCACGGCCATCAGCAGGATCGACAGGTTGAACATCTTCTTGCGCCCCAGCAGGTCGCCGAAGTGGGCCATGACCATGCCGCCGAGCGGGCGCACTACGTAGCCGGCGGCGAAGATGCCGAAGGTCTGGAACAGCCGCAGCCAGTCCGGCATCGTCGGCGGGAAGAACAGCGCGCCGATCGAGGTGGCGAAAAAGACGAAGATGATGAAGTCGTAGAACTCCAGCGCGCCGCCGAGCGCGGCCAGCGACAGGGTTTTGTAGTCCTGGCGGGTCAGGGGGCGTTCGGGAGCGGCGCCTGGATTGCTCGTCGCACCGTTGGTTCCGTGACCGGCTGCGTCCCGCGCGTTCGTGGCCGCGTCTGTTATCTTGTCGTTCATGTAGGTTCGCCCCGTCCGTAGCCGCGTTTGATGCCTGTGGATTGCTGGCGCTAGCGCGCCTGGTCGCGTTCCAGCGTGTCCTTGCCGATGATTTTAAGCTGGCCGGCGCCGCGCGCCCGTACGGGCTCCTCGCTGTCGGGGACCTTGATGTTCGTCGTAATGCCAAATTCCGCGACGAGATCGACGTATTTTGGACGCAGCGCGGTAATTTCAGCCCCTCTGATCAGGGTCGTCAGCGTTAGCGTCTCGCCCGGCTGCAGCATGGTGTAGTCCTTCATCAGGGCGTGATCAGCCAACTCGGTTTTCAAGGTTTTAGCCGCACCGGTCTCGCGGTCGACCAGTTTCATCGCCGGACCGCGCGCTTGAATATAGCGACGCGGGAAACCGATCGTGTATGGCTGACTGTTTTTCACAGTGATTTCGAGCGGCATGTCGTTGCCCGTGAAGATACAGGAAGGGTTGCCCGTGCAGGCGACGGCGATCGAGAATGTTGGCTGTTCCATGGTTGCTCCCAGCGATGACAACGGCGCGGTTAGCGCGCATGCCATCAGAATTAATCTTAAATAATATCGCATGTGATTTTCCTGCCTATCTTGGCCCGCAACAGTTCCTGAACTTCGATGGCAATGTTCCAGGCGTGACGGGGTTTGACTATGGTGCAGCCATATGCCGCCATGATGGTGGCGTCCGCCGCGTTCGGGTCTTTGCCGTCGGATGGCGCGGAGATAGCCTCGCTCAGCGTGCCGTCTGGCTTGAAATACTTTACCGTCTCGTCCACGCCGTCGGTGTAGGAGTACTCGTCGGGCAGACCACAGCAATGGCCGAATTCGTGCGCGTGTGTCCAGTCGGTCGTTCCCAGCGACACGTCGACCACATTTTCGAATACCTGCTCCCGGTCAAATTTCTTGTGGACCTTCATGATGTAGTGCTCACCAGACTCTACCCAGACCGGCTTGTACACGATAGGCAGCAGCTTGGTGCCGCATTGTGGATCCGTGATCTCTATCTTGAACTTGTTGTTCCAATGGCCGGTGATGCCGCGCTCGGCATTTTGTTTGACCAGCTCCACGACCTTTGCACGCTGCTGCGCGCGCTTTTCTGCGGCGGGTGTTCCCTTGTCCTGAGCTTCCAGCGCCTCGCCCACGGCGTCCAGTACCGTAATGCACTTGATGCGCACTTCGACCACCACGGGCTTGTTCGACTTGACAGGCACATATAGTTTAAACCAGATCGTGCCTTCATAATCGTGCGGCGTGCCATCGGCCTGCAGGGGTTGCGAGTAACGGCCCCACGACGGCCCGGCAATCTCTTTTTCGTAGTCCTCGATCCAGCAGGCCGGTAGCTTGACCTTGACTTCCTTGCGCCCCTTGATCTCGATCGGCGTGGTGGTGGAGGTGCCGGCGGGCTTGAATTCGGGCTTGGCGGGCGGCATGCCGGGCGACCCGGGCACGCTGCGGCCGGATGCGGGCGACCTGTCCCCCATCTTCAGCAATTCGATCACTAGCGCCTCGGTGGCGGCGGCTGCCACTACGTGGGTCAGCCCTTTCTCGTCGGTCATGCCGGTTTCGTAGGTGCCGTCCTCGCGCTTGATGCGGTAAGGCTGGCGCGGCATCAGCTCGCCGGTATCGCGGTCCTTCAGGACGAAGCCTTCGTCGAACAGCTTGACGCGGGTGTCCGGCAACGACGTGGCGGCCGCCGCCGCACTGGCGCCGCCATCGAAGATGTGCTGGCCGCCCTTGACGGTGAAGTTGCCCGGGCAGGCGAAGGTGATGTTGCCACCTTCCAAGGTCACCGACGATTGCCCCGCTTGCAGTACGATTTTCTCTTTGGCCTTGACCTCGATGACATCGTTGACCGACACGATCGTGATCGCCTTGTCGGCCAGAATCTCCAGCTGATCCGTATGCGCCTGCAGCGACACCGGCCCGTTGGCCGCGATCGCCTGGATGCCGCCGGCGTGCGTGAACAATCCGGTCGCGTTGGCCGACACCGACGCCACCGTGAAGCCAGCCGCCATGTGCATATCGGCCTGAGTGGTCCATTGCAGCTGTCCGCCGGCGAACAGCACGGTGGATGCCGGCGTGGCCCAGTTGATGCTCGCCGGCGCTTCCATCAGCACCACCGGCTCGCCGAACTTCTCCACCGGCGCGGCGCTGTCCAGATCGCGCGCGCCCGCCTTGGCCTTCAATGGATCATGTCCGCCGACGGCTCCCTCAAATTTCCCTTTTTGCTCCGGATCGATTTGCGTGATGAAATCGATCTGCGCCTGGTTGGCGTCCTTGCTGACGAGCGCCTTCTGCTGCGTGGCGGCGTCGGCCAGGTTCTTGCTCAGTTCGGAGGCGGCGCGCAGCAGGCCGGTGGCCTCCGCGCTGTCGAGCTGGGTCGAGGCGACGCCGGCGCCTTGTTGCGCGCGCGCGGTGGCCGAGATCAGCATGCCTTCGCCGGAGCGCAACACGCCCCAGGCGTCGGTGCGCAGTTCGAACCCCTGGCCGCGATAGTTGCCGCGTTGTGCGGAGCCCGGCGTCTGCTGCACCAGGTAGCCCAGGTTCAGCTGCGTGGCGGCGCTCGACGTGGCCAGGCGCGTGCGCAGCTGGCCGGGCGTGTCGTCGACCACCCACTGGTTGTAGCCGCCGCCGTCGAAATTATTGCTGTGCATGCCGGAGATGACCCCGGCGTGGTTGATGTCGGTGTCGACGCCGGCCGAGTAGGGAGGCGTGTCGGCGCCGGTGTACAGCTGAGCGACCACCAGCGGCCGGTCCATGTCGCCTTCGATGAAGTCGACCAGCACCTCGGTGCCGATGCGCGGCGTGAACTGCGAGCCCCAGTTGGGGCCGGCCAGCGCCTCGGCCACGCGCACCCAGGTGCCGGAGCCGTCGTTGCCGGGGGCGTTGCCCTTGTCGTCGGTGTTGTGCGGCAGGCCGCCGGCGTTGGCGCCGGCACCGCGCTGCCAGGCGAACTGGATGCGCACCTGATGTTCGCGCGTGGTGGTGTTGATGGCGTCGGGCAGGCCGACCACCAGCGCCGTTTGCGGTCCCAGCGAGGCGCCGTTGAAGCGCTCGGCGGCCGCGCGCGGCACGATGGCGACGGTGTCGCGCACGCAGGCGAAGCGGTTGCGGTAGGTGCCCGCCTCCAGTTGCGAGCCGGCGAACTTGGCCAGCGTGGCGAGGCCGGCCTTGGCCGCGCCGATCAGCTTGCCCAGGCCGCCAAGGGCCGGTTCGACGTTGTTGCGTCCCTCGTGCTCGACCCACAGCGCGGTGAATTTGTTGGCGCCGTCGGCGTAGAGCTCGTGTTGGGTCAGCTGGAAGCCGTGGCCGGCCGCCAGGCGGCGCACCGATCCCTGGCCTTCGAACAGTTTGTTGTCGAGCTCGAGCGCTTGCAGCATCAGCCGGCTGTGCGGGTCGGCGGCGGCGCTGTCGGCGTGGCGCCGCTCGGCGCTGCCGTCGTAGATCGACAGCGCCGGCAGTTCGCCGATGTCGAGGCTGGTCGTCTGCTCGGCCGCCGGGGCCACCAGTTGCGTCGGGTCCCAGCTGCTGATGGTCACCGCGTTCGCTTGCACACGGCGCAGCGCGTTGAATTCGTCGATGGCGTCGTCGCTGTCGGTGGCGCGCACGCCGTGGAAGCGCAACGCGGCGCCACCCACCGTTTCCGGCGCGACGGCCTTGCTGTCGAAGAAGACGACCTTGTGTTTGGCTTGCTTCTGACCGCCGCTCGAATCGGCCGCGCCTTCTTCTTGGTCGTGTTCGAAGCGCCAGCTCAGGCCTTCGGATGCCAGCACGCGCTGCAGGAATTCGAGGTCGCTTTCGCGGTATTGCGTCCAGATCGGCCGCGCCACCAGGGTTTGCGTGATGTCGAACTCGAACCGCACCTGCTTGTAGTCGGCCAGCAGTTCGGTGAGCAGGTCTTGCGCGTTCTTGTCCTGGAAGATGTAGCTGTCGCGGCGCAGTCCGAGCAGGGCCAGGCCCGGTTCGAGCCGCAGACGGTAGCGCGCCAGGCCGCCGTCGGCGCCCAGCCAGGCGGCGTCGGTGCAGATGCCGTGCCAGGCGCGGCGCGTGCCGTCGGCTTGCAGCAATTTGAGCGTGATTTCCTCGCCGATGAAGTCGGCCAGCTCGAGGTCGGTCGAGGTACTGAGCGCGTCGATGTCGAAACGGAACAGTTCGTTGACCGCTTCGCGGCCGGTGAAGCGCTCCGGCATCAGCGATTCGGGCAAGGTGGAGTCCTGCGCGCTGGCCAGCGTGATCAGGCGCGCGTGCTGGCTCAGTCCGGTTCCGAACAGCCCGTCCACCAAGGACGAGCCCGGCAGGTCGGGCATGCTCATCACGGCAACGTGATGGTCAGGTTGGCCTGCTTGGGTGCGAGCTTGACCACGTCGTTGTAGGCGCTCATGCTGGTTTCGGTGCTATGGCTGAGCATGCTGCGCAGGCCGATGTAGCCGAGCGCGCCGATCAGCGCGAACACCGAGCACAGCACCCACAGCGGGACGTCGTTGCGCAGCTTGTGGATGATCTGGTCGGGCCGTTCCGCGTGCGGCGCGAAGCCCGATTTCTTGCCCTTCATGTGGGCGATCTCGTCGCCCAGGCGCGCCGTCAGGTAGGCCAGCTTTTCCGAGCCCTCGATGATGTAGCGGCCCTGGAAACCCAGCAGCAGGCACATATGGAACACCTCGAGCGCCTGCAGGTGGGCGCTGCCGCGCGCGCGCAGGTTTTCGAGGCGGTTGAAGAAGTTCTCGCCGGCCAGCTGGTCGCCGAACAGCACCAGTTGCAGCGGGCGGCGCTCCCAGGCGTCGCGGATGCCGTACGGCGAGCGCAGGATGATCTCGTCGACCGCCGCGCAGAAGGCGTACTTGGCGTTGTCGATGTCGTCGGCCGAGGCGCCTTGCTTCTTGGCGCCACGGCTGAAGTCGTCGAGGAACTGCGTCATCTTGTTGATGAAGTCGGCGTTGGCCTGCGGGCCGTTGCCGTTCTTGAGCATGAACAGGGCGTAGAAACCGTCGTACATCAGGTCCATCAGCGTGTGTTCGGTGCCCGGGCCGGCGGCGATGGCCGGCGAGAAGGCCGGCTGGCCGCCGGGGATCAGGGAAGGAGGGGCGCTAGTAGTCATGGGTTGGTCTTCAGGAAGTGACGGCGACGAGGTCCAGTTTCAGGTCGCGCATGCCGGACGGAACGTAGATCGAGATCGATTGCGCCTGCAGCATGCGCTCGTACATCTGACCTTTGGCTTCGAGGGCGAAATAATAGGTGTCGGGGCGCACCGGCACGGCCGCCGGCACTTGCGGCGCGTGCGTCAGGCGCACGCCGGGCATGGCCGAGAGCACGAATTTCTCGACGTCGTCCGGGGCGCCGATCTTGAAGCGCAGCGGCACCACGTCGACCATCTCGACACCAGGCAAATCGGCCGACACGCCCAGGTAGAAGGTGGTCTGGGCGTCGATCTTGCCCGAGTCGAGCATGCCGTGGTGGTACGACGGTTTGACCTCGTTGAGCGCGATGGCGAAGTATTTCGACGAGATGACGGTGTCGAGCAGCTCGCGGATGATGCCGTGCAGGCGGGCGAAGCCGGGACCGGGGTCGAGGTGGTCGTACTGCGGCAGGTCGCTCAGCGAGATGCCCTTGGAGAAGGTCATCAACGCGCCCGACAGGCCCAGCAGCTGCTCGTAGAGCCGCTCCGGATGCAAGGTCGGGTGGTGGAAATAATGGCTCAGCGACGCGTAGGCCGAGCTGGCCGTGTGCAGCAGCCAGAACGAGGACATGTCGCCGGAGCGGAATTCGATCACGTGCTTGCTCGGCTCGCGGTGGTGGCCGTACAGCGCGTTGACCTTGGCCTGCAGCGCGTCGAGCAGGCGGCGCAGTTGCAGGAACAGCAGCGGCGCGCTGCGGATCGACAGACTGGGCGGGATGAATGACGGGTCTTGTTCGAAGCCGCCGGTCGACAGCCGGCGCAGGCGCAGCAGCGGCAGGCTGACGTAGGAGTCGCGCGGCTCCGATTCCGACACCAGGCGCAGCGTCTTCTTCAGGTAGGTCAGCTGCGCTTGCGCGGCCTGGGTGTACAGGTCGGGCGTGTCCAGGTTGCTCTGGGCGTAGCGGGCGGCGTTGCTGGGCTGGCCTTCGGGCGCGAAGTTGCCGCCGAAGTGCTTGAACGCGGGCAGGGCGGCGTAGAAGGTCAGCGCCTGCTGCGATTGCGGGATGTTGCTCAGGTCGATCTCGGCCGGCAGCTCGTCGGCGCCGGGCGCCTGGTAGATCTCGCCGTCCTGGAACACCAGCGCCAGGTCGAGCAGGCGCAGGGTGTTGTTGTGCAGCGCGTCGCGGTCCAGTTGCAACTGGCTCACGCCCCAGGCGTATGGATGCAGCGCCTTGACACTGTCGTGCAGCCGCTGCTCGTGGTAGCGGTCCTGCTGCTGAAAATGCTGGGGACGCAAAAACAGTCCTTCACCCCATAAAAGTTTTCCCGTGATGCTCATCGAATGCCTTATCGCCTCATGCCTGCGAACCAAAAAAATAATGCCCAATCACAACTGCCAGAACAATAACATTTTCTGGCGTACTGTGAGTGTTTCTTCTACGTAACGTGCTAAGCTTTATAATCTTTCTTTTCGGTAACGCCGTACGGTTGAGTTCGTATTGTACGAGGTAAATAATTAAATTTATGATATTCTGCCGAAAAATGAGAAATTGGCAACAGTTTATGGCAACTGTTCCCGCGTTCAACACACCTGACTTTTGAGGAACACATGAGTACATCCATCCACCTTCGCCGCCTGTTGGGCGGTGCCGCCTGCATCCTGGCCCTGAGCGCCTGCACCACCGCGCCGGTGGTCAAAGTGCCCGAGGCGGTGCCGACCATCGCCGAAGTCATGGGCAAGGCCGCCGCCGCCGACAGCGCCGGCCAGAAGGAAGCGGCGATCGCGCTGTGGAAGCAGGCCGCCGCCGCCTACCCGGCGGACAAGGACCCGTGGACCCGCATGGCGCAGACCAAGTACGAGGCTGGCCAGTACGGCGAGGCCATCGTCAACGCCCAGGAAATCCTGGTGCGCGACCCCAACGACCAGCTGGCCAACAGCATCATCGCCATCAGCGGCCTGCGCCTGTCGACCCGCGCGCTGTCCGACCTGAGCCGTCAGAACAATCTGTCCGGTTCGCTGCGCACCGAGTCGCAGGACCTGGCCAAGCTGCTGCGCGAGAGCCTGGGCGAGCAGGTGCTGGTGCCGCCGGCCAAGCCCGCCGCGCCGCCGCCACGCAACACGGCAACGAATAAAAAGGGCGGCAAGCAGCCGGCCCGCGAACCGAAGGCCGACCCCTTCGACGCGCTGAAGTAATCAGGGTCGAAACGGTCAGTAATTCAGCAATTCCACCCGGTGGCGTCGCCGCGACGCCGCTGTTTATTTTTGAAATGGGGATGTCATGTCGAAAAAAGAGAGTGTTCAGAAGCGCCTGCAGAAGGTGCGTCCGCCACGGGTCCAGATGACCTATGACGTCGAGATCGGCGACGCGATCGAGAACAAGGAACTACCGTTCGTGATGGGCGTGGTGGGCGATTTCGGCGGCAACTCCGAAGTCGAACAGAAGCGCTTGAAGGAGCGCAAGTTCGTCAACATCGACCGCGACAACTTCGACGAGGTGCTCAAGGGCGTCGAGCCGCGCGCCGCCTTCCGCGTGGCCAACGAGCTGGGCGAGGGCGGCGGCGAGTTCGCCGTCGACCTGAAGTTCAAGTCGATGGACGATTTCCGCCCGGAATCCGTGGTCGGGCAGGTCGAGCCGCTGCGCAAGCTGCTCGAGGCGCGCACCAAGCTGGCCGACCTGCGCAACAAGCTGGCCGGCAACGACAAGCTCGAAGACATCCTCAACGACGTCCTGCACAGCACCGAGAAGCTGGCCGAACTGGGCCAGCAAACCACCCCGAAGAAAGATTGAGCCATGTCCGTCCAAACCTCCTCCACGGCCGCCGGCGCGGCCACCACCGAGCTGGCCCTGCTCGATCAAATCGTTGAGCAGAGCAAGGTCGCCAAGTCCAGCGTCGAGCACGCGCGCGCCAAGGACATCATTTCCGAACTGGTGAGCCAGGTCATGGAAGGCACCGTCGTGGTGTCGGACAACCTGGCCGCCACCATCGACGCCCGCGTGGCCGAGCTCGATAGCCTGATCTCGAAACAGCTCAGCGCCATCATGCACGCGCCGGAATTCCAGAAGCTCGAATCGAGCTGGACCGGTCTGAACTACCTGGTCAAGAATTCGTCGACCGGGCAGAACCTGAAGATCAAGATGCTCAACGCGACCAAGAAGGAACTGGTCAAGGATTTCCAGAGCGCGCTCGAGTTCGACCAGTCGACCATGTTCAAGAAGGTCTACGAGGAAGAGTTCGGCACGTTCGGCGGCGCCCCGTTCGGCTCGCTGATCGGCGATTTCGAGATCACCCGCCAGCCCGAGGACATGTACTTCATCGAGCAGATGTCGCACGTGGCCGCCGCCTCGCACGCGCCGTTCATCTCGGCCGCGTCGCCGGAGCTGTTCGGCCTGGAGACCTATAGCGACCTGGGCAAGCCGCGCGACCTGTCGAAGGTGTTCGACACCGTCGAGTACGCCAAATGGAAATCGTTCCGCGAGTCCGAGGATTCGCGCTACGTCGGCCTGACGTTGCCGCGCTTCCTGGGCCGCCAGCCGTTCAACCCGGCCGACGGCATGACCGTCGAGGGCTTCAATTTCGTCGAGGACGTCGACGGCACCGACCACCAGAAATACTTGTGGTGCAACGCGGCGTACGCCTTCGGCACCAAGCTGACCAACGCGTTCGAGGACTACGGCTGGTGCGCCGCCATCCGCGGCGTCGAAGGCGGCGGCCTGGTCGAGGACCTGCCGACCCACACCTTCAAGACCGACGAGGGCGAAGTGGCGCTCAAGTGCCCGACCGAGATCGCCATCACCGACCGCCGCGAGAAGGAATTGAGCGACCTCGGCTTCATTTCGCTGGTGCACTGCAAGAACACCGACTACGCCGCCTTCTTCGGCGCCCAATCGACGCAAAAGGCCAAGAAGTACAACACCGACTCGGCCAACGCCAACGCCGTGCTGTCGGCCCAGCTGCAATACATCTTCGCCGTCTCGCGCATCGCCCACTACATGAAGGCGATGATGCGCGACAAGATCGGCAGCTTCGCCGCCGCCTCCAACGTCGAGGACTTCCTCAACCGTTGGTTGACCCAATACGTGCTGCTCGACGACAACGCTAGCCAGGAACAGAAGGCCCAGTTCCCGCTGCGCGAGGCGTCGGTGCAAGTCTCCGAAGTGCCGGGGCGTCCGGGCGTGTACCGCGCCGTGTCGTTCCTGCGCCCGCATTTCCAGCTCGACGAGCTGTCCGTTTCACTCCGTCTGGTCGCGGAGCTGCCGCAATCGACCAAGTCTTAACTTTTTTTAATCTAAAACCGAAAGGAATACCATGGCAATCGACGTATATCTGCAAATCGACGGCATCAAAGGCGAATCCGCCGACAGTGCGCACAAAGATTGGATCGAGTGCAAATCGGTCCAGTGGGAAGTGCTGCAACCAAAATCGGCGACCGCGTCGTCGGCCGGCGGCCACACCGCCGAGCGCACCGAGCACAAGGACATCGTGATCTCCAAGCTCGCCGACCTGGCCACCCCGTTGCTGCTGCAGAATTGCTCCTCCGGTAAAACCATTCCGAAGGCGAAGTTCGAGTTCCTGCGCGCCGACGGCCAGGGCGAGCGCATCAAGTACTTCGAAATCGAACTGGAAAACGTCCTGATCAGCAGCGTCGCACCGCAAGTGCAACCAGGCGACATCCTGTCCGAGAACGTGTCGATCAAGTACTCGAAGGTCAAGTGGAAGTACACCCAACAGAAAGTCGGCGGCGGTTCGGGCGGCAACACCTCGGGCGGTTGGGATCTGTCGGCCAACAAGACGGCCTAAGCTGCTCGAATATATGCCGTGAATTCCGTGGCGGCGTCGGGACGCCGCGGAGTTGACGCCGGCGAACGGGACGACGCGCGCGCGCCATGACGCCCGCCGCGCCCCGTTCGCCATCGCGCCGGTCCCCTTGTGGCGGCTTCATGCCGCCGCGAACGGGTAGGGACCGGCGCGAAGCTGGATTTATCGTGGCAACCGCCGCCGCCCGACGCGGCGGCGGACGCCGCATTTATCTCCGACTATGAGTTTTTGATATTCAGGATGCACATGAAGGGTTTTTCGCCGGGACTGTTCGACCGTCTGATGGACGCGCCCGTCCACGGCGCCACCAGCGCCACCGTCTCCAGGATGTCGATCGAGGACTTGAAGGACACCGTCGCCCGCGACCTCGAAGCGCTGCTCAACACGCGCACCGTCATCAGCGAGGAGCTGATGAAAAAATTCCCCGAATGCGGCCGCTCGATCCTGACCTACGGCTTGAACGACTTTGCCGGCCTCAGCCTGTCGAGCGCCGACGACCGCGCCTACATCTGCGCCTGCCTGGAAAAGGCCATCGCCCGCCACGAGCCGCGCCTGCGCAACGTGCGCGCCTCGCTCGAGATCCAGGAGGGCACGATCAACCGCCTCAATTTCGCCATCACCGCGCTGCTGGTGGTGCACGCGGCGCAAGAGCCGGTCAACTTCGACGCCGTCCTGCAGCCGTCCAGCCTGCATTACACCATTAGCAAGGCGCGCCGTCTGGCGTCGCCGGGAGTCTGACTTGGAAGAACTGTTACCGTACTACGAACGGGAGCTGGGTTTTCTGCGCCGCTATTCGCGCGAATTCTCCGAGCGCTATCCTAAAATCGCCGGCCGCCTGTTGATGGGCGGCGAGGTCTGCGAAGACCCGCACATCGAGCGCATGATCCAGTCGTTCGCGCTGCTCAACTCGCGCATCTCCAAGCGGCTCGACGACGACTACCCCGAATTCACCGAGGCGCTGTTCGAGGTGCTGTATCCGCACTACCTGCGGCCGTTCCCGTCGTGCTCGATCGCGCGCATGGACTACAGCGCCGCCGCCGCGCAGCTGACGACGGCCACCGAGATCGCCCGGGGCACCGAGCTCGACACGCGTCCCGTCAAGGGCGTCGCGTGCACCTTCCGCACCGCCTATCCGGTGACGGTGGCGCCGATCGCGCTGTCGCACGCGGCGTTCGCCGCCATCATCGACGCGCCCGAGGCGGTGATGTTGCCGCCCAATGTCAGCTCCGGCGTCAGCATCACCATCGAAACGACCTCCGCCCAGGTCACGCTGTCGCAGCTGGGCATCAAGATGCTGCGCGTGTTCATCGACGGCGAACCGTCGTTCTGCGCCGCGCTGCGCGACGCGCTGTTCCTGCGCACCGTCAAGGCCTGGGTCGAGCCGGAGCAAAACGGCCGCTGGACCCCGCTGGCGGCGGTGCCGGTGTGGCCGGCCGGTTTCGGCGAGGACGAATCGCTGATCCCGTTCTCGGCCCGCTCGCATCCGGCCTACCGGTTGCTGACCGAGTACTTCTGCTTCCCGGAAAAATTCAATTTCATCGACATCGACCTGTCGGCGATCGGCGCGGCGCTGCCGGCCGGCTGCAAGCGTTTCACGCTGCATCTGGGCATGAGCGGCCTGCGCACCGATTCCAACACCGCGCGCATGCTGGGCACGATGTCGACCAACAACCTGTTGCTCGGGTGCACGCCGGTGGTCAACCTGTTCCGCCAGCGCGGCGAGCCGATCCGCGTCACCCATACCACCGCCAGCTATCCGGTGCTGGCCGACGCCCGCCGCGCCTACGCCTTCGAGGTGCAATCGATCGACTCGGTCAAGCTGGTGCGGCAGACGCCGCAGGGCGAATCGGTCATCGAGTTCCGGCCGTTTTATTCGCTGCGCCACGGCGAGACGCCGGAAAAGAACGGCCACTACTGGGTCATGCGGCGCGACGAGGTCATCGCCCGCAAGAGCCCCGGCTACGAGACGGAAATCTCGATCGTCGACATCGACTTCGATCCTGCCGCCATCGAGACCGATACCCTGAGCCTGGAACTGACCTGCACCAACCGCGACCTGCCGGCGTCCCTGACCTACGGCATGCGCGGCGGCGACCTGTTCCTCGAAGGCGGATCGAGCGTGCGCAGCATCACCTTCCTGCGGCGGCCGACCGACTCGCACCGCTTCGAGCGCGGCCGTGGCGCCCACTGGCGCCTGATCTCGCACCTGTCGCTCAACCACCTGTCGCTGGCCGGCAGCGGCGTCGACGCCTTCCAGGAAATGCTGACCCTGTACGACTTGCCGCGTTCGCCGACCTCGCAGCGCCAGATCCGCGGCATCCACGCGATCGCCAGCAAGGCCGCCAACCACTGGCTGCCGGGCAATCCGTTCGCCTGCCTGGTGCGCGGGACCGAGGTCAGCATCACCATCGACGAGGAAGCCTTCGTCGGTAGCGGCATCCACGCCTTCACCCATATCGTCGAACGCTTCCTCGGCCTGTACGTGCACGCCAACAGCTTCACTCAACTAGTGGTCATATCCAGGAAATCAGGGGAGGAGCTGTTGCGATGCACACCACGAAGCGGCGATTTGAACCTAGTGTAATCGAGCGCCTGTTCGCGCAGCCGTACCGCTTCCAGTTCTTCCAGGCGGTGCGCATGCTCGAGCTCTGGCTCAAGCGCAACGGCCTGCCGCACGACCAGGCGGTGGCCAGCTTCCTGCGCTTCCAGAACTCGCTGTCGCTCAATTTTCCGGCCAGCCAGCTCGAGGCGATGCAGCCCGAGCCGCGCGAGATCGGCCGCGACAGCCAAGCGCTGGGCGAGGCGCTGCGCAACGGTGAGCTGAAATACATCCGCATCACGCCCGCCTTCATGGGCTTTCTCGGCACGGCCGGCGCCTTGCCGGCGCACTACACCGAGCGGGTGGCCGCGCACGCGCTGTACGAAAAAGACGAAGGTCCGCGCGCCTTCCTGGACACCTTTTCCAACCGCGCGCTGGCGCTGTTCTATGAATCGTGGCGCAAGTACCGGCTGGAGCTGAAGTACCAGATCGACGGCAAGGACCGCTTCCTGCCGTTGTTGCTGTCCCTGGCCGGCATCGGCAACGACTCGCTCAAGCACCGCCTGTCCGACCACGGCGAGGGCGTGCTCGACGAATCGATCGGCTATTTCGCCGCCGCCATGCGGCACCGGCCGGCGTCGTCGGTGTCGATCGGCCACGTGCTGAGCGAGTACTTCGGCCAGCGCGTGACGGTGACCCAATTCATCGGCGCCTGGTACGACGTGCCGCCCGGCCAGCAGAGCGCGCTGGGCGGCGCCAACGCCCAGCTGGGCACCAGCGCGCTGGTCGGCCAGCGGGTGTGGCAGCGCGACCTGCGTATGCTGCTCACGGTCGGCCCGCTGCCGCGCGCCAGCTTCGATTCCTTCCTGCCTGGTGGCAAGGCCGCCAAGGCGCTGGAGAAGATGCTGACCATGTTTACCGGCATGTCGCTCGAATACGAGGTGCAGCTGGTGCTGCGCGCGGCCGACGTCGAGGGTGTGACCCTGAGCGACGAGCGCGCCGGCGGCCGCCTGGGCTGGGACAGTTTCCTCATCACCGGCGACGAGCGGCGCGACCGCGCCGATGTGCGCTATGAAATCCATACCCTGTAATGTTTCCGCAAACCCGAACCTATTTAATCGAACAAGGAAAACCGCGCTATGAGCATTAACCTGAAGACGTTGATCGGCAAGCTGAACGACACCAGCCGCACCGCCGCCACGCGCGCCGCCAGCATTTGCGTCGGCCTCGGCCAATTCGAGGTCGATCTCGAGCACTTGTTCCTGGCGCTGCTGGAACAGCCGAAGAGCGACTTCGTCGTCATCGCCCGCAAGAGCGGCATCAGCATCCCGATGCTGGAGGCGGACCTGCAAGCGGAGGTGTCGCGCCTGAAGACCGGCAACACGCGCACGCCGGTGTTCTCGGCGCGCCTGCCGAAGCTGTTCGAAAACGCCTGGCTGATCGCCTCGCTCGACATCCAGGCCGGACGCCAGAGCAGCATCCGCAGCGGCCACCTGCTGCAGGCATTGCTGACCGACAGCGAACTGGCGCAGCTGGCCTATCGCGGCTCCAAACTGTTCAATAAATTCAATGTCGACGAGATCAAACACAGGCTCGACAAGCTGACCGAGGGTTCGCAGGAAGCGGTCGCGGCGGGCGAGGGCGCGCCGGCCGGCGAGCAGGATGCAGGCGGCGACCCGGTCGGCGAGCTGGCCGGCCAGGCCGCGTCGAAGACGCCGGCGCTGGACCAGTTCACCACCAACCTGACGCAGCGCGCGCGCGACGGCAAGGTCGACCCGGTGATCGGGCGCGACATGGAAATCCGCCAGGCCATCGACATCCTGATGCGCCGCCGCCAGAACAATCCTATCCTGACCGGCGAGGCCGGCGTCGGCAAGACCGCCGTGGTCGAGGGCCTGGCGCTGCGCATCTCGCAGGACGACGTGCCCGATATCCTCAAAGGCGTGGAGATCCACACCTTGGACATGGGCTTGCTGCAAGCCGGCGCCAGCGTCAAGGGCGAGTTCGAGAACCGCCTGAAGAACGTCATCGACGAAGTCAAGAAAAGCCCGCACGCCATCATCCTGTTCATCGACGAGGCGCACACGATGATCGGCGCCGGCGGCACGGCTGGCCAGAACGACGCCGCCAACCTGTTGAAGCCTGCGCTGGCGCGTGGCGAGCTGCGCACCATCGCCGCCACCACCTGGGGCGAGTACAAGAAGTACTTCGAAAAAGACGCCGCGCTGGCGCGCCGCTTCCAGGTCGTCAAGATCGAGGAGCCGAGCGAGGAACTGGCTTGCGCCATGTTGCGCGGCATGGCGCCTCTGATGGAAAAACACTTCAACGTGCGCGTCTACGACGAGGCCATCACCGAGGCGGTGCGCCTGTCGCACCGCTACATCATGGGCCGCCAACTGCCCGACAAGGCCATCAGCGTGCTCGACACCGCCTGCGCGAAGGTGGCCCTGGGCCAGAACGCGACGCCGGCCCTGATCGAGAACCTGGTCAAAAAGCTGGACCGCATCGATGCCGAGATCGCATCGCTGGCGCGTGAGGAAAGCGGCGGCGGCAGCCATGCGGCGCGCCTGACCGAGCTGCGCTCGGAGCGCGCCAAGGCCAGCGACGAACACGGCACACTGGCCGCGCGCTGGGAGCTGGAGAAGGGCCTGACCGAGAAGATCAAGGCGGCGCGCCTGGAACTGGAAACAGCCGGCGCCGAGAAAGCCCCGGCCAAGAACGCGGCGGCCGGTGTGCAGGCGCTGATCAAGGAATTGAAGGCGCTGCAGGGCGAGGCGCCGATGGTGCCGGTGCAGGTCGACGGCCATGTGGTGGCCGAGATCGTGGCCGGATGGACCGGCATCCCGCTGGGCAAGATGGTCAAGGACGAGATCAAGACCGTGCTCAAGCTGAACGAAATGCTGGAGGAGCGCGTGCTGGGCCAGCCGCATGCGATCGAGGCGGTGGCGCAACGCGTGCGTACCTCGCGCGCCAACCTGGACGATCCGAACAAGCCGAAGGGCGTGTTCCTGTTCGTGGGGCCGTCGGGTATCGGCAAGACCGAGACCGCGCTGGCGCTGGCCGATGTGCTGTACGGCGGCGAGCGCAAGCTGATCACCATCAACATGAGCGAGTACCAGGAGGCGCACAGCGTGTCCGGCCTGAAGGGTTCGCCACCGGGTTATGTGGGTTATGGCGAGGGCGGCGTGCTGACCGAGGCCGTGCGCCGCAATCCGTACAGCGTGGTGCTGCTCGACGAGGTCGAGAAGGCGCATCCGGATGTGATGGAGCTGTTCTTCCAGGTGTTCGACAAGGGCGTGATGGATGATGCCGAGGGCCGCGAGATCGACTTCAAGAACACCATCATCATTTTGACGTCGAACGTGGCGTCGAGCACGATGATGCAGGCTTGCCTGAACAAGGAGCCTAAGGACATGCCGACGCCGGAGCAGCTGGAGCAGGCGATTCGTCCTCATCTGATGAAGGTGTTCAAGCCGGCTTTCCTGGGGCGTTTGAAGGTGATTCCGTACTATCCGATCGCCGATGATGTGCTGGTGAAGATCATCGAGCTCAAGCTGGGTAAGATCGCGCGGCGGATTGCCGAGAACCACAAGGCGGAGTTGACGTACGACGAGGCGCTGGTCGAGGCGGTGCTGGCGCGTTGCACCGAGGTGGATTCGGGCGCGCGTAATGTCGATAATATTTTGAACGGGAGTTTGTTGCCGGAGGTTGCCGAATCGGTGCTGGCCAAGATGGCCGAGGGCGCCACGATCTCCAAGATCAAGGTCAGCGCGGACAAGAAGGGGCAGTTCAAGTACACCATCAAGTGACATCGAAAACACGTAGGGCGGATTAGGCGGAACGCCGTAATCGGCCATGCATGCGTCGCTGGCGGCTCATGCATGGCCGATTACGCTTCGCTAATCCGCCCTACGTGTCTCTGCGGCTTTGGCGCGGTCCCGGATTTATTCTGCGGGTTTTACACCCAACAACTCCTCGATGTGCGCCATCGAACTCGGGTCCTTGACCACTGTCCGCAGCCAATCGTGCAAGCTCAATTCGCCGGCGTCGGCCGCCTTGTCGGCGAAATACGATACCGGGCTGTGCGGCTCCGTGCGGCGGAAGAACGCCGCCACGGCCCGCAACTGCGCCAACGCCTGCGCCCGCGTCTGGATCGCTCCCGGCGGACCCGACGGCGGCGGCGCCACCTGGCCGCCATCGTGCGTGAAATCGACCGCCGCCGAGCCCACATAAGCGTTGTCCGCCAACTCCGTCTCCGCCACTGCGCCACCGGCAACCGGCGCCGGCATCATCCGCTGCAACGTCTGCAAGGCGTCGCGCGCCGCCGAGAACCCGGGGCTATCCACGCCTAGTCGCTCGTCGGCCACCTGTTCCAGCTCCTTCAACGCATCCAGACACATCTGCGCATCGGCGGCGAACGCCGTGACGAACTGCGCCGAATTATTCCTGCGCGCCGTTTCCATCTCCGCCAGCTTGGCGCCCGGATTGCCCGACGAACTGTTGCCGTTGTTGGCGGCGGCCAGCTTGCGCGCCGTCTCGAAATCGATCGTCGAATACGCGCTGCCACGTCCCTCGGTCAGCGGAATCTCGCGCAGCAGCGCAGGCACGCGTCCCAGTATCCAGCTCAGGTTGCCGATACGCTGGTCATGGTCGTCGCCATCCGATTCCGGATACAAGCCCTGGTCCCAGAAGTCTCGGCACAGCCCCGCCAATACCTTGAAACCTTCACCCAGCGCGCGCAGGCCGACCGTCTTGGCGCCGGCCTCTGTCAGCCACACGGCAAGCCGCAGGTCCTTGCTCTTTTCCTGCAACAGGGAGGCGCAGCGGCGCACCACGAAGTCCCAGTCCGCTTCCTTCAGCTCGGTCACCCATTCGCCCTGGTCGAGCGAGGGGTCGTCGAAACGGCGCGCCTGGGCGATGGCGTCCAGGTCCGGCGAGAACGACAAGTCTTCGCCGCTGGGCGCGCCAGGGCTGATCGGGCCGAGCAATTGTTCTGCTGAAAACATACGTTACCTTTGAATGTAGTGTGCCGTTTACTGGGCGATGCGGAACTCGATGCGGCGGTTGCGCGCGCGGCCGTCCGGCGTGTCGTTGCTGGCGATCGGACGGTCCGAACCCTGGCCCGACGCGGTCAGCATGTCGCCGTTCAGGCCCTTGCCGGTCAAATAGGTCTTGACCGCCTCGGCGCGCGCCTGGCTCAGGTTCTGGTTGCTGGCCTTGAGGCCCTGGTTGTCGGTGTGGCCGATGATTTCCACCTTGCGGCCTTGCAGCTTCTGCATCGCCGCGCCCATCTGGTCGAGGATGGCCTGGCCGGTCGGCGTCAACGTCGCCTTGCCGCTTTCAAATTCGACGATGCGGTTGCCCAGCGTGTTGTCGAGGATATTCTGCTCGGCGGCCGAGACGCGCAGCCCGTTGTTGACCACATAGGTCGGATTGAGGCTGGTGGCGAAGTCGCTGGCGATCTTCTGCCGCTGCGCCTCGTTGGCCACCTCTCCGCGCACGCTGACGGTGCTGCCGTCGATCTTGAGCTGGCCGCGGCTGATCTGCTTGAGGTTGGGCGTGATCAGCTTTTGCACGTAGGCGTTCCAGTTGGCCGGCTGCGCCACCTGGCCGACGGCGATCTGGTCGACCACCTTGTCGGCGCCGTAGACTTCGCGCAGGCGCGCCAGCACGCCGGCCTTGGTGGCCTCGTCGGGGACGGTGCCGCTGGCCAGCACCTGGCCGGGCTGCGGCGTGGCCGCCGCCGGCACCGCCTGGGCGGCGGCCGTGCCGGCCAGGCCGGCGGCGAGGCTCGCGGTCATACTAATAAATACAGCTGTCCGGATAAAACGCATGATCAAGTTCCGATAAAGGCAGCGCGCACGGAGTCGCAGGCCGATTTGAGTGAAAGGTTGGGCTGGGCCAGGTAGGTCGAGACCTTTTTGATCGCGTAGTCGGCGTCGACCTGCTCCTCGACCCAGTCGAGCTCGTCGAAGGCGATATGGTGTTCGAGGCCGGCCTGCGGGTCCATGATCGCTTGCAGGGTCAGCGCCGAGGCGCCGCTAAAGCCCAGCACCAGCGCCGGACGCCCGCCCAGGCGGGTGGTGAACAGCGACAGCTCGAAGTCGGCGCGCATCAGGAACGGCGTGATCAGGTGCATCCAGAACGCGCCCACCAGGTTGCGGTACATCGGGTCCGACGGCAGCGGCAGCACCAGGCTTTTCTCCAGCCGGCTCGAGCTGCTGGCCATGACCGGCTGCAGCAGCAAGCCGAGCGCGAGCAGCACTTGCCGCACCGAACCGGGGAAGCCGGTCTGCGCCAGCATGGCATCCAGTCCGCCGACCGTTTGCAGGTCGAGGAAATCGTTGAAGGCCGCCTCGTAGGCGGCGCTGCGCAAGTCCACGTCGATGGTGCTGGCGGCGGCCGCCTGCAGCGCGCCGGCCGGCTCGGGCGCGGCCAGCACGCCGGCGCTGAGCGATTCGAACCGGTTCCACAGGCGCGACAGCACCAACGGGCTGTTGGGCACGAAGCCGGCCGGGTCTTCCACGTCCATCGTGCTCATCATGAGGAACGGGAAGCGCCGCTTGGACTGGTCGCTGCTGGCGACGATGTGGCCGGCGATCGCGCGTCCACGGCGCGGGCCGATGAAGGCGAAATGCAGCGGCGCCAGGGCGTCGTAGGTCAGCTTCCAGCGCGTGTCGGCGCTCAGCAGGTCCATCGCCTGTGCCAGCCAGGCGTCGAGGATGTTGATCAGGGCCGGATTCTCGCTGGCCTTGACGAAGTCGCCCCGGCTGGGAATCTTGCCGAAGTAACCGATGGAGATCGGGGTGGCGCGGCTCATGGCTGGCTCCTTGGTGCGGCCGGCGCCGCCGCCGGCGCGGCTGCCGCCGGGGTGGCGGCAGCGGCAGGGGCGGCAGGTGCGGCGACGGGCGCCGGCGCGGTGATGATTTCGGGCAGGCGCATGCGGCGGAAGCCTGCGGCGGAGCCGGGTGGCGGCGCGGCGGCCGGGGCCGCCTGCGTGGTGCCCACGATCTTCAGGTTGGCGCGCACGACGACGTTGCTGTTGTCCCAGCTCAGTTCGAACACGCCGCTGTCCTTGCGGGTGCGCTTGGCGGCGTCGATCATCTTCTTCAGGCCGAAGTGGCCCGGCTCGTTGAGCAGCACCACGGTGCGGCCCTCGGGCGTGATGGCGGTGATGCGCGAGCCCGGCGTGCCTTGCGGATTCGGCCACACCATGTGTACGAACGGCTGCGGCTGGCCGCGCCAGCGCAGCGCCTGGCCGTCGATCTCGATGGTGAACTCGGTGGCGCCAGTCGCGCCCAGCGCCTGCACGTCGAAGCGCGTCTGCGACTCGGCCGCGCCGGCCTGGGCGGCCACGCCGCCGGCCGACAGCGGCGCGACCCAGCTCGGGAAGCTGGCGATCACGCCGGGCGCCAGGTTGATGCCCATGTTGGCCCAGGTCTTGGCGCTGAGGGTGTCGCCGCGACGCACCACCAACGGTCCGATGGTGGTGTTGAAGTATTTCGCGATGGCGCCGTCCGGGCCGAACATCTGGCCGATCTCGGCGTCGGTGGCTTCCACCCGCGATTCCGGCGCGAACGGATACTTGAGCGCCAGGCTGCGGTTGAACGGTTCCAGCACCTGCGCGGTCCAGACCTTGTTGATCTCGGTCTCGGTCGGGCGCACGATGACGGCGAAGGTTTGCATCAGCGGACGCACCAGCAGCGGACGGATCGCTTGCCGTTGCTGGTCGGTCATGCCGACCAGCATCTGCTCGTCGACATACTTGAGCGCCTCGGCCAGCTCGGAGCCGGCGCCGTCGAGCGTCTGCTGCATGAACTGCTTGGCGCCGGGGCCGGTGTCGCCCTGGTTCTTGATCTGGTTGAAGCGGCCGCGCAGCTTGGACAGCGCGTCCATGTAGCCGCCGATCAGGGTCGCGCCCTTGTCCTTGCTGACCACCAGCTTGGCGACGCCGGAGAACTCGCGTCCGACCGGTCCCATCGGGATCGGCGCACTGCCGGCGGCGGCGCTGGTGTTGATGTTGACGTCGATGCCCGACGGCTTCTGGCGCAGGATGGTTTGCTTGAACCACTCGACCACGCCGCGCTGCGCGCGCTGCAGGCCGGCGTCGATCAGCGACGGGTTGTCCCAAGAGGTTTGCTCGTAGACCGTTTTGATCAGCTTGTCGATCGGCGATGACTGCGGGTCGCCCAAGCGGTTCATGGCGCTGGCGGCCTGGTCGAAGCCGTTCAGTTCGCGGATGCTCACGCCCTGGATGAACTTCTGCCATTCCTTGGCGTAGTCGTTCTTGTACAGTTCAAGCAGCGCCTTCTGGATCTGTTCCGGGCTGCCTTCCAAGGTCAAGTCGTCCTTGGCGGCGGTCTTCAGCACCCAATCCGAGCTTTGCAGCTCGCGGTTGGCGGCGTCGCGGAAAGCTTCCTGGATGAACTTGTCCCAGGCTTCGCGCGTGAAGGTGCCCGGGATGGCGTAGCTGCCGACCACCAGCTCCTTGTCCTGCTCGCCGACGATGCGGGCCACCGTCATCGACGGGAAGCGGGTGGCGGCGCGCGCCTTGACGTCGGCGTAGACACGTTCGCGCGCCGGCAGGCCGCGCACCACTTTGCGCAGATTGTCGCGGCTCTGGTCGACCAGGGCCAGCTTGGGTTCGATGGTCGGCCACGACGGATCGCTCATCTGGCTCAGGTAGAACGAGATCATGCGCTCAGCGCTGCGGATCATCTGCTCGCGCGGCATGGTGCCGCGATTGCTGTCGAGCCATACGCGCCAGAAGCGGGTCAGCTGGTCGTTCAGGTGGCTGGCTTCGGCGCGCGACTTGTCGGTCAACATCAGATAGGTCTTGAGCGCGTTGTAGGCGTCCTCGACGTTGGCCGGGTTGGCGTCCTTGAATTGCAGCGCGCCGAAGTTGACGGCGGCGGCCGGCGACAGGGCCACCGTGCCGGGCAGCGCGCCCGGTGCGGCGCCGGGGGCCACGGCGGGAACGACCGCGCCCGGGGCCGCAGGGAGGGCGCCGGCCGCCGGCGCGGCGGCGGCGTTGACCGCACCCGACTGCGGCGGACGCGACATCGGCTCGAGCTTGTCGGCGCCGCTGTTGACTTCGCCCAGGAAGGCTTCGATCGACTGGCCGACCGGTTTGAGCATCACTTCCTTCAGGCCGGAGAAGTATTCCTCACGCAGCTTGCGCTCCAGGAACTCGCCCTGGTACAGGCCCAAGCCCAGCGACAACGGACGGTCGGTGCGGTACGATTCGAGCTGTTCGATGCGGTCTTGCAGGATTTCCAGCGCCTCGAAGCGCGACGCCAGGTCCAGGCGTTTTTCCTGCACCTTGACCGCCTGCGCCAGATCGGCCTGGACGTTGTTGACCAGCTGGCGGTTGGCCAGGTAGGACCAGCTCCAGCCGCCCAGCGCCAGGCCGACCAGCGCCATGGCGCCGAAGAAGGTGGCGTAGCGCATGCGCGTCTTGGCCGGGCTGGCGTACTGCGCCACCAGGTCCTTGTCGGCGAAGATCACCTTGCGGAACAGGTTGAGCAGGAAGTAGCCGTGCTGGTCGTGCACCTCGGACTGGGCCGCCGGCAGCATCTGCAAATCGAAACGGTGGGCGACGCGCTCGGACGAGGCCGAAACGGATTCGCCTTCCTGCAGCGCGCTGGTGAAGTAGAAGCCGCGGAACACCGGCTTGAACTGGAACGGGTTTTCCTCGAACAGGGTGGCGATGAAGGTGCGCAGCGGTCCCTTGATCGAGCTGAACTCCAGCGGGAAGGTGAACACGCCCGGCGGCATGCGTTCGCGCCACTGCAAGGCCATGTTGGCCAGGCTCAGGTCCTTGAGGCCGTCGTAGAGCTCGTCGAAGCGCTGGTCGAACTGTTCCAGCACGTCCTGCTTGGAGTTGGTCTGGCTGTAGGGCAGGGTGGCGCCCCATACTTTATCGCGCTCGCCGCGTTCGGCGTCCTGGAAGAACTCGTTGAAACCGGTGATCAGGTCGGCCTTGGTGAACACCACGTAGACCGGCGCGTGCACTTCGAGCTTCTCGGTCAGCTCCTGCACGCGCTGGCGCAGGTTCTTGGCCAGGTTGATGGCGAACTCGGGACGGCTGCCGGTCAGTTCGGCGACGCTGACGGCGATGATGATGCCGTTGATCGGCGCGCGCTTGCGGTACTTTTTCAGCAGGCCGAGGAAGCCCAGCCATTCGGCGCGGTCTTCCTCGCCGACCGAGTAGCGGCCGGCCGTGTCGAGCAGGATGCCGTCGGTGGTGAAGAACCAGTCGCAGTTGCGGGTCCCGCCGACGCCCTGGACGATCTTGCTGTCGGCGAAGGGGAACTGCAGGCCCGAGCTGGCGATCGCCGTGCTTTTGCCGGCGGCCGGGTTGCCGATCACCATATACCACGGCAACTCATACAGCGCGGCGTCGCCCGAGAGCTGGCCCAGCTTGGAGGTCTTGATGGTGCCGATGGCCTCCATCATGCGCTTGCGCAGCGCCTCGTTTTCCTCGCGCTGGGCGGCGTCGGCCTTGGACGCGCCGGTCTGCTGCTCGAGCATGCCGCCGAAGGCGGCGCCGGAACGCTGGCGCCGGTGGCGCTTGAACAGCCAGACGGCGCCGTAGAGCAGCAGCGCGGCCAGAAGCACGATCAATACCCATTTAAAGGAAATCTCGAAGACGGCGGCGGCGATCAGCAGCGCGGCGGCAAAGGCCGCGAAGCCGATCACGGCCAGGCTGAAGCGAGCGGTGAGAAAGTGCCAGAATCGTTGCATCATAGTGGGGCTAAAGGGGCTAAGGCGTACTTGGGTTGAGTGAAATGGTTCATGCCGTGGCCGTCGCTGTCGGGGCGGCTTGCGCCGTCAGCAGCACGGCGCCGCGGTGGAATGGATCGAGATTGGTCACGCACAGCGCCGGGCCTTTGCCGTCGCGCACCTGCTGCTGCGCCAGCACCAGCGCGGCCAGGGTCGAGACGGCGCCGGCGTCGCCGCAGGCGGCGCCGACGGTCAGCAACTGCTCGCCCGGATCGAGCTCGGGCAGGGTGGCGCTGGCCATGGCCAGCAATTCGGTCATGCGGGTGACGCGCTGGTCGCTGTCAGCGGCCAGTATGGCGATGTTGGCGGCATCGACGCCGGCCGTGCCGATCGCTTGCGCGGTCAGCTCGGCCAACAGGTTGATGTCGCCGCGCGACTTGGTGTCGGCCGAGGCGGCGCGCAGCGCGCCGCTGGCGGGATACATCAACGGGGCGCGGTCGTCCTCGAACAGGACACCCTGGGCGGCGTCGGCCAGCAGCAGGCCGGCCGCGCCTTCACCCGGGATGCGGCCTTGCGGATGGTCGCTGTCGAACAGGATGCCGTGGTCGGCCCAGTCCTGCACGCTGGCCTCGCCGATGCGCGAGCCGCACGCCAGCACCAGGCACAGCAAGGGCTGTTCCTCCTGCCGCGCCTGGTTCGCCAACTGGCTGATCAGCGTCAGCGGTGCTTGGCCGTGGACGGCCAGCAGCGGCGGCGCCAGGCGCGCCACCGGCCAGCCGTAGCGGGCCACGAGATGGCGCAGCCAGCCGGTCGCGGCCGCACGCTGGGCGTCGGTCCATTCGGCCGGCAGCAAGCCGATCACATGCAGGGGTGGCAGTGGCGGCAAAGGTTTGCCGGCGTTGGCCGCCTCCACGTAGGGCGGCAGGGCCGGGTGCTGGCCCAGTTCGGCGGCCAGATCGGTGGCGACTTCGCTGCCGAGCGCCAGCGCGCGCCATTGCTCGTCGCTGAAATCGGTGTCCAGGTGGTGGGCGCGCAGCCATTCGTCCATCGCGTCTTGTTGCGCCGCGACGTCGACGTTGTCGACCCTGCCGCTGAGGATGGGGTAGCCGCTATCATTGAGCAACTCCGGATCGAGGGTCAGATTGGCTTTGCGCGACAACAGCGCGTCGGCCAATTGCGCGGCGCTGTCGCCGTGCGGCATGCGCAGCGCGCCGGCCAGCACGGTCAGCGTGGCGGCGGGGGCTGTGGCGGGTGCCGTTTGCGTGGCGGTGTCAGCGGCCGCGCCGGCGGCTGCCTTGGCGGCGGCGGAAGCGGCGCCGGCGGCGGCCAGCAGCTTGCTTCCACCCCACACCAGCAGCACCAACAGCAGCGGCAACAGCAGCAAGTAGATCAGCAAGTCGTCGGTGCCGGGCATGCGGCGCGTCTCGCGCCAATACCATACCGCGCCCAGCCAGCAGGCGGCGAAGGCGGCGGCGACGATGAGGCTACGGCTCAACCAGGGGCGCATCAGTGGCGTCCATCCATTTGTGTACGTCCCATGCGTCTAGACCTGGTCCGTGGTGGCTTGCTGGGTGGCGATCAGGGTGGCGCCGCAACTGGTCTTGTCGCCGTGGCGGGCGACCGCCTTGCCGTCGACGATCATGGTCGGGTCGCCGCTGGCGATCACGCACGGTTCGTGGCCGCGTTTGGGGCAGCTGACCTTGTCTCCGACGCGGGCGATCGCGATGCCGCCGCTCTCGCTCAGCGGCGAGGCGCTCAGCACCACGCCGCCGTGCGACGTCTTGTCTCCCAACCGTATCACCGGACCAGCCATCTTGTCTCCCTATCCTTTTCGTTTCATCACGCCGGGCACGCGCAACTCGGTGTGCCCGAAGTCCATCATTTTCCAGCGGCCGCCCCAGGTCAGGCCGACCGACTCGGCCACTTGGCCGTACAGTTCGTATCCGCGCATGGCCCACGGATCTTTTTCCGAGATCACCAGCTTGCCGTCGCGCAGGAAGGCGCAGTCGGCGGCCAGGCCATACTGGTGCCAGCTCTGGAAGGCGGCCGCGTTGGTGACGTTGCTGCCCATGCCCGCCAGCATGTTCTGGCGCTCGGGACTGCGGTAGCCCTCCAGGATCGCCATATCATAACCGTGTTGCTCTTTCATTATCTTAAATACCGTCAACAAGCGCTGGGTATATTCCGCATCCATCAGCGACCAGTTGCGGCTGGCCGAGACGAGCATCGGGCGCTCGCGCTCGATTTCCGCCGTGGCGAACACGGTCGGCGGCAGCGCAACCGGCGGCACCAGCTCCTCGCCCTGCAACAGTCCGGCCACCTGGGAGTTTACCTCGCGGGTAGAGACGTCGTAGGCAGCCAGCATGTTCTTGCCGCTCGCCAGGAAGGCCAAGGTCGGTGGCAGGCTGAGCAGCAGGAGCCCGGCCAAACACAACAGGTAATGGCGCTTGGCGAACGCGGCCAAGCCCTGGGCCGTGGCCGCGCCCGATTGCAGCAACACCTCGGCGCCGACCGCTTGCCGCCGCTTCAGGCCGGCGAAGCGCCGCTGCAGCGCGGCTTCGGCTCGCGCCGCCCGCTCCAGCACAAAGGCGCGGCCGGCCGGGAACAGCGCTAGCCAGCTGATCAGGCAAGCCAGCAGAAAATAAAGCACCACCGCCAGTAAAAACACGACTACCTCAACCCTCACCACGTTAATCGGCGCCCTGCGGCGGCCACTTGTACAAACTTTCTTTACTGCCAGATTAATTATTGCTTGAGAGTATATCTTACTAGTCTGATAATGGCATGACTATTCCATTCAATTGTGCGCATGTTCCGTGCGCGTTCAGTTAACGTTCTAACATGCGTCGCATCGCTGTTGAATATAGTAAAGTATTGCAATAACTGACAGGAGTTCGTATTTTGCAACGAAAAGATGAGAGTCCCAAACCTTCCCGGCCGAGTTTGTTGACCCCGGCGCAGCAGGAAGAGGCGGACCGCAACCGCATATTGTCCACGCTTGAGTCCGGCAGTGGCGCAGGCAAGCCGGCAGCCAAGCGTGGCCGTGGGCGCCTGGCGTGGGTGGGACTGGGCGTGGCCTTGTTGGGGGTGGTGGTGGGCATCGGTGCGTATGTGACGCGCGAGAACGCGCACAATGAGGTGATGACGTCGGTCGCGGCGGCCAGCAAGGACCTGCCGCCGGCCCCGGCCGCTGCCACGCCGGCCGTTCCGGCCGAGGTGTCGGCCGACGAGGTGCTGGCGTCCGCCGCGCCGGCGGCCGTCATCAACGACGACCGGGCCGCCCAGCAGGCGCCGGTCAAGCAGGAAAGCCTGAGCGAAATGCTCAACGCCGGCGGCGAACCGGCGGCCAAGCCTGGCCACGATGTGCTCAGCAAGGCGCTGGAGACGCCGTCGGCCGGCGCGCCCGCGCCAGCGAAAAGCGCGGCCAAACCGGTGCCCAAGCCCAAGCCGAAGCCGGCGGCCAAGGAAGTCAAGAAGGCCCCGAGCGAACCGGCGACCACGCCGGAACAGGAAAGCGATATCGCCTTGCTGTCGGCGCTGGTGGCGCACGCGCAGGCCGCCGACAGGGCCGAGGCGCCCAAGAAACCCCGACTCAGCCTGAAAGAACAGCTGGCCCAGTGCAAGAAATTCGGTAAGAGTAAGGCTGCCGAATGCCGCGAGCGTATTTGCGAAGGCCGAACCAAGACTGGCGACTGCAAGGTGGTGAAATGAGTTTTTCCTTGGTGGACCAAGTGGTCGGCGCGCTGGCGGAATTCACCAGCGCCACCCGGCTGTACGCGCTCAGCTTCGGCGATGAGGGTCCGGCCCTGATGGTCGAGGCCTTTGCCGCCGACGAGGGCTTGCAGGCGATCGGCGCGCGCGACATCATCGCCCTGTCGACCGACGCGCACCTCGAACTGGCGCCCTTGCTGGGCAAGCCGGCCACGCTGGAAGCCAGCCTGGCCGACGGCACCCGCGCGCGCTTTAGCGGCTTGGTCAGCGAAGCGGCGATGCTGGGCAGCTTCGGCGGCCTGGCGCGCTACCGCCTGCGCCTGACGCCGTGGTTATGGCGCCTGGGCCAGGTGCGCAACAGCCGCGTATGGCAAGACAAGACCGTGATCGAGATCGTCGAGGCGGTGTTCCAGGAACACGCGCCGCTGGCGGCATGGCGCTGGAGCGACGAGACGGCGCCGTTCATGGCCGCCGCCGGCGCGCGCAGCTATTGCTGCCAGTACCGCGAGTCCGACTTCGACTTCATCACCCGGCTGCTGACCGAAGAAGGGCTGGCCTGGCGCTTCGAGGAGACCGACGACGGCCACACCATGGTGCTGTTCGCCAATAGCAGCGAAACCAGTGCCACGCCCGAGGACGCCAGCAGCGCGGCCGGGGGCGGCATCCGCTTCCACGGCGCGCGCGTGGGCGAATCGGCCGACACCATCCAGGCGCTGCGCGCGCACCGCAGCCTGCGCGCCGCGCTCAGCACCGTTCTGAGCTACGACTACAAGGCCAAGAGCGCCGTCAGCGCCAGCGTGCCGACCAACCAGCCGGTCGGCGGCGCCAACGCGCCGATGCTGGAAAGCTACGACACGCCCGGCCAGTACTTCTTTTCCGACGGCGGGCAGGCGCAACGCTACGCACTGCTGCAAATGGAGGCCAACGAAGCGCGCCGGCACCTGTGGGACGCGCGTTCGACGGTGCGCACCTTGCGCCCCGGCACCCGTTTCACGTTGACGCAAGGTCCGCTGGCGGGCGGCGAGGCCAACCCGGCCTACGTGGTGCTGCGCGTGGTCAGCGTGGGCGTGAACAACCTGCCGACTCCGGCCAAGCAGGGCCTCGAAGAACTGTTCGGACCGATACCGGAGTTGCTGGAGGAATCGCTGCGCGAGCAGCCGGAGGACTTCGCCGCCGTCATCGCCCAAGCCGGCGACAGTGGTTACGCCAACCACTTCGAGGCGATCGCGGCCGACACGCCGTGGCGTCCGGTGGTGGGCGAGAACGGCCTGCGCCACCACCCCAAACCGACCGCGCACGGCAGCCAGAGCGCCATCGTGGTCGGGGTCGACGGCGGTAGCAGCGCCAACGGCGCCGACGAAATCTATTGCGACAAGCTGGGCCGGGTGCGCATTCGCTTCCACTGGCAGCAGGACGCCAGCGCCACCTGCTGGGTGCGCGTGGCGCAGCGCTCGGCCGGCGGCGGCATGGGCAGCCAGTTCCTGCCGCGCATCGGGCAAGAGGTGCTGGTGCAATTCCTCGAAAACGATATCGACCGCCCCATCATCGTCGGCGCGCTCTACAACGGACAGGGCGAGGGCGGCCAAGCGCCCACGCCGGGCGGCAAGAGCGACCGCGACAGCGACACCGCCGTGTTCCAGTCGGCGCACGACCATGGCGTCTCGGGGCAGGGCAACGTCGCCGGCGGCAACAGCCCGCTGTGGCACGGCGCCGCCGCCGACAGCGCCGGCCACCGCAACAGCGCCGCGCAATGGGGCATCCGCAGCAAGGAGTTCGGCGGCGCCGGTTACAACCAGCTGCTGTTTGACGACACCGACAACCAGGGCCGCATCCAGCTCAAGAGCAGCCACGCGGCCAGCGAGCTGAACCTCGGGCACTTGATCCACGCGGCCGACAACTATCGCGGCAGCCTGCGCGGCACCGGCGCGGAACTGCGCACCGACGGCTACGGCGCTGTACGGGCTGGGGCTGGATTGCTGGTGTCGAGCTACAAGATCATGCATGGCGCCGACGCGCGCGATCCGGCCGGCGACAACAGCGCCGGCATGGCATTGCTTAAGCAGGCTGTGATGCTGGGCGAGACCTTCAGCGGCGCGGCTAAGACACATGAGACGGTGGCGTATGCCAGTCATCTTGGCGCGGCGGAAGCGAATAGCAGCCGGCTCGACGACAAGGCGCCGCCGTTGAAGGCGATGTTAACCGCCACCTCGGGCATGTTGAGCCAGGAGAGTGTCGACGCAGCCAAGGCCGAGGCGCCTGAGAGGCCGGTAGCGCCGGGGGACGACAAGCTGCCCCACACCAGCGGCGCCATCATCGCCATCGCGGCCAAGGCAGGGCTGGGCGTGTTGGCCGGGCAGAACCTGCAACTGGCCAACGGCGAGACCATCACTTTGATGAGCGGGCAGGACACACAGTTCGCAACCGGTGGGCAGATGCGTGTACACAGCGGCCAAGCCATCGGCATGCTGGGAGGAGCTGTTAAAGCCGGGGACTATAATGTCGGATTGCAGCTGATTGCGGCAAAAGATGCGATCGATCTGCAGGCGCAGGCTAATGTTCTCAACGTTCAGGCGCGCGATCAGGTCGACGTCATCAGTGCCAACGCGCACATCGACTGGGCGGCAGCCACCAGTATCAGCTTATCGACTGCCGGAGGCGCGAATATCACGATCGCAGGGGGGAATATCACGGTGCAGTGTCCGGGTAAGATAACAATTCACGCCGCGAAAAAAAGCTTTACCGGGCCCGAGCGCTCGAACTACCGAATGCCGGCTCTGCCTCGGAGTGCGATTGTAGATAGGCTCGTAAAATTTGATATGCGGTTGCAAGATGTGCCCGGACTGACGGCTGAGCCGTATCCGAACTCGGATTGGCGCGTTGTCCGTGCAGCATCTCCTAAGTCCGCGTTGGGCAGTGAGGAAATTATCTTATCTGGCTGTAGCGACGATGATGGAAATATAGCGCTGCAAGAGGCCGAAGAAAAATTATTGCAAGAAGAATATAACAAAACTCCAAACGCACTGTGGGTGGTGGCAAACAGTCACGCTCGTGAATTAGTCATTAAATCTCAGAATGAAAATTGGTCCAGTTCAGATGGTTTTTATCAGGGCTTGAATGCACTGGGTTATACGGATGATTATCTATCTGTGAACGGTACTGATGTCGAAGATTTTTTTGCCAAGGTCGCGCGGCAAGATCTAGGCATATCTTCGGGTGTGTCGTTACTTAAAAAAATAAACAGGAATTCTTAAATGAGCGGTTCTTCCGGCATAGAAAGTACAAGAACAATTCATCAGATCGTCGATGATGAGGGAAATCCTTCTATCGCGGCGCACACTGAGCCGCTTTGGGTGGATCGCTCGTCAACGAATGTGTTTTCTTTTCCAACATCGGGTAATAAAATAAAGCCTTTTACGACTGGAGCGGCTTACTTTAATGATCTGATTGAAGTTTTTAAAAACGCGAAGTTTGAGATATGCATCGCCGGGTGGCAGGTTAATTGGGACGCCTTATTAAATAAAGATGGAATGCGTTTGTATGACTTGCTATATTTATGCGCCCGCAAAGGGGTAGATATTTATGTTATGCCTTGGAATGATACGGAGCCAGTCCAAACGTATGATGACCAAACCAAGGTCGTGCTAGAAAGTATCAATTCAAGAATAGCAAAAGATGGCCTCCCGAAGAAAGTGCATGTGGTGCTGTCCTCATCCATGGCAGAGCGGAATAATGCCTACTTTAGTCATCACCAAAAACAGGTTGTCGTTGACCGACAGTTTGCGTATGTTGGCGGTATAGATTTAGCGTATGGACGAATGGACGACGCAAACTACGATTTGACCCCTAATGCAGATGGCAGGATGGTCTTGAATCGTTATAATCCATGCGTGCCTCCAGTCGCGGAAATTAAAAAAAACGACTCAAAAATTGTCGATCCTGATTTGATGACCGGCATGATGGATGTTTCACCTGTGGTTACGCCCCACAGTCACCAAGTCATAGATAGTAGTAAAAAGACGCAACATGATAGGCTGGTTGCCGGTGGATGGCAAGTCCGCTATGGAGGTGCTGGAACAACAGATGTGCTGGCCAACAGCGGCTCGTATTCATCAAATACACCTGTCTATCTTGAGTTAGACCCTAACTTGCAACCGCGAATGCCTTGGCAGGATGTCCATTGCAAGATTGAGGGGCCGGCGGTTTCCGATCTTTTGCGAAATTTTGTGCTGCGTTGGAATTGTATTTCAAAGAAACATTTGAAATTGCCCAAACCTGCTGCCGAGTATGCGCGCGCCGGAAATGCGAGTATTCAGGTGTTACGCAGTGCGTCCGCCCTGCACTGCAAGACCGAGATTGACGAAAATGGCTTGAAGCAACGGCAGGGAACACAGACGGATATTTATGTTGCGATGAAAAATATGATCGCAAAGGCTAGGCGATTTATTTATATAGAAAATCAATTTTTTGTTTCAGATTTCGGTGAAATCGGTGGCGAGGTATCTTCTCTCTCTCCTGCTGGACAGTTTATTAAAACAGGCCCGTCGGGAATAACAGACATGACAATGAGGCTGGTCAGGATGGCTTCGCAAGGGAATGCGGCCGAGATGGACCAATTGCCTAAAAATACTATCTTAAAATCCCTGCTTGCTCGGTTTAGGGAAATCATTGTTGATGATATAAAAAAACCAAAATTCCATTTGTATGTCACGCTGCCTGTACATCCTGAAGGCTCTGTTTTAGACGCCTCTATAGCAGTACAAGTGTACTACACGATGCAAACTTTGGTTTTTGGTAGCCATAGCCTAATCAATGGATTGAAACGGTTAATCAAGGCGCGTGAACTTAAAGACAAGAAAGATCCAAATTTTGCTAAAGTTATTGAGGATCCGGATAACAAACAGTATGAAGACGTTAGTTTGGCTGAATGCTATGAGTATGTCACTCTGTTGAATTTGAGAAACTGGGCGAAATTAAAAAATAACTACGTGACTGAGCAGATATACGTACATAGTAAATTAATGATCGTGGATGACAGATTTGCTATTCTTGGTAGTGCGAACATTAATGATAGGAGTATGCTTGGTGAGCGGGACTCCGAGTTGGCTGTGATGGTGATGGATGACGATGTGGGTCGCGCTGATATTAATGGCAAGGGTAGCAATCAGCCGATTCGGGTTTTTGCGCATGATTTGCGAATAAAGATTTGGAGCAAGCTATTTGGGATCGGCCTTGGTTCTCGAGCCGCTGACCTCAAGCAAGCCATAGAAGCGCCTGGTAGTCCTGAAAGCTGGAAATTGATTCAGAAACAAGCCGAAAAAAATGCAGAATTATTTGAGGCTGCATTTGCCTATATACCTAGAAATTTTATTCAGAAGAAAACAGGCAAAAAGACATATGCATCTATTATTCCGACTTGGGATGACGAGGCACCTCTTCCTAAAGGAGCAAAATGGTCGAGTGGCAATATCGGCGCGCCATTGCCCTCACAGGAAGATTTCTGGAAAGACGCACAGTATAATCCAGCCGTAAAGAATCTGGATAAAGTCAAGGGCTTTATTACCGCGCTTCCGGTTGAATGGACTCGTGGCGAGAACATACGTATCAAGTATCCAACTGCAATTATCGTCAACAATCAAAGAAATAATGGACCGCTGGAAACCGAACCTGATGAGGTTCTTGTGGCTGAAAATAAAAATAGAGATGTATCGTCAAGGGCGCAAACGTGAAATTTAAGCATCGATTTGCATTACTGGCCGTCTTAACGCCGCTATTTTGCCATGCCGAATCGTCGAGCATCGTGGCTGAATGCGTCGGCAACCTTAATATTGATTTTCCGAGTGAAGTCGAAGTCGCTGCGAACTCTGCTGGCATGTTAATTAAAGAGCATGATGTTGGCTCGATCCAGCCCACCTTTGAATTTCTAGATGGTGAAAAATCTGGATTTTCCTCGATGCACTACAATGGGAAATTATTTACTAGTCATATTTTAAATGATAAACAAAGAACTCAAATGTTCCAGTTGCAAGAAAAGATGAAGGCAACCGCGAGACAATTTGCAAGTAAGCAAGAAAAAAAAGATAAGAGTGCAGGGTTCGGGGATGTGAATATTGGCCCTGCCAGCGGTGTGGCTTTTCACGTTGGCGGGAGCTTTTCCACTTCAGTCTTCACACATGGACATATGTTATGGCTTCAATCGAGTGTAGCTGAAAGTGAAGCTGTCAAATACAAAAAAGATTTGATTGATTTTGTGAAAAATCTCTCTTATCGTCCAATTGGTCTTGTGCCTAAATCTCAAGGGCTGTGCTTCCCATATTTCTTCGCTGCGGTCGAACCGAGCGGCAATGCGAACCGCAGAAAGATCTCGGCTATGTATCGCCTGAAGCAACACCCAGATATTACTATCTGGATTGAGGATTCCGATGCCACAGTTTCTCTCGCGGACAAGTTGGAGAAGGTAGATTCACCAAGAGAGCGGATTAACGAATTCTGGACGCAATACGAAAATAATCCGGGTATCGAAAAAATAGAAAGCGAATGGAGTCTTCCCAGTGGACGAAAAGTTACCATCGGTAAAAATTCTGGATTGGCTTCGTTTGTGCGAATACACCGTAAGGGGGGGGTGGTCGATTATGGATATATGGCTACGGCTTATGGCGATGCTGAAAAGCAGGCATCTAACGTCAATTTCTTTGTAATCAGAAGGTCTGAGAATTCTAAGGCCAAGGGGATAACTCCGGTTACTGCTGAGGAATTCATAAAATTATCTCAAGACATAGTTTCGACGATAAAGATCCGAACCGCTTTGTGATTTTTGGCTGTTGCATTCTTTTTTTTCCGTCTTTACACATCGCTTAAGAAGTCACTGAACAGAAATATCAGTTGGGAGGAGAGTAGTTGATGTCAAGCAAAGTTAATGCTCTACTTCCCGTTATTTTTTTCGATCACGCTTTCTGGTCGAGGCCGATTCTTTTGGGGCTTGTCACCATTTTGGCAATTAGGCAATGGTCATCCTGGCCGTTGGGTAATGACCCAGCGAAATCTGCTCAACTTACGCGGCTAATGCAAAAGTAGCCGCCGGGGTTTGCATCCGCAGCGCCTGATGTGGACGCTTGTGGTTGTAAAACTGAATCCAGTCGCCGATCACGCGGCTGGCGTGCCGCAAAGTCTCGAAACGATGCCGGTGCGTGCATTGTTCCTTCAAAGTTCGGATTACCCGTTCCACCATGCCATTTTGCTGCGGACACTGCGGCGTGATGAACTCCTGCTTGAGGCCATAGCCACGCACCAGGGCCCGACGGCGATTCCTCGATCATGGCTTTGATGGGCGCGGCCAGCTCTGGCTTGACCTTCGGCGTTGCTTTGGTCGGCTTGTAGTAGGCCGTGCGACGCGGCACCGCCAGCCACTTGCACAGCTTGCTCACCGATACGAGCCCCCATCTTCTTTTAGTCCCTGGCGGATCGTTTCGATCACTTCTCGTCCTCGCCCAACAGGGACTGCAGCTTTTTTCGTACGCGCAGCTCCAACATCGCTTCGCCATAGGCCTCCTGCAACTCCTTAATCTGGCGTTCGTACTGCTCCCTCACATCGAGCGGGTTGGCGCGCAGCGCGTTCTCCATCCCACGCTTGCCATCGTCGACCCAGGCTTCAACTTCCGACGGCGCCAGGTCGTACGCTCGGCTCGCTTCCGCGATCGTCGTTTTTACCTTGGATGATCTCCAGCACCAGCGCGCTCTTGCGCTTGGCCGTCCAGCGTTTTACTTCTTCGTCCATCTTTGTACTCACTGTCAATTTCCTCAATTATGACGTGAGCAGGAATTCAGTGGGTCGTTACATGTAACGGGCGAAGCCGCCGTTGGCGCCGGCCATGTCGATGGCGGTGACGTGGCCGTGGAACGGCCGCAACTGGTCGCGGCTGGCGGCCGTCATCAACTCCAGCACCACCGGCTGGCCGATCAGCGACTTGAGCGAAATGGCGGCGTCGGTCGAGAGTTCGGCGATCTTAAAGCTGAAGCCGGTGCCGATGCCTTCCTCGCCGCGCATGCATTAGGCCAGTAGCACGTCGTCACCAAGTGTCCGTGTAGGTGTATTACTGTTCAGAGTGTTGGGACAATAGATTCAATCCTTGCATGTTCACGGCCCCTGTTCCAAACCTAATTGAAATACTGAAACGCTTAGTTCTTTGTCACGCGACATTGCGACAGTAGGATCACCATATTCATTTAATTCTTTATCAGTTTTATAGCTCCAAGTGGTCAGAGTGCTATTGTCTCGCGACGGCCGGCCTAATTTTTTCTGAATAATCTTTTTTACTTTGGGATATTCTGAATAGGAGAACGTCAGGCGTAAACTCATCAAATATGGAGCCTCACCTTTGGGTTGTCGAGTGTCAATGTCTACAATTTTTAGGCCGCTAGCAGGATCGCAGATATATTTGCTGGAAATGCCGTCCTCATCTTTAATTGAATTCTTTTTTTTACATTGGGTGCGAAGGACCGAGTCAAAGAAATCGCTGGTTTTCCTAAAAGTGGAAAAATCGGCGAGGTTTGAGATGATCTCGACAGCAGCACTGTCTGGAGCTAGTTGGGCCGCTGCGACAGGGGCCTTGTTAGTGTTGTCCGCGCGAGCGCACCCAGATATGAATTGGACGAATAAAAAAATACCTATATATGTATTTGTTTTTCTAATAATATTTCTCATTCTTACTCCATCAGTGCTTTGTCAATTGATTCAGTTGGGTCAAACAAATCGTCACGTCTTTGATATGGTGGATTGCCTTTTTGCGTAAGCCCCCGCCCTTTTGTCGTCGGACTCTCGGTCGTGCTGTAAAGTTCAAGATGCAGCATTGAAAAATTCAAACCGGTAAGTTTGCCAACACGTCCCAGCTCTTGGCCACGGTTAACCTTCTCTTTTTTCTGAACTGCAATATCACTTCCCCGCAATTCCCCATACCGGGCAATAAAACTACCATGATCGACTTCGACAGCCCAAGTACCAAGATAGAAAGGATAGACTTGGATGACTACGCCGTCTGCCATGGCTCGCACTACAGTTCCGACCGGCCCATACAGGTCAATGCCGCCATGCTTTCGGTTGTTACTTCTGTTTGAGCCAAACTTGCGCGGATTTTCGTGATAGGTTTGTTGCGGCCTAGCCGGCAAGGGGAACAGCAGGCCGGTACGAACTTCTTTTCCAGAAGCTGTCGCGGGTACCTCAACTTTTTTCTTGATATCTTTTTCGACTGTTTTGTGAGGTATGTCGACCTTTTCCTTCCGCTCTTGAAGCTGTTGGCCTGTCGCACCACCTCTGATCGCGACGATATTCTGATCTCCTGCGTGACTTTGGCTGACATTACCTTTTGGAAGCACGATATGGCTGCGCTTATGTTCGACGATCGCGGCCGCTGCCGCACCATGCATGTTTAGCGACCGTTGTAGGTATTCGGTGACTAAGGCTAGCGGCGGACGCCTCCAAAGATATTCGCCATCATGTAATTTTAAGTCTTGACCTTCATGAATTTTATTCGGATTTTTAATGTCATTTATTTTTTGCAATTCGGCTACCGAAACGCCGGTTCGTTTCGAAATATTGGCAAGCGTGTCATTTTTCTTGACTGTGTAGGTGTCTTTGTCACTGCTTTTATTTACATTCAGGAGGTCTTTGTAATTTTTGTTTAATACAATAAAAATTACTTCGGAAAGCGAAGCGGCGCCGAATGGATCAGTCTTTCCCTGTCCATCGGTTTTGCCTATTATTACTTGCGCATCCTGTTTTTTTGCCGCCTGAATGGAGTTGGGGGCTTTGGTCTTGCCGGCAGTGGATGGAATAATCGCTGCATAGGGTTGGTCAATATAGGGTTTGTCATCCTTTGTTATAAGTTTAAAGGCGACATCAGTTTTTGCGCCAAGCAAACGTTCTAACGCGGAGAGGTGTGGGACAATCTTTGTTTTAATCATGCCCAGCACGGCGATAGCACGCTCGGCTGCCATATGTTTCTCGGTCGGGTTAAAGTACCACCCTTCATGGTGGAATAGATATAGGTAATTCTCGTAACGTTTACCGAAATTACTAATGGCTTTTTCCTTTGCTATCATAAATGACAGCAAAACTCCATACGCGCCGCGCTCTGCATCTAAAACATAGTCACCAGACAAGTCCAGTATAAATCCAAGTCTCTTTTTGGAGATTGCGGGCTTTGCAGCCTCTTCTACTGTTGCGGCAGTATACTGGCCCAAGCCAGCCGCCGATGTCGTCCCCGCCGCAGCATCTGGATTGAATCCTGACTCTAGCTTGCAAATGAGGAGCATGTGGGCGATGTCCCGGTAAGAAAGCTTATAGCGAGCCCCGATCTCCACGAGCATGTCTATGATGCGATCTTGTACTGCCGCCGGCGCATCTCCATGTACCCTTGAGTTGCCAGCCAAGGCGCCAGCAGGCTTATCAATGGCTGGTTTGGTATGCAAAAAAGACCAATCCTTGATCTTGTCCTCGGCGTATGCCGCTCCTTTTTTGCAGCGCAATAATTCGTATAGCGTCGACATACTGATAACTTTAATTTGGCATTATTGAACGAACTTTTTTCATTTCTTTTTGTGTCTTAATCAATGACTTTTCATCGAGACCGCCGGTCTTTCCAGTAACGATACGTCCGCTTTCGTCGTACTGGACCCACACTTCCGAATATGGCGCGGAGCCGCCACCAATGGAATAATAAAGTAGGGCTACTTTTCCGGATTGGCCATCGCCGCAACCCCACTTGATAACGTATAGATCATCTTTATCCCCTCCATTCTCGATGATGGACGATAAATCGCTCTTGTTCAATTCTGGGAGCGTGGCAGTGCGGATCGACTTATCATGCTCGATCGCGAGGGTTTGAGGTTTGCATTCATTCAATGACATGCTGTCTGCGGCTTTTTTACATTCAGACTTTATAGTGAAGTTTGCTTTTCCACAAGTCAGTTTTTCGGTAAAATTCTCATATTTTGCCCTAGCCGAGCATCCGTTGGCTAGTCCGAGCGCCGCCAAGATGCTCAAACCTAAACTAATTTTTCTCATTGTTTTCATTGTCATTGTGTGATCTTCTTTCTATCGCTATTCCCAGTTCTTATCCATTTCCTGATGCCAAACGTTGACGTTTTCTTGGCTCCAGTCATCCTTAGCTAAAAGCGTTAGTTTGACGTCTTTTTCTTCTTTTGTACCTACCTTTATGGTTTTTCCGCTCAAGTCTGTTTGGCCGAAATACTTGTCTCCGCTAGGCAGCGTCAGGATGTACGGCTGGTTTTGAATCATTTTCTCACCAGAGGCTACTTGGTATTGAGCGGCATACGCATGATAAATTTCATTGCTCAAAACCACGTCCGCGCCGGGGAATTCAGGGAGACTTAAGCTGCTGCTCTTGGGCCCTGTCAATTCTTTTGCGCTCGCCTTAAATGCAATTGTACCGGGGCCGTGCAGCTCTATATTGCCTCCTTCAAGCTTGAGATATGCACCTTGGGCCGTCATCATCACATGCTGTTTGCCGGCGATGTTGATGCTCTTGGTCGTGCTGGCGACCGTCAACGCCTTGTCCGCCGTCAGTTTCGTTTCGTTGGACTGGCTCTGGCTGCTCACCTTACCGCTGGCCGCGTGCAGGCGGATACCGAGTTCCTGATTAGGTTTTTTAGTGTTGGTCGCTTTGCCATAGGTGAACAACTTGATGCCGTCCTTGACGCTGGCGTAGCTGTTGCGCTGCGACGCGACGTTGATATCGTGGCCCGCCGTCAAGCTGCTGGTGGCCGACGCGCCCAGTACGGCGTTGACCGGGGTGGTCGCCGCGATGCCTGCCGGCGAGCTCAGTTGCAGATGCGGCTCGCTGTAGGCCGGCACATCCGACTCCACCGCGCCCAATACCTCCAGGCTGTGCGTGAGCTGGGCGATGGCCGGCAACGGTCCGGCCGGCGCGGGCGTCTGGCTGGCTGTTGCCGGCGGAGCATGCTTCTGCGCCGTTTCGGCCAGATCCGTTTGCAGCTGCACGCTTTGCTCCAGCTGGGTGATCGCTTCGCTGGAATCCATCTGGCTGCCGCTGGCGCCACCACGCGCGTTGGTCGACAGCAGCAGGCCTTTGCCGGCGCGCACGGCGATGCTATGCTCGGTCTTGAGCTCGGCGCCGAAGCCGGCCGGCTTCAAGCGCTGGTTGTCGCTCTGATGCAGCAGATGGCCGAGGTTCAGTTCGGCCGTGCCCTGGTGCGCGGTGGCGTGGCGCTGCAGACCCAGGCGCGACTGGCCGGGGCTGTCATCGAACACCAGTTGGTTGTAAGCGCCGCTGCCGCCCTGGCTAGACTGGATCGCCTGCGTCTTGATGCCCGACAGCGCCGCCGGATGCGCGTGTCCGCCGGCCTGGCCGGGGAACCACGCGGGCGCGTTGCCGGTCGCCACGCCGGCGCCGCCGGCCACCTGATTGTGCTGGGCGTCGGCTTGGCCGCGCCCGTTGTACACGGTGCCGAGCACCACCGGACGGTCGATGTTACCTTCCAGGAAATCGATCAGCACTTCCTGCCCGATGCGGGGCAGGGCGCTGCTACCCCAGTTGGCTCCTGCCACCGGCGCCATCGGCGTGGCCACGCGCACCCACGTGCCGGCCTGGTCGTCGCCGGGCGCGCCGGTGTGGCCGTCGGGCATCGGATGCGCCAGGCGGCTGTGGCTTTGCGCGCCGCGCTGCCAGTGGAACTGCACTTTCACACGATGGTCGCGGTCGGTGTGGATCGGCGCACCGGGCGGGCCGACCACGATGGCGGTTTGCTGGCCATGAATGGTCGGGCGCGGATGGAGTAACTGGCCGTGCGCGTCCGTACCGCTGGAGCGATATGGGATGTTGCTGCGGATGGCGTCGATGCGGTTGCGGTACAAGGGCCGCTCGCCCATGGCCTTGCCCACCGCGTGCAGGCTGGTCTTCTCCTCCTTGCCGATCAGCGCGTCGAGCAGGCCTTCGCCGAGCCGCTGCATCAGGCTCGACTTCAGGTCGGCACCGAGATTATTGTGCATCAGGTGCACAGTTCGCACCACCAGGAAGCTGCGCTCGTCGTCGCTGCTTGCCAGGTCGAACTGGGCCTGGCCGGTGAGGGCGAACGTGGTGCCGGGCGCGAGCGTGCGCACGGTGCCGGCGCCGACGTGGATCTCCTTGCTGGCTTCGAACGCCTGCAGCTGGTTGTCGGCGATGCGCTGGCCCTGTTCGCGTGACTGGTAGGCGTAGGCGCCGGGCGCGTCGCGGCTGACCAGCGGAGATCCGTCGCCGCCGTCCGCGCTGGCGGCGCCCACCGGACGCGTGTCGAGCGAACGGTAGTCCCAGCTGCTCAGTTCGATGGCGTTGGTTTGCAGGCGCAGCTCGGTGCGCCAGCGGTCCAGCGTGTCCTCCCGCATCGTCGCGCCGGGCTGGCTGAAGGCGATGCTGGCCTGGGCGTTGGGCTTGAAGCTGCCGTTGTGGTCGGCGATGACCATGGTGTGGACGCCCAGGCCGGGGCTGGCGGCGTCGCCGCGGTGCTCGAAATAATGGAACAGGCCTTCCTCGTGCATCAGGCGCGAGGCGAAGGCAAGGTCGCTTTCCTGGTATTGGGTGGTGATGCTGCGCTTTGGATAGACGGCGCGGTCGAGGATGTCGAAGCGCCATGCCGGGGCCAGCTTGCCCTGGCCCTGGTAGGCGTTAAAAATGGTGTCGAGGATGTCGAACACCGTCATGTCCTGGAAGATGCGGCTGTCGCGTCCGCGCGCGAGGAAGGCGGTCCAGGGTTCGACGGTGAGGTTGTAACGGGCGAAGCCGCCGTTGGCGCCGGCCATGTCGATGGCGGTGACGTGGCCGTGGAACGGCCGCAACTGGTCGCGGCTGGCGGCCGTCATCAACTCCAGCAGCACCGGCTGGCCGATCAGCGACTTGAGCGAAATGGCGGCGTCGGTCGAGAGCGCGGCGATCTTGAAGCTGAAGCCGGTGCCGATGCCTTCCTCGCCGCGCACGCACTCGGCCAGCAGCACGTCTGGGCCGAGTGGGGTGGTGAGTTTCAGTATTCGTGTGCTTTGCGAGAAACCGGCAAGCAGGGAGGCGGACGAGCTGTTTTGCGACGAAACCGGTTCTGACATGTTACTTCTACTCCAGATAAGCCGCGCTGGTACCTCCAACGCCGGGCTAGATATAATCCATGCAAGATTACACCCTAGAAAGTACTGTTTGACAAGAGCGATTCGATTGAAGGAGGTGAATAGCGAGCCTTAGCGAGAAGACTGCGTTCTCTTTTTTCGATGGCGGAAAGGCGCGGACTTGAGCGTCGTGCCATTCTCTCTCTCCCAAAGCCGCACGCGGTACGCTTGAAAGAACAAATGGCTCGCATGCTGGAGCATTACGCCGGCAATAACTGTCCCAGGCAGTGCCCAGGTCATCACTGCGAACACCGAATAGAGCCCGGCGACATACAACCCGGCCACTGCGAACGTGTACATTGTTTTCGAAATGACGGAATGCCAACGATGAGGAATGCCAATCGCCCTGACATTTCTGTGGGTATCCATGGAGCGAGCGACCTTCTCCCAGTCGACGGATGAGTTATCTATATCTAGATGATTGGTAAATACTCCAAAACCATAGCGGCTCCACAATGCTTTCTCGCTACGCAGGGAGACGTGAATATTTTTCAAGAAAAATAGGATCACAAAACACGCGAACAGCAGTTTCGTATAGCCTCCCAAGTCCTGGAAGAACATCAATGGCAAAAAAAGGCAGAGGGCGGCCCATGCCATCGTAACGTAAAACACGCCCTGTAATAGCAGCCGTGGAACTAGCCGGTTACCGGCTTTTATTGAAAGTAAGCCCTGCACGTACAGCACCGCGGCGCTCACGCTGAGTGCGCCATACAAGAAAAGCATTGCAGCATCCGGATGAATCAGCTCATCAATGATCCACCAGCCAAGCGCAGATCCCAACAGCATAAAGAAGAGTGAAAACACAATTAACAATACTTGTCTTCTTTATGAGTGAGATACGTTTCGCGAGGATGGTTGCCGCTGCGCTTATCGACCGTGGGTGCAATCCAGACAACATTACAACTCAGAAATTACTATTTGACAAGCGCGATTTGATTGAGTCGCGGCAACAAGTCCCGCAGGTACCCCGGGCGTCCGATCTCCTCCCCCGGCAGAAGTGCTTTGCCCTAACATTTCTTTCGTGTTTTCATGTACGATACCGGATTCGTCAAAGCATACGTGACGAAAAAATGGTAGTCATTACCGCCCGCCGTAAGGCGAGCGCGGAAGGTTGTTAATTTAGGGCAAGAGGATCATTGCACGTGCTTCCTTCATGTCCCGATCTCTTGGAGACGGAATGGGAGCTTCGCGCCCACCTTTGCAGCGGGCAGCCAGCCTGATCATACTGGCATGTGTCCTGGCCGTGACCACCTCGGTGGCGGCCGAAGCCTGGCGCTGGTCGCGCGCCGCGCAGCCCGGCGGTACGCCGGCCGCCACCACCGCCACGACCGCGCCGGCCGATCCCACCCTGACCGAACTATCCCGCGCCATCATTCCGATGCCCAAGGGCGTGCCGTCCGCGCACGCCAGCGCGCTGGCCAGCCTGCCGGGCGGCGACCTGATTTCGTTTTGGTGGGCCGGTAGCCGCGAGAGCGGCCCGGACGTCAAAGTCTACGCGTCGCGCTGGTCGAACGGCAAATGGAGCGATAACTGGGTGGTGGCCAGCCGCGAATCGCTCGGGGCCGTGCTCGGCCACGGCGTGCGCCGCATCGGCAATCCGGTCGCCTGGACCGCCACCGACGGCACCGTCCACCTGTACGTGGTGGCCACCGGCCTGGGCGGCTGGGCCGCCTCGCGCATCGTGCAGCTGGAGTCGCGCGACGAGGGCGCCAATTTCACCGTGCGCCGCGTGCTGCCGATGTCCCCGGTCTTCAATACCAGCGTGCTGGTGCGCTCGGCGCCCATCGGTCTTGCCGACGGCGGCTGGTGGTTGCCGGCCTATTTTGAAATTGGCAACAAATACCCGATGCTGATGGCGTTCGACGCCAGCGGCACGCCGCAGCGCCTGACCCGTATCGGCGCCCGCACGCAATCGCTGCAGCCGACCCTGGTGCCGGTGTCGGCCACCGAGGTGCGCGCGTGGATGCGCGACGCCGGCGGGGAGCGCCGCGTGCAGCAGGCGTTCAGCCGCGACGGCGGCAACAGTTGGGAAGACATGGACGCCACCCCGATGACCAACCACGGCACCGCGCTGGCCGTGCTGCGTCTGACCAACGGCAGCCTGCTGATGCTGCGTAATGCGGCGGCCGACCACAACATGGCGCGCAGCACGCTGTCGCTGTCGATCTCGACCGACGCCCATACCTGGCGCCCGCTCACCGACATCGTCAGCGGCAAGCCCGGCGACGAATTCTCGTACCCGGCGATGTACCAGGTGGGCGACGAACTGCATATCACCTACACCTATCAGCGGCGCGCGATCGCGCACCACCGCCTGAAAATCCATCCAGGGAAGGATCCGTTATGAGCTTGCCTGATCTCGCCCTGCAGATCGTCTACGGACGCCTGGCCTGGGCGCTGGTGGCCGCCGCGATGCTGCTGGCGATCCTGCCGGTACTGAAGCCGGCACTACTGTCGACGTGGCTGGCCAAGCTGGCTCCCAAGCCGTCATCCGCCGTCTTCGTGCTGCGCCCGCGTCGCTCGATGGCCAACGCCGCCTTCGTGCCCGGCGTGGTCATCGTCATGGTGGTGCTGATGGCCTTGCCCGACGCGGCGTCGCCGGCCTACTGGCTGACCCTGGTGTTCCAATATCCGAGCGCGCTGCTGGTCGGCTTCAGCCTGGTGTCGCTGCACGCGCGCTGGCAGGGCCGGCCGGTTCGCCTGGTCATGGCGCCGGCGCTGGCGGTGCCGCTGGTCGTCGCCGGCCTGGTGCTGTATCTTGAGGCGTTCGGCGTGCTGGCGCTGGGCCTGTATTCCGGCGGCTTCGGCGCCGCCGCCGCGCCCTTGATCGCTTGCGCGGTCGCCATCGCCTGTGCGGTGGCCATCGTGCGCGGCCAAGCCATCGCCGGCGCCGCCGCGTTGCTGGTCGCCGTGCTGCTGTTTTCGGTGTTGCGCCTGCCGTCCGGCAACCTGTGGGACGCGCTGCTCGACCCGCTGCTGTGGTCGTGGGCGCTTGGCTCGACGGTGGTGGCGTTGGCCCGTCAGCGCGCCGCGCGCCGTGCCGAACTGGTGTCGCCGCTGGCGGAGCCCGAGGCATCACCGATTCCGGAGCCGGTGCTCGCGCACGCGGCCGGCAACGAACAAATTTAATCAGCAATGGAGTAGTGCATGGTAAAGAACAAGTGGTATGTTCATCCGGTGATCGCGGTCGGGGTCCTCATCAACATCTTCGTGATGGCATTGGCGATCCTGTGGAAGGGCGACCAGACCGCGATCTGGCGCCTGGTGGTGGAAGACGGCATCGTCGAATGGATGCAGTTCCTGTGCTTCACCGTCACCGCCGGCATGCTCGGCTTCCTGGCCGTCGAACAATGGCAGCGCACGCCGAAGATCAACCTGCAGCTGCTTGCCTTCGCCGGCCTGACGGCGCTGGTGGCGCTCGCCGCGCTGGAGGAGATCAGCTGGTTCCAGCGCATCCTGCACATCGCCTCGCCCGAATACTTCCTGTCGCATAACCGCCAGGCCGAGACCAACCTGCACAACCTCGCCGTCGGCAACGCCAGCCTGCACAAGACCGTGCTGCTGAAGGTGATCGCCATCGTCGGCCTGACCCATAACATCATCTTGCCGCTGCTGGCGCGCAAGCGTCCGGCCGTGCGCGACTTCGTCGAGCGCTTCGGGCTGTACCTGCCGCCGCTGTCGGCGTCGGTGATCTACATCGCGTTGGTGGCGCTGTCGCATCTGCTCATCGACCATCCGCGCAAGGGCGAGCTGGGCGAGATGTTCGGCGCCGTCCACTACATGACCACCGTGTTCGGCGCCTATTTCATTGGCGTCGGCTACGGCAAGCGTCCGGTGTTCGAGCAGCCGGCCGACAGCCGCCGCGTGTCGACCCTGTTCGCCATGCTGGTGGTGTTCCTGCTGTTCACCGCCTGGCTGATGAGCGCCGGCGCCGGCGCTCCGCAGTACATGGCTTCGCATCCGATCACCGCCGGCGCCAGCGCCGACTGACGCGCCGGACAGGAACCGTCATGACACCACGTTCGAATAGCCTGTTGAACCGCTGCGCGGCGCAACTCGAAAGGCTGACCGCCTGGGCCGGTCCGTTCTCCAGCCTGCTGCAATTACTGCTGCTCGGGCTGCTCATCCTGTCGCTGTCGCGCGCCGGCCTGGTCGCCTGGCAGTGGAGCAGGGTGGCCCCCACCGGCATTCCGCTGCGGATCTTCGTGCAGGGCGTGCGTGCGGACCTGATCTTGCTCGGCTACTTCCTCGCCATCCCGCTGGTGCTGGCACCGCTGCTGGCGCACCAGCGCACGCAGCGCCTGTGGCGCCTGTTGTCGGTCGGCTGGGCCACGTTCGCGCTGATCTTCATCGTGTTCATGGAAGTGTCCACGCCGCAGTTCATCATGCAGTTCGACGTGCGGCCGAACCGTCTGTTCATCGAATACCTGTCCTATCCGCAGGAGGTCATCGCCACCCTGTGGAACGGCTTCCGCATCGCGCTGGTGCTGGGCGTGGCCTGCACGATCCTGCTGGGCGTGGGACTTTACCGGCTGCTCAAGGCCGCCTCGGCCAACATGACCACCTGGCGTCCGTTGAAGTTGCTGCTGGTGTGGCCGCTGCTGGTGGCGCTGGTGTTCGTGCAAGTGCGCTCGACCACCGCGCACCGTCCTGCCAACCCGGCATTGTTCGCGCTGACCGGCGATTCGATGGTCAACTCGCTCATCATCAACTCGCCATGGTCGGTGTTCGACGCGCTCAACTCGATGAGCAAGGAAGCCAATTCGTCCGAGATCTACGGCAAGTACCCGCGCGACAAGGTCTTCCAGGTCGTCAAGAGCGCGCCGTGGCTCAAGGATGCGCAGTTCACCTCCACCGAGTTCCCGACCTTGCACAAGCAGGTCGCCACCGCCCAGCGCGAGCGCCCGCTCAACCTGGTCATCGTGCTCGAGGAGAGCCTGGGCGCCACCTTCGTCGAGTCGCTCGGTGGCGTGCCGGTCACGCCCGAGCTGGAAAAATTGAAGAAGGAAGGCTGGTGGTTCGAGCAGCTGTACGCCACCGGCACGCGTTCGGTGCGCGGCATCGAGGCGGTCGTCGCCGGTTACGGTCCGACCCCGGCGCGCAGCGTGGTCAAGCTGTCGCTGGCCCAGCAGAACTTCTACACGCTGGCGCTGGGCCTGGGCCAGAAGGGCTACCACACCGAATTCGTCTACGGCGGCGAAGCGCACTTCGACAATATGCGCGGCTTCTTCACCGGCAACGGCTTCCAGAAGGTGGTCGATCGCCGCGACATGAAGCCGGTGTTCGAGGGCAGTTGGGGCGCCTCCGACGAGGACTTGTTCGACAAATCGCTAGAGCGGCTGAAGACGCTGCACGCGGCCAACAAGCCGTTCTTCAGCCTGATCTTCACCTCGTCCAACCACGAGCCGTTCCAGTTCCCGGACGGGCGCATCGAGCTGCACGACGCCGAGAAGCAAACCGTGAACAACGCCGTCAAGTACGCCGACTACGCGTTGGGGCGCTTCATCGCGCAAGCGAAGAAGGAAGCGTATTGGAAGGACACCGTGTTCCTGATTGTCGCCGACCACGACAACCGGGTCTACGGCGACAGCCTGGTGCCGATCAATAAATTCCACATCCCCGGTCTGATCATGGGCGCCGACATCCAGCCCAAGGTCATCAAGACCATCGCCAGCCAGATCGATCTGGCGCCGACGATGCTGTCGCTGATGGGCGTGTCGAGCGAGCACCCGATGATCGGCCGCGACTTCGCGCGCGACAGCGAAACCCCGGGCAGGGCGCTGATCCAGTTCGATAACTACTTCGCCTGGCTGGAGGGGTCGTCGGCCACCATTTTGCGTCCGGGCCAGGAGCCGTTGCTGGGCAAGTACGACGCCGCCACCAAGACCTTGACCACGAGTTCGGCACCGGCCGATCCGCAACTGGTGGACAAGGCCATGTCGCACGTGGTGCTGCCGTCGATCCTGTATCGCGAGCAGCGCTACAAGTTGCAGAAGTAAGTCAGTCCGCCGGCGCGGTCTTTTTGACCGCGCCGAACAGCGCCGCGACCATCGGATCGCGGCGCACCACCACCGCGCTGGCGCGCAGCGGGTAGATGGTGTCGTCGATCAGCCGGTGGATACGGTTGCCTTCGCGGCTGATGGTCGTGCTTAGCGTGGGGCCGTCGTAGATGTCTTGTGCCAGTTGTTCCATAATTTTCCTTCTGTTGCGTTCGCTTGAATTCTCCTGAAACACGTAGGGTGGATTAGCGTAGCGTAATCGGCCATGCATGCGCCGTCGGCGGCTCATCGATGGCCGATTACGGCGTTCCGCCTAATCCGCCCTACATGTTCCTCGGTATTTCTGGATTCCCGTGTCGTGGTTGCCATTGTCGCTTCGCCCGGCGTTGCCGCGCCATCGGCAAAAAGGACTAGGCGGCGCTCTGCATCCGCTGCCGCAGCCGCGCCGCCATGCACAGGTTGAGCCACAGCCCGATGCATGCCAGGCACATCAACGCCGCCGCCGGCCGCGCCAGCAATGGCTGGTAGCAGGCGCCCAGCAACAGCAGCAGTGCGCTTACGTGCCCGGCCAATTGCCACCTGGCGCGCCGCTCGGGAATGATCTTGTGCACCGCCGGCAGCTTGCGGCCGCTGACGGCCATCTCCTCCTGCAAGTGGTACCAGGCGAGGAACGGGACGATCTTGTACAGCATGCCGTTGATCGCCGACAGCGCGAAGCCGGCGATCAGCAGCACGCCCAGCGCCAAAGGCGTGGCGTTCGATACTTCATCCCGTGGCCACAGCCACAAACCCAGTGCGGTCGCCAGGCTGGCCATGGCCACGCGCCAGTACAGCGTGGTCGGATCGCCCTGTGGCCGCTTGCGGCGCGCCAGCATGTACAGCGTGGTGCCGGCGAACAACGCGTACCCCGCCGCCAGCAAGATCAGGCACAACTGGTGGAACAGCAGCCCGGCGCCGGGCAGCCCGCTCGACAGCGAGGCCCCCGCCAGCAGCAGGAACAGCCACGTGGTGTAGGAACCGGTCAAGAACGAAGGGTAGGGCTCGGTCAGCATAAACATCGGCACAACCTGGAAGGCAACAGCGATCACCAGCAGTCCCACCCAGCCGAGCAGGCCCCACATCGCGTGCAGGTCCGTCATAGGGATCAGCGGCAACTGCGCAGCCTTCGGCCAGGCGAAGGCGCCGGCCAGCATGCCGCCCAGCGTGGCAGTCAGCACCAGCGCCGTCAGCGCCAGCCGGATGCCGGCCACCACCGCGCCGGAACCGCTGGCGTGCGGGCGCCACATGCCAACCGTGCAGGCGCCCAGGAACAGCAGCAACGACGCCAGCAGCGCCGCCATCGCCAGCGCGAACAGCGCCGGCAGCCCGGACCAGAAGGCGTAGGCGAGCAGCAGCGTGCCGGCGCTCAAACCGACGTGCACCGCCGTGCCGACCCGGCCCACGTGGGGAACGGTGATGCCGGCCACCACCGGCAACATTTGCAGCAACGCGCCGATCATCGTCATGCTCAGGCAACCGAGCACCATCAAATGCGTCAGCGCCAAAGTCAGCGGCGACCAGCGCGTCAGCAGCGCGGCTTCGCCCTGCCACATCAGCAGGCCGGCGGCCAGCGCGGCGAAAAGCGGGGCGGTGAGAAAGTAGCGCAGCGGCAGCGACAGCGAAGGGTTGTTGTCGAACGAGAGCGCGCGGCGCGGTGCGGCGGCAGCCTTCACGCGTCACCGCCATCGGGCACCTGCCATATCAGCACTTCGTAGCGCGTCTCGAGCGGCGTGGTGCGGTGCGCGAAGCCGTAGCGGCGCAGCACCTGGTACAGCGGGATCGGATCGCGGTCGATCAGCACGCGCAGCCGCTCGTCGGGGCCGAGCGTGTCCAATGCTTCGAGGATGTGCTGCATTGGTTGCGGCGGTTCCAGTCCGCCGACATCGAGCTGGCGTACGCTGCCGCCGTGTGCGTTGTGCATCTTGTCGTCCTCGGTTATGTGCTGGACGGCATTGTCCCATCCGCCCAAGCACAATTTCTTTGATGCACATCAAGGATTCCGGGCTTGACGGCGCGATACAGTTCGTCCGCCATCCGGCATCGACTTTTTCGCCTTATCCCTTCTTATGATCCATGCTGAATCCCCCGTTTCCGCCGCGCCGCCGATCGAGCTGGTGTGCCCGGCCGGCAGCCTGCCGGCGCTCAAGGCCGCCGTCGACCTGGGCGCCGATTGCGTCTATCTCGGCTTTCGTGACGCCACCAATGCGCGCAACTTCGCCGGCCTCAATTTCGACGACGCCGCCATCGCCCAGGGCATCGCCTACGCGCACGCGCGCGGCCGCAAGGTGTTGCTGGCACTGAACACCTATCCGCAGCCGGAGACGAGCGCGCTTTGGCGCGGCGCCATCGACCGCGCGGCCGCCGCCGGCATCGACGCCGTCATCCTCGCCGACCCCGGCCTGATGCGCTACGCCGCCGACCACTATCCCGCGCTGCGCCTGCACCTGTCGGTGCAGGGCTCGGCCACCAACGCCGAGGCGATCAATTTCTACCACCGCCAGTTCGGCATCGCCCGCGCGGTGCTGCCGCGCGTGCTGTCGCTGGCGCAGGTCGAGCATGTTGTCAACCACACCGACGTCGAGATCGAGGTGTTCGGCTTCGGCAGCCTGTGCGTGATGGTCGAGGGCCGCTGCGCGCTGTCGTCATATGTGACCGGCGAGTCGCCCAACACCCACGGCGTCTGCTCGCCGGCCAAGGCGGTGCGCTGGCAGCAAAACCCGCGCGGCCTGGAATCGCGCCTGAACGGCGTGCTGATCGACCGCTACACGCCGCAGGAGAACGCCAGCTATCCCACCTTGTGCAAGGGCCGCTTCGAGGTCAACGATGAGACCTATTACGCGGTCGAGGAACCGACCAGCCTGAACACCCTGGAACTGCTGCCGCAACTGCTGGCGATGGGCGTGCGCGCGGTCAAGATCGAAGGCCGGCAGCGCAGCCCAGCTTACGTGGCGCAGGTCACGCGCGTGTGGCGCGAGGCGCTCGACCAGTGCCTGCACAACGCCGCGCGCTACGCCGTCAAGCCGGGCTGGATGGCCGAACTGAACACGCTGGCCGAGGGCCAGCAGCACACCTTGGGCGCGTATCACCGCGCCTGGAAATGACGACATGAACAACGGAGAAACTATGCTCAAACTGGCCCTGGGACCGCTGCTGTACTACTGGCCGCGCGAGAAGGTGATGGCGTTTTACGAAGAGGTCGCGGCCTCGCCGGTGGACATCGTGTACCTGGGCGAGACGGTCTGCTCGCGCCGCCACGAACTGCGCGCCGCCGACTGGCTGGCGCTGGGCGCGATGCTGGAGGCCGAAGGCAAGGAAGTGGTGATGTCGACCCTGGCGCTGATCGAGTCGAGCGCTGACGTCACGGCGCTGCGCCGGCTGACGGCCAACGGCCACTTTACCGTCGAGGCCAGCGACATGGGTGCGGTGCAGCTGCTGTCCGGGCAGGCGCCGTTCGTCGCCGGGCCGCACCTGAACATCTACAATCCGCCGACGTTGTCGCTGCTGGCCGGGCTGGGTGCGCGGCGCTGGGTCATGCCGCTGGAAATGGGCCGCGACGGTTTGCGGCACATGCAGCGGGAACGCCCGCCCGGCATCGAGACCGAGGTGTTCGGCTTCGGCCGCATGCCGCTGGCGTTCTCGGCGCGCTGCTTTACGGCGCGCAACCGCAATCTGCCCAAGGACGACTGCCGCTTCAGCTGCATCGAGCATCCGGACGGCCTGGTCATGCGCACCCGCGAGAAGCAGGATTTCCTGGTGCTCAATGGCATCCAGAGCCAGTCGGCGCTGGTCTACAACCTGCTGGGCGAGTTGGAGCAGTTGCGTGGGCTGGACGTCGATGTGGTGCGGCTTAGTCCGCAGTCTCAGCACATGGACAAGATCATCGGCGCGTTCGACGCCGTGCGGCGTGGCACGGCGCCGGCGGCGGCCAGCGCGCGCATGATGGCGCCGCTGTTGCCGGCGCCGGCTTGTAACGGTTATTGGTACGGGAAACCCGGGCTTGAGCATTTGACGGAGGCTGCGGTATGACGCCGGGCACTTCACATATTGCCGGCGGCGGGCAGGCGCCGTCGTCCCTGCCGCCCGTGCTGGGCGCGTTGGGGCGGCGTTTGCCGGCCTGGCCCGGATCGCTGCTGTGCGTGGCGGCGCTTAACCTGGTGCTGCGCCCGTATTTGCCCGGCGACGTGCGCGCCAGTTTGCGCGGCAAGCACTTGCGGTTGCATGTCAGGGATGCGGGTGTCGGGTTTGATTTTACCTGGCGGGACACGGGGTTCGCGGCTTTGCGGGCGGGGCCTGTGCCGGATCTGGAGATCGGGGCGTGTGCGCGGGATTTTGTCGCGCTGGCGCGGCGCGAACAGGACCCGGATACGCTGTTCTTCTCGCGGCGGTTGTCGATGGAGGGGGATACGGAGCTTGGGCTGCTGGTGAAGAATACGCTGGACGCGGTCGATGTGCCGGTGACGGAGTTGGGCAGGCAGGCGTTGGTGCGGTTGGTGAGGTCGCTGCCTGGGGTGCGGGCGAAGACGGTTTGATGTTCGTGATTTTCGTATGTCGCATTTCGTAGGGCGGATTAGGCGGAACGCCGTAATCCGCCATTTATAAGCCGCCAACGGCGCATGCATGGCGGATTACGCTTCGCTAATCCGCCCTACGTGATTTTAGAAGAAAGCTAGTGCTGGCGGGCATCAGTGGCTGCGGCGTATCGCGAAGCGCGGGAACATCGGCGCGATTTTCGCCAGCGTGTCCTCGCCGGGATAGCCGGCGATGGCGTCGCTCACCAGCGCTTCGTTGTCGCAGCCGGTGGCGCGGAACTCTTGCAGCACGTAGTTGGTGACACCCATGTCGGCGAGCGTTGTGGCCAGTTCCACCAGCACCGCTGGTGGTAGTTGGGCCGGGTGCACCGTGGTGCGGCACTCGTAGTCGACGCCGCTGGCGAGGATCGCTTCGACGCTCTCGCGCGCCGGCTCGCCGCTACCGGCGACGCCGGTGATATCGACATAGCGGCCGAACGGCGCCTTGACGTCGAATCCTACCCAATCCAGTGCCGGCAGCAACTTCCTCAACCTGTCCGGATAGATGCAAGCGGTCTCCAGGCCGACCTTGAAGCCCAGCGTGCGCACCTGCTCGATGGCCCCGCCCAGCGCCGGGTCCATCGTGGCCTCGCCGCCGCAGAACACCACCGCGTCGAGCAGGCCGACGCGCCGTTCCAGCCCCGCTAGCAGCGCGCTCCACGACAGCGGACTGTCGCGGGTGCGCTCCTGCAGGTGCGGGTTATGGCAATAACCGCAGCGCCACGGGCAGCCCTGCACGAACACCACCGCCGACAGCTGGCCGGGATAATCGGTGGTGCTGAACGGCGTGTAGCCGCCCACCTTGAGCGGTCTGCCGTCCATGTCAGGGCGCCTTGACGGCCGCTTCGCGGAAGTAGGTGCGTTCGTGGAACTCGCCTTGCTTGCCGGTGTTGAAGGAGGAGACCGGGCGGTGGTAGCCCATCACGCGGGTCCAGATTTCGCAGGGCTGGCGCTCGGCGTCGGTTAGTTCTGGAGCTGTCGGGACGACTGCATCATTCATAATAATTCCTTTCTGACGGTTGAGAAAACGGGGAGACACGTAGGGCGGATTAGGCGGAACGCCGTAATCGGCCATCGATGAGCCGCCGCGGGCGCACGCATTGGCCGATTACGCTTCGCTAATCCGCCCTACGTGGCACAGCGGCTGAGCTGCTTTCGCGCCAACAAATCGGCGTCGCACTTCGGACAAAACTTGTGGCTGCCGTTCAGGTAGCCGTGCTTGGGGCAGATCGAGAACGTCGGCGTGACCGTGATATACGGCAGCCCGAAACGCCCCAGCGCGCGCCGCACCAGCGTGCGGCAGGCATCCGCGCTCGACAGCGCCTCCGTCATATACAGATGCAGCACCGTGCCGCCGGTGTATTTGCGCTGCAGCTCGTCCTGCTGCTCCAGCGCCTCGAATGGATCGTCGGTATAACCCACCGGCAGCTGCGACGAGTTGGTGTAGTAAGGCATCTGCTCCGTGCCGGCCTGGCGGATGTCCGGATAGCGTTTGCGGTCCTCCTTGGCGAAGCGGTAGGTCGTGCCTTCGGCCGGCGTCGCCTCCAGGTTGTACATATGGCCAGTCTGCTCCTGGAACTCGATCATGCGCGCGCGCACATGGTCGAGCAGCCGCAGCGCGAAGGCGCGGCCCCACGGCGTGGTGATGTCGTGCCGTCCGTCGGGATCGAAGTTGCGGATCATCTCGTTCACGCCGTTCACGCCCAGGGTCGAGAAGTGGTTGCGCAGCGTGCCCAGATAGCGCTTGGTGTACGGGAACAGGCCGTTGTCCATGTGCCGCTGGATCACCTTGCGCTTGATCTCCAGGCTGTCGCGTCCCAGTTCCAGCAGCCGGTCCAGTGCCTCCAGCAGCGCCGTCTCGTCGCCCCGATGCAGGTAGCCCAGGCGCGCGCAGTTGATCGTCACCACGCCGAGCGATCCGGTCTGCTCGGCAGAGCCGAACAAGCCGTTGCCGCGCTTGAGCAGTTCGCGCAGGTCCAGCTGCAGGCGGCAGCACATCGACCGTATCATGTTCGGCTTCAGTTCCGAGTTGATGAAGTTCTGGAAGTAGGGCAGGCCGTAGCGCGCCGTCATCTCGAACAGCAGCTCGGCGTTGGGACTGTCCCACGCGAAGTCCTCGGTGATGTTGTAGGTCGGGATGGGGAAGGTGAACGCGCGTCCCCTGGCGTCGCCGGTCATCATGATCTCGATGTAGGCGCGGTTGATCATGTCCATCTCTTGCTGCAGGTCGCCGTATGCGAACGGCATCGCTTCGCCGGCGATGTGCGGGATCTGTTCGCGCAAATCCTCGGGACAGACCCAGTCGAAGGTCAGGTTGGTGAACGGCGTCTGCGTGCCCCAGCGCGACGGCACGTTGAGGTTGTAGATCAGCTCCTGCATGTACTGCTTGACGTCGGCGTAGCCCAGGCTGTCCTTGCGCACATACGGCGCCATGTAGGTGTCGAAGGAGCTGAAGGCCTGCGCCCCCGCCCATTCGTTCTGCAAGGTGCCGAGGAAGTTGACGATCTGTCCGATGGCGCTCGACATGTGGCGTGGCGGGCTCGATTCGACCTTGCCCGGCACGCCGTTCAGTCCTTCGTTGAGTAGCGTGCGCAGCGACCAGCCGGCGCAGTAACCGGCCAGCATATCCAGATCGTGGATATGCAGGTCGGCCTGGCGGTGGGCCTGGCCCACCTCGGGCGGGTAGACGTGGTTGAGCCAGTAGTTGGCGATCACCTTGCCCGACACGTTCAGGATCAGGCCCCCGAGCGAGTAGCCCTGGTTGGCGTTGGCGTTGACCCGCCAGTCCTGGCGGTCCAGGTATTCGTTGATCGACGTTTCGACGTCGACCAGCGACTGCCGGTCCTGGCGCAGGGTGGCGTGCTGCTCGCGGTACACCACGTAGCGGCGCAAGGTCTGGCGGTAGCCGGCGTCGTACAACACGTCTTCGACGGTGTCCTGTATCTGTTCGACCGTGAGCGCGTCGGGCGTGCGCGCGGAGGCCAGGTGCAGCAGCGCGCAATCGGTCAGCTGGCGCGCTTCGCGCAGGTCGAACTCGCCGCTGGCGCGGCCGGCCAGCAGCAGCGCGGCCTCGATTTTCTCGCGCCTGAACGGCTGGGCGCCGCCGTCGCGTTTGGCGACCGTCGTGCTTGTGAATTCCTCTTCCACACTCTCTCCTTGATACTATATGTAGTTGGTTCGGTTAGCATAGATACCGTATGTGGTGGTCGTCAATGGAATTTCCCGCTACTTTGCGATTCCTTGATCTGACCCCGTTTTTGTCGATTTCAGCAGCGCGGCGATCTGCCCGACGAACGTGGTGTCGGGTGTCACGTCGAGCCGCGAGCTGGTGGCGCGCGTGCTCCCTGCCGCGTCGAGCAGGGCCACGCGTGTGGTGTGGTTGATCTCGCCGTTGTCCAGGCGGCGGAACTTGATGTTGAGCGTGGCCGCCAGCGTGCGCGTGGCGCTGTCGTCTCGGGCGACGGCCAGCCGGAAGCGCGCCGGGTCCAGTCTGTTCTTGCGGGCGAGCATAGCCAGCGAATCCGGAGTGTCGTGTTCCGGATCCAGGCTGATGAGGAGGACACGCAGCGGCCCGGCATCCGTGCCCAGCGCGGCCACGGTGCGTTTGAGGTTCTCTATGATGACCGGGCAGGCGGCGTGGCAGTCGCCGTAGAACATCGTCACCAGCACCGGCGCACCGGCCATGTCGCGCAGCGTGAAGTGCTTGCCCGCGCCGTCGGTGAGGACGGTGTCGAGTTGGTGGAGCGAGGCTCCGGGCATCGGCATGGCCACCGTGGCGGCGACCGTGGCGTTGATCGGCGAGAGTGCGAGAGCGGTCAATACAGCGGAGGCCAGCATGGCGCGGCGCAGGGAGTTTAGATGTTTCATGGTGTGCTTTCGTGATTGGATGGAGGGGCGTCGCGCGCGCAGCGGAAGCCCAGGTTGGCGCCGTCCTGCATGCCGTCCATGGCGGACAGCAGCGCCAGGCGCATCAGGATGGCGTAATTGCGGCGGTCGGCCAGCGAGACGGCTGCGCCGCCGCAGTAGTCGAGCAGTTTCTGTTCCCCTTTGGCGCGGCTGTCGGCGTTGACGAACAGGCCGCCGTAATCTTCGACCCATTCCCACACCAGGCCGTGCAGGTCGTGGATGCCGTAGTAATTGGGCGTGCCGCCGGCGACCGTGCCGGGCGCCGACTTGCCGGCGTCGGCGTACCAATTGAGTATGCCGGCGAGCCAGGCGGCGTCGTCGCGCGCGTCGGCGCGGGTGGCGTCGGCGGCCGCCGCCAGCTCCCATTCATACCAGCGCGGCAGGCGGGCCCGCTCGCTGGCACAATAGGCCTGGGCGGCATACCAGCCGACGCGGACCACCGGCGCGTCGCCCGCCAGCGGCGCTGGATCGGTGGCAGCGCCCCAGCCGGAGAGATAGGTGGGGGCGGCGAACAGCGCCGGCGCCCGGTCGCGCCGCCAGGCTGGATGGCGTGTCACAAAGGCAGCGAATTCGGCATTGGTGACCAGGCGGCTGCGCAGCAGATAGGGCGCGACGGTGGCGTCGGCGGCGACGCCGTCGGCCGGCAGCACGCTGCGCAGCGTGCCGCCCTGGATGGCGAGGTATTGGGCGCCACCTTCGGCGGCGGCACCCGGGGGCGCGGCGATGGCAGCCAGCGCCGCCACGGCCGGCGCCAGCGCGGACAGCAGGCGCGCACGCACGGCTAGCGGCTCTTGCGCATGTCGCGCACCTGGGCGGGCGTGAGCACCGCCTTGCCCTTGTTCAGATCAACGCTGACATAGTTGATCACGGCGGCGATATCCTCGTCGCTGAGGTCCTGCGGTGGCATCACGCCGTTGTAGTGCTCGCCGTTGACCACCATCTCGCCGCTGCGCCCGTTGAGCACGATGTGCGCCATCTCGTAGGGCCGTTGCTGGAAGAAGTCCGAGTCCGCCAGCGGCGGGAACACGCCGGCCACGCCCTTGCCGTCGGGCTGGTGGCAGGCGGCGCAACTGCTGTCGTAGACGGCCTTGCCGCGCACTTGCTGGGCGTGTCCGCCGTCGGCGGGGGCGCCGGCCTTTGCGACCGTCCTGGTGGCGGCCTTGCCTGCGTTTTTTGCGACGGCCGGCGCCGGCGATGGCGCGCTTGTTCCGGCGACAGTGGCGGTCAGCGGCGTCTTGATGCCTTTGCCGTAGATGGCAGGCCGCTCCGGTCCACTGACCGCCATCAGGCCGATGGCGCCCTTGTTGAAGGCGCGTGTGAGCGAATGGTCGACCAGGGTCAGGTTGCCGGGCACGCGGGGCACGAATTCAACAATGGTCGAGCCGCCGGCCGGCACCATCGTGGTCTGCACGTTTTCCTGGAAATGAGTGCCGCCCTCGGTGTAGACGCGGTCGAAGATGGCGCCGATGACGTGGAAGCTCGACGTGATGTTCGGCCCGCCGACGCCGAAGAACAGGCGCACCTTTTCGTCGGCCTTGGCGGCCAGCGCGTTGGCGCCGGTCAGCGCGCCGTCGGCGCCGTTGAACAGGATATATGTCGGCTTCTCGTCGATGGCCTTTTGCATGTCGAAGTTCTGCAGGCCGGGCGCGCGGTAGATGCCGTTGGTGTAGAAATCGCCCTGCATCACGTAGTATTCGCGGTCGACCGGCGTCATGCCTTCTTTCGGCTCGACCAGGATCATGCCGTACATGCCGTTGGCCACGTGCATGCCGACCGGCGCGGTGGCGCAGTGGTACACGTACAGGCCCGGCGCCAGCGCCTTGAAGGTGAAGCTGGCCTCGTTGCCGGGCGCGATCAGCGTTTGGCCGGCGCCGCCTCCGGGGCCGGAGACCGCGTGCAGGTCGATATTGTGGGGCAGCTTGTTGTCCGCGAGGTTCTGCAGGTGCAGCTCGACGGTGTCGCCTTCGCGCACGCGGATCATCTTGCCCGGCACGGTGCCGCCGAAGGTCCAGAAGGTGTAGCGGGTGCCCGGCGCGATCTCGCGTTCGACTTCCTCCACCGTCAGGTTGACCACCACGCGCGCGGGGCTCTTGCGGGTGATGCGCGGTGGCAGCAGCGGCGGCGCCAGCAGTTCCTGGGTGATGACGGGGAGGGCGGGTTCGGCGACCGGGGCAGGCACGGCGGCGCCGGGGGCCATGGCCAGCAGGGCGCCGGCGGTGGCCAGGCAGGCCGTGGCGAGTTTGAATTGCGTCTTCATCTTATTTCACCTTATGCGTTTGAATGGCTGCATCCCTTGAACAGGATGCAGCTTCATGCTAGGTGGACTGGACGCGGGAATCCATGATGTGGATTGTGGAAATCGCAAGCCGTCAGTTGGCGACGACGACGCTGATCTTGGCCTTCCGCGCGCCGGCCAGCAGGCGCCAGGCGAACAGCGCCAGGAACAAGGTACCGACGGCGAACACGACGTCGCCGGGCACCCGCATCCACACCAGCGTTTCCATGAACTTCGAATGGACCACCTCGGGCGAGCGGGCGAACCACATGCCGGTGGTGATGCTGGCCCATGCCTGGTAGATACCCGCCGGTACCAGCGAGATGAACACCATCATCGCCAGGCCGATGTTCAGGCACCAGAACATCGGCGACAGCAGCCGGTCCGACCAGGCCAGGCGGTCGCTCATGCCGCGCAGGCAGAACAGCAGCAGGCCGATGCCGAGCATGCCGTAGACGCCGAACAGCGCGGCGTGGCCGTGGGCGGCCGTCATGTTCAGCCCTTGCATGTAGTACAGCGCGATCGGCGTATTGATGGTGAAGCCCAGCAGGCCGGCGCCGATGGTATTCCAGAAACCGACGGCGATGAAGCACAGGATCGGCCACTTGTAGCTATGCACCCAGGGCGCAGCCTTCGAGCGCTGGTAGTTGCGCCAGGCTTCGACGCCGATCAGCGACAGCGGCACCACTTCCAACGCCGAAAACATCGAGCCAATGGCGATGACGAAGGTCGGCGTGCCGGTGAAGTACAGGTGGTGCAGGGTGCCGAGGATGCCGCCGAACAGGAAGACGATGGTCTCGAGCACGATGGCGCTGTTGGCGGCGGCCGCGCGGATCAGGCCCAGGCGGGTGAACAGCAGCGCGATGACGGCCGTGGCGAACACTTCGAAGAAGCCCTCGACCCAGAGGTGCACCAGCCACCAGCGCCAGTATTCGATCATCGAGTAATGGCTGTGGCGGCCCCACGTCAGCGAGGTGGCGTAGAAGCCGCCGATGCACAGCGCGGCCAGGAACACCATGACGATCAGGCCACGGCTTTCCGACGGCTTTTTCAGCGCAGGCCACAGCGCGCGGCCCAGCAGCAGAACCCAGAACAGCAGTCCGACGAACAGCAGGATTTGCCAGATGCGGCCCATGCTGGTGAATTCGAGGCCCTGGTTGCCGAGCCAGAAGGCGAAGCCGGTGCCCTTGTGGTGCAGCGAACCGAGCCAGCCCATGGCGGTCGAGCCGACGACGATGAACAGCAGTGCGTAGAACAGCACGTTCACGCCCAGCTTCTGGAAGCGCGGCTCGTGGCCGGAGATGGCCGGCGCGATGTACAGGCCGGTGGCCAGCCAGGCGGTGGCGATCCACAGCACGGCGAACTGGGTGTGGATGGTGCGGCTGACCACGAACGGCAGGATCTCGGCCAGCGGGTAGCCGAAGAAGCTGTTGCCCTCGACCGCGTAGTGGGCGGTGATGACACCCATGCCGACCTGCGCGAGGATCAGGCCGATGACGACGAAGAAGTACTTCTTCGTCGCCCGCATCGACGGCGTCGGCTTCAGGTGGAACAGCGGATCGTCCTTGGGCGGCACCGGATCGGCTTCCTCCTTGGCGGTCGAGTGGTACATCACCATGCCGGCGATGGCGGCGATCATCAGGATGATGCTGGCGATCGACCACATGCCGGCGCCGGCGCCGGGACGGTTGTCGATCAGCGGCTCGTGCGGCCAGTTGCTGGTGTAACTGAGGTCGGTCTCGCCGGGACGGTCGGTGGAGGCGGCCCACGACGACCAGAACACGAAGGCCGGCAGCGCGCGCAGGTCGTCGGCGTCGGGCACCGAGTTGGCGGTCATCGCGTATTGCTCGCGCAGGGCGTCGAGTTCGCGGGCGTCGCCGAACAGGTCGGTGTAGTGGCGGGCGACGCTGCGCACGGCGGCGGCGCGGTCGGCCGACAGCACGATGGCGCCGCGCGCGGCGTCGTAGGTGTTGCGCCGCATTTCATCCTTCAGGCGGGCGTTGAGCGCGGCCTGTTGCGGTTTGTCGAGCCGGTCGAAGTCGCCGCCGTGGTCGCGCCGGGCCCAGATCTGGCGCAAGGCCAGCGCTTCGCGGTGCAGCCAGTCGGCCGACCAGTCGGGGGCGACGTAGCTGCCGTGGCCCCAGACGGTGCCGAGCTGCTGGCCGCCAGCCGACAGCCAGGCTTGCTGGCCGCGGTCGACCTGGCCTTCGTCGAACAGGACATCGCCGTCGGCGCTGACGACTTGTTTGGGGATCGGCGGCGCGGTCAGGTAGATTTCCGCGCCGACCCAGCCGAGGACGGCGAAGGAGAGGACGCAGATGACGGCGAGCCAGGTCCAGAGCTTGCGTGTGGCGTGCATGACATGGTTCCTTATGGTGGTGTGACGGATGGACACGCCGCAATTCTAGGCGTCGCGCATAAACATGTATATCTTATGAATGTTTTACTTGATCCAGGTTATGAACAAATGGCGGCCTCGTCAATCCCGCCCATTCGATCTAGTCATTTCGGCGTAGCCGGCTAGTCTGCTTGCCTTGGCGCGCATAGCCGTCCTGCCGATTGGCGGCCCGGGCGGTGCCACGTAACCTGATGCCATCCCTACGTGTATCAGGAGAATCAAGGTGTCAAATAACAATAAGGCAATCCAGGTGCTGGCCAGCAGCACGGTGTCGTTCACGATCTGCTTCGCGATCTGGATGATGTTCGCCGTGCTCGGCATTCCCATTAAAAAGATGCTCGGGCTGAACGAAACCGAGTTCGGCCTGCTGGCCGCGATGCCGGTGCTGAGCGGCTCGCTGGTGCGGGTGCCGCTGGGCATCTGGTGCGACAAGTTCGGCGGGCGCATCGTCTTCTTCCTGCTGATGCTGGCCACCGTGCCGGCGATCTACCTGATCGGCATGGCCACCGAGTACTGGCAGTTCCTCGTGCTGGGGCTGTTCATCGGCCTGGCCGGCGGCTCGTTCTCGGTCGGCACGCCCTACGTGGCGCGCTGGTTCCCGCGCGAGCGGCGCGGGCTGGCGATGGGCATCTTCGGCGCCGGCAACTCCGGCTCGGCGCTGACCAAGTTCGTCGCGCCGGCCATCATCGCCGCCTGGGGCTGGCAAACGCTGCCGACCGTGTATGCCATCGCCATGCTGGTCACGGCGCTGCTGTTCTGGATGTTCTCGGCCACCGATCCGTCGCACCAGAGCGGCGCCAGCGTGCCGTTTTCCGAGCAGATCAAGGTGCTCAGGGACCGCCGCGTATGGCGCTATTGCCAGTACTACTCGGTGGTGTTCGGCGGCTACGTCGGGCTGGCCTTGTGGATGACCAAATACTACGTCGGCGAATACGGCTTCGACCTCGGCCTGGCGGCCCTGCTGGCGGCCTGCTTCTCGCTGCCGGGCGGCGTGCTGCGCGCCTTGGGCGGCTGGATCTCGGACCGCTACGGCGCCTACAAGGTCACCTGGTGGGTGATGTGGGTGTGCTGGGTTTGCTTCTTCCTGCTGTCGTATCCGCCCACCGCGATGATCGTCAAGACCACGCAGGGCGACCTGCACATGAACCTGGCGTTGTCGCCATGGATCTTCACCGCGCTGCTGTTTGTGGTCGGCACCGCGATGGCGGTCGGCAAAGCCTCGGTCTTCAAGTTCATCGCCGACGACTTCAGCGACAACATCGGCGCCGTCTCGGGCGTGGTCGGCCTGGCCGGCGGCCTCGGTGGCTTCGTGCTGCCGATCATGTTCGGCGCGCTGCTCGACATGACCGGCGTGCGCTCCAGCGCCTTCATGCTGCTCTACGGCACCGTGTGCGTCTCGCTGGTCTGGATGCACTACTCGTTCCGTCCGCAGCCAGCAGCCGCCACGCCAATTGCGGCCACAGCCGCCGCCTAACCACACAACCAGGTAGGGCGGATTAGCGGGCGAGGCCCGCCAATCCGCCCCGGGGGCCCATCGAAGAGGCGGCCTACCTGGCCGGTAGGCCTTAAGAGGCGGCACGCCGTAATCCGCCACGAGCCGCCGACGGCCCATGCATAACGGAATAACGATTTCAAGGAGAACAAAATGAGCAAATACATGATCAACACCTGGGAGCCCGAAAGCGCCAAGTTCTGGACCAGCGGCGGCAGCAGCACCGCCAACCGCAACTTGTGGATCTCGATCCCCGCGCTGGCGCTGGCCTTTGCCGTATGGATGGTCTGGAGCGTAGTGGTGGTCAACCTGCCGGCCATCGGCTTCCAGTACAGCACCAACCAGCTATTCTGGCTGACGGCCTTGCCCGGCCTGTCCGGCGCCACCTTGCGCATCTTCTACTCCTTCATGGTGCCGATCTTCGGCGGCCGCAAATGGACCACCATCTCCACCGCCTCGCTACTGATCCCGGCCATCGGCATCGGCTTCGCGGTGCAGGACGTCACCACCGGCTACCCGACCATGCTGATCCTGGCGCTGCTGTGCGGCTTCGGCGGCGGCAACTTCGCCTCGTCGATGGCCAACATCAGCTTTTTCTATCCGAAGGCCCAAAAAGGCTACGCGCTCGGCATGAACGCCGGCCTGGGCAATCTGGGCGTGTCGGCGGTGCAGTTCGTCGTGCCGCTGGTCATCACCGCCGGCGTCTTCGGCGCCATCGGCGGCGAGGCGCAAACGGCGGTCAAGGCCGGCGTCACCACCACCATGTGGCTGCAGAACGCCGGCTTCATCTGGGTGCCGTTCATCGTCGTCAGCAGCCTGTTCGCATGGTTCGGCATGAACGACCTGGCCTCGGCGAAGGCCTCGTTCGCCGACCAGGCGGTGATCTTCAAGCGCAAGCATAACTGGCTCATGTGCTGGCTCTACACCGGCACCTTCGGCTCGTTCATCGGCTACTCGGCCGGCTTCCCGCTGCTGATCAAGACCCAGTTCCCGGATGTCAATCCGCTGCAATACGCCTTCCTCGGCCCGCTGGTCGGCGCGCTGGCGCGCGTCATCGGCGGCATCATCTCCGACAAGCTGGGGGGCGCCCGCGTCACCGTCTGGACCTTCGCCGCCATGATCGCCGCCGTCTACGGCGTGATCACCTTCCTGCCGCAGGGCGGCACGGGCGGCAACTTCAACGGCTTCTTCTGGATGTTCATGCTGCTGTTCGCCGGCACCGGCGTCGGCAACGCCTCGACCTTCCGCATGATCCCGATCATCTTCCTGACCGAGCGGCAACGGGCCGCCGCCGGCCAGCCCGCCGCCGCGCAACAGCAAGCCATCGTCGCCGCCAACAAGGAGGGCGCCGCCGTGCTGGGCTTCACCTCGGCCGTGGCCGCCTACGGCGCCTTCTTCATTCCGAAGAGCTATGGCACCTCGATCGCCATGACCGGCGGGCCGGACGCGGCGCTGTGGGGCTTCATCGCGTTCTACGTCAGCTGCATCGCCATCACCTGGTGGTGCTACGCCCGCAAGAACGCGGACATGCCTTGCTAAGGGGAGCCCGACCATGCCAGCCGACGCCAAACCAGGCACCAAGCCAGCCGCCAGGGTGATTCCGTTGACCCCGTCGGTGGAATTCGACGCCGCGCAGGTGCGCAAGCTCAACCAGACCGGACCGCGCTACACCTCGTATCCGACCGCCGACCGTTTCAGCGGCGGCTTCGGCCCAGGACAATACCGGGACGCCGTCGCCAGCCTGGACGCGGCGGGCAACCGGTCGTCGTTGTCGCTGTATGTGCACATCCCGTTCTGCGCGTCGCTGTGCTACTACTGCGGCTGCAACAAGATCATCACGCAGGACCATACCAAGGCGGTCGAATACCTCGACTATCTTTACCGGGAGATCGCTATGCAGGGCGCGCTGCTGGCAGGACACAAGCGGGTCGACCAGTTGCACTTCGGCGGCGGCACGCCGACCTATCTGACGGACGGGCAGATGGACGGGCTGCTGGCAACCTTGCGTTCGCACTTCGACTTCGCCGCCGATGCCGAGGGCGAGTTCTCGATCGAGGTCGATCCGCGCACGGTCACGCCGGAGCGCATCGCCACCTTGCGCCGCCAGGGCTTCAACCGCATCAGCCTGGGCATCCAGGATTTCGATCCGGCCGTGCAGCGCGCCGTCAACCGCGTGCAATCGTACGAAGAGACCATCGCCGTGCTGGAAGCGGCCCGCGCCTGCGGCTTCCGTTCGATCAGCGTCGATCTGATTTACGGCCTGCCACGGCAAAGCGTGGCCAGCTTCGGCCCGACGCTCGACAAGATCGTCGCCGCGCGGCCCGACCGCGTCGCCGTTTACAACTACGCGCACATGCCGCGTCTGTTCAAGGCGCAGCGCCTGATCGTCGAGGAAGAGCTGCCCGACGCCGAGACCAAGCTGGCCATGCTCGGCCTGTGCATCGAACGCCTGACGGCCGCCGGCTACGTCTACATCGGCATGGACCACTTCGCGCTGCCCGAGGACGATCTGGCGCGCAGCCAGCGCGAGGGCGGCTTGCAGCGCAACTTCCAGGGCTACTCCACGCACGCGGACGCGCCGATGGTGGCGCTGGGCGTGTCGGCCATCAGCGCGGTCGGCGCCAGCTACAGCCAGAACGAAAAGACCCTGTCGGCCTACTACGAGCGGCTCGACCGGGGCGAGCTGCCGATCGCGCGCGGCATCGGCCTGAGCGGGGACGACCTGTTGCGGCGCGCGGTGATCGGCCAGCTGATGTGCGATTTCGAACTGGATTACGCGCGGTTGTCGATCCCCGGCGGCGCCGACGCGCGCGTCTACTTCGCCGCCGAGATCGAACGCCTCAAGCCGCTGGAGGACGAGGGCCTGCTGTGCATCGGCAGCAAGGGCTTGAAGGTGAAGATGCGCGGTCGCCTGCTGATTCGCAATATCTGCATGGCGTTCGACAGTTATCTGCACGCGCCATTGCCGGAAGGGCCGGCGCTGGCGCGTTATTCGCGAACCATATGAGGTAGTGGCATGGACAAGAAACACATCAAGGTACAGACCTTCCTCGCGCGGATGCCGCTGTTTAATTCGATGGGACCGGAGGAGCTGGACAGAATCGCCCTCGGCACCACCGAGCGGCATGTCGAGCGCGGCGAGATCGTGTTCCAGCGCGGCGAGCCGTGCCTCGGCTTCCACCAAGTCCTGTACGGCCAGGTCAAGCTGTCGTTCACGTCGGTGTCCGGCGGCGAGAAGGTGATCGAGCTGATCGGCCCGGGCCACAGCTTCGGGCAGGCGCTGATGTTCATGGGCAGTCCGTACATCGTCTCGGCCCAGGCCACCGAGGACACGCTGCTGCTGCATGTGTCGAAGGCGGCGATCTACCGCGAGGTCCACAACGACCCGGAATTCGCCTGCAAGATGCTGGCCGGCCTGAGCCAGCGCATGCACAGCCTGATGTGCGACATGGAATCGTACTCGCTGCGCTCGGGCACGCAGCGGGTGGTCGGCTACCTGCTCAAGGAGCTGGCCGAGGAGGGACCGGTCGAACTGACCCTGCCGGTGACCAAGGCCGTGCTGGCATCGCGGCTGAACCTCACGCCCGAGCATTTTTCCCGCATCCTGACCGAGCTTTCCGCGCAACAGCTGATCGCCGTCAAAGGGCGCAAGATCAACATTGCCGACGCCAGCGCGCTGCGCCGCTGCGCCGGTTGAAGGAACATCATGCAGGACATCGAAAAATTCATCAGCGGTTTTAGCCGTTTTCAACAGCACTATTTCAACGACAGCCAATCCCTGTATGACAACCTGCGCGCTGGACAACGGCCCGGCACGTTGCTGATCGGCTGCTGCGACTCGCGGGTCGATCCTGTGCTCATGACCGGCAGCGACCCGGGCGATATGTTCGTCGTGCGCAACATCGCCAACCTGGTGCCGCCGTGCACGCCGACGGCATCTGCCGGGGTCAGTTCGGCGATCGAATTCGCCGTCTGCGACCTGGAGGTGGAGCGCGTGATCGTGTTGGGCCACGCCCGCTGCGGGGGCATCCGCGCGCTGATGGCGCCGCGAAAAGCCGAGCGTGAAACGGACTTCGTCGGGCAATGGATGCGCATCGCCGAGCCGGTGGCCGCGCGCGTGCGGCGCGACCTGGGCCACCGCGACAGCGCCGAGCAGCACCGCGCGTGCGAGCTGGCCAGCATCCTGCTGTCGCTGGATAACTTGCTGACGTATCCCTGGCTCAAGCGGCGGGTCGACGAAGGCAAGCTCAAGCTGCATGGCTGGTACTTCGACCTGGAGAGCGGGGCGTTGATGGCGTACTCGGCCAGGCAACAGCAGTTCCTGCCGCTGGTCTGCCCGCTGCCCGCGCGACCCGCGCTGGACGAGGTGCCTGCTTAACAATGGAGACACGTAGGGCGGATTAGCGAAGCGTAATCCGCCATGCATGCGTTTCGATGGCTCACGCATTGGCGGATTACGGCGTTCCGCCTAATCCACCCTACGTGTCACTCCGAGGAATCGGGCTTTTTCGGCTCCGCTTGGTTGTCCTTGGCGTTCAGCCCGAACGTATCCCAATCGTCGCCGAACAGCTCCACCGGATGCTGCGTGCGGTCCGAGCCGTTGCCGCAGACCATGTCGCCGGCGGCGCAATATTTGTCGCAACCCCAGCAAATCAACTCCGGCTTGGCCGGATGCAGCGGAAAGATTTTGGCCATGGCGGCTGCCTTACGCGTGGCGCAGCAGGTCGCCGCTGCGGTCGAACGCCAGCAGCCGGTCCATCTGGCCATTCTGGATCGCCGCGAGCATCTTGTTCAATGCCGCGTCGGTCTGCTTGTGGTCGGGCAGCACGCCGCCCTGGCCGGACAGCGTGGTCACCAGCACCACATCCCAAGGCCGGCCCATGCGACCGGCTTCCTCGGCCAGGTTGTCGAAGGTGTCGAGCTCGCCGACTTGCTTGTCGACGCACATCACGGGCACCAGCGTCGTGCGGCCCATGGCCGCGCCTTCCTCCGCCTCGGCGACCGCGAACGTCATCAGCAGGCGTTGTGGTTGGGACTGCACGGCGGCGGCGATCAGTAACTCTTCAAAAGTGGCGATATTCATGGGGTTCCTCGTGGGTTGGGGAGGGCGCGCGCGACATGGCGGCCCGGTCCGATGGTCCTCAGCCTTCGTTATACAGGGGCGCCGTGTCGCGGCCTATCGCCATGAATGACTAGTTCGCCTAGTTCGTTTGGCGCGCGGAGCGGCGGTAAATGCTTGATGCACATCATGGATCGTGGGTGTGGCGCCATCCGACAATGTGCTCGCGCGCCACAGCCTGTGGCGGGAATGAGAGGAAGCATGATATCGAGACAATTGAGTCGACGCGCCGCCGGGGTGGTTGCGGCGGCGGTGGCGCTGGCCACAATGGCAGTATTTCAGGGATATGGAAAGGGGGAGGTGGGCTCGCCGGCGCCGCCGCCGGAAGCGCGCTGCGATGCGCCGCAGGTGCTGCCGTCGGCCGGGCAGACCACCGTTCTGGCCCAGATCCGGTATGACAGCGGGCTGGTGCTCCGGTATTGCGGTTTGCAATCGATGTTCGCGCAGCTCGGTGCGTTGGAGCAGCCGGGTCTGGTGCGGGCGGTGCATGTGCTGACCGGTGAAGGGGAGTGGGTCGACGCGCGCGATGTGCGTTATGTGCGCGGGCAGGGTGGGGTCGCGTTGGCGTATGCGTTGGACGGGGCGGCGGTGTTTAGTTATGCCCAGTTGTTGAGGGCCTGCGCGCGCGGGGATTGCGGCGCGTGATCGGGCCGGCGCCGTCGGTGGCTCATAGATGGCCGATTACGGCGTGCCGCCTAATCCTCCCTACGTGTCTCCGTTGCCTTTTTCATTCCGCCTACTAGTCACTTTTGCCTAGACCGTCTACTCCTTCTCCCACCGCGCAGCCACCTTCTTGCCGATTCACACCACGTATTGCGCTCCGTAGACTGTGTCCCATAGTCGAGTCCGTGCATGTCGCATGCGACCGCATACCTGGCAATCGCCGGGTGCAAGTTAGGAGGCAGCATGAGTCACTTTCTGGATCGCCTGAAGTTCTTCAATAAAACCACGTCGACCTTTTCCAACGGCCACGGCGCCGTCGTGCACGAGGACCGTACCTGGGAAAACGCCTACCGCCAACGCTGGCAGCACGACAAAATCGTGCGCTCCACCCACGGCGTCAACTGCACCGGCTCGTGCAGCTGGAAGGTCTACGTGAAGAACGGCCTGATCACTTGGGAAACCCAGCAAACCGATTACCCGCGCACCCGCCCGGACCTGCCCAACCACGAGCCTCGCGGCTGCCCGCGCGGCGCCAGCTATTCCTGGTACGTCTATTCGGCCCAGCGCGTCAAATACCCGATGGTGCGCGGCCGCCTGATGGAGATGTGGCGCGAAGCGCGCAAGACCATGGACCCGGTCACCGCCTGGGACTACATCAGCCAGAACCCCGAACGCGCGGCCCGCTACAAGTCGATTCGCGGCCTGGGCGGTTTCGTGCGCGCCACCTGGGATGAGAGCAACGAGATGATCGCCGCCGCCAACGCGCTGACGATCAAAAAGCACGGCCCGGACCGCATCGTCGGCTTTTCGCCGATCCCAGCGATGTCGATGGTCAGCTACGCGGCCGGTACGCGCTACCTGTCGCTGATCGGTGGCGTGGCGCTGAGTTTCTACGACTGGTACTGCGATTTGCCGCCGGCCAGCCCGCAGGTGTGGGGCGAACAGACCGACGTGCCTGAATCGGCCGACTGGTACAACTCGACCTACCTGATGGTGTGGGGCTCGAACGTGCCGATGACGCGCACCCCCGACGCCCACTTCTACACCGAAGTGCGCTACAAGGGCACCAAGACGGTGGCCGTGTCGTCCGACTTCGGCGAGATGGCCAAGTTCGGCGACATCTGGCTGGCGCCGAAGCAGGGCACCGACGCCGCGCTGGCGATGGCCATGGGCCACGTGATCCTGAACGAATACCACACTGCGCAGCAGTCGCAGTACTTCAAGGAGTACGCCAAGCAATACACCGACTTTCCGATGCTGGTGCTGCTGAAAGAGCAGAACGGCATCCTGGCGCCCGAATACTTCCTGCGTGCCTCCCACCTGGCCAACAACCTCGACGAGACCAACAATCCCGACTGGAAAACCCTTGTCATCGACGAGGCCAGCGGCCGCATCGTGGCGCCGGCCGGTTCGATCGGCTTCCGCTGGGGCGAGGCCGGCAAGTGGAACCTTGAGATGAAGGAGGGCGGCAACAATGCGCCCGTCGATCCGCAACTGTCCCTGCTCGGCAACAGCGACGAGGTGGTGGCCGTCGGCTTCCCTTACTTCGGCGGCAAGGACTCCACCGACATGCTGATGCGTAACGTGCCGGCCAAGCGCCTGACCTTGGCCGACGGCAGCAGCGTGCTGGTCGCCACCGTGTTCGACCTGACCCTGGCCAACTACGGCATCGATCGTGGCCTGGGCGGCGGCAACGTCGCCACCAGCTACGACGACGACGTCCCGTACACCCCGGCCTGGCAAGTCAAGCACACTGGCGTCAAGGCGGCGGATGTAATCACCGTGGCGCGCCAGTTCGCCGAGAACGCCGACCAGACCCGTGGCAAGAGCATGGTCATCGTCGGCGCCGCGCTGAACCACTGGTATCACATGGACATGACCTATCGCGGCATCATCAATATGCTGATGATGTGCGGCTGCGTCGGCCAGTCGGGCGGCGGCTGGGCGCACTACGTGGGCCAGGAAAAGCTGCGTCCGCAAACCGGCTGGACCCCGCTGGCGTTCGCCCAGGACTGGAACCGTCCGATGCGCCAGATGAACGGCACCTCGTTCTTCTACGCCCACACTAGCCAGTGGCGCCACGAAAAGCTGCACACAGAGGAGATCGCCTCGCCAACGGCCGGTCCGGACGTCGCGCCGATGACCTTGTTGGACTACAACGCCAAGGCCGAGCGCATGGGCTGGCTGCCGTCGGCGCCGCAGCTGCAAACCAATCCGCTGGACGTGACCCGCGCGGCCGCCGCCGCCGGCGTGAGCCCGATCGACTACGCGGTCGACCAGATCAAGAACAAGCAGCTCGAGTTCTCCTGCGACGACCCGGACAATCCGGCCAACTTCCCGCGCAATATGTTCGTCTGGCGCTCGAATATCCTGGGCAGCTCGGGCAAGGGCCACGAGTACTTCCTGAAGTACCTGCTGGGCACGCAGAACGCCTTGATGAGCGACGAGAACAACTGCATCAAGCCGCGCGACGTCAAGGTGCGTCCCGCCGCCGAAGGCAAGCTCGATCTGCTGGTGGTGCTGGACTTCCGCATGTCGACCACCTGCCTGTACGGCGACATCGTGCTGCCGACCGCCACCTGGTACGAAAAGGACGACCTGAACACGTCCGACATGCACCCATTCATCCATCCGCTGTCGGAGGCCGTGCAGCCGCTGTGGCAGTCGAAGTCGGACTGGGAGATTTACAAGGGCATCGCCAAGAAATTCGAGGAAATCGGCGGCGCCTACCTCGGCACCCAGCAGGATCTCGTGCTGACCCCGCTGATGCACGACACCCCCGGCGAACTGGGGCAACCGTTCGATCCGAAGGACTGGCGCGCCGGCGAGTGCGAGCCGATCCCCGGCAAGACGATGCCGAACTTCACCGTGGTAGAGCGCGACTACACCCAGATTTACCAGAAGTTCACCTCGATCGGCCCCTTGCTCGAGAAGCTGGGCAACGGCGGCAAGGGCATCGGCTGGAAGACCGGCCACGAGGTCGACGTGCTGCGCGGCATCAACCGCACGGTGCAGACGCCGGGCGTCGCGCACGGCCAGCCGCGCCTGGACACGGCCATCGACGCCGCCGAGATGATCCTGTCGCTGGCGCCGGAAACCAACGGCCACGTGGCGGTCAAGGCCTGGGACGCGCTGTCGAAGATCACCGGCCGCGACCACACGCACCTGGCGCTGCCGCGCGAGCACGACACGATCCGCTTCCGCGACGTGCAGGCGCAGCCGCGCAAGATCATCTCCTCGCCGACCTGGTCGGGGCTGGAGTCGGAAGAGGTCAGCTACAACGCCTGCTACACCAACGTGCACGAACTGATCCCGTGGCGCACTCTGACCGGCCGCCAGCAGTTTTACCAGGATCACCGCTGGATGCGTGATTTTGGCGAGGGGCTGTGCGTGTACAAGCCGGCCATCAACACCAAGACCACGACGGCGATGCTGGGCGCGGTGCCGAACGGGAACAAGGAGATCGCGCTGAACTTCATCACGCCGCACCAGAAATGGGGCATCCACTCGACCTACTCGGACAACCTGCGCATGTTGACCCTGTCCCGTGGCGGTCCGCACGTGTGGCTGTCGGAGACCGACGCCAGGGAGGCCGGCATCGTCGACAACGACTGGATCGAGGTGTTCAACGTCAACGGCACCCTGACCGCCCGCGCCATCGTCAGCCAGCGCGTGCCGGAGGGGATGACCCTGATGTACCACGCACAGGAAAAGATCATCAACGTGCCGGGTTCTGAGCAGTCGGGCAAGCGCGGCGGCATCCACAACTCGGTCACGCGGGCGGTGACCAAGCCGACCCACATGATCGGCGGCTACGCGCAACTGTCGTGGGGCTTCAACTACTACGGCACCGTCGGTTCGAACCGCGATGAATTCGTATTGGTGCGCAAGATGAACAAGATCGACTGGCTGGAAGGCCCGCTGAAAGAAGAACAAGGGAGCATGGTATGAAAATCAGAGCGCAAATCGGCATGGTGCTGAACCTGGACAAGTGCATCGGCTGCCACACCTGCTCGGTCACGTGTAAAAACGTCTGGACCAGCCGCGACGGCGTCGAGTACGCGTGGTTCAACAACGTCGAGACCAAGCCCGGCATCGGCTATCCGAAGCACTGGGAAAACCAGGACAAGTGGAACGGCGGCTGGCGCCGCACCGACGCCGGCAAGATCGAACCGCGCCAGGGCAGCCGGCTGAAGATCCTGGCGCAGATCTTCGCCAACCCGAACCTGCCGCAGATCGACGAGTATTACGAGCCGTTCACCTACGACTACGAGCGCCTGCAGAACGCGCCGCTGTCGGAGACGCCGCCGACCGCGCGTCCGATCTCCGTCATCACCGGCAAGAAGATGGACAAGATCGAGTGGGGACCGAATTGGGAGGACGACCTGGGCGGCGAGTTCGCCCAGCGCAGCCAGGACACGCTGTTCAACAACATGCAGAAGGAGATGTACGGCACCTTCGAGAACACCTTCATGATGTACCTGCCGCGCCTGTGCGAGCATTGCCTGAACCCGACCTGCGTGGCTTCTTGCCCGTCCGGTTCGGTGTACAAGCGCGAGGACGACGGCATCGTGCTGATCGACCAGGACAAGTGCCGTGGCTGGCGCATGTGCATCTCCGGTTGCCCGTACAAGAAGATCTACTATAACTGGTCGTCCGGCAAGGCCGAGAAGTGCACCTTCTGCTATCCGCGCATCGAGGCGGGCCAGCCGACCGTGTGCTCGGAAACCTGCGTGGGCCGCATCCGCTACCTCGGCGTTCTGCTGTACGACGCCGACAAGATCGAAGCGGCGGCCTCGGTGGCCGATCCGCGCGACCTGTATCCGTCGCAGCTGGGCCTGTTCCTCGATCCGCACGATCCGGCCATCATCGAGGAGGCGCGCCGCCAGGGCATTCCCGACTCCTGGCTGGAATCGGCCAAGCGTTCGCCGGTCTACAAGATGGCGGTCGAATGGAAGGTGGCGTTCCCGCTGCATCCGGAATACCGCACCTTGCCGATGGTGTGGTACATCCCGCCGCTGTCGCCGATCCAGGCCGCCGCCGAGTCTGGCCGCATGGGCAAGAACGGCATCCTGCCGGACACCGCCAGCCTGCGCATTCCGGTGCAGTACCTGGCCAACCTTTTGACTGCCGGCGACCAGCCGCCGATCATCAGCGCGCTCGACCGCATGCTGGCCATGCGCGCCTACATGCGCAGCAAGAGCGTTCTCGGCGTGCCGGACCTCGAGGTCATCAAACAGGTCGGCCTGACGCCGGAGGTGGTCGAGGACATGTACCACATCATGGCCATCGCCAACTACGAGGACCGCTTCGTCATCCCTAGCAGCCACAAGGAAATGGCCGAGGACAGCTTCAACGAGAAGGGCAGCTGCGGCTTCAGCTTCGGCAACGGCTGCTCCGACGGCGTCAGCGACGCCAGCCTGTTCGGCAAGCGCAAGCATGGCTCGGAGATCTTCATGTCGATGCCCAAATCACGCAAGAAAAAGGAGAACGTCGATGTCTGATATCCAACTCCACGCGCACGGTTACCAGGTGCTGTCGGCATTACTGCAGTATCCGGAGCCTGAATTGTTGGCCGAGCAGGCGCAGCTGAACCTGTTGCTGCGGGAAACGCTGCCACGGTGGCACGCCCAACTGGCGCCGCTGTTCGCCCACCTGGGCTGCACCACGCTGATCGACCTGCAACAGCAATACGTGATGACGTTCGACCGCAACCCGTCGCATTCGCTGCATTTGTTCGAGCATATCCACGGCGAATCGCGCGACCGCGGCCAGGCCATGGTAGACCTGCTGGCCGAGTACAGCAAGCACGGCCTGCAAATGGTCGGCGATGACCTGCCGGACTACGTGCCGTTGTTCCTGGAGTTCCTGTCGCAGCAGGACAAGGACGAAACCGAGCGCCTGCTGGGCGACGCCATCCACGTGCTGGCCTACATCGGCCGCAAGCTGCGCGCCAATGGCAGCCCGTACGCCTGCGTGTTCGAGCTGTTGCAGACGCTGACGCCGGTGCAGGCAGAGGAACTGGCCGAGCCGCCGGTACGCGACATGGACGAGGCGCTGGAAACCTTCGGCCCCGGCGCCGACGGCATCGAACCGCTGCTCAAGCCGCACGTGCCGCTGCCGGGCGGCGGCCATCCGGTCAATTTCTATCCCAAGGCGGTAGCGCCGCAGCGTCACTGAAGGAGAGCGCCATGAACTATCTGCATCAATTTTTGTTTGGAATCTACCCCTACCTCGCGCTGGCGATCTTCTTTCTGGGCAGCCTGATCCGCTTCGACCGCGAGCAGTACAGCTGGAAGTCCGAATCCAGCCAGACGCTCAACACCGGCATGCTGCGGCTGGGCAGCCCGCTGTTCCACGTCGGCGTGCTGGGTCTGTTCTTCGGCCACGCCGCCGGCCTGCTAACGCCGGTATGGGTATGGGACACCTTGGGCGTGACCCACGGCGCCAAGCAACTGGTGGCGATGGTGGCCGGCGGCGTGATGGGCACGCTGTGCCTGGTCGGCCTGCTGATGTTGCTGGCGCGCCGGTTCAGCAATGACCGCGTGCGCGCCCGCACCACGTTCAAGGACAAGCTGGTGCTGCTGTGGCTGCTGGCGACCTTGTTGCTGGGGCTGTCGTCGATCTTCGCCTCGGCCGGCCACATGGACGGCCACATGATGGTCTTGTTGATGAGCTGGGCGCAGCACATCGTCACCTTCCGGGGCGACGCCGCCGCCTTCATCGTCGACGCGCCGCTGGTGTTCAAGCTGCACCTGTTCATGGGCATGTCGCTGTTCGTGATCTTCCCGTTCACCCGCCTGGTGCACGTATGGAGCGGCTTCGGCGCGCTCGGCTACCTGGGCCGCGCCTATCAACTGGTGCGTTCGCGCTAAAGGAGAACGATATGGGTATCGCAGTCAACGGCATCGACATCGACGACAGCGCCATCGAGGCGGAGATCGGCCATCACAAGGGGGCGGACAACCCGCTGCGCGAGGCGGTGCATGAAGTGGTGCTGCGCCAGGTGCTGTTGCAGGAGGCGCGCCGGCTGGGGATCGAAGGCGGCAGCGACGACGACCGCATCGAGGCGCTGTTCGTGCGCGAGGTGACGGTGCCGCAGGCGGATGAGGCGGCCTGCCTGCGCTTTTACCAGAGCCGGCCGGAGCGTTTCCGTAGCGGCGACCTGGTCGAGGCGCGCCACATCCTGTTCCAGGTGACGCCGGCCGCGCCGCTGGAACTGCTGCGTCAGACGGCCGAGCTGATCCTGGCCGAGCTGCAGGCGCGGCCGGAGCGTTTCGAGGAGCTGGCGCGGCAGTATTCGAACTGTCCTTCTGGCGCCGTCGGCGGCAGCCTGGGGCAGCTGGCGCGCGGCCAATGCGTGCCGGAGTTCGACGAGTTGTTGTTCCGTCTGCGGCAGGGCGAGCTGGCGGGTCGTCTGCTGGAGACGCGCTTCGGCTTGCATATCGTGCAGGCGCAGCGCCGCATCGACGGCAAGCCGATCCCGTACGAGACGGTGCGGGCGCAGATCGGCGACGAGTTGCAGCGGCATGCTTGGCAGCGGGCGCTGCACCAGTACATGCATATCCTGGTAGGCAAGGCCGGCATCGAGGGTATCGATCTGGAAGGCGCCAGTTCGCCGTTGGTACAGTGATAACAGGCGGGATAGTCACAAAGAACTATCCCGCCTAGCCCCTCATGCCCAGTGCCAAGCGCAGCTGCCGCCACTACAATGGCCTCACACCATACAACAGGAGAGCGACGATGTTAAGCGACCGGTTTGGTCGATCGATCGACTATCTGCGGGTATCGGTCACCGACCGCTGCGACTTGCGCTGCACGTATTGCATGCCCAAGGATTTCAAAGGCTACGAAGACCCGCCGGACTGGCTCAGCTTTGACGAGATCGAACGGGTCGTCGCCGCCTTCGCCCGCCTGGGCACCTCGCGCGTGCGCCTGACCGGCGGCGAGCCGCTGACCAGGCGCCATATTCCCCAGTTGGCCGCGCGCCTGTCGGCCTTGCCGGGCGTGCGCGACCTGTCGCTGTCGACCAACGGCACCCGGCTGGCGCGCCACGCGGCGGCGTTGAAGGCGGCTGGCGTTACGCGCGTCAACGTCAGCCTGGACACGCTGGACCGCGACTGTATGGCCGGCATCACCGGCCGCGATTGCCTGCCGGCCGTACTGGAAGGCCTGCAGGCGGCCAAGGCGGCCGGCCTGGCGCCCGTCAAGATCAACATGGTCGCGATGCGCGGCGTCAACGACGCCGAGATCGACGCCATGGCCGCCTTTTGTATAGAACAAAGCTTCATGCTGCGCCTGATCGAGGTCATGCCCATGGGCGAGACCGGCCGGAACACGGCCTACCTGAACCTGGCGCCGGTGCAGGCCCGGCTGGCCGAGAAGTTCGGCCTGCGGCCGCAGGCGCTGGAGCTGGGCGGCGGACCGGCGCGCTACTGGTCGACGGCCGACGGCAGCGCCAGCATCGGCTACATCACGCCGCTGTCCCAGCACTTCTGCGCCACCTGCAACCGGGTCCGCCTGTCGGTCGACGGCACCTTGTACCTGTGCCTCGGGCAGGAGCGGCAGTTCCCGCTGCGGCCGCTGCTGCGCGGCGGCGCCACCGACGCCGAACTGGAGCAGGCGATCCGCGAGGCCATCGAGCTCAAGCCGCAAGAGCACGACTTCGGCCGCCAGCCCGGGAAGATCGTGCGCTTCATGTCGCAAACCGGTGGCTGACGGCCTCTGCCGCCGGTTATACTTGCCCCTTGTCTTAGATTAACGGAGTCGTCGATGCCGCATCCCGCCCCATCCTATCGGCGTGCTCCGCCATGCTGAAGCCCCAGCTGTTCGCCGGTTGGCAAAAACTGTCGACCCGCATCGTCGGCTTGCTGCTGAGTTTCCTGGCGGTGGCGCTGCTGGTGATCGGCTCGACACTGTTGCTCTCCTGGCAGCTCGAGGGCAGCGCCGCCGCGATCAACGTCGCCGGCAGCCTGCGCATGGACAGCTACCGGCTGGCGATGCTGGCCGGCCAGCTGGACACGCCAGCCGGCCGCGCCGACCCCACCGCCGCCAGCCTGGTTGGCGCGCAGATGACGCGCATCGACGCCACGCTCGCGCTGCTCGAGCACGGCGACCCGCAGCGCCCGCTGTTCCTGCCGCCGACCGCCGTCATCCGGGGCGTGTTCGCCGAGGTGCGCCAACAGTGGCGCACCGAGCTGGCCCCGCGCACCGGCGCCTTGTTGGCGCGCTATCCGACGCCGCCGGCCGAGGTGCGCGCGCTGCAACAACAGCTCGGCGAGCGCTTCGTGCACCGTGTCGACCAGTTGGTCCAGCACATCGAACGCGACAGCGAGGGACGCACATTCTGGCTGCGCGCCTCGCAACTGTTGCTGCTGGCGTTGGCGCTGGTGGGTACGGTGAGCATCATCTACCTGCTGTTCGACATGATCGTGGCGCCGGTGACACGCTTGCAGGGCGGCCTGGAGCGCATGCGCGAGCAGGACTTCAGCGTGCGCCTGCCGGTCGACAGCAGCGACGAATTCGGCGCGCTGGCGAACGGCTTCAACCAGATGGCCGACAAGCTCCAGGATTCCTACGCCCACCTCGAGGAGCGGGTCCGTACCAAGACCGCCGAACTGGAGCAGCAGAACCGCGAACTTGCGCTGTTGTACGACAGCGCCGCCTTCCTGCAACAGCCGCAATCGGCCGAGGCGATGTGCGAAGGCTTCCTGAAGCGCATCAGCGACTATTTCAAGGCCGACGGCGGTTCGGTGCGTATCCTCGACCCGAACCGGGGCAACCTGCACATGCTGGTGCATCACGGCATTTCCGAAAAACTGGTCGAGACCGAGCGCTGCCTCAAGGTGGGCGAATGCCTGTGCGGCGAGGCCGTGGTCAGCAAGCTGGCGGTGATCCATGACCTGCGGCGCATGGATCGCGGCCACACCCTGCAGTGCCACCGCGAGGGCTTCGCCACAATCTCGATCTTCCATATCTTCGCACAGCGCCAGCACCTGGGCTTCTTCAACCTGCATTTCCGAAAGACGACCGTGTTCACCGCGGCGCAGACGGCCTTGCTGGAGACGCTGGGCCAACTGCTGGGCACCGCCATCGAGAACCAGCGCCTGCAGGGACGCGACCGTGAACTGGCCATTTCCGAGGAGCGCAATCTGGTCGCGCAGGGTCTGCACGACAGCATCGCCCAGGGCCTGAACTTCCTGAACCTGCAAGTGCAGATGCTGGAACAGTCGCTCAAGGTCGGCCGCGTCGACGAGATCGAGAGCATCGTCCCGGCCCTGCGCGCCGGCGTCGAGGAGAGCTACCAGGACGTGCGCGAGCTGCTGCACAACTTCCGCACCCGTCTTCAGGAAGGCAACCTGGTGACGTCGCTGGAAACGGTGGTCGACAAGTTCCGCCGGCAGAGCGGCATCGCCGTCGATTTCGCCGCCGACAGCGACGGCGCGCCGTTCCCGCGCGAGCACCAGCTGCAACTGTTGTTCATCGTGCAGGAGGCGCTGTCGAACGTGCGCAAGCACGCTTCGGCGCGCCAGGTGCGCATCAAGCTCACAGACGGCGAGGATTTCGACCTGAGCATCGGCGACGACGGCCATGGCTTCGATCCCAAGGGACTCGACGCCAAGGGCGGCGCCCATGTCGGCATCACCATCATGCGCGAACGCGCGCAACGCATCGATGCCCGGCTGGACGTCGAGTCCGCGCCCGGCGCCGGCACCGTCGTGCGCGTGCACCTTGGCCGCGCCCAGCGGCGCGCGGCGTAATCATTCAAGAGAGGCTACACCCATGCAAACCAATCCGGATTCCAACGCCATCAGCGTGCTGCTGGTCGACGACCACACCTTGTTCCGCAGCGGCATACGCTCGCTGCTGCAGCGCCATCCGGAGTTCAACGTGGTGGGCGAGGCCGCCGACGGCTTCGAGGGCATCAAGCGCGCGCTGCAACTACAGCCGCAGGTGGTGCTGCTGGACCTGAACATGCCGGGCATGTCGGGCGTGGAAACGCTGCAGCTGATGCGCCAGGATTGCCCCGACACCGCCATCGTCATGCTGACCGTGTCCGAGGACGCCGAGGATCTGAGCACGGCGCTCAAGGCCGGCGCCAGCGGCTATCTGCTCAAGAACATCGACACCGACTACCTGACGCGTGCGATCCGCCGCGCCGCCGCCGGCGAGACCGTGGTGGCCGAGGCGATGACGGCCAAGCTGGTGGCGCAGCTGCAAAGCGGTGCGGCGGCGCCGGTGGCCTCCGAGCTAGACAAGTTGACGCCGCGCGAGCGCGAAATCCTCGATTGCCTGGCGCGCGGCGAGAGCAACAAGAGCATCGCCCGCAATCTGGAACTGGCGGAAAGCACGGTCAAGATCCATGTCCAGAACGTGCTGAAAAAGCTCAAGCTCAGCAGCCGGGTGCAGGCGGCGGTGTATGCCGTCGAGCACCGCATGCAGGGCGGCGGCTGATGCGCCGCCGCCTGGACTGCGGTCAACCGCCGCAGCAGCCACCGCAGCAACCGCCGGCGTTGGCTTTTGGCTCTGGCGCGCCGTCGTTCGGATAGGACGGATAACCGGCCAGCGCGAGGGCGCGCGTGAGCAGGTGCGGCGACGTCAGCGTTTCGTCGACGCGCATGATCGCAATGCCGTCGCGCAGCGAGACGCTCACTTCGCTCACGCCGTTTGTTTCATTGAGAATTTGGGCGACCTTGTCGGCGCAGGCTTCGCCATCCATGGCGTCAATTTTCAGTACTGTGGTGTGCATCGCATTTCCTCGTTTGGTGTATCGGCTGAATCAACCCCTACAGGCTAAGCGAAAGCGGCGCGGCGGTCGATGCCTGTGGGCCGCTCGCGGCCGGTATTTTCGATTTCCTTGATGCAGGTTAAGCCGATTGGGCGCTGGTCTTCACAGGTACTGACACCGCGCAGACAATATGCCGGAACTCTAAAGGAATGACGATCATGACCTTGCTGCATATCGAAGAACCCGCGGCCCGAGCGGGCGCCTGGCACACCGGCCACCCTTTGTGGCGGCTGGGGTTCCGCCCCTTCTACCTGGGCGCGGCGCTGTTCGCGGCGCTGTCCATCCCGCTGTGGATGGCGCAGTATTTCGGCTGGATACGGGGTGGCCTCGCCAGCCTGCTGCATGTCGGCTTCGCCTGGCACATGCACGAAATGGTGTTCGGCATGGCGGCCGCCGTGGTGGTGGGATTTCTTTACACGGCGGCGTTCAACTGGACCGGCCTGTGGACGCCTGTGCGCGGCAAGCTGGCCGCGCTGGTGATGCTGTGGTTGCTGGGCCGGGTGGCGATGCTGCTGGCGCCGCCACTGGCCGCCGCCATTGTCGACTGGACGTTCCTGCCGCTGGCCGCCTGGCCGTTGTGGCGCGTGATGCGCCAGTCCGGCAACAAACGCAACTACTTCCTGGTCGTCCTGCTGGGCCTGATGGCGCTGGCCAACGGCGTGTTCCACGCAATCACCCTGGGCTGGCTAGCGCAGGCGCCGTTGGCGCCGATACAGGCCGCCATCCTGGTGATCGTCATCATGGAGACGGCCATCGGAACCCGCATCATCCCCATGTTCACGCGCAACGGCGCGCCGGGCACCACGCCGCTGGTGCAGCCGATGCTCGACCGTGTGTCGCTCGGCCTGTTGACGGCGTCAGCCCTGGCGTGGGTGGCGGCCGCGCCGGCTTGGCTGTTCGGGCCGCTGGCGCTGGCCGCGGCGGCGCTGGTGCTGCTGCGCTTGTGGCGCTGGCAGGCGTTGCGCACGCTGTCGGTGCCGCTGTTGTGGATCATGCACCTGTCGTATGCGTGGATCGCGGTCGGCTTCGTGCTGCTCGCGCTGTCGAGCTGGAAGTTGGTGAGCGCCAGTGCCGGATTCCACGCGCTGGCCGTTGGATCGATGGCGGGACTGATCCTGGGCATGATGACGCGTACGACCTTGGGCCACACCGGACGTCCGCTCAAGGCGGGCCGGGCCGAGCGCGCCATGTTCGTGCTGATCCAGCTCAGCGCCCTGTCGCGCGTGCTGTCGGCGCTGGGCTGGGACAATGCGGGCGGCTCGCTGCTGCTGGCCAGCGCCGCCTGTTGGGCGGTCGCGTTCGGCCTGTATGCGCTGGTCTACCGTCCGTACCTGGCTAACGCGCGGGTGGACGGCAAACCGGGTTAGCACGGAGCCCGCCGGCGATGCGGGCATAATACTGTGTTTCCCGTCTCGAAGAAAAACACATGTCGGATTTGTTAATGCGCTTGAATGGCAACCCGCTCACCGGCGCCATCGCCAAGGCGATCGGCCTGCCGAACCCCGTGCCGCTGTCGCGCGAGGCGGGTCCTTATGTGGAGCGGCCGTTCGATGGCAAGCGCGTGCTGTTGTGCCGAACCGCCGGCGGCTATGCGGCCGACGCCATGGCGGCGGCCTTGGCGCGCGCCGGCGCGGCAACGCTGGACGCACCGCCCGCCGACGCCGGGCCGCTCGATATCGTGGCGATGGACGCGACCGGCTGCGTGACGCCGCAGGATTATCGGGCGTTGTACGACGGCTTGCATCCCGTCGTGCGGCGGCTGGTCCGCAATGGCCGGGTACTGGTGCTGGCGGCCGATCCCGGCGCGGCGGCCACGCCCGTCGCCGCCGCCGTTGCGCGTGGTGTCGAGGGATTCGTGCGGTCGCTGGCGAAGGAGATCGGCGCGAAGGGCATCACCGTCAATCTCGGCTATGTGGCCCGCGACGCGCTCGACCGGCTCGACGGCCCGTTGCGGTTCTTCTGCGGCGCCCGCGCCACCTATGTGACCGGTCAGGCTTTTCACCTCGCCGGCAGCGTCGCCGCACCCGCCGGCATGCCCTCGACGCAGGTCTTGTCCGGTAAGGTCGCGCTGGTGACGGGTGCCGCCAGGGGCATCGGACTGGCCGTGGTGGAGCGGCTGGCGCAGGAGGGCGCCACCGTGGTCGCGCTCGACGTGCCGGGCGCGGCGGAGGAGTTGCACAAGGCCTGCGGCCGCTACGCCGCCGTTCCCTTCCTGGCCGATATCGCGGCGCCGGACACCGCGGAGCGCCTGGCCGGCTTCCTGCTCGAACGCTTCGGTGGCGTCGACATCGTGGTCCACAACGCGGGCATCACGCGCGACCGCACGCTGGCCAATATGCAGGAACATTTCTGGGATCTGGTGGTGCAGGTCAACCTGGCCGCCGTGATGGCGATCGACCAGCAATTCCTTGAGCGCGGCGTGCTGCGGGACGAGGGCCGCATAGTCTGCCTGTCGTCGGTCAGCGGCGTGGCGGGAAACTTCGGGCAGACCAACTACGCGGCGTCGAAGGCCGCGCTGATCGGTTATGTGGCGGCCCAGGCGCCGCTGCTGGCGCCGCGCGGCATCTGCATCAACGCCGTGGCGCCGGGCTTTATCGACACGCCGATGACCGACGCCATGCCCATGGTCGTGCGGGAGATCGGCCGGCGCCTGAATTCCGTCAAGCAGAGCGGTCAACCGCGCGACGTCGCCGAACCGATTACCTTCCTTGCCACCCCGGGCGCGTTCGGCATCAGTGGCGCGACCCTGCGCGTTTGCGGGCAGGGCTTGATCGGGGCGTGACGCTGGAGCGCGGCAATCGCGGCGTGGCTTACGGGTTTTTTGCAGCCAGCAGGGCGGCCGTATCCTTCGCCCCCATCGTCTGCGCCAGCGAGATCGCCGTCATGCCCCGGCTGTCGACCGCGTCGACGGCCGCGCCGCGCTCGATCAATAGATTGAGGATATCGGTGCGGTTGAACATGGCCGCCATCATCAGCGGCGTCTTGCCGTCCGGACTGGCGCCCTCGATGTCCGCGCCATGGGCCAGCAGCAGTTCGGCGATGTCCAGGTAGCCTTTGTAGGCGACGCCGGCCAGCGGCGTCTGTCCCTGATCGTTGGCGACGTTCGGATCGGCGCCGGCTTCGAGCAGCACGCGCGCCGTGTCCAGGTGGCCGTGGTAGCACGCCAGCATGATCAGGCTGTCGCCCTTTTCATTGCGGAAGCCGACGGGCAGGCCCTTGGCCACCATCCCGGCCAGGCGCTCCGCTTCGCCGGCTCGCACCAGCGTGAATACACCGCGTATGAATTCCAGGGTTTCGGCGTCCATCGCCGGGGCGGGCGTTGCCGCCTTTTCATTCTCTGCCATGTCTAGCCTTCATCAAGTTATTTCGGGGTAACGATAAGTATGCCTGAGTTCAATTTTAAGCGATGTACGCTGTCGCACGTGCAAGGCAGGGTCGCACGCATAGCAGGCTCGAGACCTGATGTTCTTGCGCCGGCGCAGGTGCGGGTCGGTTTTTTCGCACACTTTGTGTGAGATCAAAGGCGTTGCCGGACCTCCGGCGCTAGCATGATTTGGGTACGCACCTGCGTACGACATTGTATGGAGCGCACAAAGGGGGAAACTATGATGATCGAGCGTAAAAAGCAGGCGGGAGCGCTAGCATGGGTGGCCGCGACGTTGCTGTCCGGCGCGGCGGTGGCCCAGTCTGGAAGCGGGCAGAGCGGCCAAAGCGGCCAAAGCGGCACCAGCGGACAAAGCGGACAAAGCGGACAAAGCGGACAAACCGGATCGAGCGGACAGGGTGGCTCGGCAAGCCAGACCGGTGAGAGCGCCCGGAGCGGGCGTAGCGACACGGGCAGTCTCGGCGCCAAGCCCGCTCAGCGGGCATCGCAACGCGTCAGCGACGCGCTGTCGGTGGTGCGCCAGCTGGAGGCGGAACCGCGCATGAAACAATTGTTGCAACAGGCAAAAGGCGTGCTGATTGTTCCATCGTATGGACGGGCGGCGCTGGGCGTGGGCGCCCATGGCGGTGCCGGCTTGCTACTGCTGAAACGGTCCGACGGCAGTTGGAGCGGGCCGGCGTTCTACGACCTCGGCGGCTTGACGGTCGGTCTTCAGGCCGGCGTGGAAGGCGGGCCGGTCGCGCTGGTTCTCAACAATGAGAAGGCGGTCAACGAGTTCATGAAGAAAAACAATCTTGCCCTGAGCGCCGATGCCGGCCTTACCGTGTTGAACTGGAGCAGGCTGGCGCAGGGAACGGCGGGCACCGGCGATGTCGTGGCCTGGAGCGGGACCAAGGGCTTGTTCGGCGACGTGGCGGCGGTGGGCGTCAATGATATCCGCTTCAACCAAAGCCTGACCAATGCCTATTACGGCCGGACGCTGTCGCCAAGGGAGATCGCGGCGGGCACCGTCAGCAACCCGCAGGCCGAGCCGTTGCAGCAGGCGCTGGGCCAGGCGGCGACCATCGCCCGTTGATGCCAGGGGCGCCGCCCCTCCGCCGCGCCACGGTCTACACGGGGTGTATCAGCGGGGCGGACGGCGCCGACTCTTCATGGTCCCGCTGGACGATCGCGAGTTCGCCGGCGAAATCGGCCAGCGCTTGCTGGTAGTGGTCCGACAGCACGTCGCTCTGGCGCAGGCACAGGCTGGCGATGGGCAGTTTGTTGCACATTTCCGCCATCGACGTCAGCACGTCCTGGCCGTCGCCGCCGCCGGCCGTGCAGAACAGGCCGATGCGGCGGAAATGCTCGCGCTGCCGCAGGATGTAGCTGCGCATCGGCGCGCTCATTTGTCCGGCCCAGACCGGCGTGCCGAGCAAAATGAACGGATAGTCGGCAGGGCGGCGTTGCGGCGGGGCGATCTCGCCCGGCAGCTTGCGCCAGCCTTGCCACGCCGAACGCAGGAAGCCGGCGGCGCCGTCGCGCGGGCGTAGATCCTGCGGTCGCTCGATGTCGGCGCCGCAGGCCTGGGCCAGCGTGTTGGCGACTTTGGCCGTCACGCCGGTGCGAGAGTAGTACACGATGAGGCAAAGTTTCATGGCAGCTCCTTTTCGGCGCAAGGCGGCCGGCGTGCCGGGTCTTTGCTGGTTTGACCGACAAGGGACGTCGCGGTTCCCCGCCGCGACGATTGTCTGCCGTCCACCGCCGCCGGTGCTGTGCCGGGTCAAGCTTATGGCCGGTTGCAAATCCAACGGGGATAGTAAAGCCGCAATTTTTCGGGTAAGCTAGGCGCGTTGTGGCCAAAAGCCATCGCCGTATCGGGAGAGACTGTTCCAGCATAGGCTGACGAACGGCGCCGAAGGAGCAACCGCCCCGGAAACTCTCAGGCCAAAGGACCGATACAGCACTTTAAACTCTGAAGAGCGGCAGGACTCGGACGTCGTCCCCCGCACCGAAGGAGCAAGCGCTGCCGCCATCGCGGCCCGGCGTGAATCTCTCAGGTCCAGAACAGAGGGGGTGTCTTTGCGCATGTGCGCCGAGACCATCCCCTTTGACGGTTCGGAGTCCTTCATGAAAACCATAGCAATCATTGGCGGCGGCATCACCGGCGTCACCACCGCCTACGCCCTCGCCAAACGCGGCTTCTCCGTCACCCTGCTGGAACGCCACCGCTACGCGGCGATGGAAACCTCGTTCGCCAACGGCGGACAGCTGTCCGCCTCCAACGCCGAGGTGTGGAACCACCGGTCCACCATCGCCAAGGGCCTGAAGTGGATGCTGAGGAACGACGCGCCGCTGCTGGTCAATCCAAAGCCGGGCTGGCACAAGCTGTCGTGGTTCGCCGAATTCATCGCCGCCATGCCGCACTACCGCGACAACACCGTCGCCACCGCGCAGCTGGCGCTGGCCGCGCGCGAGTATCTGTTCCAGTGGGCCAGGGACGAGGACATCGCCTTTGACCTCAAACGGGAGGGCATCCTGCACATCTACCGCGACCGCGCGGGATTCGAGCACGCCGCCGGCGTGTCGAAGCTGTTGTTGCAGGGCGGGCTCTCGCGCCGCGCCGTCACCCCGGAGGAGATGCGCGCCATCGAGCCCACGCTGCGCGGCGAGTACTACGGCGGCCACTACACCGTCAGCGACAGCACCGGCGATATCCACAAATTCACCACCGGCCTGGCGTTGGCGGCGCAACGGCTCGGCGCCGATCTGCGCTTCGGCCAGCAGGTGACGGCCATGCGGGCGGACGCGGACGGCGTCGATATCACCGTCGAAGAGGATGGTTTCGGCGAAACCCGCCGCCACGACGCGGTGGTCGTTTGCGCCGGCACCGCCAGCCGCGCCATGGCGGCCATGCTGGGCGACCGCGTCAACGTCTATCCGGTCAAGGGTTATTCGATCACGGTTCATCTGAACGACGCCGCCAGCCAGGCCGCCGCGCCGACGGTCAGCCTGCTCGACGACGAGACCAAGCTGGTGACCAGCCGCCTCGGGGACGACCGCTTCCGCGTGGCCGGCACGGCTGAGTTCAACGGTTTTAACCGCGATATCCGCGCCGACCGCATCGCGCCGCTGGTGGACTGGGTGGGGCGATGCTTCCCCGGCGTGAGCACGCGCAGCGTCACGCCTTGGGCCGGGCTGCGGCCGATGATGCCCAACCTGATGCCGCGCGTTGGCCGGGGCAGGGCGCCGTCGGTGTTCTATAACACCGGCCACGGACACCTGGGCTGGACGCTGTCGGCGGCCACGGCCGAGATTCTGGCCGAAACGATGGGCGCGGCCGGCCGTTAATTAAATCTCGGTTAATCTGGGCGTAATGTTGGTTGCTTAAAGTCACCCCAATGCAACGAATTTTTGGGGTGCTCATGATCGATACCATAGCTTTGCCGGCCGGCGCCGCCGCCGGGCGGGTGCCGCCGCCGGGGCGGGCGCGGCGCGAGACACAGTTCGTCGTCGAACGCTACGGGCCGGGCCAGGACGGCCGGCGCGAACTCGAAGCGTTCATCGCCGCTTCCTTCCTCGACTCCTATGGCGCGGAGGTCAGCCACTTTTGCGACGTGCTGCTCGGGTGCCGCGACGGCGACGGCCGCTGGGTCGCCGCGCTCGGCTACACGCTGGCCGCCGACGGCCCCGTCTTCCTCGAACAGTACCTGGACGCGCCGATCGAAGCGGCGCTGGGCGGGCGCGCCGGCGCGCCGGTGGCGCGCGCCGACATCGTCGAGGTGGGCAACCTGGCGTCCAGCCACCCGGGCGCGGCGCGCGCGCTGATCGTCAGCACCACGCGCCACCTGCACGCGCAGGGCTTGCGCTGGGTCGCGTTCACGGCCACCGTCAGCCTGCTCAACTCCTTCACCCGCCTGCGGCTGCAGCCGCAGGTGCTCGCGGTTGCCGATCCGGCGCGCCTGGCCGATGCCGGCCGGCGCTGGGGCAGCTATTACGACACCCAACCTAAAGTGATGTTTGGCGACATCCGCTACGGCTATGCACAACTTACCTGACCTTTTCGATCATATTTCCGGCCGCTTCGGCGCCGGCGTGCCGGTGCTGAGCGACGGCGCGCACACCCTGGACGGTGGCGCGTTGCGCCGGCGCGTGGGCGAGCTCGCTGCAGCGCTGCTGGCGCGCCGGATGCCGCGCGCGCCGGTGGCGATCCTGGCCGACAACAGTCCCGAATGGCTGGCGGTCGACCTGGCCACCCAGCAGCTGGGACTGACCCTGGTGCCGCTGCCGCTGTTTTTCACTCCCGCGCAATGGGGGCATGTGCTGGCCGACAGCGGCGCCACGGCGCTGTTTTGCGCCAGCGCCGGGCAGGGTGCCGCGCTCGGCTTCGGCGCCGCCATCGCCTGCGGCGGCCCGCTGGTGCTGTGCGAGGCGGCCGCCGGGGCCTCGGCCGCCACCCCGGCGGCGGGCTTCCCGGACGCGTTGGCCGGCACCCAGAAGATCACCTTCACCTCCGGCACCACGTCGACGCCGAAGGGCGTGTGCCTGAGCGCCGGCCAGCAATGGCAGGTGGCGCGCGCGCTGCGCGACGGTGTCGCCGGCCTGGCGCTCGAGCGCCATCTGTGCCTGCTGCCGTTCGCGGTGCTGCTGGAAAATATCGCCGGCCCGTACACGGCGCTGCTCAGCGGCGCCACCACCATCTGCCCGCCGCTGGCCGAGACCGGGATGGCCGGCGCCAGCCGCTTCGATCCGCTGGTGTGCCTGGCCGCCATCGAACGCCACCGCCCGCATAGCATCATCGTGCTGCCGCAGATGCTGCAGGCGCTGGTGGCGGTGACGACGGCCGGCGATCCGCGCCTGGCCAGCCTGCGCTTCGTGGCCGTCGGCGGCGCCAGGACGCCGCCCCGGCTGCTGGCGGCGGCGCGCGCGCGCGGGCTGCCGGTGTTCGAGGGCTACGGCCTGTCCGAATGCGCCTCGGTGGTGGCGCTCAACCTGCCCGGCGCGGCGCGCGAGGGCAGCGTCGGCAAGCCGCTGGCGCACCGCCCGGTGCGCATCGCCGCCGACGGCGAGATCGAGGTCGGCGGCGACGCCGCCCATTATCTGGGCCAGGCGCCGGGCCGGCCGGGCGACTGGCTGGCCACGGGCGACCTCGGCCACCTCGACGCCGACGGCTTCCTGCACATCGACGGCCGCAAAAAGGACATCCTGATCACCGGCTTCGGCCGCAACGTCTCGCCCGAATGGCCGGAGACGGCGCTGCTGGGCACCGGCGCCATCGGCCAGGCGGTGGTGGTCGGCGACGGCCAGCCGTATCTGGCCGCGCTGATCGTGCCGCTGGCCGCCCACATCGGCGCCGAACAGATCGCCGAGGCGGTGGCGCGCGCCAACCTCGACCTGCCCGACTACGCCCAGGTGCGGCGCTGGGCGCTGGCCGCGCCGTTCACGCCGGCCAACGGCCAGGCCACCGCCAACGGCCGCCCGCGCCGCGCCGTCATCCATCAACACTATGCGCCGCGGATCGCGGCGCTGTACGACACCACGGAGACCACCGCATGAATTTCTTCGACACACTCAAGGCCGGCTCGGAGCCGGAGCGCCAGCGCCTGTTCGCCATCCCCATCATCCAGGACGCGCTGCGCGGCCACGTCACCACCGCCCAGTATGTGGCCTTCCTCGGACAGGCCTACCACCACGTCCGGCACACGGTGCCCCTGCTGATGGCCTGCGGCAGCCGCCTCGACGCCGGCCGCGAGTGGCTGCGCGAGGCCATCGCCGAATACATCGCCGAGGAGGTCGGGCACCAGGAGTGGATCCTGTCCGACATTGCCGCCTGCGGCGGCGACGCCGACGCCGTGCGCCACGGCCGGCCGCATGCCAGCACCGAGTTGATGGTGGCCTACGCCTACCACCAGATCGACCGCGGCAACCCGGTCGGCTTCTTCGGCATGGTCCACGTGCTCGAGGGCACCAGCACGGCGCTGGCCACCCACGCGGCCGACACCATGCGCGACGCGCTCGGACTGCCGCCGCAGGCGTTCAGCTACCTGAGCTCGCACGGCAGCCTCGATCTCGAGCACGTGGCCTTCTTCGAAAAGCTCATGAACCGGCTCGATGCGGCCGACGACCAGCGCGCGGTGCTGCATGTGGCGCGCATGATGTACGGATTGTACGGCGACGTGTTCCGCAGCCTGCCGCACGGTACGGCGCTGTTCGAAGGCGGGGCCTGACGTGCGCGCGCGCATTCCCGGGCGCCACCGCGCGGTCATCACCGGCGCCGGCGGCGGCATCGGCGCGGCCATCGCGCGCCGTCTGGCGCCGGGTGCCGACATGCTGATCCTGGTCGGCCGCCGCGCCGCGCCGTTGCAGGCGCTGCGCGCCGAGCTGCGGGTGCCGGTGCAACTGGTGTGCGGTGACCTGACCGAGGCGGCCACGCTGGCGGCGATCGAGTCGGCCGCGCGGTCCGCCGGCGGCGTCAACCTGCTGGTCAACAATGCCGGCGTGAGCGGCTTCCACAGCTTCGAGACGCAGCCGGCCGACGCCATCCGCGCCATGCTCGACACCAATCTGCTGGCGCCGATGCTGCTCACGCGCCAGTTGCTGCCGCTGCTGCGGCAGGCGCCGTCGGCGCAGATCGTCAACATCGGGTCGGTGCTCGGTTCGCTTGGTTTTCCCGGCTTCGCCGCCTATGGCGCCAGCAAGGCCGGCCTGGCCGGATTTTCGCAGGCGCTGCGGCGCGAATTGTCCGACACCGGCGTCGAGGTGCGCCACTTCGCGCCGCGCGCCACCCGCACCGGCATCAACAGCGACGCCGTCAGCGCCATGAACGGCGAACTGAAGACGGCCGAGGACACGCCGGAGGCGGTCGCCGCCGAGTTCATCGCCTTCCTCGAGGGCACCGCCTGGCAGCGCACGCTGGGCGCCGGCGAGCGCTTTTTCGTGCTGCTCAACAAACTGCTGCCGGGCCTGCCCGACGGCGCGATCCGCAAGCAATTGCCGGTGATCCGCAAACACCTGCCCAAATAAAGGAAATCCATCATGCAAGCCACCACCATCAAACAATTCCGCCGCCGCGCGCTGGCGCTGCTGGCCGCCGCCTGCCTGCCGTGGGCCGCGCTGGCCGGGGTGCCGGAGGACGTCGCCAAACTGCAACAACAATGGGAGCAAATCCGTTACACGACGCCGGCCGACGCGCAGGAGCCACAGTTCGAGCGCCTGCTCGGCGAGGCGCGCGCCACCGCCGCCCAGCATCCGGGCAGCGCCGACGTGCTGATCTGGCAAGCCATCATCGAATCGACCTACGCCGGCGCCAAGGGCGGCCTGGGCGCGTTGTCGAACGCCAAGAACGCGCGCCAGACGCTGGAGCAGGCGCTGGCCATCGATCCGGACGCGCTGGCCGGCTCGGCCTACACCAGCCTGGGCTCGCTGTACTACCAGGTGCCGGGCTGGCCGATCGGCTTCGGCGACGACAAGAAGGCGCTCGAGCTGCTTAAAAAAGGGTTGGCGGTCAATCCGGACGGCATCGATCCGAACTTTTTCTACGGCGACTACCTGTTCCGCAAGGGCGACTACGCAGAGGCTACCCGCGCGCTGAACAAGGCATTGCAGGCGCCGCCGCGTCCGGGTCGCAAGGTGGCCGACGAGGGCCGCCGTGCCGAGATTCAACAATTGCTGGACAAAATCGCCGCCAAGCGTAAATAATCGGACAGGGGAGGCGAGCCACTTGAGAATTTTGCTGGTAGAGGACGATCCGCTGATCGCGAGCGGCTTGCTGGTGGCGCTGCGGCGTGCCCATTACACCGTCGAGCACGTGGACGACTGCCCGGCGGCGCTCGCCGCGCTCGGCCACAACAACTTCGACCTGGCGGTGCTCGATCTGGGCCTGCCCACGCTCGACGGCACCGAGGTGCTGCGCGCGGTGCGCGCCGGCGGCGATCCGATCCCGGTGCTGATCCTGTCGGCGCGCGACGCCACGCGCGACCGCATCGCCGGACTCGATCTGGGCGCCGACGACTACCTGGTCAAACCGTTCGAGCTCGACGAGCTGCTGGCGCGCCTGCGCGTGCTGGCGCGGCGCCGCGGCGGGCGCCACGTCAACCAGCTGGTGCTGGGCGATCTGGTGCTGCAGCCGGAAAACCTGGCCGCCAGCTGGCAGGGGCGCCCGGTCGAACTGCAGCGGCTTGAATTCATGCTGCTGCAACAACTGGCGGAAAATCCGCGGCGCGTGTTCAACCGCGCCCAGCTCGAGGAGTCGCTGTACGGCTGGGGCGAGGGCGCCGAGAGCAACACCATCGACGTCCACGTGCACCACCTGCGCAAGAAGATCTCCCCGGCCATCATCAAGACCGTGCGCGGCGTCGGCTACCGCATCGGCGACCTGGCGCCATGAGCACCAAACTGTATTCCGGGCGGCGCCGGCTGGTGGCGGCCACGTTGCTGTGCATGCTGGCCATCTTCGGCGGCATCGGCCTGGGCGCGCACCACGTGGCGCGGCGCGAGTCCGACGAGTTGTTCAGCGCGCGCCTGGCGACGTCGGCGCGGGTGCTCGAGGCGCTGGTGGCGCACCAACTGACCTCGGCCACGATCAACAAGCCGCTGGTGATCGCGCTGCCGCGCGAGCTCGAGACCAGCACCAGCAACGAGCCCAAGGTGTACGGCCACCGCTACGAGACCAAGATCGCGTTCCAGGTGTGGCGCGACGACGGCGCCTTGCTGGCCAAGTCGGCCTCGGCGCCGACGGTGGCGCTGGCGCCGCTGCGGGCCGGCTTTTCCGAGCATCCGATCGGCGGCGAGCCGTGGCAGGTGTTCGGGCTGCGTTCGGGCAATGTCTGGGTGTTGACGGCCGAGAAGGACGAGGTGCGCCAGGAGATGTCGCACGACGTCGGCATGTCGATCCTGACCCCGCTCGCCGTCGGCGGCCTGCTGATGCTGATCGCCGTGAACTTCCTGTTGCTGCGCAATATGCGGCCGCTGTCGTCGCTGGCGGCGCTGATCGCCGCGCGCGCGCCCGAGTCGCTCGACATCGTCGAGCTGCCGGCCACGCCGCTGGAACTGGCGCCCATCATCACCGAGCTCAATCACCTGTTGGACCGGATCCGCGCCGCCTTCGAGCGCGAACAGCGCTTCCTGAACGCTGCCGCGCACGAGATCCGCACGCCGATCGCGGCGGTGCAGCTGCACATGGAAAACGCGCTGCGCGCGAGCACGCCGGAGCAGCGGCAAAGTTCGCTCGAATCGGCGATGGCCGGGGCGCGCCGCACCAGCAAGCTGGCCGAGCAGTTGCTGGCCCTGAGCCGCATCACCGCCGGCGGGGACGCCTGCCAGATGCAGCGGCTGTCGCTGCGGGCGCTGTGCTGCGAGGTGATCGGCGCGGTCGAACCGCTGATCGACCGCCGCGGCCAGAGCGTCGGCCTGGACGCCCAGCACGACTGCCCGGTGCGGGGCGAACCGTCGCAGCTGCAGCGCATGCTGCAGAACCTGATCGACAACGCGTCGGTCCATGGCGCCGCGCACGGCGACATCCTGGTCACGCTCGACGCCGTCGACGGCATGGCCCTGCTGGGGGTGTCGAACGACGGCGTGCCGATCCCGGAAAAAGAGCTGGCCAACCTGTTTACGCCGTATTACCGCCTGCCCGGCGCCGCCGTCGGCGGCCACGGGCTGGGGCTGGCCATCGTCAAGGAGATCGTCGACCAGCACCACGGCCGCATCGTCGTGCAGGCCAGGGAAGACGGCCGCGGCACGGTGGTGCTGGTGAGTTTGCCTCTGGCGTAGGGTGCCTGTCGCCGTTCACATCTTCTCGCCGGGCAGCAGGCTGGCCTGCCGCACCCATTCGGCGACCTGCGCTTCGTCGAGCGGGTCGTCCTCGCGCAGGTCCAGATGGCGCACGCCGGCGGTTTTGGACGCGCCCGGCGGCAGCGGATCGAGGAAGCCGCCGTTGAAGAAGGTGACTTTGACGTACTTGGTAAAACAGTGAAAGCCCAGGAACCAGCCTTGGCCGGCGATCCCGTATAGCGGCGTGTTCCATTTGACCGCCTTGTTCACGCCCGGTACGGTGCGGACGACGATCTCGTCGAGGCGGCGTCCGAGGGCGCTTTTCCAGCCCGGCATGGCGGCGATGTAGGCCTGCACCGGCGCGTCGCCGTAGGCCTTCGGGATCTGGGGATTGCCGCCCGAGAGCAGGGGCGGTTTCGGATCGGCTGGCGCGCAAAGGGCTTGTGGCGGATGCCTGGTGGACTTGTTGATTGGACTGGTGGTCATGGCCTGGACTCGACGGTGTGACGGCCGGGGCAGCGGGCTGTCATATTTCTGGAGTTTCATTTCCGGACTGGGCAATTGTTCTGATCGATTGCCGGTCCGCCCAACAACAATAGTTCCGGTGGGCATGCCATATTCCACAGATCGCTGTAACCACAATCCGAGGCATGAGTTCGGTAAGTCCCCAGCCGGCTGATCAACGCCGTGTATCGGAAATCCTCTACGTTAATCACGTGCAGCAGAAACAGATAGCTCTGTAAGCTCACGCCGATTGTGACGTTGCCGATCAGCGCCAGCGCTTCACGGTCGCGTTTCTCCATGAGATCGCGCAGCGCGAGGTAGCCATGATCCATCTGCATAAAACAAAGATAGACGATATCGACGATGTCGGCTTTTTTCTGTGCGACAGGGTAGTGCGGTGCGCTCCAGAGGGAAAGCGCGCCGGTCGCGTCGCGAGCCGCTTTGAGGAAGGTGAAGAAGGAGGTTACGTGAAAGATCAGGGGATTTGGAAATGCTCCCAGGTGTTCGATATTTCGGTCGAAAATGGTGAGATAGTCTTCCTTTCGAGCCACATCGACGAAGCCGCCAATCTCGGTATTGATGGCCTGGGAGGCGTGTGCGTACTTTTGGACAAACGCACCAATAATGTTTGCCGCGGCATACACCCTGATGATGCTGGTCATTTCGGCGATGATCATGGTTGCCGCACCGCGCCGTTTGCTCCCCGTGGTGTAAAGCAACTGAAAGAGCGCTATCCAAACCGGCGGTCCGATGAACAGGGCGAGCAATTTTAGAGGGCTGGACTCGGCACTTCCTGGTTCGTCATGAGTGGGTGGCGCCAATTGGCTTTGCTGCGTCGAGGCGGTCCCTGCGGCCCGCGCGGCGGTCGACTCGCCCGCGTCTTGTGCGTTCGCGCTGTTAGGCGCAGCCGGGACATGTCCGCCGGAAGCCGTGCCTGTGGCTGTCGCAAAAGACGGTTGTACATGCAGCTTTGGAAGCGGGGGCTCGTTCGGGCCCGATGCCCGCGATGGAGGCGGAAGCGCCGTGATCAACCGCTGCCGCACGGGGGCCGTGAGCAAAAAATAAGTGCTGGTCATGATAGCGATCAGCAGGATGGCAAGTAATATGCCGATGACCTCAAGCTTCAACGTATGTCTGGAATGCAAAAAGCCGCTAATCTCATACGCTCTGCCTTTGCCTTCGGTCGGCCATATCGACGAAAACGTGGACTTCTTTGTTGTGATCAAATTTCGCAGGAATTCGTCACGCTCTCGTTCGGACGTAGGTACCCGGGAGTTGTTCTCGGTGCGGCGAATGATGCTTTCGTATTCAGCAACGGGCTCGTTCATGGTTTCGGTCCTGCGCGCGGTATCCGGCGCATGTCGAACCTTCCCGCCGTATTAGCTTCGTGGCGCAATCTTAACTCACCAATTATTTGTTGCGAATTTATTATTTGTCTCTGTGGCCGGATTGCCACGGCCGGTGATCACACCCATAGCATTAGCGTGTTGGCCGTGGCCTGCAGCGCCGGCACGCAGCGCGCGCTGGCCTCGGCCCGCGATGAACTGGCCGTCATCATCGACACGCTGAGCGCTCCGATCAGATTTCCGCGCCGGCTCTTGACCGGCACGGAGATACCGCGAAAACCGATCTCGTACTGGTTTTCGGTGACGGCGAAGCCGCTCTCGCGGATCGCCACCAGTTCCTCGAACAGCTGCCGCTTGTCCGTCACGGTCAGGTGCGTGTAGGCGATCGGCTCCACCCGCGCCAGATAGGCGTGCAGCGCTTCGTCCGGCATGGCCGACAGCAGCACGCGTCCGGCCGTCGACGCATAGGCAGGCAGGCGCGTGCCCGGTTCGAAGCCGCTGGTGAGCTGGCGCGGCGCGTTCACGCGGCTCACGTACACCACATCATCCCCCTCAAGCACCGAATAATTGGTCGACTCCTGCAGCTCCGACGTGAGCTTTTGCAGATAGGGCACGATGGCGCGCGGCAGGCGCGCTGAATCCAGATAGGAGCGGCCCAAAGTCAGCACCTTGGGCGTGAGCCAGAAGGTTTTGCCGTCCGTGGCGGCCATGCCGGTGTGGACCAGCGTGAGCAAATAACGCCGCGCGGCGCTGCGGCTGATCGCCACCTTCTCCGCCAGCTCGGTGGCGGTCAGGCGTGCGGTGTCGTCGTTGAAGGCGGTGATGACGTTGAGGCCCGTGATCAGGCCGTCGATCAGGTCTCGCTCGGCGACCTGCACATCCAGTAGCTGCGGCTTTTTCATGATTTGTGCGCTAATCGCGCAAGTGGGGCGATTGGCGCAGTATAGCTGGTTTTCGTGGGTTTTTTTGCACGTCCGGGCTTTCTATACTGGCCTGACTTTAAGCAGAAAGACGCGGGAGACCACACATGATCATCAAAGAGCAGCTGCCGGAACCGAATAATCCGCTCGGTATCGCCGGCACCGAATTCATCGAATACGCCACCTCGCAACCGCTGGCGCTGGGGGCGCTGCTGGAGCAGATGGGCTTCAGCGCGACCGCCCGCCATCGTTCGCGCGAAGTGACGCTGTACCGCCAGGGCGGCATGAACGTGATCGTCAACGCCGATCCGCGTGCGTTGCCGCAGGGCGAGGAGGGGCCGCAAGCGACCGTGATCAGCGCCATCGCGCTGCGGGTGCGCGACGCCGACGCCGCCTACCGCCACGCCATCGACATGGGCGCCTGGGCCATCCAGACCCGCGCCGGCGCGATGGAGCTCAATATCCCCGGCGTGCACGGCGCCGGCGACTCCATCCTCTATTTCGTCGACCGCTACGCGGACTTCTCGATTTACGACGTCGATTTCAAGGCCATCCCCAATGTGGCCGCGCCGCCGGAGGCGGTCGCCGGACTGCACTTCTTCGGCGTGGTGCAAGCCATCGGCGAAGGCCGAAGCGCGGAGTGGGTGGACTTTTACCAGCAGTTGATGGATTTCCGTCCGCTGCCGGAGGGCCGCTACTTCGGCGTCGTGCCCAAGGGCGTGCTGCTGGAAAGCCCTTGTCATAGCTTCTACCTGCAGCTGGTGGAGCCGCCGCAAGGCGCCGGCGGCCTGCAATGGGAGGAACAGCTGATCCGCGTGGGACTGGGGGTGCCGGACGTGATGGGCGCCGTACGCGAGTTGCAGCGGCGCGGCATCGTCTTCATCGACCGCGCGCCGCAAGCGCCGACCGAACGTGGCGCCGTCACCCAACTGTATCGCGGCGGTGTCAGTTTCGAACTGGTCGCCAGCGGCCCGGGAGAAGGACATGCTTGAAATTACCGGCACCACGCGTATTTTTCCGGTGATCGGCTGGCCGGTCGAACAGGTCAAGGCGCCGACGCTGTTCAACGCCTACTTCCAGCGCCACCGCATCGATGCCCGCGTGATCCCGCTCAAGGTGGCGCCGGACGGCTACGTCGCCGCCGTCCGCCTGCTGATGGGCATCGAGAACGTGGGCGGCATCTTCGTCTCGATTCCGCACAAGCCGATGAGCGTCGAAGCCGTCGATGAACCGAGCAGCCGCGCGCTGCTGGCCGGCTCCTGCAACGCCATCTACAAGGACGCGGACGGCCGCGTCAGGGGCGATCTGATCGACGGTGAAGGGTTTGTGCGGGCCTTCGACCGCACGTTGGCAGGCGCGCCCTTTAACTGGGGCGGTGCGCGGGCGCTGGTGGTCGGCAGCGGCGGCGTCGGTTGCGCCGTGGCGGAGGCGCTGGCGGTGCGCGGCATCGCCGAGGTGGCGATCTGCGATACCAGGCTCGAACTGGCGGCCGCCTTGCGTGGCCGGTTGCAGGCGGCGTTTCCGGCCTGCCGCGTGGTCGAGGGCAGGCCGGAGGCCGAGGGCTTCGATCTGGTCGTCAACTGCACGCCGCTTGGGATGCATGCCGATGACGCCATGCCCATCGACCTGCGCGGCGTGTCGGGCGACTGCGTCGTCGCCGACTGCGGCATGAAGATCGAAATGACCAGGCTTTTGGTCGAGGCCGAGCGGCTCGGCTGCCGCATCCAGAAGGGCAAGGAGATGCTGATCGAGCAGGCGCCCCTGTACCTGGAGCTGTTTGGCTGGCCGGGTGTGTCGTCCGATGAATTCCGTGAATTGGGGGCGCTATGAATCTCGCTAACTTCGGCATGGACAGCATCACCCTGGCCGGCCCGCTCGAATCCAAACTGCGCGCCTCGAAGGCGGCCGGCTTCTCGCAGCTGATGTTGTGGGCGAAAGACCTGGCCGGCCATCCGGGCGGCATCGAGGAGGCGGCGCGGGTGGTGCGCGCCAGCGGCGTGCGGGTCACCGGCATCCAGGTCATGCGCGACTACGAGGGCCTGGACGGCGCGCTGCACGGTTATAAGCTCGATATCGCCAAGCAGATGCTACTGGTCTGCAAAGCGGTCGGAGCGCCTTTGCTGATGGTGTGTTCCAGCACTTCCAGCCACGCCGTCGGCGACATGGACAGGATCGTGCGCGACCTGGCCAAGCTGGCCAACCTGGCTGTGCCGCTGGGCGTCAAGGTCGGCTACGAGGCGCTGTCGTGGGGCCGGCATGTGAACCAGTACCAGCAATCGTGGGAAGCGGTGGAGCGGGCGGGGCACGCCAACCTCGGTGTGGTGCTGGACTCGTTCCACATGCTGGCCAACGGCGCCGACCTGACGGAACTGGACGACATCCCGGCGCACAAGATCGCGCTGGTGCAGCTGTCCGATTACATGTGGCGCGATCTGCGCAGCGCCGAGGAGCGGCTGGAAACGGCGCGCCACCTGCGCGTGTTCCCAGGCGAGGGCAGCCACGCGAAGGAGCTGTCCGTGATGCTGCGCCAGCTGAACCGCAACGGCTACCGGGGCGATTTCAGCTTCGAGGTCTTCAACGACGACTACCTGCAGTTCTCGCCGGAGGTGGTGGCGCAGCGCGCCTACCGCTCGGCCAAGTGGGTGACCGACCAGGTCTTGCGGCGCAGCCTGACCGTACTGCAAGCCACCGCCGGCCACGCGGCGATGGCTTAAGAGCCGCAAGCAAACCAAAAACCGAGGCGCGACACTTATAAGCGCGCCCATAACAACAACGAGACAATCATGAGACAACATTTGACAGCAGCCGGCCTGCTGGCGATGGCGGCCGCCTGCGCCAACGCTTACGCCCAATCCGGCACCACCATCTACGGTACCTTCGACGAGTATCTGGGTATCATCCGCAGCAGCAGCGGCGCCCAGGTTACGGGCCTGAACGACGGCGCCATCCTGCGCAGCCGCCTCGGGTTCAAGGGCGTCGAGGACATCGGCGGCGGCTACCGCATCACGTACACACTGGAGCAGGGCATTGGCGCCGACAGCGGCAGCGCCGCCGACGCCACCCGCCTGTTCGACCGCCAGGCGTGGCTCGGCATCGTGACGCCGCTGGGCGAGTTTCGCGCCGGGCGCCAGAACACCCAGGTGTTCTACATCGGCGGCGCCATCGATTATACGGAACGGACCACGTTCGGCTCCATGTTCAATACCTTCGGCGTGCCTTCGCGCTACGACAACGACCTCTCCTACAAGTCGCCGCGCATGGCCGGTTTTCAGCTGGACGTGCACTACGCGCTGCCGGAGAACACCGCCGCCACGAACAACAAGGGTGTGTGGCAGCTGGCGCTTGACTACCAGAACGGACCATGGCGCGCCGGCTACGCCGGTGTGCTGGCGACGCCCAACCGCGCCACCGCCACGGTCCGGGAGCGTATCGAGTACCACAACCTCTATGTCAACTACCAGTACGGCAGCGGCAAGATCTATCTCGCGGCGGGACGCAGCAATAACTCCACTTCCAATGCCAACGGCGCCAATGCCGGCGGGATATTGAGCCTGGTCGGTAGTCCGAACAACTTCTTCGCCGGAACCGACGCCAACGCGCGGCGCTATTACAACCTGTGGGAGCTCTCGGCCGATTATCGCGTCAGCCCCGTGTTTCGTGTCGGCGCCATGGCGGGCGGCGCGCACGACACCAGCGGTGGCGGGGCAAGTGTGCGCTCGGCCAACGTCGGGGCGTATTACGACCTATCGAAACGCACGCAGTTATATGGTTTTGCCAGCGTGATGAAAAACGACGATGCCGCAGGTTTTCGCTTTAGCAGTTCGGCCGCGCCATCGGCCAATCTGGCTGGGGACGACATCAACGGCCGGCGGTTGAGCGGGGTTCAGCTGGGCATCCTGCACCGGTTTTAACGCGACTGAGACTACACTTACAACCTGGAGGAAGACATGGCTATCACAACGATTTCGAGGCAAGCGTCCGCAGAGACGCGCAAACCCGCCGCGCAGGCGGCGCGGGAAACCCAACCCGAGCCGAAACGCTCGCCGCGCAAGGCCGCTTTCGCCAGCTGGATCGGCAGCGCCGTCGAGTACTACGACTTTTTCATCTACGGCACGGCCGCCGCGCTGGTGTTCGGGAAAATCTTCTTCCCGTCGTTCGATCCGGCCGTCGGCGCGGTGGCGGCTTTCGCCACATTCGGCGTGGCCTACATCACGCGCCCGCTGGGCGCCATCATGCTGGGCCACATCGGCGACAAATACGGCCGCAAGAAGGTGCTGACCTTCACCCTGCTGCTGATGGGCGTGACGACGTTCGCCGTCGGCCTGCTGCCCACCTACGAGCAAATCGGCATCGCCGCGCCGGTGATGCTGGTGATCCTGCGCATGCTGCAGGGCGTGTCGGCGGCCGGTGAACAGGCCGGCGCCAACTCCATGACGCTGGAACACGCGCCGGCGCATCGCCGCGCCTTCTTCACCAGTTTCACGCTGAGCGGCACGCAGGCGGGGCTGATCCTGGCGACGCTGGTGTTCCTGCCGGTGTCCGCGCTGCCGGAGGAGGACATGCTGTCGTGGGGCTGGCGCATTCCGTTCCTCCTCAGCGCCGTGGTGGTGGCGGTGGGCTTCTGGGTACGCCGCACGCTGCCCGAAACCCCGGCCTTCAAGGAGGAGGAAGCCGCGAACAAGGACGACCGCATGCCGCTGGTGGAACTGATCACCAACCACAAGTCCAACCTGGTGCGCGTGATCTTCGCCGCGCTGGTGTCGGTCGTCAGCACCATCTTCAGCGTGTTCACCTTGTCGTACGCGGTCAACACCATGCACCTGCCGCGCTCCACGATGTTGACGGTGCTGGTGCTGGCCAACGTCGTCGCGCTGATCGCCATTCCGATGTTCGCGGCCTTGTCCGACCGGGTCGGACGCAAGCCGGTGTTCATCTTCGGCGCGCTGGGGGCCGCGGCGCTGGCATGGCCCTACCTGTGGGCCATCGCCACGATGAACGTGCCGCTGATCTTCGTCTTCGGCCTGCTGCTGTCGGGAGTCGTGTACAGCGCGGCCAACGGCGTGTGGCCGGCGATGTACGGCGAGATGTTCGGCACCCGCGTGCGGCTGTCCGGCATGGCGATCGGCACGCAGATCGGCTTCGCGCTGGGCGGCTTCGCCCCGACCATCAGCGCGGCGATTTTGCAGCCGGGGGAGTGGGGCTGGGTGCCGGTGGCGGTTTTCGTCAGCATCACCAGCGCGATATCCGCCATTGCGGCGGCGTCGGCCAAGGAGACCTATCGCACGCCGATGAACGAGTTGTAGGATATGCGCGGGGCCGGGCCCCTTTGCACCAGATTGAATTCAACGCCGGCCTTGACGCCGGCGTTGCACCTTGCGGGTGCGGATTTTGTCGCGGAATGACCGATGGCGGATGGCACGTGGCTTGCATGGTCGCCTGCAACGCCACTCTAAAGGTTTCAGACCGATGCCATCTTCCTCCCTCCATTTCCGTCGCTTGCTCGACATGGCGCTGGCCGCGATCCTCGCCTGCGGTGTGGCCGCCGCGCATGCGGCGGCTGACAAGCCCATACCCGTCAAGGTCATGGTGATCAGCATGTTCGCCCTGGAGGAGGCGGAATGGACCGGCAAGCTCAAACTCGATCGCGCGATCCCGGTCCCTGGCCTGTCGCCGCTGTACCCGGCGGTGCGCTGCAACAAGGACGACGTCTGCCACCTGACCACCGACATGGGCAAGGCCAACGCCGCCGCCTCGATCTCGGCGCTGGTGTTCAGCGGCCTGTTCGACCTTAAGCGAACCTACTTTCTCGTCGCCGGAATCGCCGGCGTCGATCCGGCCCGGGGGACCATCGGGACCGCCGCGTGGTCCCGCTACCTGGTCGACTCGGAACTGGCGTGGGAGGTCGATGCGCGCGAACGTCCGGCCGGCTGGTCGACCGGCTACCTGGGCATCAATACCGGCGCGCCGGGTGTCAAGCCAGACCTGGGCTACGGCACCGAGGTGTACAAGTTGGACGACCGGCTGGCGGATATGGCGTTGTCGTTGTCGCGTGGTGTCGTGTTGTCCGATTCCCCCGGCGCCCGGGCCTACCGCGCGCATTATCCGGAGGCGCCCGCGAACCAGCTCCCGCAGGTGACGCAATGCGACTCGATGACCGGGAATAACTGGTTCCATGGCGAGCTGCTGGGCCAGCGCGCACGCGAGTGGTTCAAGCTGCTGACCGACGATCACGGTACCTATTGCATGAGTTCCCAGGAAGACAACGCGACCTACACCGCGCTCAAACGCGGCGCGGAGGAGGGCTTGCTCGACTTGCGGCGGGTGGCGGTGCTGCGCACGGCGTCGAATTTCGACCGGCAGTATCCGGGGCAGACGGCGCTGGATTCGGTGAAGGCCGATTCCGGCGGCTTCGCTCCTGCGGTGACAAATCTCTACCTGGCCGGCTCCCCGCTGGTGGCGGACATCGTCAAGCGATGGCCGTTGTGGAAGGACGGCGTGCCGCAGCGGGACGACAGCGCCAGGCGCGTGGCGCCGAAGGTTATGATCGTCAATATGTTCGGCGGCGAGGCGGCGCCTTTTATTCGCGGCCTTAAGCTGACCACCGCTTACAAGGTGCGCGGCCTGTCGGCGCGCTATCCCGAGGTGCATTGCAATGGGGAGGATGTCTGCCAGATGACCACCGATATGGGTTACAGCAACGCCGCCGCCAGCATGACGGCGCTGATGTACGCCAGCGGCTTCGATCTGCGCCAGACCTATTTTATCGTGGCCGGCATCGCCGGCATCAATCCTGGCCTCGGCACGGTCGGTTCCACGGCATGGGCCGACTATGCCGTCGACTACTCGCTGGCGCATGAAATCGACGCGCGCGAGATGCCTTCTGGTTGGCCTTCCGGGTATTTTGGGATATTCACCGACTCGCCGGACAAGAAGCCGAAATTGAGCTACCGGACCGAGGTCTTTCAACTCGATCCAGCTCTGGTGGCGCGGGCCTACGCGCTTTCAAAGGATGTGGCGCTCAGTGATTCGCCGGCGGCGGTGGCGTATCGTGCCGGGTTCCCGTCGGCGCCCGCCAATCAGCCGCCGGCGGTGCTGCGCTGCGATACCGCGTCGTCCGATACGTGGTTTGGCGGCGCGACACTGGCGCGCAGGGCGCAGGACTGGTCGGCGCTGCTCACCGACGGCAAGGCGAGGTACTGCACCGTTCAACAGGAGGACAACTCGACGCTCGAAGCATTGCGGCGCGGCGGGGCGGCCGGCAAGGTGGACTTCAAGCGTGTGCTGATCCTGCGAGCGGGTTCAGACACCGACCGTCCGCATCCGGGGCAGAGCGACAGCGACGTGCTGGTCAACTACAAGCGGCAGGGGGGATTCGTTCCGGCGGCGGAGAATCTGATGATCACGGCGCGTCCGGTAATCGAGGATATCGTCACCCAGTGGCAGAAGCGGTACAGATAAGACGCGCGGGGCGGATTATGAACGGGCGGGCGTTGCCCCCTCCGGCAGCAGCGAGGCGTCCATGCGCAGCACCGCGCGGTGTATCAACCCGCGCAGCCACGTCAACCCTGGATCGAGCGTGCGGTATTTGTGCCATTGCAGCGATTGTTCCATGATCGGCATCTCCATCGGCATCGGCAGTATGCTGACCGGCAGCACGCGCGCCACGCTGTAGGCCAGCCGCCGGTGCACGGTGGCGATGCGCTCCGTTCCCGTCAACAGCACCGGCACCGACAGGAAGCTGTGCGTGATCACGTCGACGCGCCGCTTGATACCGACGCGCTCCAAATATGCCGATTCGAAGCTTGACACTCCAATCGGCGGTTGCATCACCACGTGGCCCGCCTCCAGATAGTCGTCCAAGGTCAGCGGCTTGCCGGCCAGGCGGCCCCGGTTCCACACCAGGCAGACAAACTGCTCCTGCCATAAAACCTCGGTGGGATGCTCGGGCGGACAGTATACCGAGGGGAACACCAGCATGTCGGCCTCGCCCCGTTCCAGCGCCCGCTGGGGCGAATCCACCTGCGCCATCATGCGAAAACGGATGGTCTCCGATTCCTGGTTGGCCAGCTCGATCACGCGCGGGATCAGCGTCATCAACGTGTAGTCCGACACCAGCAATGTGAATTCGCGCTCCGACGTCGCCGGGGTGAACTCGGGCTGCGCGGCGATGGTCGTATCGATGCGCATCAGGACATCGCGCACCGCCTCGCGCAGTACCAGGCCGCGTGGCGTGACCTCCATGCGCCGTCCCACCTGTACCAGCAGCTTGTCCTGGAAGTGGTCGCGCAGCCGGCCCAGCGCATTGCTCATCGCCGACTGGCTCATATGCAGGCGCTGCGCGGCGACGGTGATGCTGGTCTCGGTCAGCATCGCGTCTAGGGCCACCAGCAGATTCAGATCGAGCTTATTCAGCCGCATTGTCGTCCTCTTGTTTTATTGTTATGTAACGATGTATTGAGCCGATGTATTTAGCGCGTCAATACATTGCATTGATACAAACCATTTTACCAAATGGATCAGGGTTCGTAAGCTGGCTCCAGGCGATCAGGAATATCGCCAATAAAAATACCTACAACAACGGAGACAGCGATGCAAAAGAGTTCCAGGCAGGGCCGGTTACGACTGGCGGTGGGGAGGTACGCGTTCGCGGGGGCGGCGATGGCGGCGGCTCCGGGGCAGGCGGTCGATCTCGACACCGGCAATCCAGATGTGGCACTGCGCTTCGATAACACCGTCAAAGCCAGCACCATCTACCGACTTCACGACGCCGATCCAACGCTGTTAAATTCATTTAACGCCAATGGCGGCCCGCAGGCGCTCAATTTCAACGCAGGCGACCAGAACTTCCGCAATGCCGGCGCGGTGTCGCAGCGGGTCGACCTGCTGTCGGAGTTCGATCTGGTGTACAAACGCGATTTCGGCCTGCGCGTCAGCGGCGCCGCCTGGTACGACCGGGCGTATCACCGCGACACCGACGCCGCCAGCGATCCGACCCTCGGCCAGCGGCCCTACAACCGCTTCCAGTCCTACACCCGCAAGATGGCGGGCGAGAAGGCCGAACTGCTCGACGCCTTCGTCTTCGGTGGCGTCACGCTCGATGGCGGCGGCAAAGTCAGCGCGCGTCTCGGGCGCCATGCGCTGGTGTATGGCGAGAGCCTGTTCTTCGGCGATAACGCCATCGCCGCCGCACAGGGGCCGAGCGACATCGCCAAGCTGATGGCGTCGCCGAACGCGCAATTCAAGGAGATCGTGCGCCCGGTGCCGCAGTTGTCGGCGCAATGGCAGGTGACGCCGAACGTCAGCGTCGGCGGCTATCTGCAGTTCCGCTGGGAGGAGAGCAGGGTGCCGCCGGCCGGCAGCTACTTCTCCAGCGCGAACATCCCGTGGAACTCCACCGGTCCGGAATATATCGGCATTCCAGCCGGTCCCGTGGCCGGCAACTACGTGCTTACGCCGGGCGGCGACGAGCACCCGCGTGACAGCGGCCAGTTCGGACTCCAGCTCAAATGGCGCCTCGACGAGACCGACCTGGGCTTTTACTTCGCCCGGTATCACGACAAGTTCGGCCAGCTGTTCGGACGACTCAATCCGGGCGCGCCGGCCACCGACAGCCGCTGGTACTTCGTGTTCGGCGACGATATCAAGGTCGCGGCCATCAGCGCCTCGCGCTCGGTGGGCGACTTCAACCTCTCGGCCGAAGCCTCGGTGCGCGACAACATGCCGCTGGTGGTCAACAACGCCATTTACTTCGGTCCTGCCGGCACCCCGCGTCCGGCGATACCGGTGGGACGCACCGCGCACCTGAACCTGTCGACGCTGGCGAACTTCGGCCCGAACTTCATCGCCAGCGAGAGCGCTTTCGTGGCGGAGGTGGCGTGGAACCGCCGCCTGAGCATGGACGATCCAAACAATGAGCTCGACAAGGGCCGCACGCGCGACGCCAGCATCGTGCAATTCACCTATACGCCGACTTATCGCCAGGCCTTGCCGGGACTGGACCTGAGCGTGCCGGTCGGCGCGCGCTACACCCTGGCCGGCCGTTCCAGCGTGACTTCCTGGGGACCGCGCCATACAGGCAACGCCAGCATCGGCCTCGATGGCAATTATCTCAACGTGTGGCAGATATCGCTGAACTACAACCACTACATCGGCGCCAGCGTGCCATCCACCGACTACCGCACCAGCGCCTTCGGCGATGGCAACGCGCTCGGCGACCGCGATTACATCTCGCTCAGCGTGCGTCGCACATTCTAAAAATACGAATAATTACGGAGACCAGACGATGAACAAGCACCTTATTTCCACCGCGTTGGCAGGCCTGGCGCTGGCGCTTCAGGCGGGAGCCGCTTCGGCGGCCGCCACCCCCGCCGAGGCGGCCAAGCTGAAGTCCGAACTGACGCCCCTCGGCGCTGAAAAGGCAGGCAACAAGGAGGGCACCATTCCCGCCTGGACCGGCGGCTATACCACCGCCATCCCCGGCGACAAGGCCGGCGGCCGCCGTGGCGATCCGTTCAAGGATGAGAAGCCGCTGTACTCCGTCACCGCGCAGAACATGGACAAATACGCGGAGCAGTTGACCGACGGCGTCAAGGCGCTGCTGAAAAAGTATCCGGAATACCGGCTCGACGTCTACCCGACGCACCGCACCGCCGCCGCGCCGCAGTACGTCTACGACAACACCTTCAAGAACGCCACGCGCGGGAAGATCGTCAACGAGGTGCCGGCCGACGTGGTGGGCGGCATTCCGTTTCCGCTGCCGAGGAGCGGCGAAGAGGTGATGTGGAACCACATGCTGCGCTGGCGCGGCAGCGCCTTCCAGACGCACTACGCGCAACATCAGATCACCGCCGCCGGCAAGGACGTGGTGGTCTCGGAAGGGGTGATCGACGCGCAGATCCCTTATTACTACCCCGAGGCGACGGTGGAGAGCTTCGCCAAGGCGCCGGAGACTTACCTGATCCGTCTGATCAACAGCGGGCCGCCGATCCGCGCCGGCGAGGCGATCATGGGCCGCGATCAGATCGATCTGGCCAAGACGCAGTCGTGGGTGTACCTGACCGGCCAGCGCCGCGTGCGCAAGCTGCCCAACCCCTGCTGCGATACGCCGTCTCCCGTCACCGGCGGTTTGATGAGCTTTGACGAGATCCAGACCTGGTCCGGACGGCTCGACCGCTTCGACTTCAAGATCGTCGGCAAGAAGGAGATGCTGATACCTTACAACGGCAACAAGCTGCTGCAGCCGAAGACCGACGCGGAAGTGATCACCAAGACCGGCGTCAATCCCGCCTTCCAGCGCTGGGAGCTGCACCGCACCTGGGTGGTGGACGCGACGCTGCGCAGCGGCCAGCGGCACCCGGCCGCGAAGAGCCGCTACTACTGCGACGAAGATACCTGGGCGTGCGTGTTGGGGGACCGCTGGGACGCCAACGGCCAGCTGTGGAAGACGTTGTGGTCGGCCACCTTTGTCGCCCCGGACCTGCCGGGCACCGTGATCGGCTCTTTCGGCTTCAACGATCTGCTGTCGGGAACCGCCTATGTCGGCGATCTGTATAACAGCAAGAGCGCCCACTACGTGCTCAAACCTCGTTACCCGGACAGCGTCTTCACGCCGGAATCGATGGCCGGGGACAGTGTGCGATGAAGTTCCGACGTTCCATCAAGCTGGCGGGAGCCGTCGCGCTGTCTGCGGTCTGCTCCGATTATTGCGCCGCCGCCAATGTGGCCGGTGGTTCGGCCACAGCCGGCCCAGCGCCGGTGCGGGGCGCGCTGGAACGCGCGGCGCCGGTGTCGGTGGCACCCGAACGGGCGTTGATGCTGGGCGCGGCGCAGTCCGGCCAACGCCTGGTGGCGGTGGGCGAGCGCGGGATCGCGCTGTGGTCCGACGACGCCGGTGTCCACTGGCGCCAGGCCGCCGTGCCGGTCGCCGTGACGCTGACGGCGGTGCGGCTGGTCGATGCGCGGCGCGGCTACGCCGTAGGCCACAGCGGCGTGGTGCTGCGCACCGTCGATGGCGGCCAGACCTGGAACAAATGCCTGGACGGCCACATGGCCGCAGGCATCGCGTTGGCCGCGGCCGAAGCGGGCGGCGACGCCCGAGCCCTGGCCGAGGCGCAGCGGCTCAAGGCCGACGGCGCCGACAAACCTTTGTTCGACCTGCATTTTTACGATGCCGATCACGGCATCGTGGTGGGCGCATACAACCTGGCCTTCAGCACTGCCGACGGCGGCCGCACCTGGCAAAGCCTGATGGCCGGCACGGCCAATCCGAAGGCGATGCATCTGTACGCGCTGCGCGCCCATGGCGACACCTTGCTGGTGGCCGGCGAACAGGGACTGGCGCTGCGCTCGGATGACCGTGGCCGCAGCTTCCGCAAGCTCGCGACGCCTTACAACGGCAGCTTTTTCACCGCCGAATTCCTTGATCTCGAAGGCCGCGACATGATGCTCGCCGGTCTGCGGGGCAATGTCTGGCGCAGCCGCGACGGCGGTGGCAGTTGGACCCAATGGGCCACGCCGCTGCCGGTGTCGATCACCGGCTCGGCGCTCATGGCGGGTTCCGCGACGGGTTCCGCCACGCCGGCGCTCGTGCTGGTCAACCAGGCCGGCCAGATCCTGCGCAGCGACGGCGGCACATTCAAACTGCGGCCCGGCGCGCCGCTGGGGCCGCTGGCCGGAGTGCTGCCGCTGAAAGATGGCGGAATGCTGGCATTGAGCTTCGCCGGCCCGGTGCGCATCGCCGCCAACGGAGGCGCCAAATGATCGCCTCCAACCGCCCGAATACCGACGACAAGGCCGGCCTGCTGGAACGCGTGCTCTTCACGCATCGCCTATGGGTGCTGCTGGTCTGCGCCGTCATCACCGCCTTGCTTGGTTGGCAAACCACGCGTTTGCAGTTGAACGCCAGTTTCGAGAAAACCATCCCGGCGCAGCATCCCTATGTGCGCAACTACCTCGCGTGGCAGGGCGAACTGACCGGGCTTGGCAACGCGGTGCGTATCGCCGTCGCCAATCCGGACGGCGGCATCTACCAGGCCAAGTACCTCGACACCTTGCGCCAGTTGAGCGACGAGGTATTCCTGGTCCCCGGCATCAACCGGGTCCAGATGAAGTCCCTGTGGACGCCGTCGACGCGCTGGGTCGGCGTGACCGAGGAGGGCCTCGAAGGTGGTCCGGTGATCCCCGAAGGTTACGACGGCGGCACCGCCAGCCTCGCACAGCTGCAAATGAATGTCGCCCGCTCCGGCGAGATCGGCCAATTGGTCGCCGCCGACGGCCGGTCCAGCGTCATCTATCTGCCGCTGCTGCTGCAGGCCGACGGCAAGCCGCTGGACTATGGCGTGCTGTCGGAGCGCCTCGAATCGCTGCGCCGGAAGTACGAGGCGCGAGGCGTCAAGGTCCACATCACCGGCTTCGCCAAGATATCGGGGGACCTGATCGCCGGCGTGCGCGCCATGCTGGGCTTCTTCGTCGCGGCGGTGCTGATCGCCATGGCGGCCGTCTACTGGAGCACCCGCTGCGTGCGTTCGACGCTGCTGGTGGTGGGCGCCTCGCTGGTCGCGGTGCTGTGGCAACTCGGCATGCTGCCGTTGCTGGGCTACTCGCTCGATCCCTACTCGATCCTGGTGCCGTTCCTGGTGTTCGCCATCGGCATGAGCCACGGCGCCCAGAAGATGAACGGCATCATGCAGGATATCGGGCGCGGTGTCACGCCGCTCGGCGCCGCGCGCCTGACCTTCCGCCGCCTGTTCCTGGCCGGCCTGACCGCGCTGCTGGCGGATGCCGTCGGTTTCGCGGTGCTGCTGATCATCGACATCCAGGCCATCCGTGAACTGGCCGCCGCCGCCAGCCTGGGCGTCGCGGTGCTGATCGTGACGAATCTGATCCTGTTACCGATCCTCCTGAGCTACACGGGCGTTAGCGCCAAGGCGGCGCAGCGTAGCCTGCAAGCCGACCGCCAGGCGGAAGCGGCATCCAGCGGACACAATCCGCAGGCCCGGCCAATGGGTATCGCCGGCATTCTGGACCGCTTCACGCAGCGGCGCTGGGCCACGGCGGCGGTGATCGGCGCGGTGATATTGGGCACGGGCGGCTTCGTCGCCAGCCAGCACCTGGCGATCGGCGACCTCGATCCGGGCGCGCCGGAGCTGCGCGCCGGCAGCCGTTACAACCGCGACGCCGCCTTCATGAACAGCAGCTACGGCGCTGCGGGCGACGTGCTGGCGGTGATGGTCACCACGCCGGACGGAGGCTGTTCGCGCTACGACACCCTCAACAAGGTCGACGCGCTCGAATGGCGCCTGCGCCAGCTGCCCGGCGTGGACAACACCAATACGCTGGCCCTGTTGAACCGCCGCGTGCTGGTCGGCCTGAACGAGGGCAATCCGAAATGGTACGAGCTGTTGTCCAACCAGGACATGCTCAACACCGTCACCGCCGGCGCGCCGCGCGGACTGTACAACGACTCTTGCAGCCTGCTGACGGTGTACGCCTACCTGCGCGACCACAAGGCCGAGACACTGGCCACGGTGGTCGCCAGCGTCGAGGAATTCGCCCGCGCCAACGACACCGCCGACACCAAGTTCCTGCTGGCCGCCGGCTCGGCCGGCATCGAGGCCGCGACCAACATAGTAGTGCGCGACGCCTGGCGCAAGATGCTGGCACTGGTCTACGGCGCGGTCGCGGTGCTGTGCTTCGTCACGTTCCGCTCCTGGCGCGCGGTGCTGGTGGCTGTGCTGCCGTTGATGCTCACTTCCGTGTTGGCGGAAGCCTTGATGGTCGCCCTGGGCATGGGTGTCAAGGTCGCCACCTTGCCGGTGATCGCGCTCGGCGTGGGCATCGGCGTCGATTACGCGCTGTATATCCTCAGCGTGACGCTGGCGCGCATGCGTGCCGGCGCCACGCTGTCGCAGGCCTATCACCAGGCGCTGCTCTTCACCGGCAAGGTCGTCATGCTGACCGGGATAACGCTGGCCGCCGGCGTGATCACCTGGGTCGCCAGCCCGATCAAGTTCCAGGCCGATATGGGGCTGCTGCTGGCCTTCATGTTCCTCTGGAATATGCTCGGCGCACTGATCCTGTTGCCGGCGCTGGCGCACTTCCTGTTGCGTCCTTCGCGGTCCGTGTCCGCGCAGGCCGCGACGTCGTCCACCCGTCCGGCCAAGGCCGAGGCGGATATTTCATCCACCCTGACATAAAGTTGATCCCCATGTTCCGTTACTTCCCCACCAACTACGTCTGGAACCTGTCCGTCGATCTATCGATCGAAATGGGCGCGAAGATCGGCGAGATCGAGGAGATGTGCGCGCCGTTGCAGCAGGCGGCCAACCAGCCCGACGCCGCCGGCACCGCCGCCTTCCGCGAAACCTGGCAGCGCATGGCCGACAAGCTTTGCGGCCTGGCCGAAGACGACGAGGCACGCGGCCGCAAGATCTCGGCCGGCGACAAGTATCTGCGCGCGGCCAATTACCTGCTGACGTGCGAGCGGCTGCAGGCGCACGGCGCGCCCGGACGCGTCGAGTTGTACCAGCGCTTCCTCGATGTCTTCGGGCGCGGCGCGCGCCTGGCCGGCGCGCCCTGCGAACAGGTGCGCATCCCCTATGGCGACACTTTTCTCAGCGGCCTGTATGTGCCGGCCGAAGGCGTCGACGGCCCGGCGCCGTTGCTGGTGCAGGTCAACGGCCTCGATTCGACCAAGGAGATGAAGTACCTGGTCGGACTGCCGGCATGGCTGGCCAAACGCGGTGTCGCCTCGCTGCTGGTGGACCAGCCGGGCACCGGCGACGCGCTACGCCTGCGCGGGCTGACCGCGCGCTACGACAGCGAGCATTGGGCCAGTCCGGTGGTCGACTGGCTGGAACAGCGCGCCGACGTCGATCCGAAGCGCATCGGCATGGAGGGGGTGTCGCTGGGCGGTTATTACTGCCCGCGCGCGGTCGCTTTCGAGCCGCGCTTCGCCTGCGGCGTGGTCTGGGGCGCCAATCACGACTGGCGCGATGTGCAAAAGCGCCGCATGGCGAAAGAGGGCAACCTGCCGGTGCCGCACTACTGGGCGCACGTGCGCTGGGTGTGGGGCGCCAGGGACAACGACGAATTCATGCGGATCGCCGAGGACGTGCATCTGGACGGCATCCTTGACCGCATCAAGGTGCCGTTCCTGGTCACGCACGGCGAGAAGGACAGCCAGATTCCGCTGCATTGGGCCGAGCGCACCTATGAGCAGCTGGTCAACAGCCCGCGCCGGGAACTGAAGATCTTCACCGACCGCGAAGGCGGCGTGCAGCACTCCAGCTTTGACAACTCCGCCAACGCCGGCGCGTACATCGCCGACTGGGTGGCCGAAACACTGGGCGGCCGCACCGCCCCAACCAACTAACAAGGAAACCACGATGAAGATCATCGGACCCGATGCGCTGTTGTTCGGCGTCGACGACATGGCCGCATGTACGCAATACCTGACCGACTATGGCCTGGAGCCGGTCGGAGGCAACCGCTTCGAGGCGCTGGACGGCACCGCGGTGGTGCTGGCCCACAAGGACGACCCCGGCCTGCCGGCGCCAATGCCCACCGCGACCATGCTGCGCAAGACCATCTACGGCGTCGCCGACCAGGCCACACTGGATCAAATCGCCCAGGAGGTGGGCCGCGACCGCGAAGTGCGCAAGCTCGCCGATGGCTCGCTGGAGACAGAGGACGACGCCGGCTTCACACTGGGCTTCCAGATCACAGTGCGCCGTCCCATCGCGCTGGCGGCGGAAACCGTCAACGCGCCCGGCGCGCCGGCGCAGCGCGGCGCCAACCGAATCGCCTTCGATATCACCGCCCAGCCGCGTCCGCGTTCTCTCTCGCATGTGGTGTATTTCGTGCCGGACGCCGACGCGGCGGAGGCTTTCTATACCCGACTGGGCTTCGTCTGCACCGACCGCTTCACCGGCGTCGGACCGTTCCTGCGTCCCGGCGGCAGCGAAGACCACCATACGCTGTTCATGATCCAGACCCCGCCATTCATGAAGGGCTGCGAGCACTTCACCTTCCACATGGGCGGGCCGACCGAAGTGATGCTGGCCGGGACGCGCTTCGTCGAGAAGGGTTACCAGTCGTTCTGGGGACCGGGGCGCCACCTGTTCGGCTCCAACTGGTTCTGGTACTTCAACAGCCCATTGGGCTGCCACGTGGAGTACGACGCCGACATGGACCTGCACGACGATGAGTGGACCGCGCGCGTGGCGCCGATGGGTGCCGACGCCTCGCAGCTGTTCCTGTTCCAGCACCGCGAGAAGTGGGCGCCGAGCGGCCCGCCGCCGAAGGCATGACCGCCCGCACGCTGCTGTGCCGCGCCGACGAATTGCCGGACGGCGCGAGCAAAGGTTTCGCGCGCTGGGGCGTGTTCGTGTTGCGCGTGCAGGGCGGCGTGCATGCGTACCGCGACGCCTGTCCGCACTACGGCGACACGCCGCTGGCGTGGCGCAGCGACGCCTACCTGAACGCCGATGGCACCCGCATCGTGTGCGCCGCGCACGGCGCCCAATTCGAGCCATCGACCGGTTTGTGCACGCTGGGACCGTGCCTGGGACAGGGTTTGACGCCGGCGCCGGTGACGGTCGCGCCCAACGGCGACCTGTGGTTGGAACATACATAAAACTAGGAGATAAAAACATGAGTGCATTGAACAAGGCCCTGATCGTCGGGGGCGGATTTTCCGGCATGGCGGCGGCGATCGAACTGCGCAAGCGCGGCGTCGAAGTGGACCTGGTCGAGATCGATCCGCAGTGGCGTTCCTACGGCGCCGGCATCAGCCTGGGCGGAGCGACCTTGCGGGCTTTCGGCGTGCTGGGCATCCTGGAGCGCTTCCTGCAACGCGGTTACGCCGCCGATGGCGTCGACCTGTACGCGCCGCATGGAGCACACCTTGCGCAACTGCCGACGCCGCGCATCGCCGGGGACAAGGTCCCCGGCGGCGCCGCCATCATGCGGCCGGTGCTGGCCAAGCTGATGGCGGAGGCGACGCTGGAGGCGGGCGTGAATGTGCGCCTGGGCTGCAGCTTCACATCGCTGACACAGGACGACGACGGTGTCGATGTCGAACTGACCGATGGCGGCAAGCACCGCTACGACGTGGTGATCGGGGCCGACGGCCTGTATTCCAGAATGCGCGCACTGCTGTTCCCGGAGGCGCCGAAGCCACGCTATTCGGGGCAGGGCGTGTGGCGCGCGGTGCTGCCGCGTCCCGCCGATCTGGTGCGGCCGGCGATGTGGCTGGGACCAAAAATCAAGACCGGTGTCAATCCGGTGTCCGAGACCGAGCTGTATCTGTTCGTCACCGAGGACCGCGAAACCAATTGCCACATCCCGCTTGATCAGCAGCCGGAGATGCTGCGCGCGCTGCTGGCGCCATTCCCGGCGCCGCTGATGCAGCAGCTTCGCGATCAGATAGGCCCACATTCGCAGGTGATCTACCGTCCGCTGGAGAGCCTTCTGTTGCCGCATCCATGGTATCGCGGCCGCGTGGTGCTGATCGGCGATGCGGTGCACGCCACCACCCCGCACCTGGCTTCCGGCGCCTGCATCGGTATCGAGGATGGACTGGTGGTGGCAGAGGAACTGGGCCGGGCCGCCAGCGTCGACGAGGCCCTGCGCCGCTTCCAGGAGCGCCGTTATGAGCGGTGCCGCATGGTGGTCGACAATTCCGACCGCCTTGGCGTGATCGAGATCAGCGGCGGCGACAAGCAGGAACACGCCGCCATCATGCGCGCCTCGATGATGGCGCTGGCCGAACCGATCTGATAGCACCGAACAATAAAAATGGAGACCGCATCATGATCAAGACCGATAGTTTCACGGGCCGCTGCGTCCTGATGGTGGCGCATTGCGCCGGCATGCTGGACCTGGTGGCGCTGCCGGTGTGGGTGGGCACGCTGATTTCAAAGTATGGGCTCGATCCGCAGCAGGCCGGCGGCCTGGCCACGCTGTTCCTGGTGGGCGCTGTCCTCAGCAGCCTGTTTTTCGCCCCGCGCCTGCCGCGCTATAACGGCCGCGTGGCGGCGACCTGCGGGTTCGGCTTGGCGGTGCTGTCGTTCCTGGCGCTGTCGATGACGCGCGACTACACCACTATGATGGCGCTGCACGCGCTGGCCGGCGCGTCGGCCGGCTGCGCCTTGAGCTTCACCCACGGCACCATCGGCCGCAGCGCCGATCCGCACCGGCTGTTCGCGCTGGTGGGCATCGCCATTGGTTTCTTCGCGCTGGCGTTTTTTGCCGTCGCGCCGCAACTGGTGGCCGCTTTCGGCGGCGGCGCGCTGTTCCAGCTGTTCGCCGCCATCATGGCGGTGGCCACGCTGGCGACGGCGGCCGGGTTCCCGCAACCGGCGCCGTCCGACAAGGCGCCCGGCATCGCGCCTACGGCGGGACGGCTCGATCCGGCCGTGTGGTACGTGGTGTTCGGCGTCGGCTGCCTGGCGCTGGTGCAGTCGATGACCTTTAGTTTCGTCGAGCGTATCGGCATCGACCGTGGTTTTGGTTTCGCCGCCGTCTCGGGCGTGTTGATCGCGCTGGGCATGGTGAACCTGGTGCCGGCCCCGCTGGCGGTGCTGCTGCAACGCCGCCTGCCGGGACATCGGGTGATGCTGGCCGGTCCGATCATCCAGGCGGCGATCGTGTTGACGATCACCCAGAGCTCGACCTTTCCGCCGTACGCGTTGGCCACCGCGGTGCTGGTCAGCGTGCTGATTTTCACCCATACCTTCGCCTTCGGCGCCATCGCGGCGCTCGATCCGAGCGGCCGCGCGGCGGCGGCCACGCCGGCGACCTTGATGACCGGCGCCGCCATCGGGCCGCTGCTGGGAGGCACGCTGGTTAAAAGCGCCGGTTACGGCAGCATAGGCATCGCCGCCGCCGTGCTGGCGGTGCTGGCGGTGCTCAGCTTCCGCCGCGCGCAGTCGCGTCCCGTTCTTGTTCCATCCCTGTGAGGTTTCGCATGAAAAACAAACGTTCGTATCGCTTCGTCGATTTGTCGATTTACCTGGAAAACGACGTGCTGTCCGATCCGCCGCCGCTGGCGCCGAAGATCACCTATCAAACCCACGCCGACACGCTGCCGGAGTTCATGGCCATGCTGCCCGGGACCAAGGCGGAAGATTATCCGGAGGGGGAGGCCGCAGCCGCCGAATGGGTCACGCTGACCACCCATAACGGCACCCACCTCGACGCGCCTTACCACTTCCATTCGACGATGGACGCCAGCCTGGGCGAACGCAAGCCGTCGATTACTATCGACGAGGTGCCGCTGGAGTGGTGCTTCCAGACCGGCGTCAAGCTCGATTTCCGCCACTTCGCCGACGGTTATGTGGCCACCGCCGCCGACGTCGAGGCGGAACTGAAACGCATCGGCTATGAGCTGCAACCGCTCGATATCGTGGTTGTCAATACCCGCGCCGGCTCGCGCTATGGCCACGCCGACTACCTCGGCGCCGGCTGCGGCATGGGCTACGAGGCTACCATGTACCTGCTCGAGCGCGGCGTGCGCCTGACCGGCACCGATGCCTGGAGCTGGGATGCGCCGTTCTCGTACACCGCCAGGAAGATCGCGGAGACCGGCGACGTGTCGCTGATCTGGGAGGGCCACAAGGCGGGCCGCGACATCGGCTACTGTCATCTGGAGAAGCTGCACAACCTGGAGGCGCTGCCGTCGCACGGTTTCACCATCAGCTGCTTCCCGCACAAGATCCGCCGCGCGTCGGCCGGCTGGACCCGCGCCGTGGCGATCTTCGATGACGCCGAGGTAGCCGCATGAGTAGCCACGTGAGCCTTCCGGCCATCCATCGCGTCGTTACCGGCCACGACGCGCAAGGGCGCGCGGTGATCGCGTCCGACGGCCCGCTGCCCACCGTGATAGAGATCGCGGCCATTCCCGGAACGGTTTTCCATGAAGTGTGGAGCACCGACGACACCCCGGCGATATTGGACAACGGCGACGATCCGACCCTCGCGCCCCTGATGCTGCCGCCGCCGCGCAACGGCACGCGCGTGCGCTTCGTCGATATTCCTCCCGATACCGAGGAGTTCCTGGCGCACGGCGCGGACAAGATGCACAAGGCGTTCACGCAGGCCGGCGACGCCGGGGCGTCCACCGTGGCGGAGGATTCGCCGCATCCGCTGATGCACCGCACCGAGTCGATCGACTACGGCGTGGTGATCGAAGGCGAATTGACGTTGGTGCTGGACCGGGGCGAAGCGCGCCTCGGCCCCGGCAGCGTCGTGGTGCAACGTGGTACCAACCACGCCTGGGCCAATCGATCGGACCGTGTCTGCCGCATGCTGTTCGTCCTCGTAGGAGGACGCTACGCGCCGGAAATCGAAGCCGGCGCCCCCGGCGACCGCTCATCAACATAGGATCAACATGAAATTTGCCACACTTACCACCGGACATCCGGACGGCCGCCTGCTGCTGGTGTCGCGCGATCTGAAAACGGCGGTCGATGCCGGTGCCATCGCTCCGACGTTGCTGGCGGCGCTGGAGCAATGGGACCGCGTCAAGGCGCCGTTGGAACAGCTGTATGAAGCGCTCAACGCCGGCCGCGCGCAGGCCAGCTTCGCCTTCGTCCCGCAGCGCTGCGGGGCGCCGCTGCCGCGCGCACCGCAATGGCTGGACGCCTCGGCCTTCCTCAATCACGGCCGTCTGATGGAGCAGGCCTTCAACACCACGCCGATACCGGACTTCGACACCATCCCGGTGATGTATCAGGGCGCCAGCGACGATTTTCTTGGGCCCCATGTGGACATCGCCCTTCCCAGCGAAGCGGACGGCATCGATTTCGAGGGCGAATTCGGCGTCGTGGTCGGCGCGGTGCCGCTGGGCGCGACGCCGCAAGAGGCGCTCGACGCCGTGCGGCTGGTGGTGCAGATCAACGACTGGAGCCTGCGCGCGCTGGGACCGCGCGAGATGCGCACCGGTTTCGGCTTCCTGCAGGCCAAGCCGTCGACCAGCTTCGCGCCGGTGGCCGTGACGCCGGATGAACTGGGCGGCGCGTGGCGGGAGGGGCGCGTGCACCTGGCGCTGGAGGTCCAGCACAACGGCAAACGCTTCGGCGAACCGCACGGACGCGAAATGCAGTTCAGCTTCGGGCAACTGGTGGCCCATGCGGCGCGCTCGCGCCGTCTGAGCGCGGGGACCATTGTCGGCTCGGGCACGGTCTCGAATGTCGACCGGGCTGCCGGCTCGGCGTGTATCGCCGAACGCCGGGTGATCGAGATCATCGACGCCGGCTTCGCCAGCACGCCGTTCATGAAGTTCGGCGACCGCGTGCGCATGCAGGCGCGCGGCGACGATGGCGCCGACGGTCCGTTCGGCGTGATCGACCAGCGCGTGGTGCGGTCCGCGCACGCCGGCTAAGCCACTCATTCAGGAGAACATATGCTTAAGTTGATGATTGTCGGCCGCCGCCGTGGCGGCATGACCTTGCGGCAATGCCATAGCTATATGCGCGACGTGCACGGCGCCGCCGTGGTGCGTTTCATCGGCGGGCAGCCGCATCTGGCACCGCGCCGGTATATTCAGAATCACGTGTTCGACGGCTGCTTCCGGGTCCCCGATGGCGGCGCCGACACCTTTGCCGCCGCCCGGGACTTCGTCACCCAGGTCTGGTTCGACGATCCGGCGCAGGCGGCGGCCGCGATGTCCGCGCCGTTCTACCGCGAGACCTTGCAACCGGACGAGGATCGATTCGTCGACCAGGCCAGCGTGGTCAAGCTGCCGGTGGCGGAACGGGAAGTTCTCGGTCGCGGCGGCCGCGATGGCGCCAGCAAGGTGTTTGTGATGCTGCGCGCGGCTCCCGGTGTCACGCTGGACGATCTTGCCGCGGCCAGCGCACCGGTGTGGCGTCGGTTGCTGGAGGAAGAGAGCCTGGGCATCGAATGCGTCGTTCGCAACCAGGTGTTGGCGCGTCCCGGCGAGCCGGCGCCCTCGGTCGACCTGGTGGATGAAGTTTGGCTGTCGAACGACGATGCCGCCCTCGGCCTGGGCGAGCGTTGGCTGGCGATTGCGGCCAATGAGCAACTGGCGGCCATGCTGGCGCCGGGGTCGGTCGTCGTGTTGACGGCGCGGCAGCACGTCCTGTTCGCCGGGGCGGCCGCATGAACGTCGTGGTCACCGGCGGCAGCGGCTTTGTCGGCCGGGCGCTGGTGCGGCGTCTGCTGGAGGATGGTGTCGGCGGCCGCCACGTCACCGCTTTGACGTCGATAGACATGCGTTTCGACCGCGCCGCGACAGACCCGCGCGTGTGCCAGTTGCAAGGGAGCGTTGCCGACACCGCGCTGCTGGCGCAAGCCTTCGCGCAGCCGGTCGATGTACTTTTCCACCTGGCCAGCGTGCCGGGTGGGGCGGCGGAGCAGGATTTCGCGCTCGGACTGTCGGTCAACCTGCATGCGACGATGGCGCTGCTGGAGTGCTGCCGTGTTCAGGCCCAGGGCCAAGGGCGGAGCCGGCCGCCGGTGCTGGTCTATTCGAGCAGCATCGCCGTGTATGGCGCGCCGCTGCCGGAGCATATCGGCGACGACACGCCGATGCGGCCGCACCTGAGTTACGGCGCCCACAAACTCGCCTGCGAGGTGCTGATCCAGGATTACAGCCGGCGCGGCTGGCTGGATGGGCGCATCCTGCGCCTGCCGGGCATCGTTGCGCGCCCGCCAGCGCCATCCGGCCTGCTGTCGGCCTTCATGAGCGACATCTTCTGGCGACTCAGGGATGGCGAACGCTTTACGTGTCCGGTGTCGGCACAGGCGGTCGCCTGGTGGATGTCGGTGGGCTGCTGCGTGGACAACCTGCTGCACGCGGCGGCCCTGGCGCCAGCGCATGCGGCCGGGCGCCGCGACTACACCTTGCCGGTGCTGCGGCTGACCATCGCCGAAGTGGTGGACGGCCTGGCGCTGGAATTCGGCGACGATCGCCGCGCGCTGGTCGAGTATCGGCCGGACGAACGCCTGGAGCAGGGCTTCGGACGCCAGCCGCCGCTCGATGCGTCGGCCGCCGAGCGGGCCGGCTTCCACCACGACGGCGATCTGCGGCGCTTGATCGTCAACGCCGTGGCGCCGGGAGGACCAGTCTAAATCAACATATTCGCCGTACCAGGCGCACCGTAGCCTTTTATTAAGAAAGTCCGCTAAGATATCGGCATTTCGTTTATTCAGGAGCCGATATGCCCCGTCACACCGTCCCCGCAGCCGCCTTCTTGCTAGTGTTTACCGCGTTCGGTTGCAGCGCCAGCGAATCGGCCAATGGCAGTTTCACCGCCATTAAGAGCTGCGAGGCTTTCTCTTCCTTCGCCAAACAAAGCAATCCGGGCGCGCAGAAAATCGTGCCGGGAACCGAATACACGGTCCGCGAGATCAACAAGGTCGATTACGACTGGATCAGGGTCGAGGTACCGGGCGCGCAGCCGGCATTGCGCTGGGTGCGCAAGGAATGCGGTACGCCGGAGTTGAGCGATAAGCCGAGCAAGGCGCAGCGCGGGCGCGAGATCGCCGCCGCCGGAGGCTCGTGCAACATCGCCAACAAGCAGGATAGCTATCTGCTGGCGATCACCTGGCAGCCGGGTTTTTGCGAACACGTTAAATACAATGGCAAAAAGCCGGAATGCGACGCCATGAACGGCGGCACGCTGCAGGCGAAGAACCTGAACCTGCATGGCCTGTGGCCGAACAAAAAGGAGTGCGGTAACAATTACGGCAGCTGCAAGGGCGAGCAGTTCTCGCTGAAGCAGGAAACCATCGACAAGGTGGCGCCGTGGATGCCGAACTTCTTCTACGAGCGAACCTTCGGCGCCTACGAGTGGAACAAGCATGGCAAATGCCAATCGCTGTCGCCGGACGACTATTTCATCAAGGCCGCGTCGGCGGTGCGGGTGGTGAACGATTCGGAAGTGGGCAAGATCGTGTTGGGCAGCGTTGGCAAGTCGTTCCGGGTCAACGATTTCTTCGAGCGGGTGAAGGCTAGCTACGGCGCCCAGGTCGCCGACAGCATCACGCTGATTTGCACGCAGCGTAAATACCTTCAGGAGATCCGTGTTTCGCTGCCGCTCGAATTCAGCACCGACGGTGAATTGAAGCAGATGGTGGGCAACGCCGCGCCTGCGCGTACGCGCGCGGTGGGCTGCGGCGACGAGGTGTATGTGGAAGGCGCCGGCCGCGATTGACCGGCCGCCTGGGCGACCTTAGTCGATCGTGACGGCGCGCGCCCGCTTGCGCTCCGCCTTGCACTTGTACATGGAATCGTCGGCGAACGCGATCAGGTCGTCGGCGGTGCTGGCCGACTGCGGATACACGGCCACGCCGATGCTGGCGGCGGCCAGCAATTCATGGCCGTCTATTTCGTAGGGCATCGCCATGCGGTGGGAAAGCTTTTCGACGACGCCGGCCGCGTCCTCCTCGCCGCTGGCGACCAGCACCACCGCGAACTCGTCGCCACCGAGCCTTGCGGCCATGTCGGATTTCCGCAGTTCGGAGCGCAGGCGGTCGGCGGCATCTTTTAAAAGCTCGTCGCCCGCGCCATGGCCGTAGGTGTCGTTGATGAATTTGAAGTTGTCCAGATCCAGATACAGCACCGCCATCGGTTCCTGATTGCGTTCGCAGAGGCTCAACTGGCGGGCGAGGAACTCGGTGAACATGGCGCGGTTGGCCAGGCCGGTCAGCGGATCGTGCGTGGCCTGGTGCTTGGCCAGCGCGTGCATTCTCGACGCCTTGACCAGGGCCTGTCCCACTTCGTTCGCCTCGCGCAGGCCGTAGGTGGCCGGCTCGATGCTGTCGCCGGCGCCGAGGGCGAGCGCCGGCGCCACCAGGTCGCGGATCGAGCGGCTGATGCGGTTGCCGATGTACCAGGCGAACAGCAGGCCGCCGCCCAGCAGGAGGATGGTCGACAGCACCAGCGTCCACAGTTTGGCAAGCAACTGGGAGTTCAACACCTCGATGGGAATGCCGATGGCCACCGTCCATTGCGAATTGGGGGCCTTGGCCAGGACCGCCAGGATAGGCTTGCCGTCGAGCGTTTGGGTTTCGAAAGCGCCCTCCGGCCGTTCCCTCAGCCTTTCCAGCACCTCGGGAATAGCTTGCTGCCCGACGTAGCGATGCATGTCGCTGGTGCGCGCGACCACCGTGCCTTTGTTATCGAGGATGGTGGTGATCCAGTGTTCGGGATATTGCTGCTGCTTGAGGATGGTGCTGAAGCGCTCCACCGTCACCACCGCGCTCAAGGCGTGGAAACCGCCCGACTTTCTGATGGCCGGGATGCCGACCGAAACGATGTAGCGTTTGGAGACGGGTCCCATGAAGACCTGGGATATGGCGGTGGCGTCGTTGCTCCGCATGTAGGTCAACGACGGACCGAGGCCGGTGCTGGGCAGCGTGGTGCCGTAGGGTTGGAAGGTGTTGATCAACTGTTGTCCGGTACCGTCTTCGAGCAGGATGTTGAAGATGTCCTGGCTGGCGCAGATGGCGCGCGCCTGCCCGTAAAATGGTTTGAGGTCGTCGCCGATCAGGCTGGGGGAGGTGGCGAGCGCCTTGAGGGTCGATTCGATGACGGCGAATTCCTTGTCGACCGCCATCGCGTTGGCGTGGGCGGTCGTCATCGCGCTGCGAATGAAGGCGGCGCGCGCGAGCTCGTAGTCGGAGGCGATCATCCTCACCACCATCAGCGACGCGGGGACGATGCACGCCACCACCAGCCAGATTAGCCTGGTTCGAATGGAGGGCGCGTGAGCTAGTTTCATGATTAATGCTACCTCGTTATATTTATTCTTAATGAGGCGCGATACCCCTTTTTTCGTAATATTACAACAAGGAAAGTGCATCCGTAACCCAGTCTATCCGTTTGTTTTTATTTTCTGTACGAAAATGTCTGGATGGCAGGGATGGCCGTTGAAAGGCTTGAGATTTATCGTCTATCATGTTGACGAGTCTCAATCAAAATCCTTATTTCGGAGCCCCAATGCAACTCATCAGCTGTACGGAAGAGCGCCACGCGCGAGCCATTCTCGACATATTCAATGACGCGATCGCCAACTCGACCGCGCTCTACGAGTACCATCCGCGCACAATGGAAACGATGAAGAACTGGTTTGCGGCCAAGCGCGCCGGCGGCTATCCGGTCATCGGGCTGGAGGACGGGGCGGGCGAGTTGCTGGGATTCGCCAGCTACGGCGCGTTTCGCGGCTTTCCGGCCAATAAATACTCGGTCGAGCACTCGGTGTATGTGCGGGGCGACCAGCGCGGCAAGGGACTGGGACGCACTTTGCTAAGCGCTATCATCGACGCCGCGCGGCAGGCCGACCTGCACATCCTGGTCGGCGGCATCGACGCCGCCAACGCGGCCAGCATCGCCCTGCACGAGCAGCTGGGATTCGTGCACTCAGGGACCATTCGTCATGCCGCCTTCAAGTTCGACCGCTGGCTGGACCTGGCGTTCTATCAGCTGATGCTGAGCACACCGGCGCATCCGGTGGACGGCTGAAACCAGGACCGTATCGTCACCGGCCCGCGCACGATGGCATGATCGTCTTGCAATTCCGCAGTCGCAGACCTATACTGCGCCGGTAGTCAGCTTCTGGTATCTGCAAATGATCGTTTGCAGATTTAAATGGGAAGTCGGTGCGTCGTTCCGCTGGAACGGCAATGCCGGCGCTGCCCCCGCAACGGTAAGCGAGGTTAAGGATTTGTACGATGCCACTGTGCGATTGCATGGGAAGGCGCAAATCCAGGCGTGTCCGCACGGATGCCCACTCGCCAGCCCGGAAACCAGCCAGTAGCGGTAAACACGTTTGTATTGCGGAGGGCGATACGGGTGGAGAACTGTCATGGTTTGATCCGCGCATCTTCGTTCCGGTTCTCCCTTGGCGCCGCATTCGTCTCCCACCTGGTTCATCTTCCGATACGAGCTTTCCGACCCCGTGGTCGTCGCTGCTTTTCGGAGAAACCAATATGTCCATCAACACTATCCACGCCGGCCAAGCCGATGCGCATGTCCGTCCCGTCGCACTGAAAGACAAGCTGATTGCGGCCTTGATGGCCGCGAGCCTGGGCGCGGTGCTGTTGTTCGGCGCCGGTTTCGCATCGATGGAAGCGCTGCATAACGCGGCCCACGACAGCCGCCACTCGGCGGGCTTCCCGTGTCATTGAGCCGTACCGGGGCCGGCGCGGGCGCCGGTATGTTCAATCGCATGGTTCGCACCGCGGCGGCGGCCGGCCTGCTGGCCGGCTTGCTGCTGACCGGCGTGCAGCACTTGCAGGTGACGCGCATCATCGCGCAGGTAGAGGTGCTGGAATCGGCTGCCGAGGCGGAGCCGGTGGCGCATACGCACGCCGATGGCGCTAAACATATGCACGAAGCAGCGCATGAAGCACCCCACGAACACGGAGGCTGGCAGCCTGAGGATGGCGTAGAGCGCACGCTTTACACCGCGCTGGCCGACGTCAGCATGGCCGTCGGTTATGGCTTGCTGCTGGCGGCCGCCATCGGGCTGCGCGGGCGGCCGGTCGATTGGCGATCCGGCCTGCTGTGGGGCGCCGCCGGTTACGCGGTGTTCTTCCTGGCGCCGTCCATCGGTTTGCCGCCGGAGTTGCCCGGTACCGCCGCCGCGCCGGTGGCCGCACGCCAGGGCTGGTGGATCGCGACCGCGATGTCGACCGCCACCGCGCTGGCGATGCTGGCCTTCGGCCGCCATTGGGCGCTGAAACTGGCGGCCGTCGCGCTGCTGGTGTTGCCGCATCTGGTCGGCGCGCCGCAGCCGCCGGTCCATGCCAGCGTCGCGCCAGACCATTTGCAGCGTTCCTTTGTCTATGCGACCGCGCTCGCCAATGGCGGGTTCTGGCTGGCGCTGGGCGCGCTGACCGGCTTCTTCCACAAGCGCTTCGCCGATCGATGAGAACCCACCACCGTCACGTATTCATGTGCGTCGGCCCGCGTTGCGCTCCCGTCGAGGGGCGCGCGCAGGCCGTGTTCGAGCGCATGGGCGAAATGATCGACGCCCATCCGGAGCTTGCCGTCAAGCGCACGCGGACCCATTGCATGGTGGCGTGCCGCTACGAGGGGCCGGTGATGGTGGTCTATCCCGAAGGCGTGTGGTACCAGCGGGTGAATGAGGCCAATGCGGAACGCATCGTCAACGAGCATTTGATCGGCGGTCGCGAAGTAGGCGACCTGATATTCCATCGCCTTGGTGAAGGCGATACCTGCGCACCGGAACCCAAAGATGATTGAAACAGCAGCCGGCCCGGCGGACGTAGCACTGCTGACGCATGCGTCCAACGATCTGACGGTGTTGCACCAGGCGCAGGCGCAGCTGCCTTCGGGCTTCGCTCGCGTGGCGGGAGTTAACCTGCAGTCGCTCGATGCCGATACCTCGATGGCGGCGTGGTTGGCGGGGGATTTGCGCGCGGCGCGGGTGATCATCGTGCGCGTACTGGGCCGACTTGGCAGCGTTCCAGGATTTACGGAGCTGGTGGACCACGCACGCCGCCATGGCCGGCATCTGATCGTTGTCAGCGGCACCGGCGAGCCCGACCCCGAGCTGGCCGCCGTGTCGGCGGTATCGGCGGATGTGCTGCAGATGACATTGAAGTACTTCCAGGCCGGTGGCAGCGCCAATCTGGCGCAGCTGCTACGCTATCTGTCCGACCACCTGCTGCTGACCGGCTTCGGCTTCGAGCCGGCGCACCCGCTGCCGGAACACGGTATCTATCACCCCGATCTGGCACCCGGCGCCGGCCTGGCTGATTGGCTGGCGTTGCGCGATCCGGCGCGTCCAAGCGCGGGGATCGTGTTTTACCGCGCCCACTGGATGAGCGGGAACACGCGCTTCATCGACGTCATGCTGACGGCGCTGGAAGCGCGCGGCATGAACGTGCTGCCGGTGTTCACCTCGTCGCTGCGCGCCGGGGCCGGCGATGGCGGCAGCTTGCCCAGCGCGTTGCGCTATCTCGCAGACGCATCGGGGGCGCACATCGATGTGCTGATCAATACCACCTCGTTCGCGATGGGCGAGATCACGCCGGGCGGCCCGACGCCGGCCGGATGGTCGGTCGGTGTGCTGGAGACGCTCGATGTTCCGGTGCTGCAGGCCATCACCAGCGGCATGACGATGGAACAGTGGAGCCAGTCGGCGCGCGGGCTCAATCCGCTCGATACGGCGATGAACGTGGTGCTGCCGGAATTCGATGGCCGCATCGTCACCGTGCCGCTGTCGTTCAAGGCCCGCGCCGCCGGCTTGCCGAACGAGGCGGTCGAATATGATCCGTTGCCGGACCGGGTGGCGCGCATCGCCGGCATCGCCGCGCGCTTCGCGCGCCTGAAGCGCTTGCCGAACGCCGAGAAGCGCGTCGCCTTCATGTTCACCAATTCGAGCAGCAAGGCTTCCCAGATCGGCAACGCGGTCGGGCTGGATGCGCCGGCGTCGCTGATGCGCATCCTGGAGGCGCTGCGGGCCGACGGCTACGATGCGGGCCAGCCGTCCGGTGACGGAACGGCGCTGATTCATGAGCTGATAGCGCGCTGCTCCTACGACAATATCTACGTGACCGCCGAGCAGTTGAAGCATGCCGCCGGCCGGGTGCCGGCGGCGCGGTATGCGCAATGGTTCGCGGAGCTGCCTGCGCCGTTGCGCGACAAGATGACCGCGCAGTGGGGCGAGGCGCCGGGCGAGGCCTATGTCCATGACGGCCATCTGTCCTTGGCCGGGATCGAGATGGGCAAGGTGTTCGTGGCGCTGCAGCCGCCGCGCGGCTATGGCATGGACCCGGACGCGATCTACCATCAGCCGGATCTGCCGCCGACGCATCACTACTATGCGCTGTATCGCTGGCTGCGCGACGAGTGGCGCGCCGACGCCATCGTCCACGTCGGCAAGCATGGCACGATGGAGTGGCTGCCGGGGAAGGGCGTCGGCTTGTCCGAGGAGTGCTTCCCGGATGCGCTGCTGGGCGACTTGCCGCTGTTTTACCCGTTCATCATCAACGATCCGGGCGAGGGCTCGCAGGCGAAGCGGCGCGGCCATGCCGTCGTCGTCGATCACCTGACGCCGCCGATGACCACCGCCGACACCTATGGCGCGCTGGCCCAATTGACGCAACTGGTCGATGAATACTATCAGGTCGAGGTGCTGGACCCTGCCAAGCTGCCGTTGTTGCAGCAGCAGATCTGGGAGCTGGTCAAGCAGACCAATCTCAATTCGGATTTGCAGATGCGGTTGCTGCATCATGATCACGACCATGATCACGATCATGGCCATGCGCACCATGACCATGACCACCATCACGGCCATGACCACGATCATGATCATGGCGAAGGTCTGCCGGCTGCCTTGGCGGCGATGGGCGGCTCCGATGTCGCCCACCTGATCGAAGATCTGGACGGCTATCTGTGCGAACTGGGTTCGGCCCAGATACGCGACGGATTGCACATACTGGGCCGCTGCCCGGACGACGGGCAGATGCCGGACATGCTGGTGTCTCTCACGCGTTTGCCGAATCTCGACATCCCCGGTCTGCAATCGGAGGTGGCGAGGCTGTTCGGGCTGACCATGGAAATGCTGCTGGACCAGCAGACGCGCCGTCTCAACGTCGTGCCGGCGCTGGCACGGCTGGCCGATCGCGCCGTCGTCTCGCGCGCCAACGCGCTGGACGCGGTGGATATCCTGTGCCTGCGGCTGTATGAAAAACTCGGCGCCTGGGGATACGATCCTGCGCGTATCGATGCGGTCATTGACAGCGTCTTCGGCGCCCTCGATACGGCGGCAGCAGCGACGCCTTTGCTGCAACCAGCCTTGCGCGCGAAAACCAATGTCCTGTCGCAGATGGGGAAAACACGCGCCAAACCGGCCGAGCCGCGTCCTCAGTCGCCCGCAAGCACCGTCGCAAGCGGTCCTGCGCGCTTCGATGCCATTCGCCGCATTCTCGGTTTCGCGTGCCGTGAGCTTGTCCCGAACCTGGCCCGCGCGAGCGACGAAATCGACAACCTGCTGAGCGGCTTGTCGGGCCGCTACGTGCCGGCCGGCCCGAGCGGGTCGCCGACGCGCGGCATGGCGCAGATCCTGCCGACCGGCCGCAACTTCTATTCGGTCGATCCGCGCAGTGTGCCGTCGCAGTCGGCGTGGCGGGTCGGCCAGCAGCTCGCGCGCGAGGTGTTGGACCGCTATCAGCGCGAGAGCGGCGATTATCCGGAGAGCGTCGCCATCAGCATCTGGGGCACCAGCGCGATGCGCACCCACGGCGACGATGTCGCGCAAATCCTGGCGCTGCTGGGCGTGCGGCCGGTATGGCGGGCGGAGAGCCGTCAGGTTAGCGGGGTGGAGATCATTCCGCTGGACGAACTGAAACGCCCGCGTATCGACGTCACCACCCGCATCAGCGGCTTTTTCCGCGACGCCTTCCCGCAACTGATCGATTTGATCGACGACGCCGTCAATCAGGTCATCGCGCTGGACGAGCCGCTCACCCACAACTTCGTGCGCAAGCACTATCTTGCCGAACTGGCGGACTGGCTGGGGCAGGGGCTGGAGCAGGATGAAGCCGCGCGCCGCGCCGGTTATCGCATCTTCGGTGCCAAGCCGGGCGCCTATGGCGCAGGCGTGCTGCCGCTGATCCAGCACCGCAACTGGGAGGCGGACGCCGATTTCGCCGAGGCCTACGTCAACTGGGGCGGCTATGCCTATGCGCGCGGCATGCAGGGCGCCGATCAGCGCGACGCCTTCCGCATGCGTCTGAGCGGCGTGCAGATTGCGCTGCACAACCAGGACAACCGCGAACACGATATTTTCGACAGCGACGATTACCTGCAATTCCACGGCGGGATGATCGCCACCATCCGGGCGCTGAGCGGCCAGCAGCCACGCCACTATTTTGGCGACAGCCACGATCCGTCGCGCGCACAGGTGCGCGACCTGAAGGAGGAAACCCTGCGCGTATTCCGTTCGCGCGTGGTCAATCCCAAGTGGCTCGCCAGCATACAGCGGCACGGCTACAAGGGAGGGCTGGAACTGACCGCCACCGTCGACTATTTGTTCGGCTACGACGCCACCGCCCAGGTCATGGACGACTGGATGTACGAGGACGTGGCGCAGTCCTATGCCTTCGATCCGGCGATGCAGGAATTCCTGCGGGACGCCAATCCCTGGGCGCAGAACGCCATCACGGAACGTTTGCTGGAGGCGGCCAGCCGGGGCATGTGGGCGGAGCCGCGCCCGGAGACGCTGGACCGATTGCGCGAGCTGTATCTGCGCAGCGAAGAACTACTTGAAGAGCGCGGCGAGACCCCGCGCCACGGATAGGATGCGTCATATGAATTTCCCCTTCACCGCCATCGTCGGTCAATCGACGTTGCGCACGGCGCTGATGTTGTGCGCGGTGGACCCGAGTATTGGCGGCGTGCTGATACGGGGCGACAAAGGCACCGCCAAGAGCACCGCCGCGCGCGCGCTGGCCGATGTCCTGCCTCGCATCGAGCGAGTACCCGGATGCGCGTTCAATTGTGCCGCCGGCGCGCAGTGCGAGCATTGCGACGTGTGCGGTGGGCGGGCACCGGAACCGTCCGCCGTGCCTTTCGTCACGCTGCCGTTGGGCGCGACCGAGGACAGGGTGCTGGGCAGCCTCGATATCTCGCGCGCGCTGCAAGGCGGACAACGGGCGTTTCAACCTGGCTTGCTGGCGTCCGCGCATCGCGGCCTGCTGTATATCGACGAGGTCAATCTGCTGGCCGACCATCTGGTCGACGTGCTGCTGGACGTGGCGGCCATGGGTGTCAATAGCGTGCAACGGGATGGACTGTCGATCCGGCACGCGGCGCGCTTTACCCTTGTGGGCACGATGAATCTTGAGGAAGGCGACTTGCGCCCGCAACTGCTGGACCGCTTCGGCCTGATGGTCGAGGTGATCGCGCCACGCGAGAAGACGGAAAGGTCGGAAGTGGTGCGGCGTCGTATCGCCTTCGAGGCCGATCCTGCCGGCTATGTCGAGCAATGGCGCGACCAGCAGGACGCGCTGCAAGCAAGGCTGGCGAAGGCGCAGACATTGCTGCCCACTGTCGCTCTGGACGACGCCATGCTCGATTTGATCAGCCACTTGTGCTGCGAGTTCGAGGTCGCCAGCCTGCGCGCCGATATCGTCATGCACAAGACCGCCCGCGCGCTCGCCGCGCTGGACGGCCGCGATAAGGTGGATTTGCGGGACATACGCGGCGCGGCCGAGCTGGTGCTGCCGCACCGGCGCCGGCGCAAGCCTTTCGAACAACCAGGGCTGGACCAGCAGCGCCTCGACGATTTGATGCCGCAGGCGGCCAACGAGCCGCAACCGCCGGAACGAACATCGGGCGAGCATGGCGACGATGCGCCCGAGGACGGGCAGCCGGGCCTGGGCAACGATGAACAGGTGTTTGCCGCCTCCGCGGGCGGCGCCGCGCCGCGCATAGCGGTGGAAGCCCCGGCCGACACCGCGCACACTCAGGGGCACCGCAGCGCGGCGAACAATACGGCGCGCGGGCAGATGCTGCGCGCGGTGCCGAACGAGCAGCCGACCAGCATCGCCATTGGCGCGACTTTGCGCAGCGCGGCGTTGCGCGACCCCGCGAACATGCGCGTGGTCCGCGCCGATTTGCATCAGCAGGTCAAGGCCGGCACCAGCGGCAACCTGATTGTGTTCGTGGTGGACGCCTCCGGATCGATGGCGGCGCAGCGCCGCATGGAAGCACTCAAGGGCGCGGTGCTGAATCTGCTCACCGACGCCTATCAGCAACGCGACGAGGTGGCGGTCGTCGCCTTTCGCGGACAGGATGCCCAATTGCTGCTGGCGCCGACCCGCAGCGTCGATCTGGCTGAGCGAAATTTGCGGGAGCTGCCTACCGGCGGGCGTACACCGCTGCCACATGCGCTCCAACTGGCGCTGGATGTGGTGGAGCGTGCGAAAAAAGGTGCCCAAAGCGGCCCGCCGCTGCTGGTGCTGATGACCGATGGTAAAGCGAACGTGCCGCTGGCGGATGCCGGCGACCCGTGGCGCGAGTCGCTGGCGCTGGCGGAGTTGCTTTCCGAACGCCGCATTCCATCCCTGGTGATCGACACCGAGAGCGGCTACACGCGGTTCGGCCGAGCCGCGCGGTTGGCCGAGGCGCTGAAAGCGGAGTGCCTGACGCTGGAAGAACTGTCCGCCGACAACCTGGCGCTGACCGTGCGCGCCCGGCTGGCCGGCGCATAAAGAGATAACTTAGGAGTGGCTGGATGATTATTTGTATAGGTGCGGGGCCGGGCGACATCGGCTACCTGACGCAACGCGGCGCGCAGTTGATACGCGAGGCGGACGTCGTCGCCGGTTTCGAGGCCGTGCTCAATGTCGTGCGCACCCTGATACCCGAGACCGCGACAGTGGTTAGCATGGCCTACCGCGACCAGGTCGAACAGCTGGACAAGGTGGCGCAGGAACACCATGCCGGTAAACGCTGCGTGGTGGTTTTCATGGGCGATATCCATTTCAGCGGCTTCCAGTACCTGGAGCGGGTCGAACGCGCCTGCGGGCATCCGGTCGAATCGCTGCCCGGCATCTCGTCGGCGCAGATACTCGCCTCGCGCGCAAAGGTCTGCTTCGATGAAACCACCTTCATCACATTCCACCGCCGTGGCGACCTGGAGCCGTTCAAGCGTCACCTGGTCCATGTGCTGCAGGATCAGCGCAACGCCATCGTCATTCCATGTCCGTGGGACGCGGCGCGCTCGTTCATGCCGTGGCATATCGCCGCCTATCTGATCGGGCAGGGCATTCCGCCGTCGCATCCGACCGAGGTGTGGGAGAACCTGACCCGTGGCGAGGCAGAGTGGCATGGCACGCTGGCCGAATGCGCGGAGCATCAATGTTCCGACATGAGCATCATGTTGATCCGGACGCTGGCGCCGATGGACAGCCAGATCGAAGCGGCGCCGTTGAAATGACGGCAAGCGAGAAATTTGGCATCGTCATCGCCGGCCATGGCAGCCGCGATCCTGACGCGGTGCGCGAGTTCGAGGCGCTGGTGGAACTGGTGCGCCAGCGCGCACCTCAGGACGCGGTCAGCCACGGCTACCTGGAGTTCGCCAGCCCGACCATCGCCGAGGCGGTGGCGGACAATTTGGCGGCCGGCGCACGGCAGGTGGCGGTGGTGCCCGGCGTGCTGCTGGCCGCGCGCCATGCCAAGAACGACATGCCGGCCGAGATGCAGGCGGTCGCGCGCGAGCATCCGGAGATCGATTTCCATTTCGGCGCGCCGATGAGCCTCGATCCCAAGCTGCTGCAGCTGGCGCAGGAGCGCATCGTCGCCGCCGAGGCGACGTCGCCGCAAACAATCAAGCGTTCCGATACCTGCCTGGTGGTGGTGGGGCGCGGCACGACCGACCCGGACGCCAATGGCGAAGTGGCCAAGCTGGCGCGCATGCTGGAGGAAGGCATGGGCTTCGGCGCCGCCTTCGTGTGCTATTCCGGCACGGCGCAGCCATTGGTTGCCGACGGCCTTCGCAGCGCGGCGAGGCTGGGCTATGCGCGCATCGTGGTGCTGCCGTTTTTTCTGTTCGACGGCGTGCTGGTGAAACGCATCTACGCGGCGGCGGACGACTTGCGCGAGCGCGAGCCGGGGCTGGAGGTGCTGAAGGCCGGTTACTTCGGCGTCCATCCCACCGTCGCCGACGTGATGATCGACCGCGCGCGCGAGGCCGTCGCGGGCCGGGCGGCGATGAATTGCTCGCTGTGCAAATACCGGGTGCAAATCGTCGGCTTCGAGCAGCAGGTGGGCGAACCGCAGCGTGCGCATCATCTCGCGGTACGCGGACTGCTGGCGCAGGCGGATGCGGGTGGCGGGCAGCCGGCGAGCGCTGAACTGGTCTATAAACCGTACGATCCCCATCCGATCGAGGCGGAGAGCTTCCGCATCATCGCGGCGGGGCGTGACTGGTCGGCCTTCCCGCCCGATCAACTGACAGTCTTGCAACGCCTTGTGCATACGAGCGGCGATTTCGACGCCGTCAACGACATCTATTTCTCGCCGGGCGCCGTCGATAGCGGCATCAAGGCGCTGTTGCGCTGCAAGCGCGTATTGACCGACGTGACCATGGTCCAGACGGGCCTGAAAAGGGCGCTGCTCGAGGAACTGGGCATCGATACCTGGTGCGGCGTGCATGACCGCGAGACGCATCTGATGGCCGAACAATACGGTATCACGCGTTCGGCGGCCGGCATCCGGCGCGGCTGGGAGAAGTTCGGCAACGACGTGGTGGTGGCGATCGGCGACGCGCCGACGGCGATCTTCGAGGCGGTGCGGCTGATCCGCGACCATGGCTGGCGTCCGCAGCTTGTGATCGCGCTGCCGGTCGGTTTTGTCGGCACGCGCGAGAGCAAGGATGCACTGCGGCGTTGCCTGCAAGTGCCGCGCATCACCAACAGCGGCACGCGCGGCGGTTCGCCGTGGGCGGCCAGTGTCGTGAATGGCTTGATGATCGATGGGCTGAACCAGCTCGCGGAGTATGAACCTGGTTGAACGCCAGCCCTTCGATCTGAGCGTGCCGGCCGTGAATGGCCTGCGGCGCGGGCGCACAACGGGCAGCTGCGCCACGGCGGCGGTCAAATCGGCGCTGAGGCTGTTGCTGCACGGCGAACGCGACACCCGGGTCGATATCAGCCTGCCCGATGGCGTGCATTTTTTGACGGTGCCGATACAGCATGTCGATTGGCTGGACGAGCAGGCGGTGAGGTCGGAAGTGCTGAAAGACGGCGGTGACGATCCTGACAACACGCATGGCGCCACCATCTTCGCCGAGGTGCGCCGCAACGCCGCCGGCGAGGTGCGCTTCTTCGCCGGGCGTGGAGTGGGCATCGCCACCGCGCCGGGTTTGCGGGTGGCGGTCGGCGAGCCGGCCATCAACCCGGTGCCGCGCCAGATGATGCGGCTGGCGGTGGACGAGGTGCTGGCGGACGCGATGGCCGAACCTGCCGACACGGGCTTCGATCTGACCATCGGTTGCGAGGGCGGCGAGATGATCGCCAAAAAAACCTTCAACCCGAGGCTGGGCATCGTGGGCGGCATCTCGATCCTCGGAACGTCCGGCATCGTCGAACCGATGTCGCTGTCGACCTGGATAGCCTCGATCGAGGTGTATGTGCGGGTGGCGCTGGCGGGCGGCCAGCAATGTGTGGCCTACCTGCCGGGCAAGATAGGCAGGGAGTATGCGCGCGACGTGCTGCGGCTGCCGGAGCAGCGCACCGTGCAGATCGCGAATTTTCTGGGTGATGCGCTCGATTTTACGCAAACGGTGTTGGCCGAGGATGGCCGCACGCTGGATGTCCTGTGGCTGGCCGGCCATCCCGGCAAGCTGGCCAAGGTCCTGGACGGCGCCTGGGATACCCATTCCAGCAAGAGCAACATGGCCATGGGCGGCGTGGCGCGGGTGGCGGCGCAGTGGGGCTACGGCCCCGAAGTAGTGAACGATATTGAAACAGCAAATACAGTGGAAGCGGCAATGGAAAGATTAAAGCGGGAACCCGGTGCGCCGGCATTTTGGCGTGAAATTGAGCGCCGCATCGGCGAACTGGCGCACGCGCGTGTGCCGTCGGTCGAACGGCTGGAGGTGCGACTGTTCGACCTGGCCGGCAATCTGCTCGGGGAACGGACATGAGCGGCGTCGGCACCTTGTGGGGCATCGGCGTCGGCCCCGGTCCGGCGGGCTATCTGCCGGTGGCGGCGCTGGAGGCATTGCGCCAGGCGGACCTGGTGTATGCCCCGCGTGCGCGCGGCGCGGCCGATTCGGTGGCGCTGCAATGCCTGGCCGGCACCGGCTTCGAGCCTGATCCCGCCAGGCTGCGCGAAATCGAGTTCAATATGGACCCGGACCGGGCGGTGCTCAGCGAGCATTACGCGCAGCTGGCCGACATGATCGCCGCCGAATTGCGCTCCGGCCGCAACGTCGCCTACCTGACCATCGGCGACACCCTGACCTATTCGACCTACGGCTATGTGCTGGCGGCGTTGCGCGAGCGCATTCCCGGTCTGCCGCATCGCACCTTCCCCGGCGTGACCAGCTACGCGGCGGCGGCATCGGCGCTGGCATGGCCGCTGGGCGAGGGCAAGGAGCGCGTGCTGATACTGCCGTGTCCCGAGACGCCGGAGGAACTGCGGCGCGACATCGAAAGCCACGATATCGTGGTGCTGATGAAAGTGGGCACCCGTCTGGGCTGGGTGCTCGATCTGCTGCGCGAGATGGACATCGCCCGGCATTGCGCGTTCGCCCGCCGTATCGGACTGCCGGGCGAGTTGCTGGCCTCCGGCGTCGGCGATCTGGTGGCCGACGAGGCGATGGGCTATCTCGCCACCTTGCTGGTCCGCCGCTCGCCGCGAAAGGAACGTTGAGATGAAAGTCTATTTTGTAGGGGCCGGCCCCGGCGCGGCCGATCTGATCACCCTGCGCGGCGCGCGCCTGCTGGGCAGCGTCAACATGGTGCTATACGCCGGTTCGCTGGTGCCGACCGAGATGCTGAACCACTGTGTACCCGGCACCGAATTGATCGACACCGCCGAACTGGATCTGGAACAGCAGCAGGCCTGCTACGTGCGTGCGCAGGCTGCGGGCACCGACGTGGTGCGGCTGCATTCCGGCGATCCGGCGATCTATGGCGCCACGGCGGAGCAGATGCGCCGCCTGGAGGCGTTGGGCATCGAGTACGAGATCGTGCCCGGCGTGTCGTCGTTCACGGCGGCGGCAGCCGCGATCCAGTCGGAGCTGACCAAGCCGGAAGTGTCGCAGAGCGTGATATTGACGCGCGTCTCCGGCCGCGCCTCGGCGGTGCCGGAACTCGAATCGATCGCGCGATTGGCGGAGCATCGCGCCACCATGTGCATTTTCCTCTCCGGGCCGCACCTGAAGAAGATCGTGGCCGACCTGTCGCTGCACTATCCGCAGGATACGCCGGTCAGCCTGGTCTACCGCGCCAGCTGGCCGCAGCAGAAGATCTACCAGGGCACGCTGGGAACGGTGCTGCAAGACACCAAGCGCGGCGCGTGGAACCTGACGACGATGATGTTGATCGGCGCGGCGCTGGACAAGAACATCGCCGCCGAATCGAGCTTGTATTCGAAGGACTTCACGCATCTGTTCCGGGTGGTGAAGAAGAAGGACGCGGCGTGACGGCGAGCCTCGGAATATGGCTGGTGCGCGCGGAGGGCGAGGCGCTGGCTACCGCCTTGCAAGCGCGTCTGGGCGGCGAGATATACCGTCCGTGGCTGCTGCCGGACACTAGCCAGAAGGCGCAATTCGCCGCCAGCTACCGGAACCACGGGCAGTGGGTCATGGTGGCGGCCAGCGGCATCGCCGTGCGCTTTCTGGACGGTCTGCCGGCCGACAAGCACACCGATCCGGCGCTCGTCGTGCTGGACGAGGCGGGACGATTCGCCATCGCGCTGCTGGCCGGTCACGAGGGCGGCGCCAACGTGCTGGCCTATCGCGTAGCCGGGGTGGTCGGCGCGGTGCCGGTGGTGACGACGGCCACCGAGGCGCTCAAGCCGCTGACGGTGGGCATAGGCTGCCGCAAGGGCGTCGCGGCGGACCGCATCGAGGCCGCCGTACTGCAGGCGTTGAAGGCCGGCGGCGACTACGGCATCGGCGACGTGCGCGAAATGGCGACCGTCGACCTGAAGGCGGAGGAACCGGGGCTGCTCGAATTTTGTGGCCGGCACGGTCTGCCGCTGCGGGTGTTCGCACGGGCGGATCTGGCGGCCCGTCCCTGGGTCGGCAAGCCGTCCGACTGGGTGCGGCAGAACGTGGGACTGGACGGCGTGTGCGAGCCGTGCGCCCTGGTGGCCGGCGCGCGCGGCGCGCTGCTGGTGCCGAAAACAACCCTGGACGGCGTCGCCGTCGCAGTGGTACTGGATAAATGGATGGAAATCTGATGAGTGGTGTTTTGAATTTGGTGTCGGTGGGGCCGGGCTTCGATGATTTGATCGTGCCGCGCGCCATCGCGGCCTTGCGCGACAGCGATGTCATCGTGGCCTATGAATTGTATCTGCGCTGGATTGCGCCCCATATCGAGGGCAAGGATATCCACACGCCGCCGCTGACGCAGGAGCGTGAACGCGCCATGCTGGCGATCGAGCACGCGCGTGCCGGCGCCAGGGTCGCGCTGATCTCCAGCGGAGACATCGGCATCTACGCGATGGCCGCGCTGGCGTTCGAGGAAATGCGCGAGGACGACACCTACGAGGTGAATGTGGTGCCGGGCATTACGTCCGCCAATGCATGCGCGTCCTTGCTGGGCTCTCCGTTGTCGCACGATTTCGCCACGCTCAGCCTCTCCGACCTGCTTTGCCCGTGGGAGTGGATCGAGCACCGCGCCCGACATATCGCCCAGGCGGATCTGGCCTGCGTGATGTACAACGTGCAAAGCGCCAGCCGGCAGCAAGGCGTTTACCGCGTGCTGCAGCTGATGCTGGAATCGAAAGCCCCGCACACGTTGTGCGGGGTGGTCAAGAATGCCTACCGTCCAGGCCAGGAAGTGGCGATTTACCGGCTCGACGAGCTGCCGTCGCTGCAGTTCGACATGCTGACCACCATCGTGGTCGGCAACCGCTTTACGATGCGCAAACGTGGCAGCATTTTCACGCCGCGCGGCTACAACGATTGGGCGCAGCCGGAGGCGAAGGACGCATCGCAGGAAGAGGAACTGCCCGATAACGCGGTCTGGGTGTTTTCCGGCACCAGCGACGGGAACGCCCTGGCCGCGCAGCTGGCCGAGGGGCAGGACAAGAACGTAGTGGTATCGGCGGCCAGCGACCATGGCGGCGACATGGCGCGCCAGGATTGTCCCGGCGTCAGCGTCTGGGCGGGCCGGCAGGGCGTGGAAGCGCGGCGCCGCGTGCTGACGCAAAAGAACGCCCGTCTGCTGCTCGATGCCACCCATCCCTACGCCAGCGGCATGTCGGAACAGCTGATTGGCTTGTCGAAGGAACTGGGCATTCCCTACCTGCGCTATGAGCGCCCCAGCGAGTACCAGGCGCGGGACGGGGAACTGTGTTCCTCCATGGAACAGGCGGCTGAGCGTGCCGCTGCGCTGGGACTGCGTATTTTCCTGGCGACCGGATCGAAGGATCTGGCGACTTTCATGCGCACGCCCGGCGCGGCCGGCAAGCAGTGGTTCGTGCGCCAGACCGCCGAACCGGAACTGATCGAACGCGCCCTGGCACTCGGTATTCCGCGCGAACGCATTTGCGCGATGCAGGGGCCGTTCTCCGCTGAATTCAATACGGCGCTGTGGCGAGACTGGGGTATCGACTGCGTGGTGACCAAGGATTCCGGCGGCGCGGGCGGTTACCAGGCCAAGGTGCGGGCCGCGAAGGCGTTGGGGATTCCGTTGCTGGTGGTGGCGCGTCCGAAGCTGGAGTATCCGGCGCTGGTGGCGGATGTCGCCGACGCGATAAGGGCATGCGCGGCGTTATGAAGCAGCTGATCCCTGTGACCATCGTCACCGGCTTTCTCGGCGCCGGCAAGACGACTTTGCTGCGCGGCCTGGTCGAGCGGCGTCAGACGCGCCGCCTGGCCTTGCTGATCAACGAGTTCGGCGAGATTTCGGTGGACGGCGCGCTGGTGCGCGACGACGTCGGCGACGACCCGCAGGTATGCATCCAGGATTTCGCCAATGGGTTGATCGCGTACGGCGACGATGCGCAGTTCGTGCCTGCCATGCGGGCGATCGCCGAGCGGCGCGCGCGGATCGACCATGTGCTGATCGAGACCTCCGGCCTGGCGCTGCCGACGGCGGTGATGGAACTGCTGCAAAGCGCGGAGCTGGCCGGCGATTTCATCCTCGATGCGACGCTGGCGGTGGTGGACACGCCGTTGCTGCTGTCCGACCGCTTCGAGCACGGACCGCGGGAGGGCGAAAGCGCCGCCGCCACGATGTTCGACCAGCAGCTGGAATATGCCGACGTGGTTGTGCTGAACAAGATCGACGAGCTGGACGAGGCGGCGCTGCTGCTGGCCGAGACGCGCGTGCGCCGGCGGGCGCCCAAGGTGCGCTTTCTGGAGCTGGCGTACCGGGCGCAGCTCGATATCCGCCTGGCGCTGGGCCTGCGGCTGCACCAGCCCACCCGCACCGAGCATACCCACGTCTTCACGCCGCTGGCGACGATGCCCGGTGCGCAAGCGGCGCCGCTGGCCGGCCAGAACCGCCTGAACGGCCACGCCCATTCCGGTCTGGGCGCGCACAGTCACGGACTGGCCACCCACAAGCATTTTCACGAGCAGGACCCGGGCTGGTTGTCGTTCGTGCTGCGCAGCGATGCGCCGCAGGACGGGGAACAGCTCAAATCCGCGCTGCTCGAAGCGGCGCGTGCCGAGCCTATCCTGCGCAGCAAAGGCTATATACGCCTGCGCGACACCGACAACGCGGTGCTGGTGCAGGGCGTGCGCGCCCGCCTGACGCTGCAGGCGGATGCCGCCAGGGTTGCGGGGCGACGTTCGCAGCTGGTCTTCATCGGCTATCACATCAACCGCGACAAGGTGGCCGCGCTGCTGACCGAGCGCACCGGAACCGCCTGGCGTTGAATTCTAAATTACTATCTACCTGAAGGAGTACCTATGAAATCCAAACCGATCTTGACGTTGCTGGCGCTGACCTATGGCGGCGCCGCGCTGGCCCATCCCGGCCACTCGGACGGCGCGATGGCTGGCCTGATGCACCCGCTGACGGGCATCGACCATATCCTGGCGATGCTGGCCGTCGGCCTGTGGGGCGCGCAACTGGGCGGGCGCGCGCAGTGGGTGCTGCCGGCCAGTTTCGTGGCCTTCCTGGCCGCCGGTGGGGCGCTGGGCATGAGCGGCGCGGCGTTGCCGATGGCGGAAGCGGGCATCGCCACTTCGGTGCTGCTACTCGGCTTGTTGATCGGCTTCGCCGTCAAGTTGAAGACGCTGCCAGCGGCGCTGATCGTCGGCGGCTTCGCCGTCTTCCACGGTTACGCGCACGGCACCGAGATGCCGGCGATGAGTAACGCCTGGCTGTACGGCGTCGGCTTCGTCGCGGCCAGCGCGGCATTGCACGTCGCGGGCCTGGGACTCGGGCGTGCGGTACGTCGCCACAGCGGCTGGTTGCGTACCGGTGGCGGCTTTATCGCGCTGGCCGGCATGTGGCTCGGCATGGCCGCTTGAGTGTTTGCGACGGTGTTTGGGTTATGACCAAGTAGCGTAAAATATTAGCTATAAATTATTTTTTACGTGCGCTGCATCCAAACGCAGTGGCCAAGGGTAGTGTGTGGGTGCGCTCCTCGTCATCACGGCCGGGCGGCACGTCCACTCACTTTAAAAGAAGAGACTAACCATGCCACTGCCATTCAGCAAACTGCTATTGGTTTCCGCGATCGCCGCCTCGCTGGCCGCCTGCGGGTTCACCGAGGATATCGACAAGGATGACGATGACAAACCGCCGCAAGCCGGCGAGACGGGTGACGTATTTGTCTTGACCGCCAGCAATAAGTTGTTGTCCTTCGACCGAGCCACCCCGGCCACCATCCGCACCACCGCGACCGTCACCGGCTTGCAGGCCGGCGAGAACCTGCTCGGTATCGACTATCGTCCCGCCGACGGCCAGCTGTATGGCGTCGGCAGCACGGGACGAATTTACACGCTGAACGGCGTGACCGGCGCCGCCACGCTCAAGTCCACGCTGGCGGCGGACAGCGCGGATACCAGCGCTCCGTTCACGGCGCTCGCGGGCACCGAATTCGGCGTCGATTTCAATCCGGCGGCCGACCGGCTGCGCATCGTTGGCAATACGGGTCAGAGCCTGCGCGTGAATGTCGACAACGGAGCCACGACCACCGACGGATCGATCAACGGCGGCGCGGCCAATACCGCCGTCAACGCCGCCGCTTACACCAACAGCTTTGCAGGCACCGCCGGCACGACGTTGTTCGTCGTCGATTCCGTCAACGGCACGCTGTACACCCAGAACCCACCCAACAATGGCACCCTGGCCAACCCCGTATCGCTGGGCGTGGCCGCCACCAGCGTGGCCGGTTTCGACATCGATGCGCGCACCAACACCGGCTATGCCGTCATGACCGTCGGCGGGGCGCGCAATCTGTACACCATCAACCTGGGCGCGACCGCGAACGCGGCCACGCTGGTTGCCGCCGTTGGCGCGAGCGAGGATTTGCGCGGCGTCGCCGTGCGCACTCCCGCCGCGCCGGTGGTCTACGGCCTGACATCCGACGGCCGTATCGTTTCGTTCAAAACCTCCACGCCGAATACCCTGGACAGCAACGTGGCGATCACCGGCCTTTCCGGCAGCGAGCGGCTGCTGGGCTTCGATATCCGTCCCAAGGATGGGCTGCTGTATGGCCTGTCCTCGATCGGGCGCATCGTGACCATCGATCCCGCCACGGGGGCCATCACCGCCAAGGCGACGCTGGCCGCCGATGCGGGCGACAGCTCGTCGCCGTTCTCGAATCTGATCGGCACCGGCTTCGCGGTCGACTTCAACCCGGTCGCCGACCGCCTGCGCGTGATCAGCGATGCGGGTCAGAACCTGCGCGTCAACGTCGATACCGGCGCCACCACCACCGACGGCCCGGTCAACAGCACTGGCGTGACGGCGGCGGCCTACACCAACAGCTACGCTGGCGCCACAACGACGGTGCTTTACGATATCAACACCAGCGGCGGCAACCTGGTGACGCAGAATCCGCCGAACGACGGCATCCTGGTCAACGTGGGATCGTTGGGCGCCAACGCCGTGGGCGACGTGGCGATGGACATCGCCGGCGGCGCCAATGGACTGGCGCTGGCGGCGCTGCGCGGCTCCACCAACGGCGCGAGTTTGCTGTATCGGGTGGACCTGGCCACCGGCGCTGCGGTGCCGGTCAATGGCACCGGGACGGTCGCGAATTCGGCGATCGGCAATGGCCAGGTGGGTTTGATCGATCTGGCGATCTCGCTGAAGTGAGGCTAGCTTCTGCCGGCGATGTATAGCAAGGTCTTGACGTCGTTTTCGCTTGCGACGGTCCTTTGCAGGATATCCTGCCGATAGATCGTCGCAACCGGGTCTTCGCGGTAGTAGGCCATCAGCTCGATTTCTCCAGACCGGGGGTACGGGGGCGCGGTGGCCGCCATGCGTCCGAAGATGGACGAGGTTCCGCCATGCCCCCAGGACCAATGTATGCCGAAGGCGCTGGTGAGGAAGGCGTGGCCGATTTCGTGCGCGGCCGTCATCGCGAACATGGCGTCGGCATCGCTCTCGTGACGGGGTTCGTAGTAGAGATTTCCGCGTAGTAGCGGGTAGGGATTGCTGGACCGGCTGCTCAATGGACCAAGCAGCGGGCTGCCGGTGTGCGCCAGGATCAGCGGCATGCCGTCCATCGCCTGCCGTGCCGAGACGGTCACCGCGTAGTCGGCGCCATTCAAGATGATGGTTCGGCTCCAGTACTTGCTTAAGCCGAGGTCCGCCAACCGCGTGTAGTGTTCGAAGCGGTCCTGCGCGACGCGTCTGGACTGGCCGAGAACCCGTGCCGCCAGCGACGGCATACGGTAATTCATCGCCACTTCAATGTGGATGGTGCGGTGCTGATCGTCGATCGAGGCGGCGGCGTAGCGGACCGGCCTGGCGCGGCCGGACAGAAGTTGCGAGCATGCGAACGCGGTGACAGGATGCGGTGGAAAAATGGTATTGCGGGGAGACTGCGCCATCGCTTATCTTTAGATCTATCGGCATGATTTCGCGCTCACGGACGTGCACACGGCAACGGCCCGAGGACGGCAATGCCGCCTTCAGGCCGGTGCTAGATCATACAACCAAGCATGCAACTACGCATACTACGCCGCAATGCGCGGCGCCGGGACCGGTCAGCGGGCCGGAGGTGTCGACTCAGGCGTGGTCGTTGCCGGTGGGGTCGTGGCGTCCGGTGGGCTGCCAGCTGCCGGTGGCGTGGTCGCGTCCGGTGCCGGGGTCGGCGTCGAAGGCGTTGCGCTAGGGGCTGGGGTTGGGGCGGTCGTGGCTTCTGGTGTCACTGGATCGGCTTCTTGCTTTTTGCAACCGGTAACGGCCGCGGCAGTCAGGATCAACGCAAAGGCGAACTTGGCGGGTACATTCAGTTGTTTCATGGTGACCTCCTTGGTGTAGTGTTGATATGTATCTTAGCTACACCTGAGTTCGGGCGGTATAGGCGTTCTCGCGGCGTGTTTGTAGGACTAGTCTTAAATGGTGTCATGACGCCGGGGCGCAGTTCACAGATATGCGCGGTTACCGCAAGATCCCATGCTGGGCTGAAGGAAAGTACTTTTCAACCTCGCCCACGCTGATTTCCACCGATCAAGGGCATTTGCCGTGTCTTATCGGGCGTTGCGCTTGACGATCCTGGCCGGCGGACGCATGCGCGGGGCGGCGTCCGATTGGCGTCGTATCAGCGCGTAGTCCATCAGCGCGTGCTCCGGCGCCTGCGGCGCGCCGCTGTGGCGGGCGCGGACCTGCTGCACCAGCGACCGCAACGCCGTTTCCGCCATGCCGGTGATGGGCTGGCGCACGGTGGTGAGCTCGGGCCAGATCGTCGTGGCCAGCGCGGTATCGTCGAAACCGGCCACGGTCAGGTCGCCCGGCACGTCCAGGCCTAGCCGGTGGGCGATCGCCACCACGGCGGCGGCCATGTCGTCGTTGCTGGCGAAGATGGCGGTTGGACGCGGTTCCTGGGCGAGCAGGATCTCCGCCGCGTCCAATCCCGAGCGATAGGTGAACATTCCCGGCACGATCAACTCCGGCGCGCCTTGCGCATGATGTTCGGCGATGGCGGCCTTGAAGCCGGCCAGGCGGCGCGCGCTCGCGCTCTGGTTCGGATGGCCGGCGACGAAGCCGATGCGCTGGTGTCCCAGCGCGATCAGATGACAGGCCATCGCATGGGCGGCCGCGTAGTCGTCGATGCTCACGCCGCTGACGCGCAGGTCCGGCTGGCCGCAGGCCACCGTGACGGCCGGGGTGCCGGCGTCGGTGATCAAGTCGATCAGCTGTTTGGAGTCGCACAGCGGCGGCGGCAGGATGATGCCGTCGACGCCATTGGCGATCAGGCGGCGCGCCTGTTCGACGCCGTGTTCATCGGCCTCGCATTTTTCCACCACCAGCTGGACGTTGTTCGGGCCGGCCTGGTTGAGCAGGCCGACCAGGAATTCGCTCAGGTAGCCGGCGCTTGGATTGCTATACAAGAAACCGATACGGATCGAGCGCGAACCGGCCAGGCGGCGCGCGGCCTGATTCGGCACGTAGCTCAGGGCCGCGACGGCGTCGGCCACGCGGTTGCGGGTCTTCTCGCTCACCTTGGGGTCGCCGTTCATCACGCGCGACACCGTCATCGGCGACACGCCGGCCAGCTTGGCGACATCGGTCATCGTCGGTGCCTGCGCCGGCGGATCTTTGGGGCCTTGCTCTTTACTTGTCATCTTCACTCCAGGGTCAGGTCCACCAATGCTACACGAGCTGGGCTGTAGATGTGATTTTAGCAAATGATTTCCGTGTTATCCCCGGCCCGGCGCATACGGGAAGTGAATGGCCTTGTAGTAGTCCAGCGGTTTTGGCGGCGGCGTAACCCCCGGCGGCAGCGGCAAGCCGTTCACCGACTGGAAGTAGGCGATGCAGGCGTTGCGCCACAATTCGGCGTTGGCGACCTGGCGTTGCAGACGCTGCGCTACTTCGGCATGGCGGCGGGCGTCGATCAGCGGCCGCAGCGCCATCCAGCGTGATTGCAGCTCGCGCGCGCCGCGCACGCCGGTGTCGTAGCGGTGTATCAGTTCGGCCCACAGCGTGCGGCCCGACGGCATCGCGTAGTCCCACGGCAGATGGTGGAACCACAGCAGGAATTGCGCCGGCGTGGTGCGCGGATCGGCGTACTGGCGCGCGATCTCCGGCGCATATTGCGCCAGCGCGTTGGTGCCGCCGGCGGTGCGGTCGAAGCCGATGCCGTCGCGGGCGGCGCGATGGTAGTAGACCGGATTCCAGTCGGCGCGCTCCAGATTGTCGATCCATGGCGCCGGGCCGTGGTGATGCGAGGTGCCCATCATGTGATGCAGGCCTAGTGGCGTCATGTAATCGACCACGGTCTCGCGCGACATCATCATGATGTCGACCACCGGCGCGGTTACGCGGGCGTCGGGACTGAAGGTCTGGGCGGCCCATTCGACGGCGATGTCGCGCGCCGACGCCTGCGGGTCCCAGGCCAGACGGCCGAAGGCGTACCAGTTGGCCTGGTCGAAGTGGTGGCCGGTCCAGTTGCGATCCGTGCCGATATTTGCCACGCCGGCCATGCCCGTCAGTGCCGGGCGCCCGGCCGACGCCGCAGGCAGGGCTTTGCCTTCAATGACCTGGGCCACCGTCAGGCCTTGCGGGGCACGTTTGGTGTCGGCATGCAGCGTCTCCTCGAACATCGTGCCCAGGTAGGCCAGGTCGGTGGAGAAGCCGAGATACTCCTTGGTGATCTGGAACTCCATCATCAGCGGCGTCTTGGGCATGCCGCCGAACAGTGGATGGAACGGCTCGCGCGGCTGGAAGTCGATGGCGCCGTTCTTCACCTGTACCAGCACGTTGGGTGCGAACTTGCCGTCGAGCGGCGTGAACTCGTCGTAGGCCTGCTTGGCGCGGTCGGTGGCCTTGTCGTCGCCGTGCGCGTAGACGAAGGCGCGCCACATGACGATGCCCTGGTGCGGCGCCACGGCGGCGGCCAGCATGTTGGCGCCGTCGACGTGTGTCCGGTTATAGTCCTGCGGGCCTGGCTGGCCCTCCGAATTGGCTTTGACCAGGAAGCCGCCGAAGTCCGGGATCGCGCGATAGATCTCTTCGGCCTTCTTGCGCCACCAGGCCTGCACCGCCGGCGAGAGCGGATCGGCGGTGTCGGTTTCCTTCAGTTCCAGCGGTGTCGAGAACCGCGCGGACAGGTACACCTTGATGCCGTAGGGGCGCAAAATGTCGGCGACGGCTGCGGCCTTGGCGATAAAGTCGGCGGTCAGTACTTCCGGCTTGGAGTTGACGTTGTTTAGCACCGTGCCGTTGATGCCCAGGGAGGCGTTGGCGCGCGCGTAATCGGTGTAGCGGCGGTCGGCGATGTCCGGCAGCGCCCACCAGTCCCAGATCGAGAAACCGGAGTAGCCCCGTTCCACCGTGCGGTCCAGGTTATCCCAGTGGTTCAACAGGCGCAGTTGCAGCTTGGGCGCCGAACTGGCTTCCGGTGTCTTGCCGGTGGCGGCGGCGCGCAGCCAGGCGAAGGAGCCGTACAGCAGGCCGATGTCGCTGTTGGCGGCGATCAGCGTCACGTTGTGGCCTTGCAGACGGGTGTTACGAAGCAGGTAGCCTTCCTGGCCCAGCGTCGCCAGCTCGGCGCGCAGCGGGGAGGAGGGCGCGGCCAGTTCCGGCAGCGTCGCCGGCGTCGCCAGCACCAGCGAGCCGTCGCGTATCGCCGCCGATGTCGCCGGGACGCTTCCCAGCATGCCTTTCAGACCCGTTTGCAATTCGGTGAGTGCGGCCTGCGAAGTGGGGGAGGGCTTGCCCGCCAGGACCAGCGTCCGGACCAGCGGCTGGAGTTTTGCCTGGGCCGCGCGCTCCAGCGGGTGGTATCGCAGCCACAGGTCGTAGCCGTCCTCGTCGGCGGCGTATGCCGGCGCGGCGGCGGCCAACGACAACAGCACAGTCGCCATCAGCTTCATAAATATGTTTGCCATCTTGTCTCCGTTTTGTATTTTTTTAATCAGCGTGCGCGCGGGCTTTCGGGTGGCCCGAGATAGCTGTCGCGTTGGCCACCGGTGTCGACCACCAGTTTTTGCAGCACCAGGGCGGGATCGATCACCCAGAATTTCAACGTGTGTTTGCCTGCGCTTTCTATCACGTGCCGGGAGGTCATCACGGTGGCGCCATGCGAGACGGTGCGTTCCCATGCTTTTTCGGAGCTGTCCGCATGCAGGTTGACGATCCGCGGCGCTTCGTCGTCGAATGAAATAGCATAGCGCAGGCCTGGTCCCGGCTGGATTTTCTGGGTCGGCGCCAGCGTGGCGTGCACGGTGACCTGGCCTTTGGTGGTGAGCTGCATCTGATACTCAAGCCGCATTTGCGGCACGCCGTCCGGCGGGGCGTCGACCGGCAGCGTGGTCATGCCCGATATCGTGCGGCCATGGTCGGGAATACGCAGCCATTCGCGCTTTTCGGGCGCCACCGCGCGGGTGTAGTGTTCCGCTTCCATCGACACCACGCCGGCGGTTTCGATAAAGTCGCCCTTGGCCGCCTTTGTCATACTGGTTGCCCGGCGCAGCGGAACGGCGACCGTGGTTTTGGCGCCGTTCGGGCCCGATACGGTCAAGGTCGCGCGATCCACGCCGGCGGGGACGTCGGCCCAGCGCACGTCCACGCCGACGCGCTGTTCGCGTTCCACACGGCCCGCAGGCTTGTCGAGTAAGATCCACGGCGCGCTGGCGGTTATCTTGTAGTCGAATGATTGCTGGCCGCGATTAAAGATTTCGATGTGGCGCGGGCGTGCCTCGAACGCGTCGAGGGCTGGCAGCGCCAGGGTGTCGCCGGCTGGGCCGGGCCAGACATTGGCGTTGCCTTCGACGGCCACGCCCATGTCGCCCTCTTTGGGAACCTGCACCTCGGTCACCGGCGGCATTACATTGCGCGGCGGCTGGTTCCAGTAGGTGTAGCCCAGGTGGGTCTGCGACATCATGTGGTTCCATTTGCCGCCGGCGATGTCCTCATGATAGCGCCGCACCAGTTCCGCATCCTGCTGGAACAGCTGGCGCGTGCGCGCCGCAAGGTCGTTGGTGGAGGTGCGTCCCTGCAGGCCGTAAAGACGGTTCATGCCGGCGGTGACATACAGCTCGTTGACCACGGCGCTGGCCTGCACCGGATAGAGCACCAGCTGGAAGAAGGCATCGCGCTTGGCGGCCGGCAGCGCGGCCGAAATACGTTCCGCGCGCGTGGCGATATCGCGGTACTCGTCGACGATGCGCTCCGCCTCGCCATAGTTCACCAGGCTGTAGGTGGTCGGTTCCAGCTGCTCAGGTTTGCGGCGCCCGTTGTACTTCGCGTACTTGGCGACGATGTCGGCGATGTCGTCGGCGTGTTCCGGGCCGAATTCACGCGTCGCCCATAGTTTCAGGTAGTCCGGCAGGCGCTGCGCCGGCCAGGCGGCGGGGTTCCACGCGTAGGTCAGGAAGAATTCGATCGGCACTTCCATCGGTTTGAGGTCGCCCACGTTGACGATCCACATGCGGTTGGCCTGATACTGCCACGCCAGATGCATCTGCTCCCAAATTTTGGGCAGCGGGGTGACGTTGATCCACTTATAGGAACGCGGACCTCCGACGTAGTCGAAATGGTAGTAGACGCCAGCGCCGCCGGCGCGCTTGCGCTCCTCCTGCGTCGGCAGGCGCCGGATATTGCCCCAGTTGTCGTCGCACCAGAGCAGCATGACGTCATCGGGAACGCGCATGCCTTTCTCGTAGTAGTCCTGGACCTCCTTGTACAGCGCCCAGGTTTGCGGCACTTTGGTAACGTCCGGGTTGATCTCCTTGGCGATGGCTTCGCGCTGGCGGCTGACGATGCGTTCCAGCAGGGCGACGTTGGATTCCTCCGACATCGGCTCGTCTCCGTCGCCGCGCATGCCGATGGTGATCATTTTTTCATAGTCGCGCGTGTTGCGCAGGCCTTTGCTCCAGAAGTCATCCAGCACGCGTGCGTTCTTGTTGTAGTCCCACGGGCCTTTGCCCTGGCGTTTCCATTCCTGCTGCGCGCGCATCATCGGTTCGTGGTGGGAGGTGCCCATGACGATGCCGTACTCGTCGGCCAGCTTGCCGTTCAATTTGTCGTCGTCGTAGAAGGCCGAGTTCCACATCGCCGGCCACAGGTAGTTGGCGCGCAGGCGTAGCAGCAGCTCGAATACCTTGGTGTAGAACTCGTGGTTGTAGCCACCGTAGCGCTGCTTGACCCAGCCGGTCAGCGCCGGTTGTTCGTCGTTGAGGAAGATGCCGCGGTATTGCACCACCGGGGCGTCGCTGACGGCGACGGGCGCGGAGGCGTAGATGCTGGCGTGGCTTTGCGCCGGCACGTCGGCCCACCACTGCCATGGCGATACGCCGATCTGCTCGGAGATTTCGTAGATGCCGTAGATGGCGCCGCGCTTGTCGCTGCCGGCGATGACCAGGGCGCGTTCGACGCCGGGCAGCGGATTGCGCAGTGTTTGTACCTGCCAGCCTTCCCATTTGCCTTCGATGGCGGAGACGTTCAGTTTGCCGGCGCTTATCAGTTGGTCGATCAGGGGGCTTTTGCCGATGGTGCCGATGATGATGACGTCGGCGCCCGCCGGTTTGCCGGTTTGCTCCAGCGCGGGACGGGCGGTGCTGACGCGGGCAATGTCCTCCTGGAGGTCGCGCGCGGCGCGGAGGACGCCGGGGTGATCGGTTTGGTCGACGTAGATGGTGGCGGCGCGGCCGGCGTTCGCCAGCGTGACGGCGTCGGGGGCCGGGGTGTCGAAGGTCGCCAGGCGTTTTTGGCCTAACGCTTGGGCGGGGAGGGCGCAGGTTAGCAGCGCCAGGAGGACGGCGCCTGCGAGGTGGAGTTGTCTCATTTTTTTAATGGTTATCCATTTTTTTGTGTTTGTGGCCTGTTGCATTGGCTGCTGGCGGAGCTTGGCGGATTACGCTTCGCTAATCCGCCCTACGTGTTTCCTCGGTGTCTCTGGTGTCAGTTTCCTGGTTTTTTGCAGTTGCGGCGGAGTAGGTCCAATGGGACCGCTTCGGCCAGGGCGCGGTAGCCTGCCAGTGACGGGTGCAGGTGGTCGCCGGAGTCCAGCGGTTTGCTGATTCTTTTCGGGTCGGCGGGGTCGCGTAGCGCTGCGTCGAAGTCGACCACCGCGTCGAACACGCCGGAGTTGCGTATCCAGTCGTTGAGTTCCTGGCGGTCGGCTTCGTTTTCCGGCTCGGGGTGGTAGTAGTCGCTGCCCACGTATGGGGTGATGGTTGCGCCAATCATACAGATGCCGCGCGCCTTCGCGCGCTCTGCCAGCTGGCGATGCGCGAGGCGCAGATCGGCCAGCAGTTTTTTGCGATCGGCGGGAAGGTCCGGCGTGTTGCGGTGCTGGCCGCCCAGGTCGTTGACGCCGATGAACACCAGCGCGTGCGTGACCCCGGCGCGCGAGAGCACGTCGCGGTCGAAGCGTGACGCGAGATTCGGTCCCAGGCCGTCGCGCAGCATGCGGCCACCGCCGATGCCGGCGTTGACCACCCCCACTTGCTGGCCATCCTGGCGCAGACGCGCCGCCAGCAGGTCCGTCCAGCGGTTATTGCCGTCGGTGGTGACGCCGTAGCCGTCGGTGATCGAGTCGCCGACGGCGACAAAGGCGCCGGTGCCGCGCGGCGCCTGTACGTCGACATCGCTCACCAGGAACCAGCGTCCGATGGTCCCGGCTTCGGCCCATTCGGCGTCCATGATGCGGTTGCCCTTGGTGAAGAAGCTGGTGGCGCGCGAGCCGGAGTGGCTGGTTTGACGCGGTGGCGCCTCCTTGAAGTACAACGACACGGCGAGGTCGCTGGCCGGTTTTACCTCCAGCGCCACCGCGTCACTATAATATTCGGCGCCGGCGGGTATCATCACCGATGTACTGCCGTCGAAGGTGAGCGCGCGCGAGGTGGCGCCGTCGATCCGCGCTTTGCCCGGGGCCAGCGCGAGGGCGACACTGGCGCCTTCCACCATCAGCGGCGCGGTGCCGTGCACATTGCTGAGCCGCACCCGGAGGCGGCTGCCGCCCAGTGAGAGGCGCACCGTCTGGCGCAAGCTGCCATCGCGCCAGTTCGCGGCGGGCAGCTCGTTGGGCGCGTCGGGGATCTGCTGCGCCGTGCCCCAGGAGGCGACCCAGCGGCTATCCCGGGCCGGGACTTCGCCGCCCGGGGCGGGGCCGTTCAGCGACGCGCAGGCGGTCAGCGCCAGAGCGGGTACGATCGCCGCCAGGGCGGTGACTAACAATCCGCCGAAGCGGACGTATGACGCGTGTTGACTTGGTCGCATAAATCCTTCACACTGGTTAAATGTTAGCGCTTATCATTTTAGGGTAAAGGCATGGTACAGGCAACAAATTTAGACAAATCGGCAGCCCCAGTAATCACGGAAATGCGCGTCATCCCGGTGGCGGGCCACGACAGCATGCTGCTCAATTTGTGCGGCGCGCATGCGCCATACTTCACCCGCAATCTGGTGCTGTTGAAGGATAGCGCGGGGCATACCGGAATGGGGGAAGTGCCCGGCGGCGCGGGCATACTGCGGGCGCTGGAAAACGCCGTTCCGCTGGTGGTCGGCACGCAGATCGGCCGTTATAACCGCACCCTCAACGGCATCCGCGACGCCATCGCCAACAAGGATGTCAGCGGCCAGCAGTACCAGGTGACGTCCGAGGCCGAGGCGCAGGTGTTGAAGCAGCCGCACGAGATCAACCTGCGGCTGGAAAACGTGGTCACAGCCGTCGAGGCGGCGCTGCTCGATCTGCTTGGTCAGCATCTTGGCGTGCCCGTTTGCGAGCTGCTGGGGGCGGGCCAGCAGCGCGACAGCGTGCCGATGCTGGCGTATCTGTTCTACATCGGCGACCGCAAGCGCACAGACCTCGATTACCTGGCCGGGCAGGGCGCCGCAAGCGACTGGTATCACATGCGCCACCAGGAGGCGATGACACCGGCCGCCATCGCCAAACTGGCCGAGGCGACGGTCGATAAATACGGCTTCCGCGACTTCAAGCTCAAAGGTGGCGTGATGCATGGCGCCGAGGAGATGGAGGCGGTGGCGGCGATCAAGGCGCGCTTCCCCGATTCCCGTGTGACCCTGGACCCGAACGGCGCCTGGTCCCTGCGCGAGGCGATAGATATTTGTCGCGGCAAGGGCCACCTTCTGGCCTACGCCGAAGATCCCTGCGGCCCCGAGAACGGCTATTCGGGCCGCGAGATCATGGCCGAATTCCGCCGCGCGACCGGCATCCCGACTGCTACCAACATGGTAGCCACCGACTGGCGCCAGATGGCCCATTCGCATTTGCTCGGCGCGGTCGATATTCCGCTGGCCGATCCGCACTTCTGGACCATGCAGGGCTCCGTGCGGCTGGCGCAGCTTTGCCACGAATGGGGACTGACCTGGGGCTCGCACTCGAATAACCATTTCGACGTGTCGCTGGCGATGTTCACCCACGCGGCGGCGGCGGCGCCGGGTAAAATCACCGCCATCGATACGCACTGGATCTGGCAGGAAGGCCAGGAGCGCTTGACGCGCGAGCCGCTGCAAATCGTCGGCGGCGAGGTCCGGGTGCCGAAGGCGCCGGGTCTGGGCATCGAGCCGGACATGGATCGCATCGAGGCGGCGCACGAACTGTATAAGAAAGTGGCGTCCACCGCGCGCGACGACGCGATGGCGATGCGCTATCTGGTGCCCGAATGGACGTATTACCCTAACAAACCGAGTCTGGGGAGAACATGAAAAATCAACTGAAGCACGCACCGACAGCGGTGCATTTGCCGGCCGATCTGCCGCAGGCCCTGCTCGTTGGCCGTGTGTGGCGCGATGACGTCAATGGCCCATGCGTGGTGGTCGTGCGCGACGGCGAAGTATTCGATATCACCGCCCGCAGCGCCACCGTCGCCGATCTGCTGGACCAGGACGATCCCGCCGGCTTCGCGCGCGCCGCGCAGGGCGAGTCGCTGGGCCGCGTGGAGGCGCTGATCGAGGCCGCGCTGGGCGCGGATGCCAATACGCGCAGTCCGCGCCTGTTGGCGCCTTGCGATGTGCAGGCGATAAAGGCTTGCGGGGTGACTTTCGCGGTCAGCCTGCTCGAGCGCGTGATCGAAGAACAGGCCGGCGGCGACGCGGCGCGCGCCGATGCGTTGCGCGCCACCCTGCTCAAGGATATCGGCGCCGACCTGTCGGCCATCAAACCCGGCTCGCCGGAAGCGGAAAAACTCAAGCAGCAGTTCATCGAGCGCGGCGCCTGGTCGCAGTATATGGAAGTGGGCATCGGGCCGTATGCGGAGGTGTTCTCCAAGGCGCAGCCGATGTCCGCGGTCGGCTTCGGCGCCGATGTCGGCTTGCATCCGGATTCGAAGTGGAACAATCCGGAGCCGGAGGTCGTGCTGGCCGTGAACAGCCGCGCGCAGGCGGTGGGCGCCACGCTGGGCAACGACGTCAATCTGCGCGACATCGAAGGCCGCAGCGCGCTCTTGCTGGGCAAAGCCAAGGATAACAACGGCTCGTGCGGCGTGGGACCGTTCATCCGCCTGTTCGACGGTTCCTTCACCATCGACACCGTGCGCAATGCCGAACTGCGCCTGCTGATCGAGGGTGCCGACGACGGCTTCCGCCTCGACGGCGAAAGCCGCATGCGCGAAATCAGCCGCGATCCGCTGGATCTGGTGGCGCAAACCGCCGGCGCGCATCACCAGTATCCGGACGGCTTCATGCTCTTCCTCGGTACGATGTTCTCGCCGATCAAAGACCGTGGCGCGCCGGGTGCGGGCTTCACCCACAAGCTGGGTGACCGGGTCAGCATCGCCAGCCCTTCGCTCGGTACGCTGGTCAATCACGTGCAGCGCAGCGACGCCATCGCGCCATGGACTTTTGGCGTGCGCTCGTTGTACCGCAATCTGGCGCAACGCGGTTTGCTGGGGGATGTAGCGTAATAGCGGGAGGCGGACCTGAATCAACTAATAAAATAAAATGGAGATGAACAAGATGGTCCAAGCAACTTCCGCGAGGAAGAAGATGGTGTATGCGACGTATCCGAACCTGGCCGACAAGCGCGTACTGATCACCGGCGGCGGCACAGGCATCGGGGCGGCGTTGGTGGAGGCATTCGCCGCGCAGGGCGCGCAGGTGTGCTTCATCGATATCGTGGACGAGGCGTCGCGTGAACTGGCGTCCAGCCTGGGCGCCGCCAAGCATCCGCCGCGCTTTTTTCACTGCGACCTGACCGACCTCGATGCGCTGGCGCAGGTGATGGCCACGATCGAGAGCGAGTGCGGGGCCGTGGAAATCATGGTCAACAACGCCGCCAACGACCACCGGCATGAAGTCAAGGAAGTCACGCAAAAGTATTGGGACGAGAGCATGGCTGTCAATCTGCGGCACCAGTTCTTCTGCGCGCAGGCGGTGGCGCCAGGCATGAAGGCCGCCGGCACCGGCGTGATCCTGAATTTCGGCTCGATCTCCTGGCATCTGGCCTTGCCAAAACTGACGCTGTACGTGACCGCCAAAGCCGCGATCGAGGGAATGACGCGCGGGCTTGCGCGCGAACTCGGCCCGTTCGGCATCCGCGTCAACTGCATTATCCCGGGGTCGGTGCGCACGCCGCGCCAGATGGCGCTGTGGCATACGCCCGAGGGCGAGCAGGAAATCCTCGACGCGCAATGTCTGCACGAACGGGTGGAACCGGAGGATATCGCCGCGATGACGCTGTTCCTGGCGTCGGACAACGCCGGCCGCTGTTCCGGCCGTGATTACTTCGTCGATGCTGGGTGGTACGGCGCATGAGTACATTCCAGATCGAACCCGAATGCATCTGGGCCTTGGGCGCGACCCTGGGCGAAGGCCCCGTGTGGCACGCCGAGAACCACGCCCTGTATTTTGTCGATATCAAGGAGCGCAAGGTGCATCGCTGCGGCGAGGACGGCGGCTTGCGCCAGAGCTGGAGCCTGCCCGATGAAGTAGGCTTTGCGCTGCCGATGCGCGGCGGCGACTTCGTTTGCGGCCTGCCGGGGCAGTTGATGCGGTTTTCGTTCGACAGCGGCGCCTTGGACCTGCTGCACGAGGTGGAGACGGATTTGCCGGGCAACCGTTTGAACGACGGGTATATCGACCGTCACGGCGCCTTGTGGTTCGGCTCCATGGACAACGCCGAGGTGAAGGCCAGCGGCTCGCTGTACCGCGTGCAGCGCAAGGGACAGCCGCGCCGCAAGGACAAGGGCTACGTCATCACCAATGGGCCGGCCTGCAGCCCGGACGGCCGCACCTTCTACCACACCGACACGCTTGAGAAGACCATCTACGCCTTCGATATCGACGATGCCGGCCATTTGACGAACAAGCGTGTTTTCGTGCGGATCGCGGGGGAAGGCTACCCGGATGGCACGACCGTCGATTCCGATGGCGCCGTGTGGATCGCCCTGTTCGCCGGCGCGCGCATCGAGCGCTATTCGGCCCAGGGTGAGTTGATCGATACCGTGGCCATGCCTTGTTCGAACATCACCAAGATCGCTTTCGGCGGTCATGACCTGCGCACGGTGTTTGTTACGACTGCCCGCAAGGGGTTGTCGGAAGAGGAGTTGGCTGGCCAGCCCTTGGCCGGTGGCGTGTTCCGCTTCCGCGTTCCGACGCCAGGTCAAATCCAGCATCAGTTTTGAAGTGGGGTTTTCATACCCCTGAAATCGTTTTCATATTATAGTAATACGGTAGCATCGGAAAACCAACTAAAAACAATTGGAGACGCAGCACATGAAAAGTAACCGCAGGCAGTTCCTGTCCTCGATGACCGGCGTCGCCGGCCTGTCCGTGATGTCGGCGCCGATGGCGCTGGCGGCGGCCGCGCAGGCGCCTTACAAGAATCCTTCGCTGCCGCTGGAAAAGCGCGTGGACGATCTGCTGGGCCGTATGACGCTGGACGAGAAGATCGCCCAGCTGCAGTGCATCTGGCAAAAGAAGACCGAGATGCAGGATGCCGCCGGCGAGTTCTCCGCCGAGAAGGCGAAGAAGAACTACCCGAACGGCATGGGCATGCTGGGACGTCCCTCCGACCGTCAGCTCGGCCAGGCGGCAGGCGCCGGCGACACCGGCGAAAAGGCCAACCGCAACGCGCTGGAGACGGCGAACTACGTCAATGCGGCGCAAAAATGGGCGGTCGAACAGACCCGCCTTGGCATTCCGATGCTGACGCACGAGGAAGCGCTGCACGGCTACGTGGCGCGCGACGCGACCAGCTTCCCGCAGGCGATAGGCCTGGCGTCGTCGTTCGACCCGGAGCTGGTCGAGAAGATTTTCAGCGTGGCGGCGCGCGAGATGCGCGTGCGCGGGGCCAATCTGGCGCTGGCGCCGGTGGTCGACGTGGCGCGCGAACCGCGCTGGGGACGGATCGAGGAGACCTACGGCGAAGACCCGTACCTGTGCGGCGAGATGGGCAAGGCGGCGGTGATCGGCTTCGCCGGCAAGGACAAGATGCTTGCCAAGGACAAGGTCTTCGTCACGCTCAAGCACATGACGGGCCACGGCCAGCCGGAGAGCGGCACCAACATCGGCCCTGCCGAAATCAGCGAGCGCACCTTGCGCGAGGACTTCTTCCCGCCGTTCGAAAAACTGATCAAGGAAACCAACGTCGGTGCCGTCATGCCGTCGTATAACGAGATCGGCGGCATCCCGTCGCACGCCAATCACTGGCTGCTGCACAAGGTGCTGCGCGAGGAGTGGGGCTTCAAGGGGCTGACGGTTTCCGATTATTTCGGCATCAAGGAACTGGTCACGCGCCACAAGCTGGCCGCCGACTCGAAAGAGGCAGGCTTGCTGGCGTTCAAAGCCGGCGTCGATGTCGAAACCCCGGACGGCGAGGGCTACCTGGCGCTGGCGGCGCTGGTGAAGGAAAAGCGCATCAGCGAAAAAGAAATTGATGTCGTGGTGCGCCGCGTGCTGACCTTGAAGTTCCAGGCGGGCCTGTTCGAGCAGCCATACGTCGATGCCAAGGTGGCCGACAGTCTGACCGCCACGCCGGACGCGATTGCCCTGGCGCGCTTGTCCGCGACGCGCACGCCTGTGCTGCTGAAGAACGACAAGGGCCTGCTGCCGCTGAACGCCAAGAAGGTCGGCAAGGTGCTGCTGCTCGGGACCCACGCCAAGGATACGCCGATCGGCGGCTACTCCGACATACCGCGCCATGTGGTGTCGATCTATGACGGCCTGCTGGCGGAGAGCAAGGCGCAGGGCTTCGAGCTGGCGTATTCGGAAGGCGTGCGCATCACCGAGGAGCGCATCTGGGGTAAGGACGAGATCAAGTTCGTCAAGCCCGAGGTCAATGCGAAGCTGATCGCCGACGCGGTGCAGGCCGCAAAATCGGCGGACATTATCATCATGGTGCTGGGCGATAACGAGCAGACCAGCCGCGAGGCCTGGGCCGACGAGCATTTGGGCGATCGTGCGAGCCTGGATCTGATGGGGCAGCAGAATGATCTGGCGGCGGCGATCTTCGCGTTGGGTAAGCCGACCGTGGTGTTCCTGCTGAACGGGCGTCCGCTGTCGGTCAACCTGCTGGCGGAGAAGGCCGATGCGCTGATCGAGGGCTGGTACATGGGGCAGGAGACCGGCCACGCGGCCGCCGATCTGTTGTTCGGCCGCGCCAACCCGGGGGGCAAGCTGCCGGTGTCGATTGCCCGCAATGTCGGCCAGTTGCCGGTGTTTTATAACCATAAGCCTTCGGCGCGCCGTGGCTACATCGACGGCAGCACCAAGCCTTTGTATCCGTTCGGGTTCGGGTTGAGTTACACGACCTTCGATATTTCGGCGCCGCGTTTGACCAAGGAGTCGATCAGCGTGGGTGGCTCGACTTCGGTGCAGGTGGATGTGACCAATACCGGCAAGTTGGCGGGCGATGAAGTGGTCCAGATTTACATTCGGGATGATGTCAGTTCGGCGACGCGCCCGGTTCTGGAGTTGAAGGCGTTTAAGCGCGTGACCTTGCAACCGGGTGAGAAGCGCACGCTGACGTTCGAGATCAAGCCGTCGGATCTGTGGTTCTTTAATGCGCAGATGAAGCGGGTGGTGGAGCCGGGTAGTTTTACCATCCACGCGGGTCCGGATAGCGTGAAGTTGAAGTCCGTGAAGTTGATGGTGGGGTAGTCGAATCAGGCCGCGTTCGGGCGCCGTTTCAACCCGCACGGCGGCGAACAAGGGTCGGACCCCGTACGGGGTCCGACCCTGCGGCTTAGGGGCGGCGGTTCGCTCGACCGACCGCCTTCAATGCTATCGGTAACGGTACAATTTCACCTTCTGCATCGTGAATTCACCCGTCACCAGCATGATCTGCCGGCCCTGGTGGATCTCGTCGCCATTAAGCCAGCGGCCGTCTTTCCATTTGCCGTTTTCGTAGGTCCCTTCGGTTACCTTCTCCAGCCCGATCAAATCCCCCGCGCCTGTGGCATCGGTGAACTTCACCGTCAATCCTTTACCCGCCAGCAGAAACTCGTCGTCCGACAGTTTGATGATCAAGCCGCCGCAACCCTCAAGATCCTTGCTGTCCGTCTTAGCCCACGGGTTGCTGAAGCTGACCTGCAGAGTGTAGTCGCCCATCGTCACCTGCTGCGGCGACGCGTCCACCACGCCGTCATACGACACCTTGGCCTTGAAGCCGCGCATATTGCCGCTGCCTTGCACCTGGTTGATCAAAGGCGTCAACTGGCGCAGCAGGCGATACGCCTTCGGCAGCGGATCGGTGGGCTCGCTGTCCTCGACGCCGAAGGGCGAGAAACCGAACGCGTCGAACTCGCCGATCGCGTAAAAAGCCTTGGCGGCCGCGTCATGCCGGCCGGCGTTGTCGGCTTCCGGGATGAACAGCGGGTTGTCCGGCCGCTTGAACTGCGGCGCCCATTCCGTGAAGTTGGGGAAGTAGGTGTCGATCGCCAGCACATCGATGGACGGCGCGCCGGCCTTCCAGATATCGAACAGGTGCGGCAGCGGTCCGGCGCTCGGATACTCGCCCGGCTTCTTGCCGGGACGGTTCAGCGCCGCGTTGACGTACATCGGCAGCGGATACGCCGCCTTGCCGGCAGCGGTCATGGCCTCCACAAAGGTGGCGTAGCCCCAGGCCTGGAAAACCTCTTCGGCGGCGGTCGACGTGCCGAACACCTCGGCCCAGGTGCCGCTGGTGCGATGGCCGTTGGCGGCCCACAGCGCCTGCACCGACGGATGCAGCCTGGCGCGGTTGGCGCCCAGATAATCGGTCAAGGCCTTCGGCACCTGGCCGGCGATGGCGGCGTTGGCCAGCGGGCTGTAATCGCGCACGTCGGGCAGCATGCCGATCTCGTTCTCCACCTGTACCATGATGACGGTGCGCTCGGTGTCGACCTGTTTCAGGTGCGCCAGCAGCGCGCGGTAGGCGGTGGTGTCGGCGGCCAGCGTCTTGGGACTGAACGGCGTCAGCACCTCTTGCGGCACGCCGTTGCGGGCGAGGGAGCGCGGGAAGCGCTGGGCGTCGCGCTTGACCCACGGCGGCACATAGGTCGACATCGAATTCTTCCAGGCGCCAAACCACAACAGGATCAGTTTCTTGTCGTTGGCGCGCGCTTGTTTCAGCATTCCATCGAGGACGGCGAAATCGAAGCGGCCTTCGACCGGCTCGATCTGGTCCCACTGCACGGGAGCCAGCACGGTGTTCAGTTCCGCTCCCTTGAGCGCCGGCCAGAGCTTGTTCAGATACGGCAGGTGCGATGCCGACGAATTATGCAGTTCGCCGCCAAGGATGAGGAAGGGCTGGTCGTTGACCATTAATTGCGTGGCCGTGCCTTGCTTGCGCAGGTAGGGGACGGAATTGGCCGCCAGCGCGGCGCCACCCTCCAGCAGAAACAGCGCGAAGGCGCAGGTGAGCGCGGTGCGTCGTGTCGGTGCTCGCATGGTGCTCCTAAAAATCCAATTAAAAAAAAGACACCGCCGCGGTGACGCGACGGTGTACAAACTGCCCCGGGGGATGGGGCAGGAGAGCTAGAACCCATTACAGAAAAAAATGCCACAAGCCGGTCCCGGTTCGCGTTGAACCGGAATTGAGTCGGGGTGCGAAATCATGAAAATTCATGTCAATGATTGCGCGACCATTTCAGTGTAGGTTCGATCCCCGGGGGTTGTCAACATAAAGTTGTCAAAAAATGTTAGGCGCAAACATCTGGCGTCGGCGCGCCGCTTATTTGACGAAATTGTCCTTGATCATATCAACCACATCGCTGCCGCGTCCGCTTAGCACGGCCTTGACCGAGTACAGCGCGGTGCCCAGCACCTGGGATGCCTGTATGTTCGGCGGCATGACCAGTTCGAAGCGGTCAGTGGTTACATCGAGCAAGGCGGGACCCGGGTGCGCCAGCCACGCTTGCACCTCCGATTCCAGTTCCGCCGCCGATTCGACGCGGCGGCCGTAGATGCCGATAGCCTCGGCGACAGCGGCGAAATTCGGATTTTTCAGTTCGGTGTAGGCGTCCAGCAGGCCTTCGACCTTCTGTTCCAGCTCGACGAAGCCCAGCGAGCCGTTGTTGTAGACGGCGACCTTGATGGCGATGTTTTCCTGTACCGCCGTGATCAAGTCGCCCATCATCATTGTCAGGCCGCCGTCGCCGGACAGCGAGATGACCTGGCGCTGCGGGAAGGCCTTCTTGGCGCCCAGGGCCTGCGGCATGGCGTTGGCCATGGTGCCGTGGGTCAGGCTGACCAGGGTGCGGCGTTTGCCGGTGGCGCGGGTGTGGCGCAGCACCCACACCATCGGCGAGCCGCCGTCGGCGGTGAAGATGGCGTCGTCGTCGGCGTGCTTGTCGATCATCGCGGTCAGGTATTGCGGGCGTATCGTGGTTCCGTCGCCGGGCGTGGCGCGCTCGTTCAGGTGTTCGACGGCCTTCTGGTGGCGCTCGACGCACTGGTCGAGGAATTCGCGGTCGCCGCGTATCTGCACGCGCGGCAGCAGCGCCGCCAGGGTGGTGGCGATGTCGCCGACGGCGCCCACTTCGACCGGGTGGCGCCGTCCCAGATGGGTCGGATCGATGTCGATCTGGATGATGCGGGCATGCGCGGGATAGTACTGGCGCCAGGCGAAATCGCAGCCCAGCAAAAGCAGGGTGTCGCATTCGGTCACCGCGTGGTAGCCGGAGTCGATGCCGAAGATGCCGGTCATGCCGACGTTGTAGGGGTTGTTATACTCGACAAAATCCTTGGCGCGCGAGGTGTGCGCGATCGGCGCCTTGATACGCTCGGCCAGCGCCATCAGCGGCCCGTGCGCGCCTTCGCAGCCGGAACCGGCGTAGATCGCGATCTTCTTGCCATCGTTGATGATTTCGGCGATGCGGTTCATTTCGGTGTCCGAGGGCCGGGTTTGCGGTTGCGGCAGGTGGACGGAGAAATGCGGCTCGTCGACCGCCGATTCCTTGGACAGGTCGACCGGTAGGATGATGACGGCCACGCCGCCCTTGGTTAGCGCCGCTTGCGCCGCCATGGCGGTGATGCGCTTGGCGTGCGCCGGCGTGCGGATCTCCTGGCAAAACACGCTGCAATGGTCGTAGATCGGCTTGTAGTCGACCTCCTGCGGGAAGTCCGTCCCCAGCTCGTCGCGGGTGATCTGGCTGGCGATCAGCACCACCGGCGAGCGGTTGCGGTGCGCCTCGAACAAGCCGTTGATGAAGTGCAGGCTGCCCGGCCCGCAGGAGCCGGCGCACAGGGCCAGGCGGTTGGCGACGATGGCCTCGGCGCCGGCGGCGAAACCGCCGGCCTCCTCATGGCGCACGTGCACCCATTCGATCTCGCTGCGGCGGATCGCGTCGGTGATATAGTTCAGCGAATCGCCGGGTATGCCCCAGCAGTGTTTGGCCCCGGCGTCCTGCAGGGTTTCGATAACGACTTCGGCGACTGTTTTGGACATGGCGATGTTCCTGTTGGTTGGAGTGGGTTGGCTAATATGATGTGACGGGCCCGGCAATGCGTATGTTCGATGACGCACACAGATGGCAGGGCGGGCGTGATGACGGCCCGGCCCGACATGGACGGGCGGGTACGTTGCCGTACATACCGATCCGGCGTAATCGATAATGCTGGGACCAAATTACTAATGGATCGTTCTATGGCCAAGCATCGCCCCGCAACCGAAGTTTCTCAACAGCATTCCGTCATCGACACCGGCTCCTCGGGTTGCGTTCGCGTGCGCGGCGCCCGCGAGCACAATCTGCAGAACGTCGACGTCGACATCCCGCGCAACGCGCTGGTGGTGTTCACCGGCGTCTCCGGCTCCGGCAAATCTTCGCTGGCTTTCGGCACCTTGTACGCGGAGGCGCAGCGGCGCTACCTGGAGTCGGTGTCGCCATACGCGCGGCGCCTGTTCCACCAAATGGCGGTGCCGGAGGTCGATTCGATCGACGGCCTGCCGCCGGCGGTGGCGCTGCAGCAGCAGCGCGGCGCGCCGACCACCCGTTCCTCGGTGGGCAGTGTCAGCACCTTGTCCAATTCGCTGCGCATGCTGTACTCGCGCGCGGGCGACTATCCGCCCGGCCAGGAGCTGCTGTATGCGGAGTCTTTCTCGCCCAATACGCCGCAGGGCGCGTGCCCGCAGTGTCATGGACTGGGCAGGGTGTACGAGGCCACCGAGCGCTCGATGGTGCCGGACGACAGTCTGACGATACGCGAGCGCGCGGTGGCGGCATGGCCCACCGCCTGGCACGGTCAGAATCTGCGCGATATCCTGGTGACGCTCGGCTACGACGTTGACACGCCGTGGCGCGAGCTGCCCAAGAAGCAGCGCGACTGGATACTGTTCACCGACGAACAGCCCACCGTGCCGGTGTACGCGGGCCTGACTCCGGCCGAGGCGCGGCGCGCGCACAAGCGCAAGGAGACGCCGAGCTACCAGGGCACCTTCACCGGCGCGCGCAAATATGTGCTGCAGACGTTCGCCGGCACCGAGAGCGCGATCATGAAGAAGCGCGTGTCGCAGTATTTGGTCGGCATGGATTGTCCAACCTGCGAGGGCAAGCGCTTGCGGAAGGAATCGCTGTCGGTGACGTTCGGCGGTCACGATATCACCGAGATCGGACGCCTGCCTTTGCAGCGCTTGGCGCAGTTGCTCGAGCCGTACGCGGAGGGCAAGCCGCCGGCAGCCAAAACCAAGGCCAGGGCGAAGGACGCCGAGCGGCATCCGGAGAAAGCCATCGTCACGCAGCGCATTGCCCAGGATCTGGTGGCGCGGCTGGCGGTGCTGCTGGACCTTGGCCTGGGATACTTGAGTCTTGAACGCGGCACGCCGACGTTGTCGCCCGGCGAACTGCAGCGCCTTCGGCTGGCGACGCAGGTCCGTTCCAGCTTGTTCGGCGTGGTCTATGTATTGGACGAACCGTCGGCGGGCTTGCATCCGGTCGATACCGAGGCGCTGTTGCGTGCCCTCGACCGGCTCAAGGCGGCGGGTAATTCGCTGTTCGTCGTCGAGCACGCGCTGGATGTCATACGCCACGCCGATTGGATCGTCGATGTCGGGCCGAAGGCCGGTCAACAGGGCGGCCGCGTACTGTATAGCGGCGTGCCGGATGGACTGGCCGACGTGGGCGAGTCGCGCACCGCGCAGTACTTGTTCGAGCGCGTGGAGCGATCGGCGCGCACGGCGCGCGCGCCGGCCGACTGGTTGCGCTTGCGCGGTGTGGAGCGTAACAACCTGCATGGCGTGGACGCCGAGTTTCCCCTGGGCGTGTTGACCAGTGTGAGCGGGGTGTCCGGCTCCGGAAAATCCAGCCTCGTGAGTCAGGCGCTGGTTCAACTGGTGCTGGCGCAGCTGGGCCAGAGCGCGGCCGTCACCGAAGCCGACACCGATCCGGTCGAGGCGGCGCTCGACGATACGGGCAGCGGCGATGTGCGCGGCCGCATCGTCGCCGGCATGAAGGGCGTCCGGCGCCTGGTGCAGGTCGACCAGCGGCCCATCGGACGCACGCCGCGTTCCAACCTGGCGACTTACACCGGTTTGTTCGATCATGTGCGCAAGCTGTTCGCCGCCACCAGGTCGGCGCGCGCGCGGCATTACGACGCCGGCCGGTTCTCGTTCAATGTCGCCAAGGGCCGTTGCCCGAATTGCGCGGGCGAGGGATTTGTCATGGTCGAATTGCTGTTTCTGCCGAGCGTGTACGCGCCTTGCCCGGAATGCGAGGGCGCGCGCTACAACCCCGATACGCTGGCGGTGCGCTACCGCGACCGCAATATCGCCGAGGTGCTGCGGATGACGGTGGACGCGGCGTGGGAGTTCTTCGCCGAGGAGGCGCCGCTGCGGCATGCGCTCGATGTGCTGCGGGCGGTGGGACTGGGCTATTTGCGGCTGGGGCAACCGGCGACGGAGTTGTCCGGAGGCGAAGCCCAGCGCATCAAGCTGGCGACCGAGTTGCAGCGCGCCAGCCGTGGCGACACCTTGTACGTGCTCGATGAGCCGACCACCGGGCTGCATCCGTCCGACATCGAGTTGCTGATGACGCAGCTGCATGGGCTGGTGGACGCCGGCAACACCGTGGTGGTGGTCGAGCACAATATGCAGGTGTTGGCCGATAGCGATTGGGTAATCGACGTCGGCCCGGGCGCGGGCGAGGAGGGCGGTGTCATCGTCGCGGCCGGGCCTCCGGAGGAGTTGGCCAAGGATAAGGCTAGCCGCACGGCGCCATACCTCGGCCGGGCACTCAAGGCTTCCACGGTGACGCGTGGCGCAGATTAGCGGGGCCCGCCAACCCGCCCCGGGAGCCCTCTGAAGGAGGCGGCCTGCCTGCCGGTAGGCCAGGCGGGTAGCCGTGTGTCCGGAACCCCGGCGGCGCGCGTCGCATCCATAGCGACATCATCAGAACCGCGAGGCCGCATGCCAGCGTGGCCCAGGCCGACGGTTCCGGCACGGCGGTGACGGCGGGGTCCAGCCGCAGCGCGAGGCATTCGCCGTCGCGGCAGCCGGTGGCGGCGATCTGGCCGTGGTCATTGATGTCGTAGGCGAAATGAAGGGTCCAGCCGGAGGACGGATCGATCAGCGCGTTCAAGTCCGTCATGCCGCCGTCGGCGTAGAGAAACGCGTGGGTGCCGGTATCGCCCAGGACATTGGAGTCGCCGACCACCTGGTTGCGATTGTTGATGCTGTTGGCAAAGCTGTAAGTTCCTCCGAGGGTGCCCAAATCGTGCATGACGCCGTCGGCGTAGAGGAAAGCGTGGTCGGCGGCATTGTCGGCGGTGGCGGCATAGCCGACCGCGTGGCCGGCATCGTTCACGCCCCACGCGGCGCTGTAGTTGCCGCCGAAGGTGCCCAGGTCGCGCATGCCGGCGTTGTCGTACATGAAGGCGTGTGTCCAGCGGAATTCGTCGCTGACGGAGGCGCTGCCGACGACGTGGCCGTGGCGGTTGATGTCGGAGGCGCCGCTGACACTGCCGCCCAGCGTGCCGAGGTCCTCCATGGCGCCGGCGGAATACCGGAACGCATGCCAATCGTCATTGCCGTTGGCGGAACTGCCAACGATCTGCCCGGCGTTGTTGATGCCCGAGGCCAGCGCCTCGATGCCGCCCAGGGTGCCAAGGTCGGCCATGCCGCCATTGGAATAGAGATAGGCGCGCCGCCGTCCGTCGTCGATGGTCGACATGCCGACCACCTGCCCGTGGTCGTTGATGGCCATCCCCGTGCTCTCGGCGCCGCCGAGCGTCCCGAGCCGCGAGAACGCACCGTCCGCGTAGAGAAACGCTTCAGGTGTGCCGAAAATGTCGTGGACCGAGCCGGCGATCTCGCCGCTGTTGTTGATCGAATGGCCATCGGTGCGCAGGCCGCCGATTTCGACCACGTCGTAACGAAAGGCGGCCTGCGCGCCACCGGCCGCCAGTGACAGGCATAGCGACAGCAACAGAGGCGGCAAGTAAATATTTCTCCTGCGTTTCATGACAGTCTCCGTCGGATTGATCAAGCCAGCCATACCAGCCTAATGGCTCACGCCGGAACGCGTCTGCGGAAGATCAAACGAGCGATAGAGCATGTCGTTGCTCGGCCGTCACATAAGAGCTTCATCATGTTGCCGACGCCGACGCCGACGCCGACGTCAACGACCCGGAGCCGGATGGCCGGCTCCGGAGCGACCTCACTCGCAGCTGAAGCTGGCGGCGTCCTCGATGTTGCCGGCCTTGTACTTGGCCGCCTTCGGATACGGGCACAACGGACGGGTGCGGTTGGCCGACCAGCCGGCCGGCACGTCGGCGTTCACGCCACCGGCATTGCCGGCGCCGCGCACGCTGGCGATGACTTGGTCGGGCGCCCGTCCGCGCTCGACCCAGTCGACCAGCGGCGTCAGCATGTCGAACTGTTCGGCCGACGGGCCGCCGGCGCAGTGGTTCATGCCGGGCACGCGGAAGAAGCGCGCGAAGTTCGAAGCGTCGCCGCCGTTGGCCGCGCGCAAGCCGTCGTACCAGGCGGTGGTATCGTTGCTGGAGAAGATCGGATCGGCGGTGCCGTGGTACACCATCATCTTGCCGCCCCGGTTCTTCATCGTGGCCAGGTTGGTCGGGTTGGGCGGCAGCATGAACGATAGCGCGCTTTCGGTGTAGACGGAGGTGGTGGCGCCGACGCGGGCCAGCATGCTGTCGACACTGCCGGTCAGCGCGAATTGCGGTCCGTTGAAGGTCGCCAGGTTTTCCGGCGGCGCCTGCCAGATCAGGCCGACCGCGCCCGAGTCGCGGGTCAGCGGACTGCTGAACTTCCAGTCGGCCCAGCCGCCCGTCGAGATGCCGGCGTCGTATGGCCAGCTGGAATAGAACTTCGTTCCGGTACTGGTGGTGGCACCCGCGAACAGGCCGCCGATGGTGGTTTTCTGCGCCGCGCTCAGGCAACTGCCGTCGCGCGCGCCGGTGCAGGTCGGCACGTCGCGATTCAGGTCGAAGGCCGCCTGGCAGGCTTGCGTGTTTTGAATCAGGCCGTCGGTGGCGCCGTCCAGCGCGTCGCATTTCGCCAGCACCGCGTTCTCGACGGTGGTGCGTTCGGCCTTGGTGAAGCCGGTCGACAGGTCGCCTGGCGTGCTGGCCAGCGCATTGTAGGCCTGGCCGCCGGCGATGTTGGCGATCGCCGCCAGCGGCAGGCGGAAGCCTGGATTGCCGACCAGGAAACCGTCGTACTGGTCGGCGAGGCGGGCCGCCGCCACCATCGTGTGACGGCCGCCGTTGGAACAGCCGCCGAAGTAGGACCGCTCCGGCGCCTTGCCGTAGGCGATCTGGATCAGGTTCTTGGCCATCGGCGTCAGCTTGCCGGCCGCCTGGTAGCCGTAGTCGAGCCGCGCTTGCGGATCGATGCCGAAGGCGGGATTGGGCGCGCCATGGCCGGCGTCGGAACTGATGACGGCGAAGCCCATGTTGAGCGCGCTGTCCAGCGGCCCGCCGCCGCCGACCTGGCCGGTGGCGGGCACGACGGAGCCGTCCAGGCCGCCGTTGCCCTGATAGAAGAAGCGGCCGTTCCAGTTCAGCGGCAGGCGCATCTCGAAGCCGATCGCGTAGCGCGCGCCGTCGACGGTGCTGACGCGGTCGAACATGCGGCCGGTCACCTGGCAATGGGCTGGGACGGGCTTGCCGGCGATGCGCAGGGTGCCGGCGGCGATGCTGTTGGCGCCGGTGATGGTGGTGTTGGCGAGCTGGATCTTCGTCACCAGATCGGTGCAGGAGGGCAGCGCTGCGCCGGTGGCGGCCGCCAGGCGGGGCAGGCCTGCGCTGTCGACGTTGTCGCCGCCGCCGGCGCAGGCGCTCAGCAGCAATGCCGCCGCGATGGCGGTGGCGAGTGGAATCATCGGCGGCGTGGATGGGTTGGTGTCGCGGCTTTTCATGCGAGTTGTCTCCTCTGTTCTTGCAAAGCGATGGACGTGCCGACCCCGCGCGGCGTTCTGATGGCTGCGTCGGGGCCCGCTTGGGGGTATTGCGGGGTGTTGCGGGGTAAGACTGAACCTAGTTCGGCATCACGTCCTTGAGCGTGCTGATCGGCTGGTTGACCAGCTTGCCGTTGACCTTCTTGACTTCGCGGACGTACATGTTCTGCACGATATCGCGCGAGGCCGGATCGATGCTGATCGGGCCGCGCGGGCTGTCGAGCTTCATGCTGGACAGCACCTTCATGGCGGTATCGCCCGTGACCGTGCCGTTCAGTTTGCGGATGGTTTCGTACAGCATGGCCATCGTATCGTAGGCCGCCACGGTGACGAAGGTCGGCGGACGGGCGTTCGGCAGGGCGGCGGCGTAGGCGGCCAGGAAGGACTTGTTGGCCGGGTTGTCGAGCGCCGTCGAATAGTTCAGCACCGTGATGGCGCCGAGCGCGCGGTCGCCCAGCGCCTCCAGTGTCGGATGGTCGCTGGTCATGTCGCCCACGCCGAGGAACTTGATGCCCGCCTTGTCCAGGCCCTTGTCGCTGAAGGCCTTGAGCAGGGCGGTGCCATCTTCGGCGCCCGGGGCGAAGAAGAACAGCGCGTCCGGTTTCTCGTCCTTGATGCGCTGGATGAACGGCGAGTAGTCCGGGTTGGCCAGCGGCACGCGCGACGAGCCAACCAGCTTGCCGCCGCCGGCGGTGAAGCCCTTGCCGAAGCGCGCCTCGGCGTCGATGCCGGTGCTGTAGTCGCTCACCAGCGTGTACACCTTGCCGACCTTGTTCTGGGCGGTCCAGGTGCCGAAAGGCTCGGTCATCTGCTGCATCGTCATGCTGGTGCGCAGCATGTACGGCGACTTGGCGGTGATGCCGGTGGTGACCGCGTTCATGACGATCATCGGGATCTTGGCCTGGGTGGCGATCGGCGCCACCGCCAGCGCGCTGGGCGTCAGCGAGAACCCGATCAGGAAGCTGACCTTGTCGCGCGAGATCAGCTCCTGGGCGGCGCGCTTGGACATGTCGGCGTTAGTGCCGCCGTCGTCGCGGTAGATGATCTCGATCTTCTTGCCGGCGACAGTGGCGCCGTATTGCTGCATGTAGGTCTTGATGCCATCCTCGAACGGCTTGCCGGTGTTGGCGAAAGGTCCGGTCAGCGCGGCGATGACGCCGACTTTGATCGTGTCCTGCGCCTGCGCCATACCCATGCCGACCAGGGCCACGCTGACGACCATGCCGATGTTGGCCAGTTTTTTAAGTTTCATTGCTTGTCTCCGTCTTTTTTAGTTTATGCCGCGATGATTACTTGTGGATCGGTGCCTTCATAAAGTGCCTCGACGACGGCCGCCCGGCGCGTCAGTACCGCCGACTGGTTGATCGAACCCTTGTCGGTCATCTCGCGATGATCGACGGACGGCGGTTCCGCCAATAACAGCAGCCGGTCGATGCGCATCGACGAGCCGCTGGCGTCCTGGTTCAACGACTTGAGCAGGCGTTCGAACCAGGCCCGCACCGGCGCGCTGGCCAGCACTTCGGCGGCGCTGGCATCGGGACCCAGCTCCGACAGGACCTGGCAATGTTCCATGCGCGGGAACAGCAGCAGGCCGATGGCGTTGCGGTCGATGCCGGTGACCACCGCGTCGAGCACATACGGGGCGGCGGCGCTGATGACTTTGGCGCGCAGCGGACCGACGCTGACGAAGGTGCCGGTACTGAGCTTGAAGTCCTCCGCGATGCGGCCGTCGAACATGAAGCCCAGTTCCGGTTTTTCCGGGTCGACGAAGCGCAGCGCGTCGCCGGTGCAGTAGTAGCCATCCTCGTCGAAGACGGCGGCGTTCAGGTCCGGCGCGCGCCAGTAACCGGGCATCACGTGCGGGCCGCTGAAGCGCGCTTCGAGCTTGTCGCCGAACGGCACCAGCTTGACCTTGCAGCCCGGCGCGGGCACGCCGACGTAGCCCGCCTTGATGATGGAGCCGGTGCCGAAGGTGCACGACGGCGACGTCTCCGTCATGCCCAGCCCCGTGATGATGCGGACCGATTCACCGGTTTCGGCGATGGCGGCGTTGTCCAGCCTATCCCAGGCCGCCTGCGACAGGCCGGCGCCGGCGCACAGGAACAGCTTGACCCGCGAGAAGAAGTTGGCGCTCAGTCGGGCGTCGGTCTTCATCGCGTCGGTCAGCATCTCGAACCCTTTCGGGATGTTGAAATACATCGTCGGCGCGATCTCGCGCAGGTTCCTCAAGGTGGTCGGGAAGTCGCGCGGTGTCGGCTTGCCGTCGTCGAGATACAGCGTGCCGCCGTTATACAGCACGATGCCAACATTATGGCTGCCGCCGAAGGTGTGGTTCCATGGCAGCCAGTCCAGCAGCACCGGCGGCTCGTCGCCCATGAACGGGAAGGTTTGCAGCAGCATCTGCTGGTTGCTGCACAACATACCGTGGGTGGTGGTGACGGCCTTCGGCTTTTTGATCGAGCCGGAGGTGAACAGGAACTTGGCGACCGTGTCGACGCCGACGGCGGCATGCGCCGCTTCGACGGTGGACGGCGTGACCTCGAGCAGGGACTGGAAGCTGGTCGACTGGTGGCCGGGAACCTCTCCCCGGGCCAGTATCAGTTCCGCGTCCGCCGGCATCACCGCGCCGATGGCGCGGCTGTAGGCGGCGCCATCGCAAGCGAACAGCGCGCCTGGTGTCAGCTTGGCCAGCATCTCGGACAGCTTGGTGAAATCGGTCGCCACCAGCGAGTACGACGGCGACACCGGCGCATACGGAATGCCGGCGTACATGGCGCCCAGCGCGAGCTGGAAGTGTTCAAGGTCGTTACCGGACAGGATCACCAGCGGACGTTCGGCCGACAGGCCGCGATCGAGCAGCGCCTGGCCGATGCTGCGCGCGCGGCGCAGCACCTCGGCGTACGACAGCCGTATCCATTCGCCGTCGCCGTCCGCCGCGCGGCGCGCGACCAGGGTGCGTTCCGGGTGGGCGGCGGCGCCCGACTCCAGACGGTCGGTGAAGCGCGACGGGAACGCCTCCAGCGGCGTGACGGCGTCCACGTGCCACAGGCCGTCGACCTGATAGGCCGCGATCTGCGGATTGCCCAGTTTGACCGGGCGTCGCTTTGCCGTGCCGCTGGACTGCTCCGCGATCATCGATTGATTCATGCGGAGCTCCTGTCAGATCGGGTAGTGGCGCGACGTCGTCTGGATCGTGATCCAGCGCAGCTCCGTGAACTCGGCGATGGCCGCCTTGCCGCCGAAGCGCCCGTAACCACTGCCCTTGACGCCGCCGAACGGCATCTGCGCCTCATCGTGCACGGTCGGACCGTTGATGTGGCAGATGCCCGATTCGATGCGGCGAGCGACCGCCATCGCACGGCCGATATCGCGGCTGAAGACCGCCGACGACAGGCCGTACTCGCTGTCGTTGGCCAGCGCGATGGCTTCCTCGTCGGTGTCGAAGCGCAGGATCGAGACGATGGGACCGAACGATTCCTCCTGGTAGACCTTCATTTCCGGCGTCACGCCGTCGACGATGGCTGGCTGCATGATGTTGCCGACCACTTCGGCCGAGCTTTGGGTGATCTTGGCGCCGCGATCGCGGGCGTCCTGCAGCATGGCGGCCACGCGGGTGGTGGCCGACGGATCGATCATGCCGGACAGCGGGGCGTCGCTTTGGGCCGCCTTCAGGGTGGCGGTTTTGGCGGCCAGTTTCTCCAGGAAGGCCGGCGCCACCTTGTTGTCGACCAAAATGCGGTCGGCCGACATGCAGATCTGGCCCTGGTTGAAGAAGGCGCTGAACGCGGCCGCTTCGACGGCTTCGTCCAGGTCCGCGTCGTCCAGCACCAGCAGCGGGTTCTTGCCGCCCAATTCGAGCAGCACGGGTTTCAGGTGGCGGGCGCAGTGCTGGGCGATGATGCGGCCCACATTGGTCGAACCGGTGAAGTTGACGCGGCGGACGGCCGGCGCGGCGATCAGGCGCTCGACCACCTGCGGCGCGTCCTGCGGCGCGTTGGTGAGGACGTTGACGACGCCGGGCGCGAAGCCGGCTTCCTCGAACACGGTGCCGATCAGCCGGTGCAGCGCCGGGCACAATTCGGAAGCCTTCAGGATCACGGTGTTGCCGCAGGCGAGGGGCATGGCGATGGCGCGGGTGCCCAGGATGATCGGGGCGTTCCACGGCGCCAGGCCGACCACCACGCCGCACGCCTGGCGCAGGCCCATGGCCATCGAGCCGGGGACGTCGGACGGAATGACCTCGCCGCTGATCTGGGTGGTCATCGATGCCGCTTCGCGCAGCATGTTCCCCGCGAGGGTCACGTTGAATTGGTACCACATCGGGCTGCCGCCCGCTTCGGCGACGCCGCGCGCGACGAATTCGGCGCGGTATTTTTCCATCGTGTCGGCGGCTTTGAGCAGCAGGGCGCGGCGGGCGCCGGGCGCCATCGCCGACCATGCCGGGAAGGCATCCTGGGCGGCCTTCACGGCCCGGTCGACATCGGCCAGTTGCGCGGCGGCGGCGCGGGTGACCACCTCGCCGGTGGCGGGACTGCGCCGCTCGAAGGTGGTTTTGTCTTGGGCGGCGGCGCCTTGGCCGCCGATCAGCAGATCGGTGTCAAACATGGTTGTCTCCTTTTATTTTTATTGTAGAGGTTAGCCGCGTTTGAAAGTTTGCAGACCTGGCTTGATCGTCTTATCGTCCAGGAACTGCTTGAGGCCCTGGGCGCGACCTTTTTCCGGATCGCGGTAGTTGGACTGGTCGACCTTGGCGTACAGGTAGTCCTCGTTCTGGTCCCAATTCAGTTCGCGGCAGCGCTTGAAGCCGTTCTTGGCGATGCGCAGCACCGTCGGCGCCTTGGCCAGCAGTTTTTCGGCCAGCGCGACCACTTCGTCGCGCAGTTGGGCGCGCGGCACGCTCTTGTTGATCAGGCCCATGGCGGCCGCTTCCTGGCCGGTGAAGGTGTCGCCGGTCATGATGTAGTGCAGCGCCTGGCGGTGGCCCATGGTGTCGGCGACGGCCTTGCTGACCAGGTTACCGGGCGGGATGCCCCAGTTGATCTCGGACAGGCCGAACACCGCTTCGTCGGCGGCGATGGCCAGGTCGCAGGCGACCAGCGGCGAGAACGCGCCGCCGAAGCACCAGCCGTTGACCATGGCGATGGTCGGCTTGCTGTACATGCGCAGCAGCTTCCATTGCCACTGCGAGCAGTCGCGGCGCAGGCGCTCCTGGAAGATCTCGGGCTTGCCATCGTTCTCGCGGAAGTATTCTTTCAAGTCCATGCCGGCGGTCCAGGCGTCGCCGGCGCCGGTCAGTACGACCACTTGGGCTTCCTCGTCCAGTTCCAGCGTTTCCAGAACGTCGATCATCTCGCGGTTCAGGGTCGGGCTCATGGCGTTGCGCTTGTCCGGGCGGTTCAGGGTGATCCACCCGATACCTTTTTCAACATCGACTTTGACGGTTTCCCAGCGGGCTTCATATTTGGACATACAATGTGTCTCCTTTTAGTTGGCTGATCTTTGGGCTAAGCTTTAGATTTAAGTATCAGGCTGCCTGATATGTGACTTATACTATACCCACCTCTTTTGTTTTACAAGAAAATTTTATGGTCAAAGCAGATTTTTCCGATAGCACTAAACCATTGGGTCTGGCCTACCTGGTGGGGCGGCTGGATCACGTGTTGAACAAGCGTCTGCGCGATTGCTGCGCGCCGGCCGGCGTCACGGTGCCGCAGTACACGGCGTTGTCGGTGTTCCGGGCGCAGGGGGCGCTGTCGAACGCGCAATTGGCGGTGCGGACGATGGTGTCGCCGCAGTCCGCCAACGAGATGGTGAAGTCGATCGAGGCCAAGGGCTGGATCGAACGCACGCCCGATCCGTCGCATGGCCGCATCATCCAGATCCAGCTGACCGATGCCGGGCACGCGATTCTGGCGCAGTGCGACGGCAAGGTGAGGGAAGTGGAGATGCAGATGTTCCCCGACATGGATCACGAGGAACGGGTGCGGTTGCATGGCTTGCTGAGAAGCGCGGTGCGTGCCCTCAGTCTGGAAGGGATTTGAGCCGGCTGTTCACTGGCGTCGGGGCCACACGGTTTCCATCAACGGTTTGACGCTCAAACCATGGACCACAATCGACAGCATGATGACGAACAGTGAAATGTGGGTCAGCCGCTGTGCCAGGTCCGGCGGCAAGCCCTGTTCGATCGCGTACATCAGGTAATAGATCGAACCGATGCCGCGCACGCCGAACCACGCGGTCATCGAGCGCAGTCGCATGCTGGTGTCGCTGCCGGCCAGGCCGAGGAACACGCTGGCCGGGCGCGCGATGAAGAACAGGAAGCCGGCCATCCAGACGGCGTCCCAATCCATGTTGTGCAGCGAGATCATCCCGCCCAGTAGCAGCACCAGCGTCAGCTCGGACAGCCGCTCCAGGTGCTCCTTGAAGACCAGCGACTCGGTGCTCACGGTCATCGGCACTTCGTGCGTCTCGCTGGTCCTGGCAACGGCCGATTTCGCCACATCCTGTTCCAGCATGCCTTGCCTGTCCTTGGGCGCGCCGGCCAGCACCAACTCCGTCTGGCGCAGCGCCACGGCGGCGAAAAACACCGCCAGGAATCCCCACGCGTGGATCAGGCTCGAGACGCCATAGACCACGGCGATCAAGCCCAATCCCACCAGATCGTCCATGATCTCGTGCCGCGGCTTGATGATGCGCAGGCGCCAGCCGAGGCGCGCCGTCAGCGCGCCGCCAAGGTAGCCCACGGCGACCGCCGCGCCCGAGGCCCAAACCACGTCGACCAGGAACCAGCGCCAGTGCCAGGCGCCGGTGTCGTCGCCCATGCCCAGCATGGCCAGGCCGAGGAACACGAAGGGGAAGGCGCTGCCGTCGTTCATGCCGGCTTCGCAGGTGAGGGTGAAACGCAGTTGGTCCTTGTCGCCCGCGTGGCGGACCTGGACGTCGGTGGCCAGCACCGGATCGGTCGGCGCCAGGATGCCGCCCAACAGGATGCCGGCGCCCAGCGGCAGGCCGAGGACGAAGAAGCCAAAGGCCGCCACCAGCGCCACCGTCAAGGTCATCGAGACCCAGGCCAGCCGCAGCGGCGCGTCCCAGTGGCGCAGCTTGAACGGCACGGGCATCTTGATCCCGGCCGAGAACAGCGAGATCAGGATGGCGATTTCGGTCAGCACCTCCAGCAGATCCGACTGCTGCATCGGGTCGAAGTCGAGGATGTTGAACACGGTCGGTCCGAGCACGATACCGAAGCCGAGATAGACCATCGCCGATGTGAACGGCGAGCGCGAGATGGTGGTCGCGGCCAGGCCGCGCGCCAGCATCAGCAGGCCGACCAGCAGGAACCAGTGGTTGGTGTTCACGCGGTCTCCTTGGTGGCGGTGGAACGACGAGACTTCTTCACCGGGTCTGGTTGGGGAACTGGCGCAGGGTATTCACCTCGCGGCCGGAGATCATGAATTCGCCGTCGCCCCGGTAGTGCAGGGTTTTCGGCAGTTTGGGGGATTTGGCGACGTGGGCGCGCACGATTTCCCAGACGAACAGCGGGTGGTTGGGATTAGGCTGGGCGTTGGCCAGGCGGCATTCGAAGCTGGCGTAGCATTCGGCGATCATGGGGGCGGCGACGTCGGTCGCGGCTTCCTTCGTCAGGCCGAAGAGGCTGAATTTGTCGGTGTCGGCGCCGCTGCAGTTGCCGATGCCGATCACCTGTTCCAGCAGTTCGGCGGTTGGCAGATTGATCACGCATTCCTTGCTGTGGGCGACCATGTCGTAGCTGTGGTTGCTTTCGTCGATGTAGCAGCCGAACAGGGCGGGGGAAAAGCCGATCATCATGTGCCAGCCCATGGTCATGATATTGGTTTGGTCTTTCCACGCGGAGGTGACGAGCACGACCGGCCCTGGCTCGAGTAGACGCCTGGTGTTGGCTGGATCGAAATGTTCTTTGCGGTACTTTTTCATTGAGGGCGATACTCCTGGTGTGATCGTAGGAATATCCGGGGGGATTGTCTGTGGGTTAGGCCACATGTGCGCGAATTGGGGCAGCGCGGAAGCGATATTGGCGGAGCTTGACGGATTACGCTTCGCTAATCCGCCCTACGTGTTTTAGATGTTGGTGCGTCGCGTGGGCGCCGCGTCCGTCCGGTGCGCGGTAGGGTCGTTGAATGTGGTTTGGATGTTTGATCCGCGGCGCGGCCGCCGCGTTGCCGGGTGTGTGGCATGTTCGTTGAACGCGATTTCGCCGCGGTTCCACGTAGGGCGGATTAGCGAAGCGTAATCCGCCATGTATGTGCCGTCGATGACTACAACGCCGGCGGCACGCTTTTCTCGCCCCACCACTTGCGGTAGTTCTGGGCGTAGGCCCCCGTCTTGACGTAATCCCCGACAAAACCGTTGACGAACTTGAGCAGCTCCGGGTCGCCCTTGGCCATGGCGATGCCGATCGGGGTCTGGCCGTGGATACCCGGCAGGACTTCCAACTGGTCGTTCTTGCTGGCGAGGTAGTCGAGCAGCGACGAATCCTCTATCCCGGCGTCAACGCGCTTTTGCTTGAGCAGCAGCACGCCGTCCGGCGCGAAATTGTCGGTGTACACAAACACGGCTTGCGGCGCCGACTGCTTCAGGAAGGCGTCCGCCGTGGTGCCGCGACCAACCACCACGCTTTTGCCCTTTAAATCGGCCAGCGTCTTGATACCGGCGCTTTTCTGAACGATCACGCGTAGCCCGGCCATGTTGTAGGGCTTCGAAAAGTCGACCACGCGCGCGCGCTGCGGCGTGATCGATACATTGGCTACGACCAGGTCGAGCTGCTTCGACATCAGCATCGAGATGCGCGCGTCCGCCGAGACGTCCGAGAACCGCGCCGGCACTCCCAGCTTGGCCGCGAGCTGCGTGGCGACATCGACGTCGTAGCCGACCGGCTCATTCTTCCCGTTGCGGAATCCGACCGGCTCGCCGCCGAGCGAGACGCCGATCCGCACGTAGCCGCGCGCTTTGATCTCCTCGATGCGGCCGGCCACGGCGGAACCGGCGATCATGGCCAGGACGGCGATTGCGGCGATGCGTTTCAATTGCGGCATATTGATTCCCTTTTTAGCTTATTTGGCTCAAGCGGCGCTGGCGACGCGCAGTTCCGGCGCGGCCATGCGTTCGTCCCAATACCAGTAACGTATCTCTTCATCGCAGCGGAAGCTGACGACCTTGTGATTGCCCACGGCGTCCATGGCGTGGATGACAACTCCCGCCAGGAAGCCCGTCTTCAACTCGCCCAGTTCCTCCACCGCCAGCTTGACGGCGTCGTCCAGCGAGTGCCCGAGCCGCAGCGCCAGCACGATGCTGCGCGAGGTCCCGCAGCGCATCGTCATCTCGCCGGTGTGGGTGCAGGCGGCGGCGCCGTATCGGCTGTCGGCATAGAACCCGGCGCCGACGATGGGCGAGTCGCCCAGCCGGCCCGGATACTTCCACGCCCAGCCGGAGGTCGACGTCACCACGCCCAGACCCCGGGAGGCGTCCCGGGCCAGGAAAACGGTGGTGTCGCGAACCCGTTCCGGATCGGTGATGGTGTTACTGAGCGGGGCGAGGGGAATGTCCGGGAAGGCGGCCAGCTGCTGCGGCGTCATTTCCTTCTGAAGACGTTCCCACCAGACGCGCTTGCTGTCGGGGTGCAGCGTGTCGTCGATGGCGAATCCACGCTCGGTGGCGAAGCGGCGCGCGCCGGCGCCGGTCAGCATCACGTGCGGCAGGTGCTTCATCACCTCGCGCGCGAGCGCGGACACCGGCAACGTGGCCGGCACGGCGCCGACCGCGCCGACGTCGCGCGTGGTGCCGTCCATGACGCCGGCGTCGAACTCCATCTCGCCCAGCATATTGGGCCAGCCGCCGTAGCCGACGCTGCGCACCTTGGCTTCGCGTTCGACCTTGGCGATGCCGGCGATCATGGCGTCGATGCCTGCGCCGTCTTGTTTGAGCAGATCGACGGTGGTGTCGAATCCGGGCCAGGCCTCGGCATTGGCGAGTAGCATTTTCATCAATGGTCTTTCTTCATCTTGGAGAGGAATTGGGCGATGCGCGGATGCGCTAGTCCGCCGTCGGCGGCGAAGAATTCCGCCGTCGGCAGGTCGGCCAGCAGGCGGCCCTGTTCAAGGAATACGATGCGGCTGGAGATCTGGCGCGCGAAGTCGATTTCGTGGGTGACGAACAGCATGGTCGTGCCGGCGGCCGCCAGCTTGGCGAGTATGTCCAGCACCTCCGCGGTCATCTCCGGATCGAGCGCGCTGGTGACCTCGTCGAGCAGCAGGTAGCGCGGCTTCATGGCGAGCGCGCGGCAGATGCCGACGCGTTGGCGTTGGCCGCCGGACAGTTGCGCGGGATAGGCGTTGGCGCGCTCGGACAGGCCGACGGAGGCCAGCAGCTCGCGCGCGGCGTCTTCGGCTTCGCGCCGTGGCACCTTCAGCACTTCGACAGGCGCCAGCGTGATGTTTTGCAGCGCCGTCATGTGCGGGTACAGGTGGAACAGCTGGAACACGGTGCCCGAGCAGCGGCGTGCTTGTTGCAGTTGTTTGGGATCGTCGACGCGGAAGCCGTCGATGGAGATGCTGCCCTTGTCCAGCTTTTCCAGGCCGTTGATGCAGCGGATCAGCGTGGACTTGCCCGAACCGCTGGCGCCCAGTATGGACACCACTTCCCCCGGCGCGACGCGCAGGTTTACCCCGTCCAGCACCTTGGTCTGGCCGAAGCTCTTGCCGACGCCTTCGATCTCAATCATGCTACAGGCCTTTCCATTGGCTGTGGGCGCGCAGCCGGGTTTCCAGACGCGCGCAGGTGGTGGCGATCAACTTGGCCATCAGGTAGTACAGCAGGCCGACCACCGTCCAGACGATGAACGGTTTGAGCGTGCGCAGGTTCAGGATGGCGCCGACCTTGGTCAGATCGAGCACGCCGATCACCGAGATCAGCGACGTCACCTGCAGCTGGTTGACCAGCAATCCGGTCAGCGGTCCGAGGCCGAAGGCCGCCGCCTGCGGGGCGACGACCTTGCGCAGAATCTGCCAGCGGCTCAAGCCGAACACGCGCGCGGTCTCCAGCTGCTCGCGGCCTATCGATTCGATCGCGGAGACGGCGATGACGTAGATGAAGGCCGCCGTGTTGCCGGACAAGGTGATGACTGCCGCCTGCACCGGCGTGATGTCGGTTTCCAGCAGCACCGGCAGGCCAAAGAAGACGAGGAACAGCTGCACCAACACCGGCGAGTTCTTTAGCAGTTCCGCCATGGCGGCGAAGAAGGGCGCCAGCACCGGCGTGCGGTAATAGCGCAGCACCGCCCAGGTTAGCCCGATCATCAGGCCGATGGCGGTGGTGGCGGCGAACAGCGCGACCGAGACGCCCGCGCCTTGCAGCAGCAACAGGATGTCATGGACGGTGAAGTCGGTGTAGCGCATCAATTGGCACCCAGCGCGCGTTCGCGGTTCAGGCGGCGGTGCAGCGCGCCGGCCGTCAGCGAGACCAGATAGGTCAGCGTGACGTAGGCCACCAGCAGCAGGGCGTAGACTTCGAACGGCGCGAAGGTGTCGGCGGCGACGATCTTGGCGGCGCCGGTCAATTCGTTGAGGGTGATCGCCGACAGGATGGACGACGTCAGGATCAGGTTGACGAAGACGGAACCGAGCGGCCGCACCGACGTGCGCAAGGCGATCGGCAGCACGATCTTTTGGTAGATGACGCGGCGCGACAGGCCGCTGACCTGCGCCGCTTCGATCACGCCCGGATCGATGGCGAGGATGCCGGATCGGATAACGTCCGACGTGAAGGCGCTCCCGGCCAGCGACAGCGCCAGCACACCGGTGCTGAAGGCGTTGAGCTCAATGCCGAGTTCCGGCAGGCCGTAGAACAGGAAGAACAGCTGGACGATGAAGGGGACGTTGCGGAAGATATCGACGTAGATGTCGGCCAGGCGGCGCGTAAGCGGGGCGGCCGAGGCCCGCAGCAGGGCGACGATCACACCCAGCGCCAGTCCGCCGGCGAGGGCAAGCGCGCAGGCGAGCGCCGTCAGGCGTGCGCCGGCCGCGAGGTCGGGGAGATAGGGCGCGAGGAGCGTGGGGTCGAACGTCAAACAGTGTGCTCCAACCTGAAAAGCGGAACCGGTTTCACATCAATAGTCACGAGTGTCACACAAAGCGCGGCACGTTTCAAGCGGAGCGGTTCGGCGCGTAAGCACATTATTTGGAGTGCAGCGCGGCTTTCAGCGCCGCGACCCTTGCCACGCTGGTCTGCCGCCGCCCGCCGGTGTCGAAGCCGAACGCCAGCACCGGCGGCGTGCTGGCCGCGACCGGCGCCGAACAGGAGGCATGCACTTCCCGCACCGGCAGCTTGTCGAGCAGCCTGTATACATTGTCGGCGCTGATGCCGGCGCCGGGCATGATGGTGATGCGGTCGCCGGCGGCGTCGAAGCAGCGCTGCAAGCCGCCCAGGCCCTCCAGCGCCCTGGGCGCGCCGCCGGAGGTGAGAATGCGCGCGAAACCCAGGTCGATCGCCAGCCTGGTCGCCGCCGCGAGGTCGGGACACAGGTCGATGGCCCGGTGCAGGGTGGCTTCCAAGCCGTGGTCTCGGGCGCGCCGCACCAGCCGTTCCAGCGTCCGGTGATCCAGCTCGCCGTTGCGCAGCGAGGCGCCGAGCACCACGCCTTGCAGGCCGATGGCGGCCACCGCGTCGATCTCGTTGAGCATCAGCTGGATTTCGACGTCGTCGAAACAGAAGTCGCCGCCGCGCGGACGTATCATCGCCACCACCGGCAGCGGACTGGCCGCCGCCACGCGCAGCAGGCCGGAAGTGGGCGTCAGGCCGCCGACCTCCAGTGCGCCGCATAGCTCGATGCGGTCGGCGCCGCCCGCTATCGCCGCCGACAGGCCTTCGACGTTGTCGACGCACACTTCCAGCGTGATGGCGGCGGGATCAGTCATGGTGCTTTTTCGATTCGGCGAGTCCGAGCCAGGCGGCGCCGATCAATCCCGGCTCGGCGCCGGACAACCCTTGCACGATGATGGCGGCGTCGGTCTTGCGCAGGATGCGCGCGCGCACCGCCTGATCGAGCATGGCGATCAGTGGCGCGCTGTTGGACAGGCCGCCGCCGACCGGCAGCACGGACGCGCCGATGGTGTTGACCAGCATCGCCAGCGGGCCGGAGAGAATGTCGACGAAGCAGTCGATGGTGCGGGCGGCGTTGGCGTCGCCGTCCTGCCAGGCGTCGATGATTTGCCGGCTGTCGAGCGGCGAGGCGCCGGGATGGAGCGCGGCGTGCACGCGCTCGAGTCCTCGCGCGCCGCCGATGGCGTCCAGGCAGCCGGTCTGGCCGCAGCCGCAGGCGAAGCGCGGAATCGCTTGCGGCGGCGTGCCGGCGAAGTGGGGGGAGACCGGGCCGTGTCCCCATTCGCCGGCGAAGCCGCCCGGGCCGCCGATCAGGCGGCCGTCGATGACCAGGCCGCCGCCGACGCCAGTGCCGAGGATCAGGCCGAAGACGTTGGCGTGGCCGCGTCCCGCGCCGGCCTGCGCCTCGGCCAGCGCGAAGCAGTCGGCGTCGTTGGCGATCCAGACCGGCAGGTCCAGTTCGGCGGCGAGGTCGGCGGCCAGCGTGCGGCCGTCGATGCAGGGGATGTTGGCGCATTTGATGCGGCCGTCGGCGGGATCGATGACGCCGGCGATGGAGATGGCCACGCCGCGTGAAGGCCCGCCGGCGGCGATCAGATCCTTCATGGCGGCGCTGAAGGCGGCGAAGTCGTGCGCGGGTGTGGGAACGCGGCGCAGTTCGCCGATTTGACCGTCGGCGCTGGCGGCGGCGGATTTGATGGCGCTGCCACCGATGTCAAAGCAAGTGATCATGGTTCCGGCGTAGCAGTTTGTATTGCATCAGGATGCACGTTCCGTTGGTGTTTGGCAATACCCATCAAAACAACGTGACGATGAAATGGATTGCCACGCCCACCAGCCCACCGACCAGGGTGCCGTTGATGCGAATAAACTGCAAGTCGCGCCCGATCGACAGCTCGATCCGGTTGCTCATTTCCTCCTTGGTCCACGTGGCCAGTTGCGCCTCGATGAACAGGCCGACCTCGCCACGATATTTTTTAACCAACTGCGCGCTGCCGGCCTCGATCGCGCGATTCAGGCTGTCGCCGACCGCCGGATTGTCGGTCAGCATCTTGCCGGCGTTCTCGACCAGCCGTTGGGCGCTGGCGGGAATGCTCGGCGTCTTGCTGCGCAGGTCGTCCAGCAGGCGCGCGCGCAAGGTATCCCAGATGCCGTCGAACATATGCTGCACCGTGTCGCTGGTCAGCGCCTGTTGCTGGTAGCGGCCGATGGCCTCCTGCCAGGCCGGATCGCCCTTGAGCCGCAGTGCGCTGTTGGCGATCCACCCGCCCAGTCGCTGGCGCAATTCGTGCGAGCGGTCGAGCCGCATCTCCGCCACTTTTTCGGTCGACGAACGGATAATCCTGGGCATGGCCTTGCGCAACGCATACTTGAGCAACGAGCTTTCCGTGTTCACGGCGCTTTGCACCATCGCCTCGATGGCCGGGTGGTTGGCCGGATCGGACAGGTAGACGACGAACTGGTCGAGCGCGGCATCCACCAGCTGTTGCGGCTGGTCTTCGGCGACCAGCGCCTCGACGCAATCGCCTGCCAGCCCGGACAGGTCGATGCGCGCCAGTTCCCGCGTGGCGACCTCGCGCAGCATGCGGCGGATCTTGTCGTGGTCGGCCATGTGCAGCAGCTTTTCCAGCGCCGGCCCGACCCAGGCGCTCAGTTGCGCGGCGTTGGTCTGCATGTAGCGGCCGGCCCGGCCGGCGATATCGACCTGGCGGATGCGCTGGGCGATGCCTTCCTCGGTGATGAAATGGTTTTCGACGAAATTGCCCAGGCTTTTGCCGATGCTGTCCTTGCTGTTGGGGATGATGGCCGTGTGCCACAGCGGAATGCCCAGCGGATGGCGGAACAGCGCCGTGACGGCGAACCAGTCGGCGATGGCGCCCACCATGGCCGCCTCGGAGAACGCCTCCAGATAGCCCCAGGCGGGATGGCCGCCGTGTTGCGAGCGCGCCAGCGCGAACAGCAGGGCGGCGAGCACCAGCAACCCCAGCGCGACCGCCTGCATGGTGCGCAGCCGGGCGCGCTTGATGGCGTCCTCGGTGTCGTCGAGTTGGCGGATGATGTCGATATCACGTTTCATGCGTTCGCTTCTGATAAAATTCTTGCTGATGATACATAACAACTCCACGGTTTCCGGCGAGACGCTCGACAGGGCGGAACTTGAACAGCATTTGTCGCAATCGGTAAGCACCTTCGACGGCTGCACTTTCGACGACGCCGATCTGTCGCGGCTCGATTTGCAGGGCTGCACCTTCGAGCGCTGCACTTTTCTCGGCTCCATATTGTTCGCTTGCAAGCTGGCCCGCACCACGTGGCTGCGTTGCCGGGCCGGTGGCGCCGATTTCGAATCGGTCGACGCCGTCGATGCGCGATTCGAAGGTTGCGACCTGAACAACACCAAGTGGCGGCGTGCCAAACTGGCCTCGGCATCGTATCGCGGTTGCAAGCTGACCGGCGCGTCGTTCGAGGAGGTGTCCCATCTGGGCATACATTTCGAGGAGAGCCTGCTGGTAGGGGCAGACATGCGCGGCTTTTCGTTCCGCAAGGCGACCTTGAAGGAACTGGATTTGTCCGACGCCTATCTGGCCGGCTGCGACTTCCGCGACGCCGTGTTTGAAGGGGGCAGTTTGCGCAATGCGGTGTTGAAGCTGGCCAAGTTCCAGGGCGCGGACTTGCGCGGAACCGACATCGAGGGCGTAAAGCTGGCCGACGCCGGCATGTTCAAGGGTGCCGTGATCTCGCACGCGCAGGCGGCCAACTTCCTTCGCGAGCTGGGTTTCGTCGTCAGCTAGCCTCCGAACCCGTTCGCGGATTGCACTCTGCAAGGCGGTGTTCTCAAAAAAACAACTACTGAAAAACTTGACTTGTCATACCCCTTGCGATTGAGATATGATTTCTCTAGGGAAATCTTCAGCCTTATCCAAGCCCTCAAGAGCTTCCCCAAGCGCCCCGGCCACCCCGGGGTGTGACTTTAAGCCTTTTATAATCAAGGGCTTATCACGGCGGCGCCACACTCCTCCCGGGCGCAGTACTGCTGCACAGCAAATCGAGTTATTCCCGATAGACAGCCACGGCCAGTCATACGATATCGGACGACATTGTAAATAATCAAGCGCTTGATTATTTCGATGGCTCAGGTATCAGCCAGCACAGGCTGCTAATCTTAGTTTTCATTCTGGCATCTTTTTGAATGCTCAGTGAATGATATAAGCGACCTATTTAAAGGTCCGACACCCGACCATTAAGGACAGACCCATGGCACCAAAATATTCACTGTTATGCGCCGCGCTAGCGGCAATTTGCTCCACCGGCGCGTTTGCCGCCGACGCCACGTTCGACAAGGCCCCGACCACCGGCTTTGCCGGCACCAACGGCGGCACCACCGGCGGCGCGGCCGCGCCGGCGACCGCCATCTACAAGGTCAGCTCCGCCCGGCAACTGGTGGACGCGCTCAAGGCGCAGGGCGACAATCCGAAGATCATCAAACTGTACGGCACCATCGATCCGACCGATACCGACAACGGCGGCCCGTACAAAAGCGTGGCCGATCAAAAGGCGCGGCTGGAAATCAAGTTGGGCAGCAACACCACCTTGATCGGCGTGGGCAGCGACGCCAAGCTGGTCAACGCCAACTTGGTCGTCAACGGCAAGAAGAACGTCATCATCCGCAACCTGAACATCAATCTGCCGTGCGATCTGTTCCCGGTGTGGGACCCGAACGATGGCAGCGCCGGCAACTGGAACTCGGAGTACGACGGCGTGACCATCCTGGCCTCGACCAACGTCTGGGTCGATCACAACGTTTTCACCGACGCGCCCAAGACGGATGACAAGTTGCCGATCGAGAACGGCAAGATCAAGCAGTGCCACGACGGTGCGCTCGACGTCAAGAACGCGTCGGATTATGTGACGGTGTCGAACAACCGTTTCGAGCTGCACGAGAAGAACAACCTGATCGGATCGAGCGATGACAGGACCGCCGACGATGGCCACCTGACGGTGACGTTCAACAATAACCACTATCTGAACGTTGGCGAGCGGGCGCCGCGCGTGCGCTTCGGCAAGGTGCACATTTATAACAACTACTTCCAGGGTTCGCGCACGCACGCGATCTACAAGCACCAGTACAGCATCGGCGTCGCCTATAAAGCCAAGATCATCTCGAGCAACAACGCGTTCGAGATCGCCGGCGCCAGCAGCTGCCCGGACATCGTCAAGAATCCCGGCTCGTCCAGCAAACCGGGCGCGATCACCGACACCGGTTCCCTGTTGAACGGCAATCCGTTGAATGTGGCCGGGGCGTGCAGCCAGAGCAACGCGGTCGGCTGGACGGTTCCTTACACCGCGTCGCCGATGGCGGCGTCGGCGGTGAAGGCCTCCGTGCTGAGCAACGCGGGCACCGGCAAGCTGACCGTCGACTAACACCATTGAAGTAATCCACGCCCCGCTATGACAGGGGGCGTTCCCTTTAGCCTGTCCCCCAGGCTACCACGGTGGCGCCAAGACTTCTCCCCGGGCGCGGTCTGTTGCAGTCGTTCATTTCAAGTGGCCTGTTCGAGGGCCCGTAACTAACCCGTTAGGAGACAAATCATGGCACCAAAATATTCCGTAATGTGTGCGGCGCTGGCAGCGCTGTTTTCCACCAGCGCCCACGCCGTCGATTGGCCGAGCGGCTTTTCGAAATGCGCCGATGAGGGCGGGATGTGCAAGGCCGGCGCCAGCAGCCGGCAAGTGTCCTTCGGCCTGAAGGACAAGTGGGTGATCAAAACCTTGTCGGGCGACGTGGCTTGCACCACGGCGACCTTCGGCTCCGATCCGAATCCTGGCGTCAACGAGAAGTGCGCGGTTGGTCCGCTGTCGTCGACGCCAACCCCGACACCCACGCCGACTCCGACTCCGACTCCGACGCCTACCCCGACTCCAACGCCGACGCCGACACCAACGCCAACGCCGACTCCGGGCGACGCCACGTATCAATCGGCGCCGGCATCGGGCTGGGCCGGCACCAACGGCGGCACCACCGGCGGCGCGGCCGCGCCATCGACCGCGATCTACAAGGTCAGCTCGGCCTCGCAGCTGATGCAGGCGATCAAGGCACAGGGCGACAATCCCAAGATCATCAAACTGTATGGCACGATCGACCCGACCTCGTCGGACAACGGCGGCCCGTACACCAGCAAGGACGACCAGGCCGCGCGTCTGCAGATCAAGTTGGGCAGCAACACCACCTTGATCGGCGTGGGCAGCGATGCCAAGCTGGTCAATGCCAACCTGGTGATCAACGGCAAAAAGAACGTTATCGTTCGCAACTTGAACATCAGCCTGCCGTGCGATAAATATCCATTGTGGGATCCGGAAGATGGCGCCAACGGCAACTGGAACTCGGAGTATGACGGCATTACCATCCTGGCGTCGACCAATGTCTGGGTCGATCACAATGTCTTCACCGACGCGCCCAAGACCGATGACCAGTTGCCGACCGAGAACGGCATGCTTAAGCAATGCCACGACGGCGCGTTGGATGTCAAGAACGCCTCGGACTACGTGACGGTGTCGAACAACCGTTTCGAGCTGCACGCGAAGAACAACCTGGTGGGTTCTTCCGATAGCCGGACCACGGACGATGGCCATTTGACCGTTACCTTCAACAACAACCACTACCTGAACATCAGCGACCGCGCGCCGCGTGTGCGTTTCGGTAAGGTTCACGTCTACAACAACTACTTCGAGGGTTCGCGTAGCCATCCGGTGTACAAGCATCAGTACAGCATTGGCGTGGCTTACCTGGCCAAGGTGATTTCGACCAATAACGCGTTCGAGATCGCCGGTGCGAGCAGCTGCCCGGACATCGTCAAGAATCCCGGTTCGTCGAGCAAGACCGGCGCGATTGTCGATACGGGGTCGTTGTTAAACGGTAGCGCGTTGAATGTGGCCGGTGCGTGCAGCTTCAGCAATGCTGTCGGTTGGACCGTGCCTTATTCGTATTCTCCGCTGGGGGCATCGGCGGTGAAGGCTTCGGTGTTGAGTAATGCGGGGACGGGGAAATTGACCGTGAATTAATGGAGGGGTAGATGGAAAAAAATCCGGCGCGGCCAAGTGGTCGCGCCGGATTTTTTGCGTCCGATCAGCGGTATCTGAAATCTACATCAGGCCAGTGACGCTTCGCTAATCCGCCCTACGTGTTTCCGACGTGCATCTGGGTAACTGCGCCTCTAATTCATCACCGAATGCTTACGCGCGTAACCAAAGTAAATCAGCAACCCGATCGCCATCCAGATGACGAACGCGACCCAGGTATGCCAGCTCAGGTAAGTCATCAGCATGACGCAGAAGATCACCGCCAGCGCGGGAATCACCGGCACGCCAGGGCAACGGAATGCGCGCTTCAGATCGGGACGCTTCTTGCGCAGGATAACCACGGCGATCGCCACCAGGCTGAACGCGGCCAAGGTACCGATATTGATCAACTCAGTCAGGATATTCAGCGGCACGACGGCGGCTATCAGGCCGAACACAATACCCACCAGCCAGGTCGCGAAGTACGGCGTATGGAAACGCGGATGCACCGTCGACAGGCGCTTCGGCAGCAGGCCGTCGCGCGACATGGCGTAGATCACGCGGGTTTGGCCGTAAGCCATCACCAGGATCACCGTGGTCATGCCGAGGATGGCGCCGAGGTCGACGAATCCGGCGACCCAGTTTTCACCCGCATACTTGAGCGCTAGCGAGACCGGATGGTCGATGCCGAGGAATTGCTGGTAAGGCACGATGCCGGTCATGATCGCCGACACCACCACATACAGGATCGTGCACGCCGCCAGCGAGCCGATGATGCCGATCGGCAGGTCGCGCTCGGGACGCTTGACTTCCTCGGCGGCCGACGTCACCGCGTCGAAGCCGATGAAGGCGAAGAACACCAGCGCGGCCGCGCTCAGCATGCCGTTATAGCCGTAAGGCATGAAAGGCTGCCAGTTGGACGGTTGCACGTGGCGCGAGCCGACCGCGATGAACAGCAGCACCACGCCGACTTTGATGGCGACCATGATGTTGTTCAGGCGGGCCGATTCGCGCACGCCCCAGCTTAGCATGGCCGTCAGGATCAGCATGATGCACAGCGCCGGCAGGTTGATCCAGGTGGTGACGCCGGGCACGGCGCCGGGCGCGGCCGTCAGCACCGTCGGCAGCTTCCAGCCGAAGCCGGCGATCAGCGACTGGAAGTAGCCCGACCAGCCGACCGACACGGCCGACGTCGCCAGTCCGTATTCGAGCAGCAAGTCCCAGCCTATCATCCAGGCGGCCAGTTCGCCCAGGGTGGCGTAGGTGTAGGTGTAGATCGAGCCGGCGACCGGCACGGTGGAGGCGAATTCGGCATAACACAGCGCGGCGAAGCCGCAGGCGACGGCGGCGACGATGAACGACAAGGTCAGGGCGGGACCGGCGGTGACGGCGCCGGTGCCGGTCAGCACGAAGATGCCGGTGCCGACGATGGCGCCGATGCCCATCAATATCAGGTCGAAGGGACCAAGCACCTTGGCCAAGCCGCCCGGTTTGCGGGAGTTGGCGATCATGTCATCCAGATTCTTCGTTCTAAAAAGGCTCAAAATTGGGCTCCATTTATTTTTGTGTTTGTCTGTGTCTGTGGTGTGGGGGGCTGCCCCTCGCGCCGGATCGCGGCGCCGCCAAATGATACAGGAACTTGATATGAATTAATGATTTGCTTTGTTGCAATAACCCGCATGACTGACCAGTCCGTGTCCGAATGCCAGACTTGACCCCGCGGTTTATCTGTGACTGATCAGGCCGTGTCCGAATGTCAGACTTGACCCCCGGGTTTTATCTGTCGGTGAGCAGCGCGGAGACGTACAGCAGGAAACGGTCTTCCAGCCGCCCCAGGTCGAGGCCGGTGATCTCGCCGATGCGGCGCAGCCGGTAGTCGAGCGTGTTGCGGTGGATGTGCAGCGCTTCGGCCGTGGCGGCCGGGTGGCCGTCGTGCGTGAACCAGGCGTCGAGCGTGCGCTGTAGTAGTTCCTTGTTTTTGTCCTGCGCGCGCAGCCGGGCGATCGGCAGCTTCAGTTGCGCCGCTTGCCAGCCCGAGCCGAGCCCGGAGAGTAGCACCGGCAGCGCCTGCTCGTAGTAGCTGAAGCGGGTGCCGCGCGGCTGGCGCGCGCGGCCGATCCGGGATGCCGTGCGCGCGCTTTGGTAGGAGATGGCGACCCCTTCAATACCGGTCAGGGCGATGCCCATCGTCAGGGTATGGGCGTCGCCGCCTTCCTCTTTTAGCATGGCGGAGAGCGATTGCAGGCGCTTTTGCGCCCACGCCTGGGCATCCTGGGGCTGGCCGGGCGCCTCGGTTTTGGCGGCTCCCGGCGCATCGTAAAAGTCGAGGATGACCATTTCATGCGAACTGGCCGCCGCCGTCAGCGCCGCCGGCTGGCGCGTCATCATGCGCATTTGCAGGCGCTGGATTTCGGTCAGCGCTTCGACGCTTGCCTTGTCGTCCACCTCGAGCACGAAGACCAGGTGCGGACGGCCGAAATCCACGCCCAGCCGTCGCGCCCACGCTTCCAGCCCCGCATGGTCGGCGTTGTCATCGTTGATCAGTTTGAGGACGAAGGCTTCGCGGTAGCGGCTGTCGCGCTGCAGTTCACCGGCCAGCTGCGCCTGTTCCAGGATCATCTCGGCCGTCAGGCGCACCAGCTCGCCGAATTGTCGGACCTCGTCCGGCGCGCCGCTCAGGCCGACCGCGCCGCACAGCTGGCCGTTGACCGTCAGCGGCAGGTTGATGCCGGGCTGGGCGCCGTGCATGTTGCGCGCGCTGGCGCTGTCGATCTCGACGGCGAGTTTCTTGGCCAATGCCAGCATCGCCCCCGTGTGCAGCTCGCCGATACGCGCCGGATTGCCGCTGGCGATGATGCTGCCGCTGACATCCATCACGTTGACGTTGTAGGGGATGATTTTCATCGTGCGCGTGACGATGTCCTGCGCCAGCTGGGTGCTTAATATGCTCATGGTCGTTTCTATTGTAGTAATTTCCCAAGGATGAGGGCGATTTTAACCTTTTATTGCGGTAATATTTGTGCAAGTGCCCAATAATCTCCGCCGCAAGCGACCGATTCTCGTGCGTTTGGCCGATGTTTTTTTGTGGGCTATTCCAGATAATCAGCTCCACTATAAAAACTTTGGAGACCTGGAATGAGCAATCCGTCCATCGCCGCGCGACAGCCTGCGGTATCCGTCCTCGAGCGGGCGTACAAAAAGGCGACGTGGCATCTGATACCGTTTATCTTCGTCTGCTACTTCTTTAACTACCTCGACCGCGTCAACGTCGGCTTCGCCAAGCTGGAAATGCTCGACGCGCTCAAGCTGAGCAACACCGTCTACGGCCTCGGCGCCGGCATTTTCTTCATCGGTTACGTGCTGAGCGGCGTGCCGAGCAACCTCATCCTTCATAAGCTGGGCGCGCGGCGCTGGATCGCGGTGATGATGGTGGCGTGGGGCGCTTTGTCCGCCTGCATGCTGTTCGTGACGACGCCGTTGTCGTTCTATGTGCTGCGCTTCTTCACCGGTGTGGCCGAGGCAGGCTTCTTCCCGGGCATGGTGCTGTACTTTACCCATTGGTTCCCGTCGCAGAAACGCGGCCAGGTGATGGCGCTGTTCATGTCGGCGATTCCGATCTCCGGCCTGATCGGCGGTCCGCTGTCGGGCTGGATGCTGGCGCACTTTTCGGCCGGCCAGGGGGGCATGATGGGCTGGCAGTGGCTGTTCCTGCTGCAGGGCGTGCCGACCGTGCTGCTCGGCATAGGCGTGTATTTCTATCTGAACGATGGCATTTCGCAGGCCAAATGGCTCAACGCCGACGAGAAGCGCGCGATGCTGGACGCGCTGGCGGCCGATGAAAAGCAGCGCCAGTCCACCAGCACGGTCGGCCAGTCGTTCGGCGACGTGCTGCGCAACGGTAACGTGTGGATGCTGGGCGTGATTTACTTCTGTATCCAGATGGGCGTGTATGCGATCAATTTCTGGCTGCCGTCGATCATCAAGTCGCTCGGCTACCAGAGCGCGGTGACGGTCGGCTGGCTGAGCGCGGTGCCGTATCTGTTCGCCGCCGTCTTCATGATTTGGGCCGGGCGTTCGGCCGACCGCCACGGCGAGCGCCGCTGGCATGTCACCGCGCCGATGCTGATGGGGCTGGTCGGCCTGACCTTGGCGGCCAACTTCTCCAGCAATCCGGTGATCGTCATCGCCGGCCTGAGCATGGCGACCATGGGCGCGCTGGCGGCGTTGTCGATGTTCTGGGCGCTGCCGGCGGCCTTCCTGGGCAGCGCGGCGGCGGCGGGTGGTCTGGCGCTGATCAATTCGCTGGGCCAGATCGCCGGTTTCGTCAGTCCGTTCCTGGTCGGCTGGATCAAGGACGCGACCCAGAGCACCGATGTGGCGTTGTATATTCTGTCGAGCGTGATGCTGCTTGGTGCGATACTGGTGCTGCGTGTGCCGGCCAAGCTGGTCAACCGATGATGGGAGTACCGATGAAAATCGTCATAGCGCCTGACTCGTACAAAGAGAGCCTGTCGGCGATGGCCGTCGCCACCGAGATCGAGGCCGGCTTCCGCGAGATCTTTCCCGACGCCGAGTACCTGAAGGTGCCGGTGGCCGACGGCGGCGAGGGCACCGTGCAGGCCATGATCGACGCCAGCGGCGGGCGCCTGGTCGAACTGCGCGTGCGCGGTCCGCTGGGCGAGCCGGTATCGGCGTTCTACGGCATGATGGGCGACGGCCAGACGGCGGTGATCGAGATGGCCGCCGCCAGCGGCCTGGAACTGGTGCCGGCGGCGCTGCGCGATCCGATGCGCACCACCAGTTACGGCACCGGCGAATTGATACGCGACGCGCTCGACGCGGGCGCCCGGCGCTTCGTGCTGGGGATCGGCGGCAGCGCCACCAACGACGGCGGCGCCGGCATGCTGCAAGCCTTGGGCGGACGCCTGCTGGACGGCGCGGGCGAGGACCTGGCGCCGGGCGGCGGCGCGCTGGCGACGCTGGCCAGGATCGACCTGTCGGGACTCGACGCCCGCATCGCCGATAGCGTGTTCGATGTCGCCTGCGACGTCAGTAATCCGTTGGTCGGGCCGCAGGGTGCTTCGCACATCTTCGGGCCGCAAAAAGGCGCGACGCCGGAGATGGTCGAACTGCTGGACGCCGGCTTGCGCCACTACGCCGACATCATCGCCCGCGATCTGGAGCGGCCGGTGGCCGAGGTGCCCGGCGCCGGCGCGGGCGGCGGCATCGGCGCGGCGATGCTGGTGTTCCTCGGCGGCCGGTTGCGTCCCGGCAGCGAGATCGTCACCGCCGCCGTGGGCCTGGACGCCGCCGTGGCGGACGCCGATCTGGTGCTCACCGGCGAAGGCCGCATCGACAGCCAGACCATCCACGGCAAAACGCCGGTCGGCGTGGCGCGGGTGGCGCGGCGCCACGGTGTGCCGGTGATCGCCATCGCCGGCTGTCTGGCGCCCGGCGCGGCGGCGGTGCACGAGCACGGGATAGACGCCGTCTTCGGCGCGGTCAGCCGTCCGTGCTCGGTCGAGCAGGCGCTGGCCGACGCGGCGCGCAATGTGCGCGTGTCGGCGCGCAACATCGCCGCCGTATTGCGCTTGGGGAGCACGCTGGGGTTGTGATAAAGTTTCTTCCTGAGTAAGACACCGGTCAGGAAGGACTTTTATGGCGCAGGAACGTGGGAACCAGGGGTATGTGGCCACGTTGCCGACCATCCGATCGCAGATTTATAGTCTGGTTTGGGCCTGTGCATTACCTGCCATCATCGGGTTCGCGCTGCTGACCGATAATTTTTACGAGCGGGAGCGCACCCAGATCCAGCAGGACACCCTGATCACCGCGCGCGCGCTGATCCAGGCGGTGGACCGGGATCTGAACACCGGCATCACCGTGGCGCTGGCAATGGCCAACTCGCCCAGTCTCGATAGCGGCGACATCGCCGCCTTCTACAAGCAGGCTGCCGGCGCGCTGCGTCCCGAATTCCCGGGTTTTAATTTCGTCCTGAGCGACCGCGATTCGGTGCAGTTGATGAATACCGTGCGGCCCTACGGACCGTTGCTGCCCGATCCCGGCAGCGCCGAGCGGATCACCAAGGTGTTCGATACCGGCAAACCGGTGATCTCCGACTTGTTCATCGGCGGCGCGCTCAAACGGCCGCTGGTGGCGATCCACGTGCCGGTGCTGCGCGGAGACAAGGTCCTCTACGTTATCTCGACCGCCTACGTTCCGGAGCGTCTGGGACAGGTGCTCAAGGAGCAGCGGCTGCCGCCGGACCGGGTCATCGCCATCCTCGATTCGACCGGCGTGGTGGTCGCACGCACGCACGAAGCGGCCAGGTTCGTCGGCCATAAGGGCTCGCCGTCGCTGCTGGCGAAGCTGCCTCTCAAGCTGGAGGACGCGATCGAGGCGGTCACGCTCGAAGGTATTCCAGTGTATTCGATGTTCAGCCGCTCGGTGACCAGCAATTGGGCCGTCGTCATCGGCGTGCCGCGAAGCGTGGTGCTCTCGGAGATGCTGGCGTCGATCAAATGGATCACCGTTTTCCTGCTGGTGCTGTTGGCCACCGGCTTCGGCGTGGCGTGGTACTTCGCGCGCAATATCGCCGGTTCCGTCAGCGCCTTGTCGTCCGCCGTGGTCAGGCTGGCCGGCAAAGGCGGCATGCCGACGCCGCCCCAGCGCCTGAGTTTCCGCGAAGCCGAAGACGCCATCGTGACACTGCGCGCGGTCGAAGCGGAATTGCTGCGCTACCGCCATCACCTGGAAAACCTGATCGAGCAGCGCACGCTCCAGCTGCAATCGGCGGTGAAGCAGGCGCAGACCGCCAACGCGGCCAAGGACGTTTTCGTCGCCAATATGAGCCATGAGCTGCGCACGCCGATGAACGCGGTGCTGGGCATGGCCCATCTGCTGGGCACCACCGGGCTGTCGCCGGAGCAGGCCCGCTATCTGGAAATGATACGGGCGTCCGGCCAGTCGCTGCTGGGCATCCTGAACGACATCCTCGATTTCTCCAAGATGCAGGCGGGGAAGGTGGAAATGCATCCGGTGCGCTTCAATCTGGACGAGGTGCTGCACGCGCTGGCGGCCATCATGAGCGTCAGCGCCGGCGACAAGGATCTGGAATTGTGCATCGGCGTCGAACCCGATGTGCCGCGCGCGCTGGTGGGCGACGCGTTGCGCTTGCAGCAGGTGCTGGTCAACCTGGCTGGCAACGCGATCAAGTTCACCGAGAGGGGTGAGGTGTCGGTGCTGGTCGAACTGGTGGCGCCGCTGCCGCCCACCCTGGGTTTCATCGTGCGCGACACCGGCATCGGTATGAACGAGGAGCAGCTGGCGCGCTTGTTCTCGCCCTTTACGCAAGGCGACCTGTCGACCACGCGGCGCTTCGGCGGCACCGGCCTGGGACTGACCATCTCCAAAGGGCTGGTCGAACTGCTGGGTGGCGATATCGAGGCGCGCAGCACGCCCGGCGTCGGCAGCGAGTTCCGCTTCACGCTGCCGATGATGGCCGGCGACGAGACCCCGGCGTCGGCCCTGCGCGCGGCGGCCGCCGGTCTGCGCCTGTTGGTGGTGGACGACAACCACACCAGCCGCTCGTTCATCTGCAAGACCATCGAAGCCAGGAACTGGGGTTGCGACAGTGTGGCGTCCGGACCGGAGGCGCTGGAGCGTTTGCGCGGTGGCGCCGTCTACGACGTGGTGCTGGTCGATTGGCATATGCCCGGCATGGACGGGGTCGAGACGATCAAGGCGATCCAGTCGCAGATGGCCGATTCCAGCGTGCCGGTGATTTGCATGGTCAGCGCTTATGGCCGCGGCAAGGTGATTGAGGAAATGGCGGAGGTCTCCACCTCGGCCTATCTGACCAAGCCGGTGACGTCCTCCAACCTGTTCGACGCGGTACAGACGGCGCTCTCGCAACGGGAGTCGGGCGCCGCCGGCACGGCGGAGGCGTCGCCTTCGCCGGAGCTGGCGGGTGTTCGGCTGCTGCTGGTCGAGGACAATCCCATCAATCAGAACGTCGCCAAAGGCATCCTTGAACAGGCCGGGGCGGTGGTGGCCTTGGCTGAAAACGGCGCGCTGGCGGTGGAGCTGCTGCGCGGCGAGCGCTTTGATCTGGTGCTGATGGACGTGCAGATGCCGGTGATGGACGGTTTTACCGCCACGCGCCTGATACGCGAGGAGCTGCACCTGCAAATGCCGGTGATCGCCATGACGGCCGGGGTGATGGAGTCCGAGCGCGAGCAGTGCATCGCCGCCGGCATGGACGACTTCATCGCCAAGCCCATCGACGTCGAGCAGATGTTCTCGACGATCAAGCGTTGGCTGATTTCCGAATAAGCTAGATCGGAATTGTTCGTTTTATTACGCAAGCCGCCCGTTTATATTGGCGGCCATGAGTACCGTTTCCTTCGCTTCCGCCACGCGCGACACTTTCCTGGGCAGTGAATTCCGCCGCAGCTACGGTTGGCTGACCGCCAGCATGCAGCGGCTAGTCGGCTCGCGCAACGATGCCGAGGACCTGGCCGCGTCGGCCTTCACCGAACTGGCCGGACTCGATGACGTGGGCCATATCCGCCAGCCGCGCGCGCTGCTGACGACCATCGCGCGGCGCCTGACCTACGAGTTCTGGCGCCGGCGCGATCTGGAGCGCGATTATCTGGCCGAGCTTGCGCTGGTGCCCGAACAGTTCGACGCCTCGCCGGAGGAAGTGTGCCTGGCGGTCGACGAACTGCTGCGCATCGACGCGGCGTTGGAGCGCGTCAGCGCCAAGGCGCGCGAGGCGTTCATACTCAGCCAGTTCGAGGAGCTGGGGTATGCCGAGATCGCGCAGCGCCTGGGTGTGTCCGTGAGCATGGTTCGCAAATACGTCGCGCAGGCCCTGATGGCCTGTTGCGACTGCGCGTGATGGCTGCGGCGGCGTCTCCGCAACGACAGGCGGTGATGTGGGAGGTGCGGTTGCGCGAAGGCGACGCAGATGACGCGGAGCTGCGCGCGTTCGAGCGCTGGCGCGGCGCCACGGCGGACAACGCGGATGCCTGGGACGCGTTGCAGGAGCGGCTGGCGCAAATGGGCGGCGGATCGCGCGGCGTGGCGATGGCGCGTGCGTTGCGGGCGCCGTCGACGGAACGACGGCGTGCATTGCGTGCCGCCTTCGGCTTGCTGGCGCTGGGTGTCGGCGCGTGGGGCGCGCGCGAGGGCGCCCATGGACTGGGGCTGGACGCCGACTGGCGCAGCGCCGTGGGCGAGCGTGGCGTCGGGGCTTTGGCCGACGGCACGCCATTGACCTACGATGCGGACAGCCGTATCTACCTTGCGGGCAGCGCTGCCGCCCCTGTGCTGGATTTGCGGCAGGGGCAACTACTGTTGAAGTCTTCTCCCCAATCGGCCGGCATCCTAACCGTCTCCACCACGCACGGAACCGTTGTCTCCAGTGGCTCGGTACTCAATGTCGGCCGGCTGCGCGAGCGTAGCGTGGTGTCGGTGGGGGCGGGCAGCGTGCTGCTGCGGCCTGCGGGACGGGCCGCCGTGCCGATCGAGGCCGGCCAGACTTTCTATTTCGATCGCCACGGCGCCAGGGCCAGCGAGCTGTCCTTCGCTGCCGCCAGCGCCTGGACGCGCGGCGTTTTCGTCGCCGACCGCCTTTCGCTGGCGGAACTGCTGGAGGTCTTCGGCCGCTATCGCACCGGGTTGCTGCGCGCCAGCGGCAAAGCCGCGACGCAGCAGATCAGCGGCGTATTCCGTCTCGACGACATCGATAGCGCGCTGCTGCAGGTGGCCGCCGCGCTGCCCGTGAAGCTGACGCGGTATGGCCGCTATGTGGCTGTTTTCAGCTGATCGTTCGCGTCCAATAAAAATATTTTCGCAACGTGCTGACGCTTTTGGATTCTCGCCGCACATGTGTTGTGAAGCGCCTCGGTTGAGGTGCATAACCACTCTTGTGAGGCACGTCTTGAAAAAAACACACCACATGCTGGCCATCCTGGCCGCCACCCAGTTACTCGCATTGCCGGCGGCGCTGGCGCAGGACGCCACGCGCCATCCGTATCAGCTGGCCGGGGCGCCGCTGGACAAGACGCTATTGCGTATCGCCGCCGAAAGCGGCGTGGCGCTGGCGTACGATCCGAAGTTGGTGGAGACGGCGCGCTCGGCGCCCGTCAGCGGCAATTTCAGCGCCACCGAGGCGATCACGCGCGCTTTGGAAGGCACAGGCTTCGAGCTCGCCACCAGCGGCGGCGGGCGCACGCTGACGATACGCCGCGCGCCGGCTCCCGTGGCGCCGGTTCGCCCGGCATCGCCGATCCCGGCGCCGATCGTGCAGACGTCGTTGCGGCAGCCGGTTGCCGCCGCCGCCGCGACGCCGGCAACCGAGGTGCTGGCGCGCGTGACGGTCAAAGGCGCCCGCCGCAACAGCGCCGATCAGGAGACCGACAATATCCAGCGTGCGCCGACATCGTCGTACCGCGTGACCGGCGATGAAGCCGAGCAGCAGAACCTGACGACGCTCGAGGATTTGCAGCAGTTGATTCCGGGCCTGGTGATACAGAGCACCGATCCGTCCGACACGCAGATCACCATCCGTGGCGTCGGTGACGGCGGCGGCCAGGCCAGCGGCGACGCCAATATCGGCATGCCGAGCAGCGTGGCGATTTACGTCGACAACGTCTACCTTGCGCGCGCCGGCATGCTGGGGAATGGCCTGGGCGACATCGCCTACGCCGAGGTGCTGAGCGGGGCGCAGGGCGCGGCCTTCGGCGCAAACGCCACCGGCGGCGTGTTGAATATCCATACACGGGAGCCGTCGTTTACGCCGGAGGCGTCGGCCACGGTGTCGATCGGCGAGAACGGCTACACGCGGGGACGGGCGATGGTGTCAGGTCCATTGTCGGATTCTTTGGCGGGGCGCCTGAATCTGGTCTATAGCAATAACGACGGCGCGGTCACCAATGTCCGCAACGGCAACCGCCTGAATGGCGGCTCCAGCACCGGAGTTCGCGGACAACTGCTGTACAAGCAAGGCGACGCGTTCCGTCTGCGTTTGAGCGCGGACTACAGCAACACCAATAGCGAGCCGACGCCGGTGCTGCTGGCCACCAATGTCTTCAGCGGCACCGATGGCTACGTGGCCAAGTCCAAGACGATCGGGAACAACATCGTGTTCGGCCCGCAGGTCGATCTGGACGATGAAAACCGGGTCCACGTGGTGCAGGGCGGCGCGTCCGCCGTCGCCGATTGGCAGCTCGACAGCGGCTACAAGCTGCGGTCCGTGACGTCGGTGCGCTACTTCCGTACCAATCCGACGATGGCCGACGGCTTTAGCGTCAATATTTATAACAACACCGGCACGCAGGTGCGCGACCATACGTGGTCGCAGGAGTTTCGCCTGGAATCGCCGATCGGCGAGGATTTCGACTACGCGGTCGGCCTGAATTATCTGGGCCAGAATCTGGACACGGTGGCGCATACGCGTTACGCGGCCGGCACTCTGGCCGGTGTGTACTACGCATCGGCCTCCTACAACAACCTGGACGTCATCCGGTTCGGAAAGCTGCGCGATCATATGCTGTCTCCTTATGCGCAGGGCACCTGGCACATTGCGCCGGGCTGGGATTTGAATGGCGGCTTGCGCTTCAATTACGAGGAGAAAAGCGGGCAGTTCGTGCGCCTTAACCGCGTTCCCTTCAATTCGGGCAACCTGAAGGAATATCACCAGCTGCCATCGGGGACGCTGGTGCTGAAGTATCAACTGGCGCCGGAATGGAACACCTATCTGGCCGGCTCCTACGGCGAGAAGTCCGGTGGCCTCAACGTCTCGGCGGGAGCGGCCCGGCAGGCAGGCAACGATTCGCTGTACATCAAGCCTGAGAAGACCAGGACCGCCGAATTGGGCGTCAAAGGCTCGCTGTGGGATGACAAGGTGACGGTGAAGGCCGACGTTTTCCTCACCGAGATCAGCGACTTCCAGACCCAAGGTTACAATCCGGATGACCAGCAGACCTACCTGATGAACGCCGGCAGCTTCCGCTCGCGCGGCGCCGAGACCAGCATCCGGGCGGAGCTCACGCGCAATTTGCAGGTCGATTTCGCCGGCGTGTATAACGACGCCACCTACACGGACTACGACAACGCCCGCTGCGCGCCGGAGGTGACGTTGTCGCCAAAGCCGCCGCCGTCCTGCAACCTGACCGGCCAGCGTGTTTTCAACGCACCGAAGGTCACGTGGAACGCCAGCGCGCGCTATAGCTGGCGCAGCGAAAATGGCCTGAACAACTTTGTCGGCGCGCGCTATTCCTATCGCGGCTGGATGTACGGCACGGTGGACAACTCATCGCTCACCCGCGTGAGTAGTTATGGCCTGGCCTCGTTTTCCGCCGGCACCGGTGGTAAGCTCCAACGCGGCGACTGGAGCGCCTCGCTCTGGGTCAACAACGCCTTCGACAAGACGTACTACCGCCGTCTCTCCAGCGGCGATTACGGAACGGTCTGGGGCTGGCTGGGCGAGTCGCGCACGATCGGTGCGACTCTGACTTACAAATACTGAGTACGGAGCGGCGGCAAATGAGCGATTCACTGGAACGGCGTCAGTTTCTTAAACTGGCGTCCTTGCTGACGGGCGGCGTCGCCGTGCTGGGCGATTTGCTGCCAGGGCAGGCGTTTGCGGCGCAGGGCGCGGGTTCCGTGCACGCTGCGAAAACACCAGCCGACGAGACGGCGTTGCACTGGCTCGAAGGCGCGCCCGCCAGCTTTAGCGGCGCTACCTGGGGCGTGCCATGGCCACAGGGGCGGGTGCCGAAGCACGCGGCGTTCGAGTTGCGTGGCGCCGGCGCAGGCAACGGCCGCGTGAAGGCCGTGCAATCCTGGCCGCTGGCCTATTGGCCGGACGGTACGCTCAAATGGTCGGCGCATGCGCTGCCGCCCGACGCCGGCGGCGGCAAGCCCGAAGCCGGCTATACGCTGCATCCGCTGATCGGCGCCGAAGCCGCCACCGCCGGTCAGGCCGGCACGGCGCTGGCGAAGGAGGGTTCCGGCGGCATCGACATCGATACCGGCGTGCTGCAATGCGTGCTTCCGCGTTCGGGAACCGTACTGGTGACCGCGATGAAGCGATCGGGAAAACCGCTGCTGCGCGACGGCCGGCTGGTGCTGCTGGTGGACGATGCCATCGACGACGAATCGGCGGGCGCCGCGCGCCGCTCGTACGATGGCGTCATCGACAAGATGACGCTGGAGCAGAACGGGCCGCTGCGTGCGGTGGTCCGCGTCGAGGGCAGCCACCGGCACGCGGATGGCGCCAGGCTGCTGCCGTTCGTGGTCCGACTCTACTTCTACAAGAATTCGGACACGGTTCGCCTGGTCCATACGCTAGTGTACGACGCCGACCCGGCCAAGGCCTATATTCGCGGCGTAGGCCTGCGTTTCGGCGTTCCGCTGGACAGCCCGCTGCACGACCGCCACATCCGCTTCGTCGGCGACAACGGCGGCGTGTTCGGGGAGGCCGTGCGCGGCCTGACCGGTTTGCGCCGCGATGCCGGCCAATCGGTCTACGACGCCCAATTGTCCGGCCGCGCGGTTTCGCTGAAGGAGATGTCGGCCGCGGTCACCAAGGGGCTGTCTTACATCCCGGCCTTCGGCCACTACACGCTGCTGCAATCGCATCCGGATGGTTTCTCGATCAGCAAGCGCACCAAGGCTGGCCAGGGCTGGATACACGCCGCCAGCGGCGCGCGCGCCACGGGCACGGGCTACGTCGGCACCCCGGACGGCGGCGTCGCTTTCGGCGTGCGCAATTTCTGGCAAAGCTACCCCGGTCAGATCGACATCAGCGGCGCGGAAACCTCGCTCGCCACGGTCACCATGTGGCTGTGGGCGCCGAAGGCTTCGGCGATGGACCTGCGTTTCTACCATGACGGCATGGGCGAGGACACGTTCGAGAAACAGCGCGCGGCGCTCGACATCACCTACGAAGACTACGAGCCCGAATTCGGCACGCCATATGGCGTGGCCCGCACCAGCGAACTGGAATGGCAACTGCTGGCCGCGACGCCGGCGGCCGATGAATTGGTGGGTATCAGCCGCCGCATCCAGTCTCCGCCCCAGTTGCTGGCGTCTCCCGCGCGCCTGTATCAGGCTGGCGTGTTCAGCGAATACTGGAGTCCCGCCCAGGAACGTCCGTCGCCGGAGGCGGCCAAGCTGGAAAAGCAGCTCGCATGGAGTTTTGATTTCTATCGCAACCAGGTCGAGTACCGCAAATGGTACGGCTTCTGGGACTACGGCGATGTGATGCATACGTATGATGAACAGCGTCACGTCTGGCGCTACGACGTCGGCGGCTATGCGTGGGATAACTCGGAGCTGAGCACCGATATCTGGCTGTGGCACTACTTCCTGCACAGCGGCCGCGCGGATGTGTTCCGCATGGCCGAGGCGATGACGCGCCATACCGGAGAGGTCGATGTCCACCATATCGGCCCGTTCGCGCCGCTCGGTTCGCGCCATAGCGTTCAGCACTGGGGCGACAGCGCCAAGCAGCTGCGCATTTCGACCGCCGTCAACCGCCGTTTCATGTACTACCTGACGGCCGACGAGCGCATCGGCGATTTGCTGACCGAGCAGGTCGACGCGGTGGAGCGGCTGCGCACGGTCATCCCGGGCCGCAAGATCGGTCAGGTCGCGCCGACGGACGATCCGAAAAATTATGCGAGCGTCGCCTTTGGCACCGACTGGGGCGCGGTGGCGGCGGCCTGGTTCACCGAATGGGAGCGAAGCGGCAAGCCTAAGTACCGCGACAAGCTGTTGGCAAGCATGGCGAGCATCGCCGCGCAGCCGCTCGGCTTCCTCGCCGGCGGCGGCGTGATGGACTTGCGCACCGGCGCTTATGTCGTTGACCGCGAGAAGAAAATCAGCGTGTCGCATCTGAGCGCGGTCTTCGGGCTGCCGGAGATCTGCAGCGAATTGATACGCACCGTGCCGCAGCCGGCATTCCGCGACGCGTGGCTGCGCTACTGCCGTCTATATAACGCCAGCGAAAAGGAGCAGAAGGCGGAACTCGGCCAGGACCTCGGCAAGCTCAATCTGGGGCAGGGGCATGCGCGTTTGCTGGCGTACGCGGCGTTCCAGTGGCAGGACCGCGCGATGCTCAAGCGCGCCTGGGCGCAGTTCTACGAGGGGCGGGCGGGGCTGGTCGAGAAGGATCTGGTGTCGCGCCGCGTGAAACCGCCCTTGGTGCTGACGGAAGTGGAAGAGGCGCCGAGGATCTCGACCAATTCGATGGCCCAATGGGGGCTGGGCGCGCTGGGCATGATGGCGCTCGATGCGGCCAGCGCCACCGTCTACAAGGACGACTTCCAGCGCTTCGATCCACAGGCATGGGCGGTGGAAGCGGAGGCCGGCGACGCCGGCAAGGCGGCACAGGCGGTATCGCGTGCCTTGGTGCTGGAGGCCAGCCGTGGCCTCACGGTCTGGCTGCGCAGGCAGTTGATCGGCCACTACGAGATCAGCTTCACGCGGACCGTGCTGGCGGACGGGAAACCGCACGAGCGCTTGTCGGACCTGAACTTCTTCTGGGAGGCGCAGCTGGCCGGTGGCGAGGCTGCGCAGCTGTTCAGCCGTTCGGGCAAGCTGGAAGAATACGACAAGGTGCCGATGTTCTACGCCGGCATCGGCGGCAACACGAATACGACGTCGCGTTTCCGCTACTACGACGGCAGCGGCGAACGCAAGCTGCTGCAGGAATACCTCGCGCCGGAGTATCTGCTCAAGTCGAACCATCCATACCGTATTCGCATCGTGGTCGATGCCAAGGGGACGCGCTTGTATGTCGACGACCGCGAGTTCTTCTCGGCGCCCGGGCCGCTGGCGGGCGGCGGTTACTTCGGATTCCGCACCACGCAGTCGCGCCAGAAGATCGAGCACTTCGAGGTGCGGCGCGTGGGGTGACCGGTCAGAGTATCAGGACGCCCTGGAGCGAGGAGATCTTGTGCGGGTCCGACCAGCTGGCGAGCAGCTTTCCGCCCGCGCCGAACTCCAGCAGTTGGCGGCCTTTGTGGCCGTTTTCGGCGCCGTGTCCCTGCCAGTTGGCGACCATGACGCGGCCGTCGTCAAGCAACTGGAACGTCGCGTAGAAAAACGGCGACACCTCTTCGGGCATGGCGTTGGCGCCGCCAAAGGTCGAAATCAGGTTGCCGCGCCGGTCGAAGCGCGCCATGAAGGCGCCGTAGCCGGCCGAGACCAGCGTGGAGCCGTCGACCATGCGCTCGGCCTTCCATGCGTGCTCGAAGCCAGGCGCGCGCATCGCGTTCAGCGCGATCAGCGAGGCGTCGGTTTCCAGAATGTGGTCGTTCATGCAGAACAGATAGGTGCCTATATCGGTGGTGCGCATCAGGCGCACGTAGTCGCCATCGCGGCGCACGCTGGAGACCTGGCGGTACTCGCGGTCGAGGGTGAGCACGTTGACGCCGCCGGTGCCGTCGAGGTTACGGCCGGTGACCAGGATGGCGCCGTTGACCAGGCGGAGCGCGGAGGTGACGCCGGTCCAGCGGTCGCAGGCGGAGAGTATTTCGCCGGAGGAGATGGAGAGTTCGAAGAAGCCGCGTTCGAAGCCGATCAGGGCGCGGTTCGGGCCGATGCGCTGCATATCGCGGGCGGCGGGGAAATCGGCCAGGCTGCGCGTCCAGCCGTAGCGGGGATTGGTGGTGTCGATCAGCGACAGCTTCTGGTGGCCTTCGTCAATGGCCAGAAATTGGTGCTTCATTCGTCTCCTTCATGGCTTTTTTGCAGATCGTATCATGGCGGGGCGGACTGACGCCACCGTACCATCGGAGACACGTAGGGCGGATTAGCCGAAGGCGTAATCGGCCAACTCACGCGACCCACACCAATCCACCGGATAAACCCCGGCCGCGACATAACGATGAAAACTCGACCAGGGCCAATCCTGTACCCGCTCAACCAATCCATGCTTGACCGGATTCCAATGTAAATAATCCAGGTGGTGGGATAGATCACGCTCATCCCGCACCGCATGTTCCCAATAGCTCTGTTGCCAGAGCCGCTTCCCGTGTCCGGCGTAGCGGGTCATGTGGGTTTTGATCAGGCGCCAACGCAATGAGAAGTTGCTGTCGTTGACAGGTAGGCGCCAGAGCGCGTGCAAGTGATCGGGGAGCACGACCATGCCGACGATTTCGAACGGATGCCGTTGGCGTACCTTTTGTATGGCGGTGCGAAGTATCAGCCTGGCCTCGGGAGCGGAGAATATCGGTGCGCGACGCGCCGTCACGAGGGTGAAGAAATATGTGCCTCCGTCAACGTATAGACGTTTGTACTCTGACATGTGATTCTCCTTGGAGAGTCACTTAGCCTAGTCTGGTGCTGAAAGAAGCGATTGTGGTACCGCAAACGGGGAGATTGTTCGCGCTTGTTGCTCTGTTCTTGGCGACTCCTGGCCGATTACGCCTTCGGCTAATCCGCCCTACGTGTCTCTGTGGCTTGTCCGCACGAACTTAGCAAGCTTGCGTTAGCCTAAGACCTGTGGGTTGCGTTGCCAGATGCTGTAGCATAACGCTGTGGCGTAGCTTACCCACAGGATGTAGGGCACCAGGAACAGGCCGGCGATCCTGTCGCGCCGCCTGAATGCGCGGATCGTGGCGGCGATCAGGAGCCATAGCACCAGTATCTCCACGAATGCCCACATGCCTTGGCGCCAGGCGAAGAATAGCCATGTCCACAAGGCGTTCAACGCCAGTTGAACCACGTATAGCGTCATCTCCGTCCGCACGCCGCCTTGGTCGTCGGTGCGCTGCACACGCCATGCCGCCATGCCCATCAAAAGATACAGCACGCTCCACGCGGGGCCGAACAGCCACGCCGGCGGCGCCCACGAGGGCCTGTCCAGCCGCATGTAGAACGCCCCAGCCTGCGCGGAAGCAAACGCGCCGATGGCGGCGAAGGCGAAAGTCAGCAGCAGCCAGCCGGCAAGCGCCGGCAGCCGGAGTGGTCTGGCATGGGTTGGGGTGTCTGGCGTCATGACTCGGTCGGTTTAATCGCGGTGGCCCGAGTGTAGCCCGCCGCCGCTCAGCTATCTGTACGCGATCGTACTTTTTGCCGCCTTCGGCGCCAGGCCAGGGCGGCGCCGCCCGACAGGCAAAGCACGCCGGCCGCCAGGACGTAGGTCGCGGTGACCGATTGCGGCCTCTTTTCCTTCGGCGCGAGGGGATTTTTCATCGAGGCAGGAAAGTCGCGCGGCCCCACCGGGATGATTTTCCAGTCGGCGCGGTCGGCCGGAGCGCGTCGTTGATATTCGCTGAGCGACAGTACCGGATCGTAGCCGAACGCGCGGGAGGAGGGGAACTGCGGGATGCGCACGAAGACGATCGCCTCCAGATCTTCCGCCAACTGCGCTTCCATCGCGCTGAGCGCGCCGCCTTTGTTCGTCAGCCGGTTCAACAGATCCTCGCTTATCGTCTTGAAGGCGACGAAGGGCATCAATTCCGTCCGCTCGGTCTTGAGGTAGTCGTAGGCGCTTTGACCGCTGGCGAGACTGACTTCCTTGAGCGCCATGTACGGCAGCGCCACGGCGGCCTTCAACGGACTTTCGCCACCCAGGCGCGGAATGCCCCAGCCCAAAGTGCGCAGCGTTTCGACGTTGATGCCGGCGCAGTTCGTGCCGGCATGGCGGTAGTGGAAGTCCTGGCTATAGAAGTGGTTGAAGACGCGGCTGATCGCCTCCTGATAGAGCGCGGGCACCCGCTGGTCTTTCATGACGGCGACCAGCATGTACGAGGGCCGATACCACGATTGGCCGCTATTCAGGTCCGCCATGTAGGCGTCCATCGGCAGCGTCGAGGCGATGATGCCTTTTTCGCTGACCGATCCGAGGTTGTAGAAGTTGTTGACCAACCAGTTGTCCCAGCCGCCTTGCCGGTCGAAGCGCCCGGTGGCCACCGCGAAGTGGCCGCCATAGGCTTCGTCGTCGTCGCCTTGCGCGCCATTGAGGATGAAGGCGAGCGCCGGTTTTCCGGCCAGTGATGAATCGCCTGCGCCGTCGCGGCGCCATAAGGTGCGCGCGGCGAACGGCTCGCGCGCGCCGCCGCCGTTGATACGCACCAGGCTTTCGATGGATTCGCCGTTCTTCAGCGGGGACGGGACGGGCAGGGCGGGCATGTCGTAGTCCCTCGGCCACAGGGTGCGCGCGTGGAAGGCGCCATCCTTGTGCACACCGCGCGCCTTCATCTCGCGTCCGGCGAAATAGGCCTGGCTGCTGGCGTCGAAGTACGAGCGGTTGCTGGCAAGCCTGGCGGTCAGCGCCACCGGCAGCGCGGAATCGACGCCGATCAGCGATGCGGCATCGGCGGCCAGGCGTCCTTCGGCGACCTGCGGAGAACCGATCCATAGCAATTGCGGCGGCTTGCCTTCTGCTTTGCCGGAGGTGGCGGCCAGCCACGCGCGGACGTCGTCCTGCGCGCGCAGTTGGGGTGTCGAACCGACTGCGTTTTTACTGGCGACGGCGACGGTGTCGTCGCCGAAGTACCACAGGGCTTGCCGGGAAGCGGGACAGTCCTTGCAGTCGGCCCTGGTGATGCGGAAGTCGGTTCCGGGATAGAGACCGATAAAGCTTGCGGCCAATGCGTCGCGGGGCTGGTTGGCCGCGGGTTCGGCCTGCGCGGCCGTCGCCGTGGAGATCAGGTAGAAAGCGGCGGCGCCCATGGTCACGGCCAGGCGTGCGGGATGTGGCGGAAGGCGGGATTGCGGCATGTGGCGCTCCGTGTCGGTGGACGCGTGGTAGCCGCCGTTGGTCGGCCGGCATCGCGAATCACCACTGTACGGGAGTTGCCAGAGGGCATTCTTAACATCCATCAACAGTCAAGTCCGGACCATGATGCCATGTTTTGACAGATGTGGGGCGTGGAAGCCGGACATGCCGGGCGGGTGATTTTGCCGTTCAATTCCGCTCGGAATTGAACGTCGGCCCGGCGGCAGGATTGGTAGGATGGAGTCGATCCGGCGGTGGCGCCGTCGCTTTCACACGCGGGGAGTCGCATGAGTTTGACTGAGCGTCTGTTTGGGTATCCGCGCCCGCAACTGGTGCGAGACGAATGGCAATCGCTGAACGGCGAATGGGAGTTCGCCTTCGACGGCGACCGTCGGCACGGCATGGCCGGCGACGACGTCGCCTGGGTCCACCGCGTCAACGTGCCATTCGCGCCCGAATCCGCCGCCAGCGGACTGGGCGACCAATCCTTTCATAGCGCTTGCTGGTACCGGCGCCGTTTCGAGCTGGCCCGGCGCGCGCCGCGCACGATGCTGCATTTCGGCGCGGTGGACTACCACGCCCGCGTCTGGGTCAACGGCATGCTGGTGGCCGACCACGAGGGCGGCCACACGCCGTTTTGCGCGGACATCACCGATGTGCTGGTCGAGGGGCCGGTGCAGACGTTGGTGGTGCGGGCCGAGGACGACCCGGCCGACCTGGCCAAGCCGCGCGGCAAGCAGGACTGGCAGCTCGAGCCGCACTCGATCTGGTATCCGCGCACCACCGGCATCTGGCAAAGCGTGTGGCTCGAACCGCTGCCGGCGACCTACATCCGGGCGCTGCGCTGGACGCCGGTGTTCGACGGGTTCGAGATCGGCTGCGAGGTGCTGGCCGGTGGCGATCCGCGCGCCGACATGTCGGTCGAGGTGCGCGTCACCCACGACGGCACGCTGCTGGCGGCGGACCGCTATCTGATGGTCGGCATGGAGGCCACCCGCAAGATTGTGCTGTCGGACCCGGGCATCGACGATTCACGCAACGACCTGCTGTGGAGTCCGGAGAGCCCGACCCTGCTCGATGCCGAGCTGACCTTGTACCACGGCGACCAGGTCATCGACCGGGTCCGCTCGTACACGGCGATGCGCTCGGTGGCGATCAACCGCGACCGCTTCATGCTCAACGGCCGGCCGTACCCGCTGCGGCTAGTGCTCGACCAGGGCTACTGGCCCGACACCTTGATGACGGCGCCGTCGGACGCGGCGCTGCGCCGCGATGTCGAACTGGCCAAGGAGATGGGCTTCAACGGCGTGCGCAAGCACCAGAAGATCGAGGACCCGCGCTATCTGTACTGGGCCGACCGGCTCGGCCTGCTGGTGTGGGGCGAGATGCCGTCCGGCTACGCCTTCAGCGCGCGCGCGATCACCCGGCTGCTCAAGGAGTGGACCGAGGCCATCGAGCGCGACTACAGCCATCCGTGCCTGATCGTCTGGGTGCCGTTCAACGAGTCGTGGGGCGTGCCGAACCTGACGTCGATGCAGGCGCACCGCAACGCCGTCGAGGCCTTGTACCACTTGACGCGCATGCTCGATTCGACCCGGCCGGTGATCGGCAACGACGGCTGGGAGGCGTCGGCCACCGACATCCTCGGCATCCACGACTACGACGCCGACCCGGTGCGGTTGCGCCAGCGCTACGAGGTGAGCGATCCGGTGCGCACCCTGTTCGACCAGCGCCGTCCTGGCGGGCGCATCCTGACGCTGGACGGCTTCCCGCACCGGGGCCAGCCCATCGTGCTGACCGAGTTCGGCGGCATCGCCTACGACACCCGGGCCACCGGCCGCCGCACCTGGGGGTATTCGCGCGCGGCCGACGCCGGGTCGTTCCTGGCCCAATACACCGAGTTGCTGAAGGCGGTGTCGGAGACGACGATGTTCAGTGGCTTTTGCTACACGCAGTTCAGCGACACCTTCCAGGAGACGAATGGCCTGCTCAACGCCGACCGCAGCCCGAAAGTGGCGCTCGAGGAGATCCGCAAGGCCACCTGCCACGGCGCCAACCTGTTTCCACTACCAGGGGTTTGAATGACCGATCCATCGACAGCAAAGCACACGCCGGCCATCATCGGCACCGACCACGACGACCGTCCGGAGGACTTGCCGCCCGTGGCGCGGCAACTGATCGGCCTGCGCGAGCAACTGATGGACGATTGGACCGCCGCCATCCTGGCCGACATCCAGCGCGCCAATCAATTGCTGCCGCCGATACTGATCAACACCTTGCCGACGTTTTACGACAACCTGGTGCAGGCGCTGGCCCCCGGTTATCCGCGCCGCGACGCCGTCGAGGGCACGTCGATCGCCTCGGCCCACGGCGACGAACGGGCCCGCATGACCACCTACCAGCCGCACGAGCTGATCGCCGAGTACCAGATCTTCAAGCGCGTGTTCCTGCGGATGGTCGAACGCGAGCGGGTGCCGCTGACGCCGGAGCAACTGGTGCAGGTCCACGACTCGGTCGACGCCGCCGTGCTCGAGGCGATCGCCGCCTACACGGCGACGCAGGAGCGGCTGCGCCAGGACTACGTGGCCACGCTGGCGCACGATCTGCGCACGCCGCTCAGCACGATAGGCATGGCGGCGACACTGTTGGCGAGGTGTCCGGAGCCGCGCCAGGCGGCCGATCTGGCCGCCCGCGTCCAATCCAATGTCGAGCACATCGACGCCATGGTGCGCGAGCTGCTCGACACGGCGGCCCTGAACAGCGCCCAGAAACTGCCGCTCGATATCGACTGCTTCGGCCTGCGCGAGCTGGCCGGGGAGGTGCTGCGCGACGCGCCTCAGCGGCCCGGCCCGTACGAGCTGGAAGGCGACGCGCCGCCCGGCCACTGGAGCCGGCGCCTGCTCAAGCGCGCGTTGGAGAACCTGCTGCGCAACGCCTGGAAGTACGGCGATCCGGAGCGGCCCGTGCGGATCGCCATTTCCACCGCGCCCGGCCGCGCCGGCATCGCCGTCAGCAACAGCGGCGAGCCGATCCCCGAGGACCGGATCGCCGACGTGTTCCTGATGTTTCACCGCCATGCGCGCGACGGCGTGCAGGGCTGGGGACTGGGATTGCCGTTCGTGCGGCATGTGGCCGAGTCGCACGGCGGCAGCGTGCTGATCGATAGCTCGGCCGAGCGCGGCACGACCGTGACCATCGATCTGCCGGCCGATGCGCGGCCGTTCTCGACCCAGGAACAAGCCCCGCAACACGCGCGGGAAGCTGGATGGCAAGCGAGCTAGGATCAGTCCCACGCGGGGGCGGCGTGCGAGCCGATAGCAGCGCCGTCCCAGGCTTCGGATAATCACTCGACCGGCCGCCCGGCCGGCTTTTTCCAGGAAGGGGGATGCGATGAATCTGATACTTTGGATAGTCATAGGCGGCATTCTGGGCTGGCTTGCCAGCCTGGTCATGAAGACGGACGCGCAGCAGGGGTTGATATTGAATGTCGTGGTCGGCATCGTCGGCGCCTTGCTCAGCGGCTGGCTGCTGGCGCCGATGCTGGGGACCGGAACCATCAATTCGGACGACTTCAGCCTGGCGTCGCTGGGGGTGTCGTTTATTGGCGCGCTGATCCTGCTGGCGATCGTCAACCTGGTGCGGCGAGGCCGGGTGCGCTGAAACGCGAGCGGCATGTAGGAGCGCTGGCCGATCGCGCCGTTTATCTCGACTGTGCCAGCGCAATCGCGTCGGCGCCCGCCGGGAATCGAAGCTGCCCGGTCGCATCGTTGGCCGCGCGCCATACCATCTCGGCCACGTCCGACTCGGTCGTCACCGCCGCCGGGTGCGCGAACGCGGCGAACACGGGCTCCGCGAACGGTACGTAGGCTTCGGGAATCAACCCCGCCATGCGCGCCCCGCCGTTGCTGGTGAAGTTCGTCGTTGGGCCGTAGCCGGGCTCCACCAGTTTTGCCTGCACGTTGAAGTATGCCAGCTCGAACGCGAGCGAGCCGGTGAAGCCTTCGATGGCGGCCTTGCTCGCGGTGTACGCGGCCGCCAACGGCATCCGCGCCAGCGTCGCGCTCGAGGTCACATTGATAACCACGCCGGACCTGCGCCCGCGAAACTGGGGCAGCACCGCCTGCGTCATCGCCATCACGCCGAAGGTGTTGGTTTCGAACACCTCGCGCACGGTGCTCATCGGTGTGGCCTCGAAGGCGCCGACCACGCCGATGCCCGCATTGTTCACCAGCACGTCGATCGGGCCGCAGGCGTCCAGCACGGACGCGATGCTCTCCGGCTTGGTGACGTCGAGCGCGAAGGTGCGCAGCCGATCCGAGCGGGGCAGCCCGTCGTCGCGGGGCGTGCGCATGGTGGCCAGCACCTTCCATCCCTGTGCGTGGAAGTGCAGGGCGGTGGCGCGGCCGTAGCCGGAAGAGCAGCCGGTGATCAGTACTGTTTTCATGATGGTGGTCCTTGTTGTTGAGCAAGGCCTAACGATAGCGAAAACAGGCCGGACGAACTACAATCAAAAGTCCAGAATCCACTTATAAGAGTCCAGACATGAACGATCCGCTCTCGGAGGTCATCGCGATGCTCCAGCCGCGTACCGTGTACTCGAAGTGCATCAGCGGCGCCGGCCGCTGGGGCGTACGCTACGCCGACTTCGGACAGCCGAGCTTTTGCGCCGTGCTCGAGGGTTCCTGCCTGCTCGCGGTCGAGGGGCAGGAGCCCATCACGCTGCGGAGCGGCGACTTCGTGCTGCTGCCCGCTACGCCGGGCTTCACCTTGTCCGGCTTCGAGCCGGTGACGCCCGTCGACGTCGACCCGAAGGCGGCGCCGGCGCCAATGGATGAAATCCGCCATGGCACGCAAGGCGGAGCGCCCGATGTGCGTTTGCTAGGGGGGTACTTCATCTTCGATTCGCCCGACGCGGCGCTGCTGGTATCGCTGTTGCCGGCGCAGATCCATGTGCGGGGCGTCGAACGTTTTGCCCTGCTGGTGCGGCTGGTCGGCGAGGAGGCGGCCGGACAACGGACGGGACGCGACCTTGTGCTCACTCGCCTGGTTGAAGTGTTGCTGATCGAGGCGCTGCGGTCGACACCGGGCGAAGATGCGCCACCGGGGTTGCTGCGCGGCTTGGCCGACGCGCGGCTGGCGCTGGCGATGCGGCAGATGCATGACGATCCCGGACGTCCGTGGACGATGGCGCAGCTCGCCAAGAACGCGGCGCTTTCGCGCTCGGCGTTCTTTGAGCGCTTCCTGCGCGCCGTGGGCATGCCACCGATGGAATACCTGCTCGCTTGGCGCATGGCGCTGGCCAAGGATCTGCTGCGCCGCCACGGCCTGGGGCTGGCCCAGGTCGCCGAACGGGTTGGCTACAGCTCGGCAAGCACGTTCAGCATCGCGTTCAGCCGGCATGTGGGCCGGCCTCCGAGCCGCTATGCGCGCGAGGGTTAGCCGTCCCGGTTGACGACGATGAAAATCGCCGCAACCGGTTTCCGCTCAGCCGGCGGCGTCCCGGCGCTGGCGCAACCAGTAGCCGGCGCTGAGCGCGATCAGCCACACCGGGATCAGATATACCGACAGGCGCAGGTCCGGCGTCAGGTACATGACCACCAGGATGGCACCCAGGAAGGCCAGGCACAGGTAGTTGGTCAGCGGGTAGCCCAGGCTGCGGAACAGCGTGGTCTTGCCTTCGAGTTTCTTTTGCGCGCGGAAACGCAGGTGTATCCAGCTGATCATGGCCCAGTTGATGATCAGCGCCGAGACCACGAGCCCCATCAGGAAGCCGAAGGCTTTGCCCGGCATGAAGTAGTTGACGGCCACGCAGACGCCGGTCGCCAGCGCCGACACGCCCAGCGCCGCCAGCGGCACGCCTCGCCGGTTCACGGTCAGCAGCAGGCGCGGCGCGTTGCCCTGTTTCGCCAGGCCGTACAGCATGCGGGTGTTGGCGTAGACGCAGCTGTTGTACACCGACAGCGCGGCCGTCAGCACCACCGCGTTGAGCACGTGCGCCACCATACTGCTGTTGAGCGCCTGGAAGATCAGCACGAACGGGCTGCCGCCGGTGACGACTTTCTGCCACGGGTACAGCGACAGCAGGATGCCCAGCGCGCCGATGTAGAAGATCAGGATGCGGTAGATGGCCTGGTTGGTGGCCTTGGGAATGGTGCGGGTCGGGTCGTCCGCCTCGGCGGCGGTGATGCCGATCAGTTCGAGGCCGCCGAACGAGAACATGATGACGGCCATGGCCATCACCAGGCCGCCGAAGCCGTTGGGGAAGAAGCCGCCGTGCTGCCACAGGTTGGCGATGGTCGCCTGCGGGCCGGCCTCGCCCGACACCAGCAGGTAGCCGCCGAACCCGATCATGCCGACGATGGCCACCACCTTGATGATGGCGAACCAGAATTCCATCTCGCCGAAGGCCTTGACGTTGGCCAGGCTGATGCCGTTGATGATGACGAAGAAGGCCAGCGCCGAGACCCAGGTCGGTATCCCCGGCCACCAGTATTGGACGTAGATGCCGACCGCCGATAGTTCGGCCATGCTGACCAGCACATACAGCACCCAGTAGTTCCAGCCCGACAGGAAGCCGGCCAGGTTGCCGCAGTATTTGTCGGCGAAGTGGCTGAACGAGCCGGCCACCGGCTCGTCGACCACCATCTCGCCCAGCTGGCGCATGATGAAGAAGGCGATGATGCCGGCCACGCCGTAGCCCAGCAGCACCGACGGTCCGGCCATCTGGATCGTCTGCGCGATGCCGAGGAAAAGCCCGGTGCCGATGGCGCCGCCCAGCGCGATCAACTGGATATGCCGGCTTTTGAGGCCACGTTTGAGTTCATTCTTATTATCGGCCACTTGATCCCCGGTCGCTTGATGAAAGATATTGATGAAAGAGTTTCATTTTGGCACAACTTTGCCCGCCCGTGCAGGTGGCGGATGCCGGCTTCGGCTTGCCGCTATGGTAGTCTATGGCTGGTTGTTCAGACAAGATTGATAATTTTAGCGCTACAAATTCAAGGAATACGTATGTCGATTTTCGTTCGCGCGGCGCGCCGCGTCGGCCTGGGGGTATTGATCGCGCTGGCGGTGGGGCCTTCGGGCGCAGCGGCGCCGGCGGCGCAAACTTTGCCCAAGGGGTCACTGGTCATCGCCGGCGGCGCGGTGCGCGGGGATAACGCCGCGATCTGGCAGCGCGTGGTGCAACTGGCCGGCGGTCCCGGCGCCCGCATCGCAGTGCTGCCCAGCGCCTCGGCCAATCCGGCGCGGGCCGGCGCCTACCTGGTGGCGGGACTGAAGCAGTATGGCGCCGAGGGCTTTGTCGTGCCGCTGTCGGTGCGGATGAAAGACCGCGATTACAAACGCGACGCCGAGGACGAAACCCTGGCCCGCTCGATCCGCGAGGCGGGCGGTGTCTACTTCTCCGGGGGCGACCAGGCGCTGATCACGCAGGCGCTGGTGCGTCCGGACGGCACCCGCACGGCGGTGCTGCAGGCGATCTGGGATGTCTATGAGCGCGGCGGCGTCATCGCCGGCACCAGCGCCGGCGCGGCCATCATGAGCAGCACCATGTTCTACGACGCCAAGACCGTCTTTGGCACCTTGAGCGAGGGCGTCAACGGCCGCGAACTGACCGCCGGACTGGGTTTTATCGGCGACGAGATCTTCGTCGACCAGCACCTGCTGGCGCGCGGACGCTTCGCGCGCATGCTGCCGGCGATGCTGAAGAAAGGCTACAAGCTGGGCATCGGCATCGATGAAAACTCCGCCGTCATCATCACCGGCCGGCGCCAGGTGGAGGTGGTCGGCTACCAGGGCGCGCTGCTGGTCGATCTGACGCAGGCCAAGGTCGACAAGAAGGTCAAGGACTTCAACCTGTCGAATGCGCGGCTCAGCTACCTGGACCGCGACGACCGCTACGACCTGGCCACGCGCATCTACACGCCGTCCGCCGACAAGGTCGAGGGCAAGGTCGATCCGGAGAAACCGTATTTGAGGGAGCCGGTGTATTCGACCGAGGTCCTGGGCCACAACACGATCCTGATCCTGATGTCCAAGCTGGTCGACAATAGCGAGACGCAGGCGATCGGCATCGCCATCGCCGGTCCGCTGGACCCGCGCCAGGACCTGGGCTTCGAGTTCAAGCTGACGCGCGACGCCGGCACCACCGGCTACAGCTCCGCCACGATGGACGCCTATACCGTGCTGAATATGAGGCTCGACGTCAGGCCCTTGCAGATCACCCGGCCCTGGTACAAATAGCGCGGTCGTTTTGTCCGATGCCGCTTGTTTAGCGCATTTACTAAACAGCGGCGTCCACGCGCCGATTTTGTTGACCGGCGGTCACACTTGGCGCTATAAAGTCGGTTCGTCTCCCTCCCACGATGCCAGGAACCCGATGAACGTGACTACCTTACTGCCGGCCGGCGCGCTGGCGCTGTCCTTGTTGATCCCCTCGATGTCGGTGGCGCAAACGGCGCCCGGCACACCCGCCGCGGCGGTGAACGTCTTCATCGGCACCGGCGGTGACGGCCACACCTTCCCCGGCGCGGCGCGCCCGTTCGGCATGATTCAACTGAGCCCGGACACGCAGGTGCGGCCGTTCCGCCAGAGCTATCCGTGGGCCGCCGGCTACCGCTACGAGGACGACAGCATCCTCGGCTTCTCGCACACGCACTTTTCCGGCAGCGGCCATTCCGACCTGGGCGACGTGCTGCTGATGCCCTACAGCGGCGAGACCAAGCTGGAACCGGGCTATCCCGAGCGCCCCTTCAGCGGCTACCGCTCGCGCTTCAGCCACAAGGACGAACGCGCGGAGCCGGGCTACTACGCCGTCAAGCTGCTCGACAACGAGGTCGACGTCGAGCTGACCGCCAGCGAGCGTGTCGGCCTGCACCGCTACCGCTACGCGGCCGGCGCGCCGGCCAAGGTGATACTGGACCTGCGCAGCAGCATCTACGATTACAAGGCCAAGAACCTGTGGTCGCGCCTGCGCGTGCGCGACGACAAACTGATCACCGGCATGCGCGAGACGCGCGGCTGGGCGGCCGGCCGCCAGCTGTACTTCGCCATCGCGTTCTCGCGGCCGCTGACGGCGCGCGCGCTGCGCAATATGGAGACCGATATCGAATACAAGGGCTTCGCCAGTCCGGGCAGCGGCCCCGGTGACGACCCGAACCTCAAGCCTTTCGTCGAGGGCAAGGCGCTGGTCGGCGCGCTCGAATTCGGCGTGCCGGCCGGCGGCCAGTTGCTGGTGAAGGTCGCCATTTCCGCCGTCAGCGAGGAGGGCGCGATCGCCAACCTGGCCGAGATGCCGGGCTGGGACTTCGACGCCGAGCGCGCCAGCGCCTCGGCGGCGTGGAACCAGGCGCTGGGCGCGGTGGCGATCGAGGCGGCAGCGCCGATGAAAACCATGGTCTACACGGCGCTGTACCACAGCATGCTGGCGCCGGGGCTGTTCATGGACCGCGACGGCCGCTATCGCGGGCCGGACAACGAGGTCCACCAGGCCGACGGCTTCCGCTTCCATTCGACCTTCTCGCTGTGGGACACCTACCGCGCGCTGCATCCGCTGCTGACGTTGATCCAGCCGGAGCAGCGCAACGTCGATTTCGTGCGCTCGCTGGTGGCGTCGCAGAAGGCCAGCCCCTACGGCATCCTGCCGGTGTGGCAGTACCACGGGCTGGAGACGTGGTGCATGATCGGCTACCACGCGGTGCCGGTCATCGCCGACGCCTACATGAAGGGCATGAAGGGCTTCGACGCCGAGGAGGCGCTCAAGGCGATGACCAGCAGCGCCGAATACGGCCCCTACGGCGGGCTGCGGCACTACATGAAGCTTGGCTACGTGCCGATCGACCTGGAGCCGGAGGCGGCGTCGAAGACGGTCGAATACGCGTTCGACGACTGGACCATCGCGCGCATGGCCGAGAAAATGGGCAAGAAGGATGTCGCCGCGCGCTACTACAAGCGGGCGCTGAACTACCGCAACTCCTTCGATACCAAGACCGGCTTCCTGCGCGCCAAGAAGTCGGACGGCAAGTTCCGCGAGCCGTTCGACCCGGTGCGCTCGAACTTCGGCAGCGACTACACCGAGGGCAGCGCCTGGCAATATTCCTGGTATTCGCCGCACGATAACGCCGGCTTGATCAAGATGCTGGGCGGCGATGCCGGTTTGCAAAGCAAGATCGACATGATGTTCGACGCCAAGGTCGACGACAACGTCTACGCCCACATGGAGGACATCTCCGGCCTGATCGGGCACTACGCGCACGGCAACGAACCGTCGCACCACGTGGCCTATCTGTATAACTTCGCCGGCGCGCCCTGGAAGACCCAGCAGCGCCTGACGCAGGTGGTGGCGTCGCAATACAACGCCACGCCGCAGGGCTTGTCCGGCAACGACGACCTGGGGCAGATGTCGGCGTGGCTGGCCTTCACGGCGCTGGGGTTTTATCCGGTGGCGCCGGGCAGCAACGAGTACGTGATCGGCCGTCCTTTCCTGGACAAGGCGGTGATGAATCTGCCCAACGGCAAGACCTTCACCATCCGCGCCGTGGGCATGAGCGCCGACAACGCCTATGTCGCCGGCGTGACCCTGAACGGCAAGCCGCTGGCGCAAACTTTCCTTCGCCACGAGCAAATCATGGCCGGTGGCGAGCTGGTGTTTACGATGGCGAAGGAACCGAACAAGGAGTGGGGCAAGGGCGCGGCGGCGCGGCCGTACACGCAGACGGCGTACTGATCGTCCGACGAACAGCAGCCAATGTCGATCTGATCATAATGCTCATTGTCGGGCTGGGTAAGCTGGACTTCTGCCATATCGGGCGGGAAGTTCTCTTACTCAACCTAGATGGAGGTTATGATGGATGAAATTGTCTACAGTCTGCTGTTGAAGGGTACGCAGGGGTTGACCCTGCTCGGTACGTTGCGCTACCGCTTCACGGATCTGACCGCCGACGCCCGCGCCCGCGACATGCAAGCGTTGATGGGCGCGGCGATCGACCGGCCCACCATCGAGCTGTTCATCCTGCCGGTGGAGGGGACGATCTCGGTGCCGCTGCTGACCGGCGCGACGCCGGTGCCGATCAGCGGCATCGGCTTCGGCAGCCCGGCCGGCCTGCTGACGGTGCTGTTCTCCAGCACGGATGATACGCGCAGCCTCAGCCTGCAAATCAATCCGATCGACGCCACGCACATTGGCGGGGGCTTGGTCTGGAAGCCAGGCCAACCGGGTACGTTGCTGTTCAGCGTGCTGGGCACGCAGCTTGCATTCGCCATGTGAGGCCCGCGCCGGATGCGGGCGGCGGGGAAGGGCGCCACGGGAGTGGCGCCCTTGTCGTATCCGGGTGATCCCTATACGCGGCGTTTGCGCAGGGCCGCGCCGATCGCGCCCAGGCCGGCAAGCATCAGCAAGCCCGATTCCGGCTCCGGGACGGTTGAGACCTGGATCCGCTGGATGGAGGTGAGCGTGCCCCAGAAGGAAATGCCGTACTCGTCGCTTTGACGGTACCAGCCGCCGGCGATCGTCGACACCAGCCCCTTGTAGGCGATGTCGAGCGTCGAGGGCAGCGCGGTCGAATTGAGGTAGCCGCCACTGGCGTCGTTGAAACCCAGCCCCGCGCCGCCGCTGACATCCAGCTGCGACCCGCCGTCGTCACTGGTGTTGTCCATGGCGATCGAGTCGCCGGTCGCGCCGTTCACCACGGTCACCGCGCCCATGTTGGCGCTGGCGTAATCGTTCAGGCCGGACTTGAAGCTGTATTCCAGTTTGAACGTGGGCAGCGTGCTCATGCTGTAGGTGCCGTAGTCGAAGAAGAAGGACGGATTGGCCATGTCAAAGCTGATGCGACCGGTCAACTGGTCGTTGACCGCCATGTGATGGCCGGCGAGGTCGGCGCTGTCGACATAGCCGCCCTGGCCTTTCGACAGAGCGAGCACCTGGTCGACCCTGGCGGTGAAAGCATAGGTCACGGTCTCGGCATGCGTCGGGCTGGCGGCCGACAGCAAGGCCAGCGCCACCGCGCCGACGCCTGCATTCATCTTGGTTGTCCAGGTCATAGCCATTCCAATCTCGGTTGTGAAGTAGGGAACTTATTATAATAATTGCATTTGGGAATTGTAAATCTAAAATCTCAAGCGTGTGGGCCGATAGCGGCTGAAATGTCATTTAATTGCAATATGTACGTCACCGTCCGGGCCGCGACTGCAATATCGATCTGATCAGAATGCGTCCACATTGGCCGGGTAAGCTGAACTACTGCCCCATCGGGCAGGGAAGTTCTCGTTGTCACCATCGTTGGCGCATGGTGGCCGCTCAACCCGCATGGAGGTTATGATGGATGAGATTGTTTACGATCTATTGTTAAAGAGTCCGCTTGGTTTTATGTTGCTGGGCACGTTACGGGCCCGCATCCTCTTCATCGAGGAAGCGGCCGCCAAACGCGCCGGCGCCGCCTCCGCGCCGGTGCCCGCGTCGCTGGTCGAGTCGCTGGGCGGGGCGCTGGACCGCCCCAGCGTCCAGATGGACCTCCAGCGGGTGGAGGGGTCGATCGCCGTGCAGTTCCTCACGGGCAGCCGTCCGGTGCCCGTCGAGGGCATCATCCTGGGTTTTGGCATGTACCCGCTGCCGTTGTTCGGAGTGCTCAACAGCGCCGAGGCACCCCCCATCACCATGCAACTCAGCTTCCTCGACGCCACCCACATCGGCGGCGGCATCGTCTGGCAGCCCGGCACGCCGCGCCAACTCACGTTCAGTTTATTGGGCACGCAGCGCGGCTTCGGCATGTAAGTTCGGCAAACTCTCGTCGTCGCCATTGCTCGCGGATGGTGGCGGCTCACTCTGGATGGAGGCTATGATGGACGAGATTATCTACAATCTGTTGTTGACGGGACGGTCGGGTTTAAGCCTGCCGGGTACGCTGCGTTTCCGCTTCACCGATCTGGACGCGCTCGCGCCGGCAGCCGACGTCGCCGCCTTGCTGGCCAAGGCGGCGCAACCGGTCGGCGTCGAAGTGGCGGTTTTCCAGCTGGAGGGAACGTTGTCGGTGCCCTTGCTGACCGGCGCGCGCCCGGTGCCGCTGGCCGGCGTCGGGCTCGGCACCGCCGCCGGGTCCGTTGGCTACGTGCTCAGCAGCACGGATCCGGCGCGCCGGCTGGATATGCTCTTCAACCTGCTCGATTTCCAGACCATCGCCGGTGGCATGGTCTGGCGGCGCGGGCAGTTCGGTGAGCTGGTGCTGAGCCTGCTGGGCACCCAGCTCGCCTTCGGCTTGCAGCGGGATGCGGCCGGGCAGGAGGCGGCGGCTCCGTTGGAAGCAACCGCCTGATGCCCGGTGATTGACGCCCGCCCCATGAGGCCGCCCTGGATGCCCGGGCGGGCGTATTTGCCCGCGGGCGTACCCTGCGGACCCTTAGTAGATCTCCGGCACGATGATTTCCGACGGCACCGGGCGGCGCACGTAGTCGTCGTGGTACTCGCGCTCCGGCAGCTGGATCGCCGGATGTTCGACCTCGACGTAGGGCATCTGGCCCAGCAGGTGGTGGATGCAGTTGAGCCGCGCCTTCTTCTTGTCCACGCCTTGCACCACCCACCATGGCGCCTCCGGAATGTGGGTGCGCTCGAGCATGATCTCCTTGGCCTTGGTGTACTCCTCCCAGCGGCGGCGCGATTCCAGGTCCATCGGGCTCAGTTTCCATTGCTTGAGCGGATCATGGATGCGGCCCAGGAAGCGCGCGTTCTGCTCCTCGTCCGAGATCGAGAACCAGTATTTGATCAGCTGGATGCCCGAGCGGGCCAGCATGCGCTCGAACTCCGGCACGGTCTGGAAGAATTCCTCGTACTGCTCGTCGCTGCAGAAACCCATCACGCGCTCGACGCCGGCGCGGTTGTACCAGCTGCGGTCGAACAGCACGATCTCGCCGGCGGCCGGCAGGTGCGAGACGTAGCGCTGGAAGTACCACTGCGTGCGCTCGCGGTTGTTGGGCGCGGGCAGCGCGGCGACCCGGCACACGCGCGGATTGAGCCGCTGCACGATGCGTTTGATGACGCCGCCCTTGCCGGCGGCGTCGCGGCCCTCGAACAGGATCACCACCTTGTGGCCGGTGTGGACCACCCAGTCTTGCAGCTTGACCAGCTCGGCCTGCAGGCGGAACAGTTCGCGGAAGTAGTGGCGGCGGGCCGCCTTGGCCGCTTCGCTGCGCTCGGTTTCGATGACCAGCTTGGTGACCGGATCGATCTCGCGGTCTTCCAGCTCCATCTCCAGTTCCTCGTCATAGCTGTCGGTGAGCTCGCGGTGCACGCGCTCCAGCAATTCTTGCTCGTTCAATTTCACGCAATGCTCCTCAGTGTGGACTGGTACAGCTTACGCGTGGAATGTGACCTGGCGATGACGAATCAATATCGCCCCGATGTCGATCTGATCATGGTGCCGTCCGCCCGCCTCGGTAAGCTGAAATCCTGGCTCGCTCGTGAGGCAGGCATGTTTGCGGTGACTTTAACCTATGGAGGTTGTGATGGATGAGCTTGTCTATAACTTGTTATTGAAGAGTCCGCATGGTTTGACGCTGCTGGGCACCTTGCGCTTTCGCTATACCGATCTGGACGCGCTCAAGGCCGGGGAGCTGTCGGCGCTCATGGAGCAGGCGCAACAGGTGGATACCGTCGAGTTGACGCTCTTCAAGCTGGGCGGCACCTTGTCGGTGCCGTTGCTGACCGGCTTCACGCCGGTGCCCCTCGAGGGGCTCTCGTTCGTCAGCCTGTTGGGGCCGACGCTGACCAATTTGCTGAGCAGCACCGATCCGCAACGCCGCCTCGAGATGCAGTTCAACTACATCAGCAACAGCAACATCGCCGGCGGCCTGCTGTGGCGTCCGGGCGAACTGCGCCAGCAAGTGTTCAGCATTCTGGGCACGCGCGTGGCGCTGGGCATGTGAGGCGCGCCCGCCCAACCCGCACAGCCGGGCGGGATCGGACCCGGTTGGGTCCGATCCCTAAGCGCCGCGGCAAGCGTCGCGCTGACGGATTGGCGGGTTTCGGGAATTAATTTGGATACAGGCCGTGCACGCGGCCGAACAGCCGGGTCAGGCCGAGCAGGGCGTCGATGTGGGGCGTCGGCAGCTGCAGCCGCTGGCCGATTTCGCGCACCGCGCCCACCAGCGCGTCCAGTTCCAGCACGCGGCCGGCGTCGGCGTCCTGCAGCATCGAACTCTTGAAGGCGCCCAGCTTGCGCGTGACCTGGTGGCGCTGTTCCGGCGTCTCGTCGATGTGGCAGCCGATGCGGTCGCCGATCAGCGCCGCCTCGCGCATCGCCGCGCGGCAGAACTCGGCCACCAGCGGATCGTCGAGGATGCGGTCGGCCGTGGCGCCGGTGATGGCCGAGACCGGGTTCAACGTCATGTTGCCCCACAGTTTGTACCAAATGTCGTAGCGGATGTTGTCGGAGACGGTGACGTCAAAGCCGGCGCCGCCCAGCAGCGCGCCGAGCTGGCGCGCGCGCGGCGAGTCGCCGCCGCCCGGTTCGCCGATGATCAGGCCGTTGCCCATCTTGTGGGCCACCAGGCCCGGCTCCGGCGACGAGGTGCTGGCGTGCACCACGCAGCCGAGCACCTGGGCGTAGGGCAGGGCGGCCGTGATCGTGCCCTCCGGATCGACGCTGGCCAGCGGCTGGTCGCCGATGGCCGCCACGCCCTGGCCGAACCACCACGGCACGCCGTTCATGGCCGGCAGGATCACCGTGTCCGGCCCGATCAGCGGACCGATCTCGCGCGCCACGGCCGTCAAACCCTGGCCCTTGACGGCGACGATGACCACGTCCTGGCGTCCCAGTTGCGCCGCGTCGTCGCTGGCGCGGGCCGGCGCCGTGGTCAGCACGTCGCCCTGGCGCAGCCGCCAGCCATGCTCTTGTAGCGAAACCAGTGCCGCGCGGCGCGCCAGCACGCTTAAATCACACGCGGCCGCGGCCGCCAGACGGGTGCCGATGAAGCCGCCAATGGCCCCGGCGCCGACGATACATACTTTCATGTTGTCTCCTCTGAAAGAAAAGGGGCCGCTGTTGCGGCCCCGCCTCCTGAAGCAGGTTTATTGCATCTTATTATTCTTTAAGTATATATCACTCTATATCAATTGCGTATATCAAGCCTGCGGTTCAGGCTCAGCGCGGCTAGCGAGGCCACCGCGCCCGACAGCAGGTACAGGCCGACGTAGGCCAGGCCGAAGTGCGCCGACACGCCGAGCGCCACCAGCGGCGCGAAACCGGCGCCGACCAGCCAGGCGATATCCGACGTCAACGCCGCGCCCGTGTAGCGGAAGCGCTGTTCGAAGTTGGCGGTGACGGCGCCGGCGGCCTGGCCGTAGGACAGCCCCAGCAGCGCGAAGCCCACCAGGATGAAGATGTCCTGGCCCATTTCGCCGCCGTCGATCAGCGACGGCACGGCGGCGCTGAAGACCGCGATCAGCATGGCCAGGGTGCCCAGGGTGCGGCGGCGGCCGTAACGGTCGGCCACCAGGCCGGAAATAATGATGCCGATCGTCATCAATACCACGCCAACCATCTGCACTTGCAGGAAGCCGGACACCGAACGCGGCGAATACAGGCTGATCCAGGACAGCGGGAACACCGTCACCAGGTGGAACAGCGCGTAGCTGGCCAGCGCGGCGAGCGCGCCGATCAGGACGTTGCGGCCCTGTTTGCTCAGCAGCTCGACCACGCTGACCGGCTCCAGCTGGCGCTCGTCGAGCAGGTGCGAGTATTCATGGGTGGTCACCAGGCGCAGGCGGGCGAACAGCGCCACCACGTTGATGGCGAAGGCCACATAGAACGGATAGCGCCAGCCCCAGTCGAGGAAGTCCAGCGAGCTCAAGGTGGCCATCATGTAGGCGAACAGGCCGGCGGCGATGAGGAAACCGATCGGCGCGCCCAGCTGGCCCAGCATCGCGTACCAGCCGCGCTTGTGTTCCGGCGCGTTCAGCGCCAGCAGCGACGGCAGGCCGTCCCACGAACCGCCTTGGGCGATGCCCTGGCCGATGCGCAGCAGCGACAGGATGACGATCGAGGTCGTGCCCAGCGACGCGTAGTCGGGCAGGAAGGCGATGCCGGCGGTGGATACGCCCATCACCATCAGCGCGAGCATCAGCTTGGCTTCCCTGGTGAACCGGTGTTGTACTGCCATAAACGCCACAGTGCCGAGCGGCCGGGCGATAAATGCTAGCGAGAAAATCGCGAAAGCGTATAGTGTCCCGTCTAGGCGGCTCTCGTACGGGAAGAACACCGACGGGAACACCAGGGCCGAGGCGATGGCGTAGACGAAGAAGTCGAAATATTCGGAGGCGCGGCCGATGACCACGCCGATGGCGATCTCGCCTGGTGAAATATCCCCATCCCGGGCATTGATGTTCCGTGCGCCTTGGCTGGTTTGATGCTCTGGGACGACGCCCGTTAATGTAGTCGTGTTGGCCATGGTCTCGTCTCGTCTCGTATGTAAATTAATACGTTAATTTTTATTACGATCATGTCCCTGGGCCACTAGGACAAAGTGTCCAATGGCAAGAACATTCCGTAATAGGTACAGTAGCATGTTATCCATATCCTGTGATGTAAATTACCGCATGATTCCTCCTATCGCTCGTCGTGGGCTATTCCTCGCACCGTTGTTGTGGCTTGCCGGCTGCAATACGGTCGTGTTGAACCCGTCCGGAGATATCGCCGCTCAGCAAGGAAACCTTGTCATTGTTTCCACATTGCTGATGCTGTTGATTATCGTACCCGTTATGATTTTGATCTGTCTGTTCGCTTGGCGCTATAGGAAGGCAAATACTTCCGCCAAGTACGAACCGAACTGGGATCACTCGACCAAGCTCGAATTGCTGATCTGGGGCGCGCCGCTCTTGATCATCATCGTCTTGGGCGCGATCACCTGGATCTACACCCACTTGCTGGACCCGTACCGTCCACTGAGCCGCATCGACCAGCACCGTCCGATCGCCGCCGGCGTCAAGCCGCTGGAGATCCAGGTCGTGTCGATGGACTGGAAATGGATGTTCATCTATCCGGAGCAGGGCATCGCCACCGTCAACGAGCTGGTGACCCCGATCGACGTGCCGGTGCGCTTCAAGATGACGTCCTCGACGGTGATGAACGCGTTCTACATCCCTGCGCTGGCCGGCATGGTCTATACGATGCCAGGCATGGAAACACAGCTGAACGCGGTGATGAACAAGGTGGGCGTGTACGACGGCTTCTCGTCGAACTACAGCGGCGCCGGTTTCTCGCAGATGCGCTTCAAGTACCACGGCGTGAGCCAGGGCGACTTCGACGCCTGGGTCGCCAAGACCAAGGCCGGCGGCGCGCTGACCCGTGCCGAGTTCGTGACGCTCGACAAGCCGACCATCAAGCACCCGATCATGCACTTCGGTACCGTCGACAAGGGTCTGTACGACCTCGTGCTGAACCGTTGCGTCGTTGAAGGTTCGGTCTGCATGAACACCCTGATGCACCAGGACGCCACACGCATCAAGGCGGCGGCCGCAGTCAAAGCGCTGGACAAAGACGTCTGTGAGACCGACGTTGCCGCCACCGCCCAACCTATCCGTAAAGAATGACCATGTCCGAACATACCTTGACACCCAACCACCCGATCCTGGGTCGCCTGTCGTGGGAATCGATCCCGCTGCATGAGCCCATCCTGATCGGCACCTTCGCCATGGTGGCGCTGGGAGGCCTGGCCTTCCTCGCCGTCATGTTCAAATTCCGCCTGTGGGGCCCGCTGTGGAAGAACTGGATCACCAGTATCGACCACAAGAAGATCGGTATCATGTACATGATCCTGGGCATCATCATGCTGCTGCGCGGCTTCGCCGACGCGCTGATGATGCGCGCCCAGCAAGCGATGGCCTTCGGCGACAACGCCGGCTTCCTGCCGCCGCACCACTACGACCAGGTCTTCACGGCCCACGGCACGATCATGATTTTCTTCGTGGCCATGCCGCTGGTGACCGGCCTGATGAACTACGTGGTGCCGCTGCAGATCGGCGCGCGCGACGTCTCGTTCCCGTTCCTGAACAACTTCTCGTTCTGGATGACCACCTTCGGCGCGATGCTGACGATGGTGTCGCTGTTCGTCGGCGAATTCGCCAAGACCGGCTGGCTGGCGTTCCCGCCGCTGTCGGGCATCATGGCCAGTCCGGACGTGGGGGTTGACTACTATATCTGGTCATTGCAGATTGCCGGGGTGGGGACGACCCTGTCCGGCGTCAACCTGATCGCCACCATCGTCAAGATGCGCGCGCCGGGCATGGACCTGATGAAGATGCCTGTCTTCACCTGGACCGCGCTTTGCACCAACGCCCTGATCGTGGCAACGTTCCCGATCCTGACCGTCACGCTGGCGATGCTGTCGCTGGACCGCATGGTCGGCACCAACTTCTTCACCAACGACCTCGGCGGCAACCCGATGTTGTACGTCAACCTGATCTGGATCTGGGGCCACCCCGAGGTGTACATCCTGATCCTGCCGGTGTTCGGCGTGTTCTCGGAAATCGTCTCGACCTTCAGCGCCAAGCGCCTGTTCGGCTACACCTCGATGGTGTACGCCACCGTCGTGATCACCATCCTGTCGTACCTGGTATGGCTGCACCACTTCTTCACCATGGGTTCCGGCGCCAGCGTCAACTCGTTCTTCGGCATCACGACGATGATCATCTCGATCCCGACCGGCGCCAAGATCTTCAACTGGCTGTTCACGATGTACAAGGGCCGCATCACCTTCGACGTGCCGATGCTGTGGACCGTGGGCTTCATGCTGACCTTCGTCATCGGCGGCATGACCGGCGTGATGCTGGCCGTGCCACCGGCCGACTTCGTGCTGCACAACTCGCTGTTCCTGATCGCCCACTTCCACAACGTCATCATCGGCGGCGTGGTGTTCGGCCTGTTCGCCGGCATGAACTACTGGTTCCCGAAAGCGTTCGGCTTCAAGCTGGACGAATTCTGGGGCAAGGTCTGCTTCTGGTGCTGGCTGGTCGGCTTCTGGGTCGCGTTCACGCCGCTGTACGTGATGGGCTTCATGGGCGTCACCCGCCGCATGAACCACTTCGAAGATCCGTCGCTGCAAATCTGGTTCGTCATCGCCGCCATCGGCGCGCTGATCATCGCCGGCGGTATCGGCGCGTTCCTGATGCAGATCTATGTCAGCTGGCGCGACCGCGAGAAGCTGCGCGACGTCACCGGCGACCCATGGGGCGGCCGTACGCTGGAGTGGGCGACCTCGTCGCCACCGCCGGACTACAACTTCGCGTTCACCCCGGTGGTGCACGACAGCGACAGCTGGGCCGACATGAAGGCGCACAACTACAAGCGTCCGACCAAGGGCTTCGTCGACATCCACATGCCGAAGAACACGGCCGCTGGCTTCATCATCTCGGCGCTGTCGTTCGTGATGGGCTTCGCCCTGGTCTGGCAGATGTGGGCGCTCGCGATCGTCGGCTTCGTCGCCATGATGGCCGCCATCATCACGCACACCTTTAACTACAAGCGCGATTTCTACATCAAGGCGGAAGAAGTCATCCGTACCGAAGAAGCGCACACTCGTTTGCTGGAAAGCCATGTCTGATATAACCGCTAACGCCGCCCTGAGCGACGACCCAAGCGCGCGCTACTACGTAGCCGACCACCACCCGGAGAACGGCACCTTGCTGGGCTTCTGGCTCTACCTGATGAGCGACTGCCTGCTGTTCGCCGGCCTGTTCGCCGCCTACGCCGTGCTCGGCCGCAATTACGCGGGCGGCCCGTCGGGCGCCGAGCTGTTCGAGCTGGGCACGATCGCCCTGAACACGGCGTTCCTGCTGCTGTCGTCGATCACCTATGGCTTCGCCATGATCGCCGCCCAGCGCAAGAACCTGAAGTTCGCCCTGATCTGGCTAGGCATCACGGGCCTGTTCGGCCTGGCGTTCCTGTTCCTGGAGATCGAAGAGTTCATGCACCTGATACACATCGGTGCCGGTCCGCAGCGCAGCGCGTTCCTGACCTCGTTCTTCGCGCTGGTCGGCACCCACGGTCTGCACGTGACCTTCGGCACGATCTGGCTGGTCACCTTGATGTTCCAGCTGAAAAAGCACGGTCTGACGGTCGAGAACAATCGCCGCATGATGTGCCTGTCGATGTTCTGGCACTTCCTGGACGTGATCTGGATCGGTGTCTTTACCTTTGTTTACCTGATGGGAGTTCTGCCATGAGCGCGCCACACAATCATAGCCACGGCGACGGACACGGTCACGGTCATGACGATCACGGCCACGGCGCGGAAGGCGCCCACGGCAGCCTGAAGGATTACGCCATCGGCTTCGTGCTGTCGGTCATCCTGACGGCGATCCCATTCTGGCTGGTGATGGCCAAGGTGTTCGACAAGTCCAGCACCACGGCCGCCGTGGTCCTGGCCTTCGCCGCCGTCCAGGTGGTCGTCCACATGGTCTACTTCCTGCACATGAACGGTAAGAACGAAGGCGGCTGGTCGCTGCTGGCGCTGTTGTTCACGGCGGTGCTGCTGCTGATCGTATTGGCGGGCTCGATCTGGGTCATGTACCACATGAACCTGAACATGATGCCTTCGATGGGCTCGGATGTGCACAGCATGCACGACATGAAATGACGACTGGCGCATCGCGCCAACGTTCCCGCGCCCTGCGCGTCATCCTGGCCCTGGTGGCCGGGGTGATGTTCGCAGGGTTTTTTGCTTTGGGAACGTGGCAAATATTCAGGTTGCAATGGAAGCTGGCGCTGATCGAGCGCGTGGAGCAACGCGTGCACGCCGCGGCGGCGCCGGCGCCCGGCATCGGCGACTGGCCGAAGTTGAACGCCGAGGACGACGAATACCGCCGCGTGCGCGTCAGCGGCGCCTACCTGCCGGCATCGACCACGTGGACCTTGGCGTCGCTCGAGCGCGGCATCGGCTACTGGGTGCTGACGCCGCTGTGCACGCCGGACGGCGGCATCGTCATGGTCAACCGGGGCTTCGTGCCGGCCGGGACCGGCGGCTGGAGCCCGCGCCCGGCGCCGGCCCCCGCCACGGCCAACGCCTGCGCGGCGGTGGCTGGCGGCCCGGCGGTGACGGTCACCGGCCTGCTGCGCCTCAGCGAAAAGACCAGCTCGCTGCGCAGCAACGAACCGGCGCGCAACTACTGGTACACGCGCGACCTGCAGGCGATCGCCAAGGCGCGCGGTTTGCCGGCGGTGGCGCCATACTTCGTCGACGCCGACGCAGCCTCCGCGCAGGTCGAGCTGGCGGGCGAAAGCGTGCGTCCGGTTGGCGGCCTGACGGTGATCTCCTTCGTCAACAACCACTTGGTTTATGCTATCACCTGGTTCGCGCTGGCGCTGATGGTGGCGGCCGCGACCTGGTGGGTCGCACGCGACGCCCGAAAATCACGTAAATAACGTAAATAACGGGGAATACAATACGGGAAACACAGAAATTGGCGACAAAATACCCCAACCCCTTCGACCGTGGCCGTCCCAACGCTCCAGTAATCGAACCCTTGGCCGCCGTGAAAGCGTCGGCCAACACCATCACGCACGCGGCTGGGCACAAGAACATGCAACAGCTGATCCAGCTGCGCTGGATCGCCGTGATCGGCCAGATCACCACCATCGCCGCCGCCTCGCAGTTGCTCGACGTGCAACTGCCGATGCCGGCCATGCTCAACGTGCTGGCCTGCCTGATCGCCTTCAACATCGCCAGCACCCTGCGCTGGCAGGAAAACCAGTTCGTTTCCAACAACGAGCTGCTGCTGGCGCTGACGGTGGACGTCGCCAGCCTGACGGCGCAGCTGTACCTGAGCGGCGGCGCCACCAACCCCTTCGTGTTCCTCTACCTGCTGCACGTGATCCTGGGCGCGGTGCTGCTGGAGGCATGGTCGACCTGGACCATCGTCGCCGTCACCGGCGCCTGCATCGCCTGGCTGGCGCTATTCTCCGAACCGCTGCGCCTGCCGCAGGACCACGAGCGCGGCATCCTCAGCCTGTACGTGCAGGGCATGCTGGTGTGCTTCATCCTCGACGCGGCGCTGCTGGTGGTCTTCATCAGCCGCATCACGCGCAACATGCGCACCACCGCCGCCAGGCTGGCGGCCTTGCACCAGCGCGCGGCCGAGGAGGAGCACATTATCCGCATGGGCCTGCTGGCCTCGGGCGCGGCGCACGAACTGGGCACGCCGCTGGCCACCCTGGCCGTGATCCTCGGCGACTGGAAACACATGCCCGAGTTCAAGGGCAATCCGGTGCTGCTGGAGGAAATCGCCGAGATGCAGACACAACTCAAGCGTTGCAAGTCCATCGTCAGCGGCATCCTGCTGTCGGCCGGCGAGACGCGCGGCGAATCGTCGGCGGCGACCACCATCAACACCTTCCTCGCCGAAGTGGTGGCGGAGTGGCGCATCGGCCGTCCGGTGGTGGCGTTCGAGTTCGAAAACCGCATCGCTCCGGACCTGCCGGTGGTGTCCGATTCAACGCTGAAGCAAATGATCTGCAATGTGCTGGATAATGCGCTGGAGGCCTCGCCGCAGTGGCTGCGCATGGAGGCGACCCGGGAGGATGACGCGCTGGTGCTGCAGGTGACCGATGCCGGTCCGGGATTCGCGGAAGCGATGCTGGCGCAATTCGGCAAACCGTATAATTCCAGTAAGGGAAGGCCGGGCGGAGGGCTCGGGCTGTTCCTGGTGGTGAACGTGGCGCGCACCCTGGGCGGCGCCGTCACCGCCAGCAATCTGGAGCAGGGTGGGGCGATGGTGCGGTTGACGCTGCCGTTGTCGGCCATCGAAATCAAATCGGAACAAGCACATAATGACTACTGAAGAACGTTTGCTGTTGCTGGTCGAAGACGACGCCGCTTTCGCACGCACTTTGAGCCGTTCGTTCGAGCGGCGCGGCTACAGGGTGCTGCTGGCCGAGAACGTCGACGAGACCAGCGCGGTCCTAGTGGACCATTCGCCCGGCTACGCCGTGGTGGATCTGAAGCTGAAGGGCAACTCGTCCGGCCTGGCCTGCGTGCAGATGCTGCACCAGCATGATCCGGAGATGCTGATCGTGGTGCTGACCGGCTTCGCCAGCATCAACACGGCGGTCGAGGCGATCAAGCTGGGCGCCTGCCAGTATCTGGCCAAGCCGTCCAACACCGACGATATCGAGGCGGCGTTCGAACACGTCGCCGGCGCGGCCGAACTGGAGCTGACCAACCGGTCGACGTCGATCAAGACGTTGGAATGGGAGCATATCCACACGGTGCTGGCCGAGACCGACTTCAATATCTCGGAGGCGGCCCGCCGGCTCGGCATGCACCGGCGCACGCTGGCGCGCAAGCTCGAGAAGCAGCGGGTTAAATAATGACACAAGCTTCCTTTCCCGGCTTCGAACCGGAACCGGCACTGACGGACCGGATATTTTTCGCAGTGATGCCGGATCGCGCGGCGATTGCCGGGATCAATCTGCTGACGGCGGAGTTGAAGGCCCGTCACGGCATGCGCGGCCGGCCGATCGTCGACGCCAAGCTGCACGCGACCTTGTGCAACCTGGGCGACTTTCCGGGCATGCCCGCCAGCCTGATCGCGCGCGCCGGGCAGGCTGCGGCCTCCGTGGCAGCCGCAACGCCGGAGTTCGACGTCGCCTTCGACACCGCCCAGACCTTTGTGAATCGTTCCCGCAACCGGCCGTTCGTTCTGACTGGCGGCGATGGCGTGACAGGCCTGATGGCCCTCTACAAAAATCTGGCGCAAGCGCTGCTGAAGGTCGGCATCGCCGGCAATCCCCCCGGCTACACGCCGCATATCACACTGCTGTACGACGACGTCACAGCCGCCCCGGAACCCGTTCCTGCGACACAGTGGGCCGTGCGCGAACTGGTGCTGCTGCACAGCCGGATCGGCCAGAACCAGCCAAGCTACACCACGTTGGGGCGCTGGCCGCTCGCTAGCTAAAATCACCAGCCTTTTCGCGTCGCGAGCCTTCATCGGTTGCGAAAGGTTGTCTTTGGTGACAGACTGGAACAAATGAGCTTTTAAAGGCGCATAGTCAAATCGGGGACTGATGCTAGTTGAAGTCTAGTTGGAGGTGCGAGGTGAAATGACCATGCTGATCAGACGCTGTGCCGTGCTGTTTGTCGAGCCCCGCGAGGAGCTCGATATCGATTGGTCGTCGCTGTTCGCCGGCGAGAGCGCGCTGGGCGCGACGGTGCGCTGGATTGCGCTCGCACCCCACTTGGGCGCCGAGATCGAGATCGGCACCGACGAGATGCTGGCCTTGGGCAGTATCAGCCTGACCTTGTGGCAGGAGCGCGCCGCCTGCGAACAGAAGTCGTCGGCCGAGGTCATCGCGCGTTTGCTTGAACATGGTCTGCTGCTCAGCGATGCGCCCGAAGGCGCGGCCATGCGCGAACGCGACGAGGTGCTGCGCTCGCAGCATTGGCGGCCATTGTCGGCCACCGCGCACATGTTCAGCCGCTGGGGCGATATGCGGGTCGACAAGGGGATGCAGTTTCCCAGCTTTGAGGAGTTGGTCGAATCGTATGGGACGCCGCCGGGGCCCGCCGTCGAACGCGGCGCCGCCACCGATGCGCTGATGTTGCCGGTTCCGGAGCCCGCTGGCTTGGACGAGACGCTGTTCAGGCGCTATACCGGCCGTAACTTCGATCCTGTCGCCACCTTGCCGTTGGCAACCGCGTCGCGGTTGCTGCAACGCGCCTTCGGTTCGCAGGGCGAGCGCGAGATGGCGCCGGATGCCTTTGTGCTGAAGAAGCTCAGTCCCTCCGCCGGCGGCCTGCATCCGACCGAGGCTTATGTGCTGGCGCAGCGCGTGGACGGCGTGGCGCCCGGACTGTATCACTACCACCCGGTGCGGCATGCGCTGGAGCCGCTGGTGGCGATGGATACGACGCGGACGGCGGAGCTGGCGATGCGCATGGTGGCCGATCAGGATTGGTTTGTCGATGCGCCGATGATGGTGGTGCTGGCGGCGCGCGTGGAACGGAATTTTTGGAAGTATCGTAATCACGCCAAGGCTTACCGGGCGCTGTTGCTGGACGCTGGGCATCTGTCGCAGACGTTTTATTTGCTGGCGACGGAGGCGGGGATGCCGGCTTTTGTGACTGCTGCCGTCAATGAGGTCGATATCGAGCGGGCGTTGGGACTTGATCCGTTGAAGGATATGGTGGTGGCGGTTTGCGGGTGCGGCGCGGCGTCGGGGGCGCAAGATACCGTGGAGATGCGGTATGAGCCTTGACCGTCGGTGGGGCCGTCGATGGCGCGTGCGTGGCCGATTACGCTTCGCTAATCCGCCCTACGTGTTTTAGATGTGTTTTGGATCTGGCTGACTACTCCTATTTTGACTATGAAAACTTTATTTTTGCTGCCTATCGTTTTGTTCGCTGGTTGCGCGTTTGCCGACGTGCTGCCAGCCACCTTCACCAAGCAGGCCAGCGGTGTCGCCGGCCGGTTGCGCGGCGTGAGCGCAGTCGATGACAACGTGGCCTGGGCCAGCGGCGCGGACAACGCCGTGCTGCGCACCGCCGATGGCGGCGCCACCTGGCGCAGTTTGACTCCGCCGGTCGACGCGCAGGCCACGCCGCTCGACTTCCGCGATATCGACGCCATCGACACCCGCACCGCCTACCTGCTGAGCATCGGGCCGTCGACCGCTTCGCGCATCTTCAAGACCACCGACGCCGGGGCCACCTGGACGCAGCAGTATGTCAATCCGGACGAGAAAGGCTTCCTCGATGCGATGACGTTTTGGGATGCCGACAACGGCATGGTGATCGGCGATTCGATCGACGGCCGCCTGCAGATCCTGCGCACCGGCGACGGCGGCGCGACTTGGAACAAGATCCCGGCCGCGGCGCTGCCGGCCGCGTTGCCGAACGAAGGCGCTTTTTCCGCCAGCGGTTCCAACATCGCCATGGCCGGCCGCGACCACGCCTGGATCGCCACCGGCAGCCGGGTGCTGCATACCGGCGACCGTGGCAAAACCTGGAGCGTCGTCCAGGCGCCGCTCGATAGCGGCGAGTCGGCCGGCATCTTCTCCATCACCTTCCGCGATGCGCTGCACGGCGTGATCGTCGGCGGCGACTACAAGCGGGAGGGCGCGGCCGTCAACAACGTCGCGGTCACCAGCGATGGCGGCAAGACATGGTCGCTGGTGCGCGAAAAGGGATTGTCCGGTTACCGCTCGGCGGTGAAATACCTTCCCGGTGGCGGCAAGTCGCTGGTGGCGGTCGGCCCGTCAGGCGCCGACGTGTCGCGGGATGATGGCAAGACGTGGACGCCGTTGCCCTATCCGGCGTCGGTCGCCGGGTTCGACGCGATCAGCTTTGCCGCCGGCCGCAAGACGGCTTGGGCCAGCGGCAATAAAGGGGAGCTCGCGCGGGTCAACTTTGATTAGGGCGCGGACGGCGTTCAGCGCTGGCCCGACAGGAAGAACGGAATCGCGCCGGCGGCGTTTTCCAGCTTGCCCTTGATCGCGTGGCGATTGGCGGCGATGACTTCCTTGGATGGCAGGCTGCGCAGGGCCGGAATCTGGGCGGCGTCGATGCGGATGCCCAAGCCGCCGAGCGCGATTTGCGGGTCGCTCAGGAAGCTCTGGCGGAAGCTGTCGTCGCCGGAGAGTTTGGACAGCAGCAGGTCTAGATCTTGTGGGGAATGCGAGGCCATGTGATCACCTTTCATGTGAAGGACAGGTTGATGCGTATCAATACGCAAGTCCATGCTAGGACAAAGCCTGACCTACCTCAAGAAATTTCAACATAGCAGCATGCTAGTGAGTGTGTCCGGTGTGGGTCACGGGGGCGGGTGCCGCCGATGAATGTTTGGCGATCTCGTCGCGCGCGCTGCGCATGACAATCTCGAACGCGTCCTCGAAATCGCGTAATAGCCGCGGCAATGCGGCTTCCCGCTCTCTGAGACGCTCCTCCAGCGCCGTCGCCGTCTTAAAAAGATCGGGCGCGGAAATGTTTCCAGCCGCGCCACGGATTTTGTGCACAAGTTCGGCCGCCTGCGCCAGATCGCCGGCGTCGATTGCATCATGAATGTGTTGCAAAGTGGTGCCGAAATCCTGGGCGAACAGGCTCAAGAGCCGCGTCAGCAGCGCGCTGTGGCCGCCCAGGCGTTCCAGCGCGGCTTCCATGTCGATGCCGGGACGCGCGGTCGACGGCGCCACCGGCGCCAGCGCCGCGCCGCGCGGCGCTTCCGGTTCGTCCACCGGCGCGCGTCCGGCATCGTGCTGCACCCAGGTGGCCAGCACCGCGTACAGCGTGTCGGGATCGATAGGCTTGGTGACGTAGTCGTTCATGTCCATGCCCAGACAGCGCTCGCGGTAGCCGGCCACCGCGTGCGCCGTCATGGCGATGATCGGCAGCGCGGCGTGGCGCTCGTCGGCGCGGATCAGCGCCGTGGCCTGGTAGCCGTCCATGTCGGGCATCTGTATGTCCATCAGCACCGCGTCGTAGTTGTGCGCGTGGACCATGCGCGCCGCCTCCTCGCCGCTGGCGGCCAGGTCGACCCGGACGCCGGCGCGCTGCAGGACCTCGCACGCGACCTGCTGGTTGATGCTGTTGTCGTCGACCACCAGCACGTGCGCGCCGCGTATGCGCTGGACCGCGAACGAGGGCGGGGCGGTCAGCTTGACGGCGGGCTGGCCGGCGTCCAGGCCGAGGGCGGCCATGATCGCGCTGCGCAGGAGATAGGGATTGGCCGGCTTGTCGATGAAAGGCATGCGGCGGGTCTGTTCGGCGGCCACGATATCGTGCTCGCGCGCGTAGGCGGTGACCATGAGGATGGCCGGCACCCGGGCCAGCTCGGGGTCGGCGCCGATGCGCAGCAGCGTTTCGATACCGTCCAGCTCCGGCATGTCGGCGTCGATCAGCAGGATGTCGTAAGGCTCGAGCTGCAGCGCGGCCACCGCCGCCGCGCCGGAGGCCACGGCGCGCGCCTGCAGTCCGAGGCCGCCCAGCTGGATCTTCAACATGTGGCGCGCCGCTTCGCAATCGTCGACCACCAGCACGCGCTTGCCCAGCACCTGCGCCGGCACCGGCAGCAGGCGTGGCGCCTGGTCGGCCGCCGGTTGCAGCTGCACCGTGAAACTGAAGCTGCTGCCGACGCCAGGTTCGCTGTCGACGGCGATCACGCCGCCCATCTTGCGCACCAGTTGCTGCGAGATCGCCAGTCCCAGTCCGGTGCCGCCGTACAGCCGCGTGGTGCTGGCGTCGGCCTGGGCGAAGGCCTGGAACAGGCGCGCCTGCTGCTCGCCGCTGATGCCAAGGCCGCTGTCCTCGACGGTGAAGCGCAGCGCGAACGCGCCCGGGGCGACGTCGGCCGCGTCGACGTTCGGGTCCAGCTCCACCCGCAGCTCGATGTGGCCGCGCGCGGTGAACTTGAGCGCGTTGCCGACCAGGTTGACCAGGATCTGGCTCAATCGCAGCGGATCGCCCAGCAGGTTGGCCGGCACGTCCGGGGCCGACCAGATGACCAGTTCCAGCCCCCGTTCGGCGGCGCGCCACGAGAACAGGTCGGCCAGCTGGTTGAGCGTGTCGGGCAGGTCGAAGGGCAGCGCCTCCAGTTCCAGCTTGCCCGATTCGATCTTGGAGAAGTCCAGCACGTCGTTGATGATCTCGAGCAGGCTTTGGCCGGCGCGGCCGATCTTGCGGAAGTAGTCCAGCGGCTGCGGCGGCAGGTCGAGGTGGGTGCCGAGGCCGGCGAAACCGAGGATGGCGTTCATCGGCGTGCGGATCTCGTGGCTGATGTTGGCCAGGAATTCGCTCTTGGCGCGGGTGGCCGCTTCGGCGTTGGCGCGCGCCTGTTCGATCATGCGCAGCGCCCGCGCCTTCTGGTAGGCCGATACGAACGGTTCCTTCAGGGCCTTGAGCAGATCGAGGTCGCTCGGCTCGAACTTGGTCTGGTACTGGTAGTTCTCGAAGATCAGATAGCCCTCGACCTGGCCGTCGATCACCACCCGCACCGCCAGCATCGCGCAGACGTCGCCCGGCAGCGAATTGGGGTGGTGGATTTCGAAGATGTCCGGCGCGATCATGGATTCGGGCGGGGCGTAGCGCAGCTCGGCCTGGCGCAGGTCGATGCTGTAGGCGTCGGTGGCGGCGTCGATGCGGCCCCACGCCGCGCGCAAGGTCAGTGTCTCGGTGCCGGCTTCGCGCACCAGCGCCAGGGCCGAATCGATGCCCTTGATGACGGTCGATTCCTGCAGGATGGTCTGCAGCAGCGAGTCGAAGTCCAGCTGCTCGTTGATCGATTTGACGATGGCGTTGAGCTTTTCCAGATGCCGGGTGCGCGAGTAGACGAGCGCCTGCAGGGCTTCGCCTTTGTGATGCAGCTGCCGGACGCGCCAGCGCACCAACGCCCACGTGAGCAGGCAGGCGGCCAGCAGGTAGCCGGTCCTGGCCCACCAGGTTTGGTGCCAGGCCGGTAGCACCACCACCCGCAGCGACAGCTCGTCGACATTCCACAGGCCCTCGCGGTTGCTGCCGCGCAGGCGCAGCCGGTAGGTGCCGGGTGGCAGGCTGCTGTAGCTGGCCACCCGGCGGCTGGCGTCGGCCTCGGTCCAGCGGCGGTCGAAGCCCTCCAGCAGATAGGCGTAGCGGTTGCGCTGCGGTGCGGAGTAGTCCAGCGCCGCCAGTTCGACCTCGAAGTTCTGGGTGTCCGGCGTCAAGGTGAGGGTCGCGCCCTCGGGCGCGCTGAGCTGGTCCGGCGTCAGCGCGCGCTGGTCGACCCGCACGGCGCTGATGACCAGCGGCGGACGGTAGCCCCAGTCGTTCAGGCGGCCGCTGTACACCACCGCCATGCCCGAGGTGGCGCCGAACAGCAGATCGCGCTCGTTGGTGACGGTGCTGGCGCCGATGAAGAAGGTGCGGAACGCCAGGCCGTCGGCGCGGGCCAGCGCGCGCGCCTTGAGCGTGGTGGCGTCGACCACGGCGATGCTGTCGGAGGTGGCGGCCCAGATGCGGCCGGCGGGGTCCGATTGCAGCGCCATGATGGTGCCGGTCGACAGTCCTTCAGCGACGCCGACGCGCTCGAACACCGGCGTGCCCCTGGCGTCGCGCCCGGTCATCACGCAGATGCCGCCGCCGTAGGTGCCCACCCACAGCCTGCCGCGGCCGTCGATCACCAGGGAGCTGATGACGGCCTCGGAGAGCGCGGTGGGGAGCGCCGGCGCGGCGTCGATCTGCTCTATCTTGCCGGTCGCCGGATCGAGGCGATTGAGGCCGTTGCGGGTGGCGATCCACAGCGCGCCGTCGACATCCGGGACCACGGCGTGGATGCGGTTGTCGGTCAATCCGCCGCTCTCCGGCGGTCCCTGGACGTAGCGCTGGATGGTGCCGGCGGCGAGATCGTAGCGCAGCAGCCCTTCGAAAGTGCCGAGCCAAAGCTGGCCGTCGCGCTTGAGGATGGTGCCGATGCGCGGATATTGATTCTCCTGCGGCAGCGCGACGCGTTTGACGGCGCGGCCGCCGCCCCTGGTGCGGTACAAGCCGAGCTGGGTGCCGATCCAGGCCTCGCCCGGCTCGGCCTCGGCCAGCGCCAGCGCCACGCGGTTGGGCAGCGCCGTTTCCGGCTGGTGCGGGTCGGGACGCAGCGCCGCGCGCCGGGCGCCGTCGGCCGCGACGATGTCGATGCCCTGGTCGGCCAGCGCGATCCACACCTCGCCGCGGCTGTCGGTCATCAGCGCGGTGACCGCCGCTTCCAGCTTGCCCTCGCCGCCGAACACCGAGTCGATGCTCTCGCTGTGCGGGTCGTGGATGTCGACACCGCGCTCGGTGCTGACCCAGATCATGCCGCTGCGGTCGCGCAGCAGCGCGGCGGTGCGGTCGTTACTGAGGCTGAGCGGAACCGCCGGCTGGTGCAGTATGCGGCTGCTGCGGCCCGTGGCGGTGCGATATTCGACGATGCCGCCGCCGTAGGTGCCGGCCCACCAGGTGCCCGGCGTGCTCTCCGCGACCGACAGCACCATGTTCGACTCCATGTCCCTGACGCCCTTGAGCGCGACCAGACGGCCGCTGTCGGCCAGCGGATCGACGGTGCCGATGCCGCTTTTGAGCGTGCCGAAGGCGATCTGCCCCCGGCTGTTCTCGCCCAGGGCCATGACGGTGTCGCTCCAGCCGCCCTGGCCGGCGCCGACCGGGATGGTGGCGATGGCGCCGCCGGGTTTCATCCGCGCCAGTCCTGTGCCGGTGCCGATCCACAGGTTGCCCGAGCGGTCCACCAGCAGCGCGCGGACCTGGTTGTCCGGCAGGCCGGGCGTGGTCTCGCGGGTATGGCTGGTGACGGTGCCCGCGATGGCGTCGTAGAATTTGAGGCCGGTGGGCGTGCCTATCCAGAGATTGCCCTTGGCGTCGCTGGCGATCGCGCTGACCAGGCCCTGGCTCAACTCCTCGTTGATGCGGACGAAGTGCTCCTTGCGATTGTCGTACATCGCCACGCCGGCGGTGGCGGTGCCGACCCACAGGCGGCCGCGCGGGTCGACGTGCAGGGTTTGAATGAAATCGCCGGGAAGGCTGGTGGGATCGCTGGCGTTGTGGTGGAAACTGCGCACGCGATAACCGTCCCAGCGCGCCAGGCCGCTCTGCGTGCCGATCCAGATGTAGCCGTCGCCATCCTGCGCCAGCGCCATGCTGACCGGATGCGGCAAGCCCTGTTCGAGTCCGAGATGCTCAAACAGCGGGGTGGCCAGTTTGTCCCAACGCTCGGCGCCGGCCCTGGCGTGGCCGAACAGCATGGCGCCGGCCAGAAGGCACAGGCATGCCGCCGGCGCGAAGGCGACACGGGACAGCGGGACGACACGGCATAGCCGACGCAGGGCGGCGATACAGGCATGCGGTGATAAGGCATGGATGTTCAAATCAGGGCACTCTCCCGGCAAGTAATTATCAGCATACGGAATAGCCGCCCGAAAGTCCATGCTTGCGGCGCGAATTCGCCGCCGCTTGTACAATCGCCGTGAGCATCGTCTTACAAGCATCCCCCCTATATGGAACCGTCGCTATGAAACCTCAATTACTGGTGCTGGCCGCCAGCCCGTCCGCCGCCGTCATGGAACAACTGGAACAGCATTTTCAATGCCACCACGTGTGGCGCCAGCCGCGCGCGGAGCAGCCCGATTACATACGCGGCGTGGCTGCCGGTGTCCGAGGCCTGCTGACCACCGGCGTCATCGGCGCCGGCCCGGAGCTGCTGGAGCGGTTGCCGGCGCTTGAAATCGTCGCTGTCAACGGCATCGGCACCGACGCCGTGGCGCTGGAGGCGACGCGCGCGCGCGGCATTGTCGTCACCAACACCCCCGGCGTCCTGACCGACGACGTGGCCGATCTGGCGCTGACGTTGTTGCTGGCGGCGGCGCGGCGCCTGCCGGCGCTGGACCGCTACGTGCGCAGCGGCGCCTGGGAGGCGGGGCAGCCGCTGGCCCCCACGCGCGCCTTGCGGGGCAAGGTATGCGGCGTGTTCGGCTTCGGCCGCATCGGCCAGGCGGTGGCGGCGCGGGCCGAGGCGTTCGGCATGCGCACGCTGTACTTCCAGCCGCGCGCGATCGCCGGTGTGCCGCAGGAGCGCAGCGCCTCGCTGCTGGAACTGGCGCGGGCCAGCGACTATCTGGTGGTGTGCGCCCCGGGCGGCGCGGCCACGCGGCACGCGGTGGACGCACAGGTGCTGGCCGCGCTGGGGCCGGAGGGCACGCTGGTCAACATCGCGCGCGGTTCGCTGGTGGATCAGGAGGCGTTGACCGCCGCGCTGCGCGATGGCGCGCTGGGGATGGCGGCGCTCGACGTGTTCGACGACGAGCCGCGCGTTCCGGCCGCGCTGCGCGAACTCGATAACGTGGTGCTGGCGCCGCACGTGGGCAGCCTGACGGTGGAGACGCGACACGCGATGGGCCAGCTGGTGGTCGACAATCTGATTGCGCACTTCGAGGGACGCGCGCTCCCGACACCCGTCGCATAAATTGCCGTGTGGTAATTGGGGTGTCATATTCGTCGCGTATAGTAATTAATGTCGATGTTATAACATTAATTACTCGGAAGAACTGTGGCGATGAAACTCCCCCAATTAAAGACCGGCGCGCGCGTGCTGGCGTCGTTCGCCATGTTGCTGTTTGCGATGGCCTGCATGTCGGCGGTGTCGCTGTGGCGCCTGCAGTCGGCCAACGACACGGCGTCCAATCTGGTCGATGAAAAGCTGGCCAAGCAGCAGTTGACGTCCGAGCTGCTGGGCGTGGCCGAGCTCAATGGCTTGCGGGCGATCTCGATCGCCCGCAGCGACAGCCTTGAAGTGGGCGACATCTTCCAGGCGCAACTGGTCGCGGGCGAAAAGGTGGCGGCGGATATGGCTCGCCAACTGGCCGCGATGCCGGCCGACGGCGTGGAGCACGAGCTGCTGCTGGCCGTCGGCGCCAGGCGGGCCGCTTATCTGGCCTTGCGCGCGGAGCTGTTTAAACTGAAGGACGGCGGACGGATACAGGAAGTGGGCGACTTGCTCGACACCCGCCTCGCCGCCACCTTCGGCGCCTATACCGGCGCGCTGCAAAAACTGCTGGCGTATCAAACGCAGGAGGCCAGGACGATGGCGGCGCTGTCGGCCAGCCAGTATCAAAGCAGCCGCGCGCTGCTGATCGGCCTTGGCCTGGCGACGCTGGCGCTGGGCGCCGTGCTGGCGTTGATGCTGACGCGCAGTATCGTGCGTCCGCTGACGCGGGCGGTGGCGCTGGCCGAACAGGTGGCGGCCGGCCAGCTGCACGTCGTCATCGAGCATGGGCGCGGCGACGAGATCGGCCAACTGTTCGACGCGTTGAGCCACATGACCGGCCGCCTGGCCCACACCGTCGGCCGGGTGCGCGACGGCGCGGTGGCGATCGACTCGGCCTCGCGCGAAATCGCCAACGGCAATATGGATCTGTCGCGCCGCACCGAGCATCAGGCGGGTGCGCTGCAGGAGACCGCGTCGGCGATGGTGCAACTGACGGCGGCGGTGCGGGAAAACAGCGGCAACGCGCGCCAGGCCAACGCGCTGGCCTTGTCGGCGTCGGAAGTGGCGGGCAAGGGCGGCAAGGTGGTGTCGGAAGTGGTGCGGACGATGGCCGGGATCAACGACTACGCGCACAAGATCGTCGACATCACCGGCGTGATCGACAGCATCGCCTTCCAGACCAATATCCTGGCGTTGAACGCCGCCGTCGAAGCGGCGCGTGCGGGCGAGCAGGGACGCGGCTTCGCGGTGGTGGCTTCCGAGGTGCGCAATCTGGCGCAGCGTTCGGCGGCGGCGGCCAAGGAGATCAAGAAACTGATCAACGACTCGGCCGAGCAAATCGCCAGCGGCAGCGCGCTGGCCGAAAACGCCGGCGCGACGATGGACGAGATCGTGCTGAGCGTGCGCAAGGTCACCGCCATCATGGCCTCGATCAGCACCGCCAGCGAAGAGCAGGAACACGGCATCGGGCAGGTCACGATCGCGATCGGCGAAATGGACGGGGTCACGCAGCAGAATGCCGCGCTGGTCGAGGAAGCGGCGGCGGCCGCCGCCGCGATGCAGGCGCAGGCGAAGGAACTGGCGCAACTGGTGGGCTCCTTCCAGATCGACGCCGCCACGAAAAAATCACCGATGCCAACGAAATCAAAAACACCCCGGATCCACGTAGGGCGGATTAGCGCGGCGTAATCGGCCATGCATGCGCGCCGACGGCCCATGCGCTGGCGGATATTGCTGTAAACTAAGGGGAACTCAGCAATAATAACCCTCCCGACCTCCCCATGCCCGCTACCAAATCCCCCACCGGCACGCCGCCCATGTTCAATCTTGCGTGGCCGCTGCTGGTCGAACTGGGACTGGCGATAGGCGCCGGCGTGGTCGGCACCGCGCTGGCCTCGCGCATCTCCGACGCCGCCGGCGGCGCCTTCGCGATCGCCAGCCAGGTCTCGGCCACCTTGTTCATCCTGTTCCGCATCATCGGCGCCGGCGTCAGCGTGGTGGTCACGCAAAATCTGGGCGGCGGCCAGCGTGACGCCGCCGACAAGGTCGCCCGCGCGGTGGTCGGCGCCAGCACCTGGGTCGGCGCGGTCGCGGCGCTGGCCGCGCTGGCCGGCGCCCACGGCCTGCTGCACCTGCTCAACGCGCCGCCCGAGGTGTTCCCGCTGGCCGCGCCGCTGTTGATGGCGCTGGCGCCGTCGCTGCTGTTCGACGCCTGGAACGCCTCGATGGCCAGCGTGATGCGCGCCCATTTGCGCACGCGCGACACGCTGCTGGTGCTGATCGCCATGCACGTCAGCCACCTGGCGCTGGCGATCCCGCTGATGTACGGCTGGGGACCGGTGCCCGCCATGGGCCTGCCCGGTTTCGCGGCGGCGCTGGCGGTGAGCCGCGCCATCGGCCTGGCCCTGCACCTGTGGCTGTGGCGCATCCACCTGGGCGTCACCCTGGTGCGCGGCGACTGGTGGCGCTTGCCGCGCCGCGAACTGGCGGCGGTGCTGCATATCGGCCTGCCCGGCGCGGCCGAGAATATCGCCTACCGCCTGGCGTTCATGTTCAGCGTGGCGACGGCGGCGCAGCTGGGGGCCTCGTCGCTGGCGACCCAGGCCTACGTGCTGCAGTTGATGGGCGGGGTGATGATGTTCAGCATCGCCACCGGGCTGGCGGTGGAAATCGTGGTCGGCTACCTGATTGGCGCGGGCGACCTGCGCGAGGCGCACGCGGTGGTGCGGCGCGCGCTGAAAATCGGGCTGGTGGCGTGCGTGGTGATCGCCGCCGCCGCCGCGCTGGGCGGCCGCTGGCTGCTGGGCTGGTTCACGCAGGACCAGCACATCATCGACGCCGGCATCACGCTGTTGTGGATCACGGTGCTGCTGGAGCCGGGGCGCACCTTCAACCTGGTGGTGATCAACGCGCTGCGCGCGGCCGGCGACGCCCGTTTTCCGGTGATGGCGGGCGCCTTGTCGATGCTGCTGGTACTGGCCGGCGGCAGCTGGGTGCTGGGCGTGGTGCTGGGCTGGGGCCTGGTCGGCGTGTGGATCGCCTATGTCGCCGATGAATGGATACGCGGCTTGATCATGTGGCACCGCTGGCAGACCCACGCCTGGGTGCCGCATGCGCGGGCGTCGCGCAAGCGGTTGCGGCCCGCGATCGTGGTCGAGGGATAAGAAAACCGCCCGGGGTTGGGTTCAGCTTCGGCCGGGCGGTTGTATCACACGTTGTTATTGCACCGTGAGGATGACCTTGACCGTGTCGTCGACCTGCGACTTCTCGATGTAGCCGATGGCGCTCGGGTCGGCCGCCACGGCCTTCTTCACTTCGGCGCTGGAGGCGTACTCCTTCGGCGCGCTGGCCTTGCCGGTGAAGACCAGCTTCGACCAGATGGCCTTGACCTGCGTCGCGTCCTTGTCCAGCACCTTTTTATAGAACTCGTTGCGCAGCGGACCGTCGGTGTGTTCGACGGGCGTGAACAGGGTCGATTTACCGAGGAAGAACTGGCCCGCCTGTTCGCTGAACATGCGCGTGGCCGGGTTCTTCGGATTGACGATCACCACGATCTCCGCCGCGAAGCAAGGCGCGGCGAACGCGCAGATACCCGCCGCCAGCAGCAGCTTGCCGATAGTCGTTTTCATGGGGCTCTCCTTAGAAGACGAAATCGATGGCGGCGGCGTAGACGGTGACGGATCTACCGTTGAAGCCGGGCTTGACGTTGATGAAGGTGCCGTTGCCGTCCCTTGGTTTGATACGGTCGACCTGCACCTTCAACGCCGCCGATTTATAAAAGTCCCACCGGACGCCGACCGCGTTGCTCGATTGCTCGCCGGTCTTGATCGCGCCGTTGATGCCCGCCGCCAGGCCGGCCAGCGGGCCGCTGGTGGGCAGCGAGGAGAATTCGCGGATGCTGTCCTGCTTGACGTCGCCGTGCACATAGTACGGAACGAATTTTCCGTAGCGGTAACCGAGCATCAAGTACCACGAGGTGGTGTCCGGCACCAGGCGCGTATCGGTTTTGCGCACGCCGTACTCGGCCTGGGCGAGGATGTTCTTGTAGTCCATGATCAGGCCGAGCGAGCTGAATGTGCCCTTGAAGTCGATCAGGTCCAGCTGGTTGTCGATACCCAGGCCGGCCGCCTTGACGGCGCCGACCAATTGGTCGAGGCCTTGGTTGTGGAGGCTGACGTTGGCCTGCGAATGGCCGATGCGGTAGGTGAAAGGGCCGTTTTCGAGCGACACATACGCCGCGACCACGCCGACGTTGGCGACCGTGCCCGGGGTCTTGGACTTTGTGGTGCCGGCGGCCAGTTGCGCCGTCACCGTGCTGTCGCCGTAGCCGTGCTGGTAGAGGATGTCGCCGCCGTTGATCGAGTCCATCGGCACCTGCGCGTAGAGCTCGGTCGGCGGGCGCAGCATCGTGTTGGCATAGCCGACGTTGCGCACGTCCGAGATCATGTAGAGCGGCACCGCGATGCGGCCCAGGCGCACGCTGAAATCGTCGTTGATCTTGTACTTGGCGAAGGCCCATGCCAGCGTGCCTTTGTATTCATCGTATTCGCCGCGTTTGAGCACCAGTCCCTGCGCGGTAAAGGACAGATTGTCGCTGTACTTGGCGGTCGCTTGCACGCCGAAGTCGGAATCTACGCCGGTGCGGAAGTCCTTGCCGGCGCCGGAGGCCTGGCTGACGCGGCTGAACTCGGCCAGGTCGGTGTTGGTCCTGGTGACCGCCGCCGTGCCGAAACCGCTGATGGTGATCGGCAGGCCGTCCTGCGCGTAGGCGGTGGCGCAAAAGGCGCCAAGGATGGCCAGCGCCATCAGCGATTTGATCGCGGGATTGAACATCGGGTTGAGAGCTAAAGTGCGGTTTGCAAGCCTGGTTCGTTTCATCGTGTACCCTCCGTTGGTTGGTTTTGTTTGTTTTGGTCCTCTTTTTTAGTGTGACCCGGAAGGTGTTGATTTGGGTTAAATTTATACTGGAATGTCACAATTTCGTTGTTCATTGGCAACGACTTGCGATATGGGATCGCCATCTTGTGACTGAAACGGCAAGCTTTCCTAAGGGCGGTCTGCGATTTTCCGGGCGGCCGCCGACGCCTGGCGGCATCGGGCCATGACACAAATTCCGGCGGCGCGGGGGAGGGGTGTCAGCGGCCGTCGGCGCGCGGTTTTTCGGGCAGGTGGCGCAGGATGGTGCGCAGCATTTCCTCGACGTCGATCGGCTTGGCGATGAAGTCGTTCATGCCGGAGGCGATGCATTGTTCGCGCTCCGATGCCATCACGCCGGCCGTCATCGCCAGCACGGGCAGCGTCAGTTTCAATTCCGACCGAATCAAGCCGGTGGCCTCGAAGCCGTCCATTTCCGGCATCTGCACATCCATCAGAACCAGATCGTAGCGATGCGACTCGGTGCGCAGCAGGTCGACCGCCAGGCGGCCGTTGTCGACCGAATCGATGGTGGCGCCGGCGTAATCGAGCATGCTCTTGGCGACCAGTTGATTGATCGGATTGTCCTCGACCAGCAGGATGCGCACGCCGTCGATGCGCAGGCCGGGGGCCGGCCCCGAAGCGGGCGACGGGGCCGGCGACGGTGCCGTTTCCGCCGCGGGCGCTGCATCCGGCGGCGCCGGAGCGCCGGCATGTTCCGAATTTTCCGCACCCGCCGCCGATGCCGCGCGCGCTGCGCGCGCCAGCCGCACGGTGTCTTGCAGGCGCTGGCCGGTGACGGGTTTGAGCAGCACCGCGTCGGCGCTTTGCGCGCCGTCGGTGTGCAGCAGCTTGCCCTGGCCGAAGGCGCTGACCATCAGGACGATGGGCGGCGCGCCGTGGCCGGCGGCGCGGATCGCCTGCATGGTCGCCAGGCCGTCCATGCCTGGCATGTTCCAGTCGACCAGCACGGCGCCATAGCGGTCGCCTGACCCGCGCAGCAGCGTCAGCGCTTGCTCGCCCGAGCCGGCGCAGTCGCAGCGCCAGCCTTGCGCGCGTATCGTTTTGTACAGATAGCGGGAGCTGATCGGATTGTCGTCGACCACCAGCAGATGCGGCGCGGGCAGGCCGCCCGCATCGGCGGCGGCGGGGGCGTCGGCGCGCGGCATCGGCACCGTCAGCATGAATTCGCTGCCCACGCCCGGCGTGCTGCGGACCTCGATCGCGCCGCCCATCAGCGCGGCGATGCGGCGCGAGATCGCCAGTCCCAGGCCGGTGCCGCCGAAGCGGCGCGTCATCGAGGCGTCGGCCTGGGAGAAGGGCGCGAATAATTGCGTCAGGCGGTCGGCCGGTATGCCGATACCGCTGTCGCTGACGGTGAAGCGCAGCGTGACCGGAGCGTCCGCCGGCGCCTGGTTCATGCCCGCCGTGCCGGTCACCAGTTCCACCAGCACCGCCACCGAGCCTTTTTCGGTGAACTTGATGGCGTTGCCGACCAGGTTGACGAGCACTTGCTGCAGCCGGTGGCCATCGCCGACCAGGGCCTGCGGCACGCCGGACTCGATGCCGATCGCCAGCTCCAGGTCCTTCTCGCCACCGTTGACGGTCATGATGTTGGCCAGCGTCTCCAGCACGGCGCCGAGCTGGAACGGCGCCGGCGACAGGTCCATGCGGCCCGCCTCGATCTTGGAGAAGTCCAGCACGTCGTTCAGGATGCCGAGCAGCGAGTTGCCGGACGTGCGTATCATCTCCAGGTACTTTTGCTGGTCGGGCGAGAGCGGCGTGTTGTTCAACAAATGCGTCATCCCCAGCACGGCGTTGAGCGGGGTGCGGATCTCGTGGCTCATGTTGGCCACGAACTCGGTCTTGGCGCGGCTGGCCGCTTCGGCCAGGTCGCGCGCGGCGATCAGCGAGCTTTCCGACTGGCGCAGCGCGCCGGTCATTTGCCGCGCCAGCGCGGTGGCATAGCCGTGGCGCGCGGTCAGCGCCCGCACCACGCCGAAGAACAACAGGCTGATGATGACGCCGGCCAGCAGCACGATGTGCGATTTCTGGCGGTCGATGGAACGCTCGAAGGCGGGCAGCGACGTGAAACGCAGCGTCCATCGGTGCTGCAGCAGTTCGAGCGGCATCTCGCGCGCGAACGGATTGGGATAGTGCAGGCGATCGCTCTCCGTGCGGTCGGCGGCGCTGGCGTACAGGCGCGCCGTGGCGTCGGTCTCATCGCCGTCGAAGATCTCCAGCCGGATCGCGTTCCCGCCCGCGTGATTCCGCGCGTCGCCGCCAGTGCCGAGCAAATCGCGCATCAACTCTTCCGCCAGGATAGGGCTGTAGGCATAGCCCTGCAGCGCCGCCATGCGCTGCTCGGGCGTCGCGTCCGGCGACAAGCCGGCCTGTTTGCGGTAGACCGGGAAGTACATCAGGAAGCCCGGCTGGTGTCCGGCGCGGGCGCTCTGGATCAGCTCCACCTTCGCGCTCAGCGCCGGCATGCCGGAGCGCGCCGCGCTGCGCAGCGCGACCTTGCGGATCGGTTCGGAGAACATGTCGTAGCCGAAGGCGCGGCGATTGCGCTCGTCGAACGGCTCAAGGTAATACACCGGCACGGACGACGGCGGCGGCCGCGCCGCGTCCGCCGGATTGAGCGACCAGATACGGAACTCCGGATAGCCCTCCTGGCGCACCTGGCGCTCCAGCCCGGCGCGCTGGTCGTGGCGCAGGAAAACGGCGTAGCCCAGCCCCATCACGCCGGGGAAGTTGTTTGCCAGGTCAAGGCCGGCGGCGAAGTCGCGCCATTGCGCGCGGGTGGGTTCCGGCTGGGCCTTGAACAGCGCCTGCGCGCCGCGCAGTCCCGATTCGTAAAGGTTCATGCGCTGGACGATGCGCTGCGAGATCTCCCCGGCCTCCGCGTCGAACCGTTCGCGCGCGCGCCGTTCGGTGTCCACCGCCACCAAGTGCCACACGAGCACCGTCAGGCCCACGCCGACCAGCAGCGTCGCCCATTGCGCGGCGTTGTGCTCCTGGACGCTCGTTTGCAGCCGTTTTCGTTCGCTGGCGTCGGCGCTCAGCACCAGGCCGATCAGGCAGCACAGCACGATGAAGCTGTCGAGCGAGATCAGCGCGTCGTTGAGGGTGCCGGCGGCGAAGGGACCGAGGCCGTTGACGGTGCCCAGCACGGCGCCGGCGGCGGCGCACATGTACACGGCGCTGGCGCCGCGCAGGCCGTGGCGGTAGGAGGCCCAGGCCACGCACAGGACGAACAGATAGGGCAGCCATCCGAGATGGTCGCCGGGCGAGTAGGCGCGGAAGAAGACCATGGCGATCAGCGCCAGCAAGGCCGCCAGCGACAGCGCGACCTCCAGCGCGCCGCGCCAGCTCCAGCCCCGCGATCGAATCATCCACCAGACGATGATCGCCGGCGTCACCAGCAGCACGCCGGCGGTGTCGCCGACCCACCAGGTCAGCATGACGGTGGCGTAGGCGTCGGCGCTCGCCAGGCCGAAAAGCATAAGGGTGGTGGCGCCGATGCCGGAGCTCACCAGGCACATGGCCATGGCGACCAGCGTGAACTTGTAGACGTTCTGCAGCTGGCCTATCGGTTGGGTGGCGTCGGCGTAGCGGCGTATCAGCCAGGCGCCCGCCAACGCCTCGAGGGTGTTGCCGATGGCGATGGCGCACGAGGCCAACGCAACGGCGCCGCCCAGGGGCAGGCCGTTGGCGTGGAAGCTGGCGAGGTTCGCCGCCAAGGCTCCCAGCATGATAGCCGGCCAGGCGCGATACCCGATCAATAGAATGGCGGCGAAGGCGATGCCGGACGGCGGCCACACGGGAGTGGCGTTGGTGTTGGCGAATGCCAGCAGGAGGCTGGCGCGGGCCACCAGCGCGTAGCAAAGCGCCAGCAGCGCAAGCCCGAGTAGCCGTTTTGGCGTGTTGGGCGCGCCGGCTTCCCCGGTCCAGGCGGAGGCCAGGGAGCGCTCGGATGCGGCCGGGGAATCCGTATCGTGACCTACGCGCATGGCAGCATGTTCTAGTTATCTGAATGGCACCCGGCCACTATATCGTATTTACATCCGGGTTTGCGCGTTTCGCGCCGCCGGCATGCATTTCGCGCCGTTTGCGCGCCGTTCGTCGCACCGGCCGCCGGCGCCGGTCGCCTCCCCCTAGATTGGAGTCGTGATTCCACCACCCTGACCAACCTTGCCAACGGAGCCCGACATGACACGCCAGACCGCGACAGCCATCCTTGCCTTCCTCTTCACCGCCACCGCCGCCAGTGCGGCCGACCTGACCATCGCAGTCGATGGCGTGGCCAGCGCCGATGGCAAGGTGATGGTCGCCATGTACAATTCCGCCGATGCGTTTCGCGGCAAGCCTTACCGGGCGCTGATGGCCCCGGCGACGGCGGGCACCGTCACATTGACGTTCACGGAGCTGCCGGCCGGCGACTACGCCTTCGCGGTCTATCACGACGCCAATGGCAACGGCAAGCTGGATATGAACGCCGTTGGCATGCCGGTCGAGGACTACGCCTTCAGCAACAACGCCATGGGCAAGCGCGCCGCGCCAAGCTACGAGGACGCGCGCTTTCAGTTGCCGGCCGGCGGCGCCGCCGTCAGCGTCAACCTGCGTTGAGAGGGGACTCCGATGAGCCAACGCCGTCAATTCCTTTCCCGTGGCATCGGCCTTGCCGCCCTGGGGGTGTCCGCCGGAACGGCGCTTGCCGACAGCGAGACCTCCCGCCGCTTCCACCGGGCGCTTGAGCGCGATCCGCGTCTGTCCGTATACGCCGATACCAGCGGCGAAATGGCAGGCGTCGCAACGATGTCGGGCCGGATGCCGCCGGACTTGAACGGTGTCTTCTACCGCAACGGGCCGGGACGCTTCGAGCTGGGTGGCGAGCGCTATCACCACTGGTTCGATGGCGACGGCTTTGCCCAGCGCTGGCAAATCGGTGGCGGCAAGGTCGTTCACCGTGGCCGGTTCGTGGCGACGAAAAAGTTCGAGGACGAGAGCCTGGCGGGCCGCTTCCTGTTCCCGGCGTTCGGCACCCAAATTGAGCGCCGGGCGGTGAAAAACAATGACAACGTCAACGTCGCCAATACCAATCTGCTGCCGTTCAACGGCGCCGTGTACGCGCTGTGGGAGGGCGGCTCTGCGACAGAACTCGATCCGGAGACACTGGCCACGCGCGGCGTCAAGACCTGGCGCGCCGATCTGAAGGCCATGCCTTTCTCCGCCCATCCGAAAATGGACCCCGACGGCGGCGGCCTGTGGAACTTCGGCAATCCACCTGGCGGCGACCGGCTAATCATCTACCGCCTGAACGCCACCGGCGAGGTAATGCGCACCGCCATGGTGCCGGTGCCCGGATTGAACATGGTGCACGACTTTGTCGTCAGCGGGCGCCATCTGATCTTCCTGGTGCCACCGTACGCCATGCGCGCCGATGCCGGTCTCAGTCTGGCAGAACGGCTGCGATGGGACGGCGGCGCCCGGCCGCTGCGCGCGGTCGTGATCGACAAGAATAAGTTGGAACTGCGCCAGGTGTTCGAGCTGCCCGCGCGCTCCGTCTTCCATCTCGGGAACGCGTTCGAGGACGGCACCTGCACACGGCTGGACGCGGTGCTGCACGAAGGCGACGTCCTGCCCGACCCCGCGCTGCCGATGCGCGGGGACATGCGCGAATACCGCGAGGGGCGCAGCAGCACGGTGCAGATCACGCTGGACTATGCCAGCGGCCAGGCGCGCGAGGCGCGGCTGTTCGGCGTCAGCGAATTCCCGCGCGTGGCGCCACAGGTGGTGGCGGCGCGCCACCGCAGGCTGGCGGTGCTCGGCGCCGACGGCGTCGGCAAGGATCTGATCCTGAATACCGTCAATCTGATCGACACCGACAGCGGCAAGGCGGATAGCTATGCCTTCGGCGCCGGCTGGCAAGTTGAGGAGCATGTGCTGGTGCCCCGTCGCGGGGCGCGCTCGGAGACCGACGGTTATCTGGTGGGCGTGGCGCAGGACACGCGGCGCGGGCAGACGGTGCTGACGGTGTTCGACGCGCACAACATCAAAGCCGGTCCGAGGGCGCTGGCGCGATTATCTTATCGCGCGCCGGTTTGCTTTCATGGTAACTTTCTGGCGACATGAATACCACTCACGACACCACCACCACGGGCGGCAAACCGTCGCCGATCGCGCATCCGCTCGAAGTCATCCCTTTTTTCCGGCGCTGGCCCCACTCGGTGCCCCGCAACGTCATCTACACGGTCATCTTCAGCTGTGCGGTGGCGCTGGTGCTGACGGCGGTCGACCTGGCCGGGGGAGCGAGCAGCCAGAGGCTGCGCAGCGATTTTCCTACCACGCTGGTCATCTCCAATTTGATCGGTGGGCTGGTGTATGGCGGGATGCTGGCGTTGAATCGCTCGCTGGACGGGTGGGTGGGCCGCCTGCGCGGTGCCCGGCGCATGCTTTTCTACGTGGCGCTGATGTCGGTCAGCGTGCCGTTTGGCATAGGACTCGGGAATCTGCTGTTGAGCAGAGCCGATCCCCTGGTCGTGCTGGGCCAGCGCGGCGTGTGGGTGTATTCGCTGGCGACGGGGGTGATGGTCGCCGGTTTCATGTACCTGGTCCATCGGAGCGGGGAGCGGCGGATGCAGGCGGCGATGGCGGCGGCGCGCATCAATGAACTGATCGCATCGAGCCAGCGGCTGCTGGCCGAGGCGCGCCTGCGCGCCTTGCAGGCGCAGATCGAGCCGCACTTCCTGTACAACACGCTGGCCAACGTGGTTGGCCTGATCGGCACCCAGCCGGCGCGCGCGCAGCATATGCTGGAACGGTTCATCGACTACCTGCGCGCCAGCCTGGCGGCCAGCCGCGGCGACCAGGCGACCTTGGCCAGCGAGGCGGTTCTGCTGGCGGCGTATCTGGATGTGCTGGCGGTGCGCATGGGCGACCGGCTGCGCTACCGCATCGACGTGCCGGATGATCTGCGCGGCTTCGCGATCGCGCCGATGCTGCTGCAGCCCGTGGTGGAGAACGCGATCACCCACGGCCTGGAGCCGAAGGTGGAGGGCGGCGAGATCGCCATCAGCGCCCGCGTTCTGGGCGACCGTGTGTGCGTGGAGGTCAGCGACACCGGCGCCGGCCTGGCCGGCCAAGGCGCGGGGTCGAGGAAGCCGGGCGGCGGCGTGGGCTTGAGTAACCTGCGCGAGCGCCTGGCCAGTTTGTACGGCGGCGCGGCTCGGGTAGAATTACTGGAAAATCAACCTTGCGGCATGACGGTGCGCCTGATGCTGCCTTTGAATGCGAGTCCGACATCGATACCTTCCGCGCCCTGATAGCCGACGACGAAGCGCACCTGCGCGATTATCTGGAGGGACAACTCAACGCAGTGTGGCCCGAATTGCGGGTGGTCGCCAAGGCGGCCAACGGACTCGATGCGCTGCGCCTGATCGACGAGCAGGCGCCCGATGTGGTGTTCCTGGATATCCGCATGCCGGGCATGACGGGGCTCGACGTGGCGGCGCGGCTGGTGGCGGGGAGCAAGCCGCCGCACATCGTGTTCGTCACCGCGTTCGACCAGTATGCGGTGGAGGCGTTTGAGCATTCGGCGGTGGATTATTTGTTGAAGCCGGCCAGCCTGGACCGCTTGACGAAGACGGTCGTCAAGTTGAAGGCGGCCTTGCGGGCGAGGCGTGAGGCGCCTGCGGCTGGCGGCGTGACGGCGGCCGCTTTGCAGGCCTTGTTGGCGCAGCTGGGTGGCGCGGTGGCGGTGGCTCCCGCGGTGGCGGAGCCGCTGCAGTGGATACGCGCTTCGCAGGGCGATCAGACGCGCCTGATTTCGATCGACGAGGTGGTTTATTTCCAGAGCAATGACAAGTACACGAGCGTGTTCCTGGCCGATGGCGAGAGTTTGATACGCACGCCGATCAGCAAATTGCGCGAGCAGCTCGACGAGCGGCAGTTCTGGCAGATACATCGCAGTGTGATCGTCGCGGCGCGCCATGTGGCGGGAACCCGGCAGGATTTTCGCGGACGCTTGATGGTGCAGCTCAAGGGGCGTAGCGAGCAGCTGGTGGTGAGCCGCAACTACGTGGATTTGTTCAGGCAGATGTAGAGAAATTCTAAAACACGTAGGGCGGATTAGCGCAGCGTAATCGGCCATGCATGCGCCGCCAGCGGCTCATCGATGGCCGATTACGGCGTGCCGCCTAATCCGCCCTACGTGTCCATGTGGTCATGCGGGCGTCGACTTACTTGGCGACGACCGGCTTGACCTTGGCCGCCGCTTCCTTGGCGCGCGCACGCGCCGTTTCCACGTCGTCCGCCGTCGCCAGCGCCACGCCCATGCGGCGGCGCGCGAACGATTCCGGCTTGCCGAACAGGCGGATGTCGCTGCCCGGGACGCGCAGCGCTTCGGCCACACCTTCGAACGCGATGCCGGCCGCTTCGTGCTGGCCGTAGATGACGGCCGATGCGCCCGGCGCCTTGAGCGCGACATTCACCGGCAGGCCCAGTATCGCCTTGGCGTGCAGTTCGAATTCGCTTTGCACCTGCGTCGCCATGGTCACCATGCCGGTGTCGTGCGGACGCGGGCTCACTTCCGAGAACCATACCATGTCGTCCTTGACGAACAGCTCGACGCCGAACAGGCCAAGACCGCCCAAGTCGCCGGTCACCTTGCCGGCGATGTCGCGCGCGCGTTCGAGCGCCACCGGGTCCATGCGGCACGGCTGCCAAGATTCGACGTAGTCGCCCTGCACCTGCACGTGGCCGATCGGCTCGCAGAACTGCGTCTCCACCTGGCCGTCGGCGCCGATCGAGCGCACCGTCAGCAGTGTGATTTCGTAGTCGAAGTCGATGAAGCCTTCGACGATGACGCGGCCGGAGTCGACCCGGCTGCCGGCGGCGGCGTAGTCCCACGCGGCCTTGACTTCGGCGGCGCTGTCGATCTTCGACTGGCCTTTGCCCGACGACGACATGACAGGCTTGATCACGCACGGGAAACCGATGGCGGCGGTGGCCGCCTCCAGCTCCGCCAGGCTGCTGGCGAAACGGTACGGCGACGTCGCCAGGCCGAGCGTCTCGGCGGCCAGACAGCGGATGCCTTCGCGGTTCATCGTCAGCTGCGCCGCGCGCGCGGTCGGGATGCAGGTGATCTTGCCGGCTTGTTCCAGCGCGGCCAGCGTGTCGGTGGCGATGGCTTCGATCTCCGGCACGATCAGGTCCGGCTTTTCCTGTTCGATCAGCGCGGCCAGCGCGGCGCCGTCGGTCATGTTGATGACGTGGGCGCGGTGCGCGACCTGGTGGCCGGGCGCGTTCGGATAGCGGTCGACGGCGATTACTTCCACGCCCAGGCGCTGCAGCGCGATGATGACTTCCTTGCCTAGTTCGCCCGAGCCGAGCAGCATGACTTTGGTGGCGGTGGGGGACAGCGGCGTGCCGAGGATGCGTGGAGTGTTCATGGTTGGTTCAAAAGAAGAAAAGTAAAGGCGTTAGAAAGAGTAGACCAGGGTCACGGAGGTTTGCGTGTCGGTGTTCTTTTTTTCGTCCTGCACGTTGGTGTCGCTGCGGACGCTGAACGCGGCCTTCAACTGCATGGTGTTGTTGATCTTGGTACGCAGCGAGGTCTCCGCTTCCGAGTGCGTGTTCGAGGTGCCGCGTTCGACCATCAGCGTCTGCTGGAACAGGGCGTTTTCGCTCAGGCGCCATTTGAAGTTGCCCGCGCCGCGGATGGTCATGCCGTTCTCGGTCTCGCCGGTGTCGCGCGCGCCGCGGAAGTAGCCCGGACCGATCTCCACGTCCAGCGTCTTGGTCTCGGACTGGTAGACCTGGGTGCCGTAACCGACGCCGATCGTCGAGTAGCGGATGTAGGCGCCGAACCTGTCGTCAACGTGCGTGGCCAGCGCGAACAGCCGGTCGCGGTCCTGCATCAACTTGTACGCGGCCTTGGCCGACAGCGAGTAGCGCTGCGCCGAACGTTCGCGCACTTTTTCGCCGTCGGCGTTGGTGACCTGCTCGTCCTTGAAGTAGCCGGTGGCGACGTATTCGTTGCTCCAGTCGGGAAGTTCCTGCTTGGAATCTATCTTGCCGGTAACGGACGTACCGACGGTGTTGCCGGAGGTGGAAATCGCGCCCAATTCGGCGGAGGTGCTCCAGCCGTACGGCGGGTCCAGATCGACGGCGGCCGCTTGGCCGCAGGTGAGTGATAGCGCTAGCGCGGGTACGAACAGCAATGGTTTCATAGGCATGGGAGGGCGGGGCCGGGCGGTGCCGGCGGTGCGTCGTCTTGTTACGGAAGAAGCCGCTATTGTACCCGACACCGATTACGTGTGGTTCCGTACAGAGCGGGCCGGTCCAACAGGGGATCATTGCCCCATTGGCTGAACGGGGTAACGATCATGAAGACATCACTGAAATTAACAAAAATGCTGCTGTGCGCCGGACTGTTGGCGGCCACCGCCTCCGCCAGCTCGCTGGCCAGCGCCGGCATCAACCGCTGCATCGATTCCCGGGGCGAGGTGCTGCTGACCGATACCGATTGCCCGCAGGGCAGCCGCGTCGCCAACGACGACGCCGGCGTCAGCGACACCGGCGCCGATGGCATCATCATCAACACTGGCGCGGAGCGCATCGCGCCAGCCATTCAGAGCGGCGCCAGTCTGCCGCGCAGCCGCTGGGCGGATCTGCCACGCCCCTTGATGCGCAAAACCGGCGGCACCGATGCCGTGACCTTGCAGGCCGCTCGCGGCATGCTGCAGATGCAGGACGAGTTGCGCCGCCAGGGCCGCGTGGCGTCGCGCTAGTCGGCGTCGCCCCGGCCGTTCGCGTAGCCGGTCAAACCTTCGGCGAGCGCCGCGAAAGCGGCGGCGCAGGCGGGGTTGGCGCGCAGGTTTTCATGCATCGCCAGCCAGGTCTCCAGCGGGATGCTCAATAGATCGGGCAGTACCCGCACCAGCGACGGATCGCGGCCCGCCAGCCGCACCTGGCAGATACCGATGCCGAGCCCGGCGCGGATCGCCGCCAGATGCACCAAATCGCTGTCGCTTCGCAGCGCGTAGACAGTGGCGTCCAGTGCCGCCAGCTTGGGCCGCAGCGTGCGGGTGAAGGCGTTGTCCGTGCCGATGCCGATCAACGCATGCCCATCCATCTCCTTCCAGCTACGCGGCATGCCATGCTGCTCCAGATAATCCCGTCTCGCGTGAAATCCCAGTTCGATATCGCCGATGCGCTGCGCGATCAGCACATTCTGTTGCGGACGCTGCATGCGCACGGCGATGTCGGCGTCGCGCTTTAACAGATCCTCGATGCGGTTGGAGATCGACAGTTCGATCGCGATGCCGGGATGGCTGTCCCTCAAGCGCGCCAGGATCGGCGGCAGCACTTCCACGCCGACCACTTCACTGGCGGTGACGCGCACCGTTCCGTGTATTGTCCCGGCGCCGCGCCCCAATGACGACGCGGCACGCAGCAGGGAGGTGGAGGCCGAGGCCAGCGCCTCGGCATGCGACCGCAGCACGCGGGCGTCGTCGGTGGCGATCAGGCCCGCCTGCGAACGGGTGAACAGCGATAAGCCGAGCGCCTGCTCGAGCGACTCGATATGCCTGCCGACGGTGGGCTGGGTCAGGCCTAGCGCGCGCGCCGCGCCGGACAGCGAGCCATCGCGCATCACTGCAAGGAAAGAGCGGTACAAATCCCAATTCGGTTCGCTGATAGTCATACGAAATTGTATAGCGGCTATTCGTCTTTCGGTAATTTTCTTTTAATGCGATCCGGCCCACACTGACTCCATCGATATTCAATGGAGAATGGCATGGAACGGAAAAACACCGCGCTGGTACTGGGCGCCACGGGCGGCATCGGCGGCGAGGTCGCACGCCTGCTCGTGGCGCGCGGCTGGAAGGTCAGGGCGCTGCACCGGGCGCCGGAGCGGGCGGCCGTCGGCGGCGACGGCATTGAATGGGTGTCCGGCGACGCGATGGAACGCGACGATGTCGTCGGCGCGGCGAAGGACGCGGCGCTGATCGTCCATGCGGTCAATCCGCCCGGTTACCGCGACTGGGGCGCGCTGGTGCTGCCCATGATAGACAATACCATCGCCGCCGCCCGCGCCGGCGGGGCGCGTGTCCTGCTGCCAGGGACCATCTACAACTACGGTCCCGATGCCTTTCCCCACGTGCGCGAGGACTCGCCGCAGCATCCCGTCACGCGCAAAGGCGCGATCCGCGTCGAGCTGGAGGCGCGCCTGAAGGCCGCCGCCGACGACGGCGTGCGCACCTTGATCGTGCGCGCCGGCGACTTCTTCGGCCCCAGGGCGGGAAACAGCTGGCTGTCGCAGGGCTTGATCAAGCCGGGCAAACCGGTGACGGCGATCAGCAATCCTTCCAGTCCGGGCGTCGGCCATCAGTGGGCGTATCTGCCCGACGTGGCCGAGACGATGGTGCTGCTGGTGGAGAAGGGCGACGCGCTGCCGGCCTTCGCGACCTATCAGATGGAAGGACATTGGGACCCGGACGGCACGCGGATCGCCGCCGCCATCGCGCGCGCAGCCGGCAAGCCGGAACTGAAAGCGGGCGCTTTCCCGTGGTGGCTGCTGCTCCTGGGCTCGCCTTTCGTGCCGGTGTTCCGCGAGCTGCGCGAAATGCGTTATCTGTGGCGCCAGCCGGTGAGGATGTCGAACGCGCTGCTGTGTTCCGTGCTGGGCGGCGAGCCGCACACCCCGCTCGATACGGCGATGCGGGCGACTCTGATTGGATTGGGCTGTCTGGAGGACGCGGAACAGGACGGGCCGGACCGGCGTCAGGCGGCCGCCTCGCGTTGATCGTCGGCCACCACGTAGCGGTTTTTACCGGCGTGCTTAGCCGAGTACAGCGCCCGGTCGGCATGACGGTAGCTCACCGAGAGGTCGGCCCGTTTGTCGAATTCGGCGATGCCGATGCTGATCGTGCGCGCCGGCACGCAGGCCGCCCGTACTTCGTCCAGCAGGCGCCCGGCGAACACGCACGCCTCGGCGAGGTCGCCGTGGAAGACGACGCCGAACTCCTCGCCGCCCAACCGTCCGCACAGGTGCCTGGCGGACAGCCTGCCGATGACGGCGGCGGTCCTTTTCAGCACTTCGTCGCCGGCGTCGTGGCCGAGTGTGTCGTTGATTTTCTTGAAGTCGTCGATGTCGATCATCAGGAAGTGCAGCGGACCGTCCGTTTGCTGGGCCGCGCGGGCGTCGAGGGTGAACTTGCGGCGGTTGTTCAAGCCGGTGACGCTGTCCTTGAAGGCGAGGACCGTCAATTCCTTGCTGGCGCGGAAATTACCAACGCGCAGGGTCAGGAAAAAAATGTTGAGATAGACGCCGATGCACAGGCTGCCGCCGACGGCGACCAGCGCCAGGTTGAAGTCGAGCTGTCCAGGCTGTCCCGGGAAATTGCCGGCGCCGAGGACGAGCCAGATGACGATGACGGTGGCGACGTAGTTGATCAGCCCGCTAAACACCGGCGCCGAGGCCAGCGCCATGGCGATGCCGATCGGCAGTACCCAGAACACCGGGTGCTCGGTTTGGTCCAGGAACAGCCGGAAGGCGACGGCGGTGGTCACGGCCCCGAGCACGCCGCTGACGATCAACTGGCGCAGCGAGCGCGCGCGCATGGTCATGAACAGGCTGGTCAGGATGCCGGGCGCGCCCAGCAGTACCCTCAGGTGGCCGTCGCCGTTCGAGCCGAACAGCAACGTGATGGCGCACAGCCAGGCGATCAGGCCGAAGGCCTGGGTCAGGATGACGACGGGACGGCCTTCGACAAAAAATTGCCGTTGTTGTTCCGGGTCGCCGATGAAATAAGAGTAGGCAAAAAGTTTTCGCATGCACATTCACATATAATTTCCGGAGAGTATAAATCTTGTGATCCGGAAAAAATAGTAATTCCCATGTAAATATCGGTGAAATCACAGAAGTTGCCATACTTTATCAACAGTTCCTGCCGCGCAACTGTGTCGGCCGCAGCGTCACGGGGCGACGGAATAGGTGCGTTTCAGGCAGCGCAGCACGAAGGTCGAGCGGCTGTGGCGCAGCCCCGGCAGCTTGTACAATTTGCGGCGCAGGAACTCCTCGTAGCCCGCCGTCCCCGCCACCGCCACCTTGATCAGGTAGTCGTACTCGCCCGTCAGCAGATAGGCTTCCATCACTTCCGGCAATTCGGCCAGCGCCTGGCCGAACTTGTCGAAAATGTCGTCGTCGTGGCGGTCCAGCGTGACCTCGATGATGACGGTGTCCGGATAGCCCAACGCCGTCTGGCTCAGCAGAGCCGTGTAGCCCTCGATCATGCCGCTTTCCTCCAGCGCGCGCACGCGGTTCCAGCACGGCGTGGTTGACAGGCCGACCTTCTCGGCCAGTTTGGTATTGCTCACGCGGCCATCCTGGCGCAGTTCGCGCAAGATGCGGCGATCAATCTCGTCGATTTCCATGTTTCGTCCCGGGTAGATGAATGTTCCAGCGATTCTACAGCTGGCGGGAGAATCTTCTGGAAATTTGGCTAAATCGTGTAAATTCAGGAAGCCTATTTTGCCCGGTCGGGGATATTCTGATGGCATGAATACCACACAGAAAAACTATCGTTTTTGCATCGAGCCGGATGCGCCCATCGCCACCCTGGAGGCGGCGCTGGCCGTCGTGCGCCGCCTCGGCATCGAGCTGCGCGGGCTACGCACGACCGCCGGCGCCCACGGGCTGGAGGTGCACCTGCGCTTGGCCGCGCCGGAGGAGGACCCGCTGGTGCTGTGCCGCATGCGCCTGCACAACGTCATCGGCGTCCAGGCCATCCGCGAGCTGCCGCCGTCCCCGTCTACGTCAGGCTGTATTTAGTCAGGAAAACGATGGCGATGATCCAGACCACCGGCTTGACCTGGCGCGCCTGGCCGGTCAGCAACTTGAGGCCGGCGTAGGTGATGAAGCCGAAGGCGATGCCGTGGGCGATCGAGTAGGTGAACGGGATCGCCAGCGCGGTGATCGCCGCCGGCACGCTTTCCGTGGTGTCGCTCCAGTCGACGTCGACCAGGTCGCGCAGCATCAGGCAGGCGACGAACAGCAGCGCCGGCGCGGTGGCGTAGGCCGGCACGACGCCGGCGATCGGCGCGAAGAACAGCGCTGCCAGGAACAGCAGCGCCACCACCAGCGCCGTCAGGCCGGTGCGGCCGCCGGCCTGCACGCCGGCGGCGCTTTCCAGATACGCGGTGGTGCTCGAGGTGCCCAGCACGGAGCCGGCGACGATGGCGCAGCTGTCTGCCAGCAGCGCCTTGTTCAGGCGTTCCATCTTGCCGTTGACCAGCAGGCCGGCGCGGCTGGCCACGCCCATCAGGGTGCCGGTGGCGTCGAACAGCTCCACCAGGAAGAACACCAGCACGACGTTGAACAACCCCATGGAGATGGCGCCCGCCAGGTCCAGGTGGAACAAGGTCGGCGAGATCGACGGTGGCAGCGACATGATGCCCTTGAACGTGTTGCCGCCGAAGAAAAAGCTCAGCGCGGTGACGGCGGCGATGCCGATCAGCAGCGCGCCCGGCACGCGCAGGCGGTCCAGGGTGACGATCAGCAGGAAGCCGAAGATGGCCATCAAGGTGTGCGGATTGTGCATGTCGCCGACGCTGACCAGCGTCTCCGGATTGGCCACCACCAGGCCGGCGCTTTTCATCGCGATCAGCGCCAGGAACAAGCCCAGGCCGACGGTGATGGCGACCCGCAGCGAGCGCGGGATGCCGTTGACGATATGCTCGCGCACCTTGAACACGCTGACGACGATGAACAGGCAGCCGGAGATGAACACCGCGCCGAGCGCCGTTTGCCACGGCACGCCCATGCCGAGCACCACCGCGTAGGCGAAGTAGGCGTTCAGGCCCATGCCGGGCGCCATGCCGATCGGGTAGTTGGCGTACAGGCCCATGATCAGCGTGCCCAGCGCGGCGGCGAGGCAGGTGGCGACGAACACCGCGTCCTTCGGCAACCCGGCGTCGCCGAGGATGGCGGGGTTGACGAAGATGATGTAGGCCATCGTCAGGAAGGTGGTGAGGCCGGCGATAACCTCGGTGCGGATGGTCGTGCCGTGCTCGGCGAGCTGGAAGAATTGGTTGAGTGACATGGCGAGTGGGTGTCCGTATTGCTGCTGTCTTGACGCCGAGGCGCGGAGAGGGCGAAGAATAGCACGGACCCGGCACGGCCCCGGGCATCGCATATTGCATTGCATAATATACACAGAGGTGTCAAAATGCAAAATCTGCTGCCTGTTTGGCACCACTAGTTGCTTCACCGTCACGGCGCCTTCCTTGAATCCGGCCTCTGTCACCTGTACGGGAATATCGCACCACCATGGAATTCGCTTCATGAAAGCCCGTATCTGGGGCGCGCGCGGCTCGTTGCCGGTGGCGCTGAACCACAAGCACATCCGCGCCAAGCTGGTCGCCGCGCTGGAAGGGGCGATCGGCCGCGATCTCGACACGCCCGGGAAGGTGGCGTCCTACGTCGACAACGAGCTCGATTTCGACGTGCGCGGCACCTACGGCGGCAATTCCAGCTGCGTCGAGGTCGAGGCCTGGGACCCGGCGGCCACGAGCGACCACATCATCCTCGACCTGGGTTCGGGCGCGCGGCCGCTGGCCGGCGCCAAGCTGGCCCGCTACGGCCCCGCCAATCCGCAGACCTACCATGTGTTCATGTCCCATCTTCACTGGGACCACATCATGGGCTTTCCGTTCTTTACGCCGGCGTATATCCCGGGCAACCGGATCATTATCTACGGCTGCCACGCCGAGCTGGAGGCGGCCTTCCGGCGCCAGCAGGACCCGATCAGTTTTCCGGTCGGATTCGACCAGCTGGCGGCCACCATCGAGTTCGTGCGCATGGAGCCGGGCGTGCCGGTGATGGTCAAGGACGTGACGGTGACCGCCAAGCGCCAGCTGCACCACGGCGATTCGTATGGCTACCGGCTGGAGCGGGGCGGGCTGGCCATGGTCTACAGCACCGACTCCGAGCACAAGCTCGACGACGCCGCCGGACGCGCGGCGTTCGTGGAATTCTTCCGCGACGCCGACCTGGTGATCTTCGACGCCATGTATTCGCTGGCCGAATGCGTGTCGGCTAAGGCCGATTGGGGCCATTCGAGCGGCGCGGTGGGCGTGGAGCTGTGCCGGCTGGCCGGCGTGCGCACGCTGTGCCTGTTCCACCACGAGCCGGTCTACGACGACGCCCGCATCTCCCGCGTGCTGGCCGAAACGCGCCGGTACGCCGCCGCAACCGGCGAGACGCCGCTGGAGGTGGTGTCGGCCTACGACGGCATGGAGATCGACCTGTAGGGATTCAATCGGCGACCGCGTAGCCGTCGCGGCCGTTGTGCTTGGCCGCGTACAGCGCGCTGTCGGCGCGCGCCACCAGTTCGGCGGCCGATTCGCCCTCGCCATTGTGCAGCGCCAGGCCGATGCTGGTGGTGACCGCCAGTTCCGCGTCCGCCACGGCGAACGGCCGCCGGACCGCCTCGACGATCTTGAGCGCCATGCGCGCCGCCTCCCCGACGTGCGCCACCTGTTCGAAGATGATGATGAATTCGTCGCCGGCGACGCGGGCCACGCTGTCCGAGGCGCGCACGTTGGCCGTCAGGCGCGCGGCGAACTCCTTGAGCACGGCGTCGCCGGCGCCGTGGCCGCGCGTGTCGTTGATGGCCTTGAAGTGGTCGATGTCCAGGTAGGCCAGCGCCAGCGGCATGCGATTGCGCTTGGCGCGCACGATCGCCAGCTGCAGGATCTCCTCGAACATGCGGCGGTTGGCGATGCCGGTGAGCGTGTCGATGCGCGCCAGCTGCGTCAGGCGCTGCTCGATTTCCTTCATGCGCGTGGTGTCGTGGGTCAGCGAATAGATGCCGATGACGGTGCCGTCGGCGCCCAGCTCCGGCACGAAGGTGGTTTCGAGTGCGTGTTCGCCGCCGTCGATCCTGGCGGTGTGCTCGTAGGTGGCGTTGTGGCCCTGGTAGGCGCGGTCCAGGTGCGGTTGCGCCAGCGCGTACTGGGTGTTGCCGATGCCGTTGACCAGGTGGTGGCCGATCATCTTCACCGGGTCCATGCCGAACCAGTGCAGGAAGGTGGCGTTGAGGAACTGGAAGGTGCGCGCGTGGTCCAGGTAGGAGATCAGCACCGGCAGGTTGTCGGCCAGGGTGCGCAGGCGCTTTTCGCTGGCGGCGATCTGGCGCTCGTAGGCCACCCGCCCGGTGATGTCGTGCAGGAAGGCGGTGGCGTAGTAGGCGCCTTCGTGGCGCAGCGCGCCGAGCGACAGTTCGACCGGCACCTCGCTGCCGTCCTTGTGCAGCGCCGCCACCCGTACCCGCGAGTTGATCAGCCGTCCGGCATGGCCGTCGGCGAAGCTGCGCATGCCGGCGCCGTGCTTGCCGCGCAGTTCGGGCGGGACGATCAGCTCGGCGATGTCGCGGCCGATCGCCTCCTCGCGCGTCCAGCCGAAACTGCGCTCGGCGGCGGCGTTCCATTTGGTGATGATGCCGGTGGCCTCGCAGCTGACGAAGGCGTCCGGGGCGCGGTCGAGGATGCTGCTGATGAGCGCCTCGCTGTCGCGGATGGCCGCCTGCGCGGCCTCGCGTTCGGCCATCAGTTCGTGGAAGGCCACGCTCAGCGCGCCGATCTCGTCGGCGCGCCCGCGCTGCAGCACGCCGATGTCGGCGCGCCCGCCGCGGATGTCGTCGATGTGGCCGCGCAGGCGGCCCAGCGGACGCAACATCCACTGCACCGCGATCCACGCCATCAGCCCGGCCAGGGCGGCGAAGGCGGCGGCGCCCAGCATGGCCTTGTGGCGCATGGCGATCATCGGCGCGAACGCCTCCTCGACCGGGAAGCGCGCGCCGATGATCCAGTCGGTGGCGCGCAGCCGCTTGAACGAGTAGATGCCGGCCACGCCGTCGCGGCCCTTGGTTTCGGTCCAGCCCTCGAAGCCGGTCAGCGCCAGCGCGGTCGCGCTGCTATGGCCGGCGCGCTCGTCGACCCGCTTGAGCAGCATGCCGGGGTCGGGGTGGTGCAGCACCACGCCGTCGGCGGTCATCATGTACGTGTAGCCGGTCTTGCCCGGCTTTTGCGCGGCCACCTGCTCGGTGAACGATGGACTGCTCAGGTCGATGCTGCCGCACAGCAGCATGAGCGCGCGGCCGCCGGCGTCGAGTACCGGGTGGACGATCATGATCGCCGGACGGCCCGTCAGGATGCTTTTGAACGGCGGCGACACGACCGGCTTGCCGGCCGCCAGCGCGCGCTCGAACCAGGTGTGCGCGGCCCGGCCGGGATCGAGCGCCGAGACGCCGCCGCCGTCGCCGCCGGTGTTGAGCAGCGCGCCTTGCCGGTTGTAGATGTGCAGGTTGAGGAAGCGCGCGCGCGCCACCGGATGGCGGGCCACGAACGCCTGCATCGCCGCCGGGCTGGCGCCGTCGCTTTCGGCGACGGTGTCGGCCAGGCTGGCCAGCAGCACCTTCCTGGCGGTGAACTGGGCGTCGACCTGGGCGGCGGCCGACGACAGCAGCGCGTATTGCTGGTCGCCGATCACGCTTTTCATGTCGCGTTCGGCGAGCACCAGCGCCACCCAGGCCACCGTCATCGTGGCCGCCAGGACCAGCATCACGACGACCCCGGTCATGCGGAACTTGAGGCTGCGCGGAAGTCGTGCGAAAACGGCCATGTCGCTCTTCGAGTATTCGGTGGAAACAAGTATTGCATACCCTGACAGGCAAGACCAGCGGTTACAATCCGCTGCCACGGGCCGGGGCGGCGGCGGGCCGCCGGCCGCTCGCCGGCCTTTACAAGGAATACGTAATATGCTGCAAGCAATTTTGTGGGACAACGACGGCGTGCTGGTCGATACCGAGCGGCTGTTTTACGAAGCCAACCGGGATTTGTTCAGGCCGCTTGGCCTGGAGCTCACCGAGCAGCACTTCTTCGACTGGTACCTGGCCGACAACCGCGGCGCCTGGCATTTGCTGGAGCCGGCCCTGAGCGCGGCGCGGATGGAGGAGCGGCGCGCGCACCGCAACCGCGTCTACGCGCTGCGGCTGGCCTCGGAGCACATTCCGGCCATCGCCGGCGTGGCCGAGGTGCTGGCCAGCCTGGCGCCGCGCGTGCGCATGGCCGTCGTCACCAGTTCGATCCGCGATCACTTCGATATCATCCACGGGCGTTTGCCGCTGCGGCGGCACTTCGAGTTCGTGCTCACGCACGAATCCTACGCCAACAGCAAACCGGCGCCGGACCCTTATCTGCTGGGCCTGGAGCGGCTGGGCGTGGCGGCGGCCGACGCGCTGGTGGTCGAGGATTCGCCGCGCGGCCTGCGGGCGGCGATGGCGGCCGGCATCCGCTGCGTCATCCTGCGCAACGCGCTCACGCGCGGCTACGATTTTCCCGGCGCGTACCGGGTGGTCGACACGATGGCCGAGCTGCTCGCGGAAATCGAGTTGCTGTTGTCGGTGGAAAACTGACAAGCGAAACAGCGATTGCGGCGTAGCAGCCGTGCGACATCGCCGACGCGCTTTCAGTAGCATGGGTCGCGTAGAAGCCGAACATGTTCTAAGAGAGGAGTCCATCATGCCACGAGGAGCAAGCCCCAAGCGCGAGCACGAGTACAAGGAGCTGGAACATCAATTCGAACAGGAGGGACGCTACCCCGGCCGCGAGGAGGAGGTGGCGGCCCGGATCGTCAACAAGCAGCGGGCCGAAGCCGGCGAGACCAAGCAGCCGCCCGGCCGCACCGGCACCGGCCACCGCCGGCGCAACACCACGCGCCGCAACAAGCCGTCCTGAATTTTTGATCTTTCGTTGTCATAATTTCACCCAGGCCACGAAAAACAATGTAAAATGACAAGCAGTGTTGTAGCTATTGAAATATAAAACAAGGCCTCTGGTAGGGCGGATGTTTTGAAAGGGTCGAATCCTGACGGGTTCGGCCCTTTTTGTTTGGCGCGCGCTCCGCTAGAATGCCGCCTCCAAAATCTGCCCCAGGGAAATATGAATTTGTTTCAACGAAGCGTGGCCGCGACGGCCATCGCTTGCGGCCTGCTCGCCGCGTCGGGCCTGTCTTCCGTCGCGCTGGCCTTCGAGGCCCGCGCTCTTCAAACCCGCTGTCCGGCCCACTATGTCGACGGCCGCCTGCCGCAGATCGCCAACCGCAAGCTGGGCGCCGCCACCACCGAGCTGTGTTACGGTGTGTTTGGCGTCATGCATTCCGGGGTGACGCGCACGCCGCTGTGGTCGGCCGAGCACTTGACCGCCGACCATATCGCCGCCGCCAAAGATCTATCGCGCGAGGACAGCTTCCACGCCGAAAAGCGCTTGCCGCCCGGGGCCCGCGCCGAGCTGGACGACTATGCCCGCAGCGGCTACGACCGCGGCCACATGGCGCCCAACGGCGACATGCCGGACCGGCGCACCCAGCACGAGAGCTTCACGCTGGCCAACATGGTGCCGCAGGACGCCGAGAACAACCGCCACCTGTGGGCCGGCATCGAGGCCGTGGTGCGCAAGCAGGCGCAGAAGGAGGGCGAGCTGTACGTCATCACCGGTCCGGCCTTCATCGGCCGCGACCTGCAAAAAATCGGCAATGTGCTGGTGCCTACGCATTTGTATAAACTGGTCTACAGCCCGCGCCAGCGGGCCGGCGCCGCCTTCTTCGTCGAAAACCGGGCGGATGCGGACTACCAGATGCTCAGCGTCGCCGAACTGGAAAGCAGGATCGGCATCGATCTGCTACCGTCGTTGTCGGCGGAGCGCAAGCAGGAGCTGCTGCGGCTGCCCAATGTGCGGCAGCGCAAAGGCAAGGAGAGGAGCAGGCAATGGGCCAATTAAGCAATAAATTCGTTCCCTATGCGAACGAGTCGGATGTGTTGAATGTCGGCCGCCTGGCCATCGAAAACCGGGTCGACCGTGTCACCCTCAGTGGCGATGTCGACCTGACCGCCGATCAGGCTGGCCTGGCCGACGCGCGCTTGCTGCATCAGCTGCTGGGCGATATCGTGGCGCGCCTGGAGGCCATGGCCTTGCCGGCCGCGTTGCCAGTGCCGTCGCGCCGTACGGTGGCCAACCCGTTCGATTGAGCGCGGCGCGCGATCAAAACCGCCGACGCCACCCTAAGTTTTTTGCAACATTCAACGATTTTCGCGCCAAAACCAGGCGCCGGGGCCGCCAATTTGCGCGCAAGGTGTTACTATTAGGCAATTATAACTGACGCTTGCTCAATCATGGCCATGACCACAGGAATTAACGCGATCGACGCGCTGCTGCACAGCAGCTGGGCGACCACCCCCGATACGGCCGTTGCGCTGACCTACAGTTTCCTGACCGCCCCGCCGGCCGACGCCAGCACCGACGACGCGAAGGGATTCAAGCCCATGAACGCGGCCCAGCAGGCGGCGGTCAAGGTGGCGCTGGGCACTTGGGCCGCTGTGGCGAATGTCACCTTCACCCAAGTGGGCTCGGGCGGGGACATCCAGGTCGGCACCAACAACCAGGGCGATGAAAGCGGCGCCTACGCCTATCTGCCCACCGGCTGGGGTTCGACGTATATGTACACCAACAACCAGGACAGCTATAACAACAGCTTTGCCGATGGCGACTACGGCCGCGCGGTGCTGATCCACGAATTCGGCCATACGCTGGGATTAAAGCACCCGGGCGACTACGATTCGACCGGTAACGAGGTGGATGGTCCGTTCCTGTCCGCCGAAACCGACAGCATGGACTATACAGTGATGTCGTATAACACCGGTGAAGGTTTTAGGCTCAACGGCAACTACGGCATCACGCCTATGATGTTTGACATCCTGGCGATCCAGTATATGTACGGCGCCAACATGACGTATCACACTGGCGCCGACACCTACCGCTTTGGCACCGACGCGGCGCTGCAATGCATCTGGGACGCTGGCGGCACGGACACGCTGGACTTGTCGGCCTGCACCGGCTACACCGTCGTCAACCTGAACGAGTTCGGCTTTAGCTCGACCGCGTCGGGCTACTACAATATTTCGATCGCCGCTGGCGTGACGATCGAACGCGCGATCGCCGGCAGCGGCGGCTCCCTCATTGTCGGCAACGATGCAGGCAACGTCATCATGGGCGGCGCCGGCAGCGACTGGGTTTCCCAGGGCAAGGGAAGCGATACGATCAGCGGTGGCGGCGGTTCGGACACCGTAGCGTACAACATGCGTTTTGGCGACTATGCGCTCTCCGGTACCAAACCGGCATTGACGGTGACGGGCGAGGGCGTTGATATCCTCAATCAGATTTCCAAGCTGAGTTTCTCGGACCGGGCCGTGGACCTGTCCAGTTATGGCACGTTCCACGGCGCCACCGCCGGCGCCGATGCGTTCATCGCCGGCATCGGCAGCGAGCTGTTCTCAGGCGGCGCGGGCACCGATACCATCGCCTACAATGGCGCCCGCAGCAATTTTACCGTCAGCGGCAGCGGCGGCTCGTTCACCGTGAGCGACAAAACCGGCGCCGGCGGCGTCGATCTGGTCGGTGGCGTCGAGCGGCTGTTCTTTTCCGACGGCAGCGGCGTCGCGCTCGATATCGACGGCTTCGCGGGCAAGACCTATCGCATGTACCAGGCCGCCTTCAACCGAACGCCGGACACGGGCGGTGTCGGTTTCTGGCTCGGTGCGTTGGACAGGGGCCTGAGCCTGGGCAGCATGGCCCAGTACTTCCTCGACAGCCCGGAGAGCGCGAGGACCTACGGCGCGCTGGATAACACGCAGTTTGTGACCTTGATGTACGCTAACGTGCTGCATCGTTTGCCGGATGCGCAAGGCCTCGATTTCTATCTGCACGCTTTGGCGGACGGGTCATTCACCCGCGCGCAGGTGCTGGGTGGCTTTTCGGAATCGCCGGAAAACCAGGCCGCCGTAGTCGGCATGATCACGAACGGCGTCGAGTTCACGATCGTTTAAGCGCGTCGACGATGGCCGCCGCCAGATCGCCGTCCGCCGTTGGCAGGCTGATGCGGTTGCGGCCCATGTGCTTGGCGCGGTAGAGCGCCGAGTCGGCCGCCGCGACCAGCTGGCTCGAATCGTTGTCCGGCGCCGCCAGCGCGGTGGCCGCGCCGATGCTCACCGTCACCACGTGGCCCAGGTTGGGCATGTGCAGCTGCTCGACGCGGCAGCGGATGCGCTCGGCCACGATGGCCGCGCCCTTGAGCGACTGGTTGGGCAGGATCACGGCGAACTCCTCGCCGCCGTAGCGCGCCACCAGGTCGTTGGTGCGCATCTCGCTGGCCACCGCCTTGGCGATGCGCTGCAGGCATTCGTCGCCGCCCAGGTGGCCGTAGGCGTCGTTGTATTGCTTGAAATTGTCGACGTCGACCATGAGCAGCGACAGCGGCTGCTGCTGGCGCAGCGCGCGCTGCCACTCGGCGTACAGCGTGTTGTCGAAACAGCGGCGGTTGGCCAGGCCGGTCAGGCCGTCGCGCGTGGCCAGCTGTTCCAGCGCCACCTGCGCGCATTTTTCGTCCGTCACGTCGCGCAAGGTCTCGACCACCGCCTGCAGCTTGCCGTCGCCATCGAGGATGGGGCTGGCGTCCGCCGCCAGGTAGCGGCGCCGGCCGATGCGCGGCATGTCGCACCAGTTTTCCGCGCGCAGGTTGCCGTCCGCGTCGGCGCGGCGCTGGCCGGACGTGCGCGACGGCTCGGCGCCGCGGCCCTGGAGCAACAGGTCGGCCAGGGTGGCGCGCTGTTCATGGTAAAAGCCGCGCCAGTGGTCGGTGGTGCCCAGCACTTCCCAGGCGTCGACCGCCGTCAGGCGCTCGCACGCGCGGTTCCAGATGATGACTTTGCCATGACAGTCGAGCACGAAGGTTGGAATGACCAGCAATTCCATCAATTTGAGCGCGAATCCGTGCGGCTGCTCCGGCTGCGGATATTCCATCACATGCTGAATCTTGGGCTTGCGGGTCATGACGGCGGCCTTTGGGGAATATGAGTACGGATAAGTCTGGATCAGGGGCGCGACGCGGCATGCTATTGCAGCGGAAACGACATCGTCAGCGCCGTGCCCATGCCGGGCGCGGTGGCGACATCGAAACGTCCGCCGGCCTCGGCGACCCGTTCCGCCATGCCGCGCAGGCCGTTGCCGCGCCGGGGCGCGGCCGGGGGCGCCGTGTGGGCCGCGGCGCGGGCCGGCGCCTGGACGGGCGCGCCGCCGGGGCCGATGGCGATGCCGACGCCGTTGTCGCGTACGGTCAGGCTCAGCCGGTCCTCGGCTCGGCTGATGCCGACCGAGACGTGCGACGCCTTGGCGTGGCGGGCGATATTGCTGAGCGATTCCTGCAAAATCCGGTAGATGACCTTGTCCATGCCACCATCGATGCGGCCGTCGGCGGCGATGGCCTCGGCGTCGAGCTGGCAGGCGATGCCGCTCAGGCGCGAGAACTGCGCCACCTGCTGCTCGACCGCGCCCCGCAGGCCGTCGCGCAGGCCCTCCGGCTGCAAATCGCGTACGATGGAGCGCATCGAGCGCAGCGTCATGGCGATCCGCTCGTCGACCTTGTGCAGCGCCTCCTTCAGCTCGGGGTGGCGCGCGGCCAGCGTGCCCAGTTCCAGGCTCATCGCCAGCAGATGCTGCCCCAGGTCGTCGTGCAGGTCGCGGGCGATGCGGCGGCGCTCGGCGTCGCGCAGCGATTGCTGGCTCTTGCTCAGATGGCAAACCTGGCGCCGGGTGTCGGTCAGCGCCTGCTCGGCCAGCGCGCGGCTGTCGCGCTCGTGCGATAGCCTGGCCTGCAGGCGCGCTTCGACGCGGGCGAAGGCGCTGCGTTGCCGCTGCTGTCGCCACAGCAACAGCAGGGCGAGCCAGACCAGCGCGCAGACGCCGGTGACGATGATATCGATCTGCATGACTTGCGGCGCGTAATTCATGGTGGTTCGTCCCCTGTGGTCGGGCGCCGGTGCACTTGGTTAGATGCATGAAGTCGGTCGCCACCCTGTGAAAATACCGTGGTTGCCGTACGGCAGCATTGTGCAAGGTCAACTTCCGCCGGAAACCGCAGGAAAGTGTCGCGTGGGATATAATTGAGGGTTGTCCAATCAGGAACTATCGTGACTTACAGCATCAAAGAGATCTTTTACACCCTGCAGGGCGAGGGCGCACACGCCGGGCGTCCGGCGGTATTTTGCCGTTTTTCCGGCTGTAACCTGTGGACCGGGCGCGAGAGCGACCGCGCCGCCGCCGTGTGCCAGTTCTGCGATACCGATTTCGTCGGCACCGACGGCGAAGGTGGCGGCAAGTTCAAGTCCCCGGAGGAACTGGCGGCGACGATCGCCGCGCTGTGGCCGGCCACTTATGCCGCCAGCAAGTATGTGGTGTTCACCGGCGGCGAACCGCTGTTGCAACTGGATGCGGCGCTGATCGCCGCCATGCACGCGGTCGGCTTCACGATCGCCATCGAAACCAACGGCACCTTGCCGGTGCCCGAAGGCGTCGACTGGATCTGCGTCAGCCCCAAGATGGGCTCGACCTTGGTGGTGACCAAGGGCAGCGAGATCAAGGTCGTGATTCCGCAGACCGGACAGGACCTGGCGGCCTACGAACAGCTCGACTTCGAGAATTTCTATGTCCAGGCGATGGACGGCCCGCTGGCCGAGTTCAACATCAAACTGGCGATCGAGACCTGCAAGCGCAATCCGAAATGGAAGCTGAGCCTGCAAACCCATAAACTTTTACAAATACCCTAAGAAAAGATGTCATGCTGACTATTACCCGCAAGCTGGAATTCGACGCCGGCCACCGCATCCCCGACCACAAAAGCCAGTGCCGCAACCTGCACGGCCACCGCTACACGCTGGAAATCACCCTGACCGGCAATATCATCACCGCCGAAGGCAATTCCGACAACGGCATGATCATGGATTTCTCCGACATCAAGGCCCTGGCGAAAGAGCACCTGGTCGATGTCTGGGACCACGCCTTCATCGTCTACGAGAAGGACGCGGCGGTGCGCGATTTCCTGGCCACCTTGCCCGGCCATAAAACCGTGGTCATCGACCGCATTCCGACGGTGGAGAACCTGGCCCATGTCGCCTTCGCCATCCTCAAGTCGGCCTACAAGGACCGCTACGGCACCGGTTTGCACCTGCACAAGCTGGTGTTGCACGAGACGCCCAACTGCTGGGCAGAGATCACCGATGCCTGACACGATGTCCGATGCGATGTCCGATGCGCCGTCCGGGCAGTTCATGCGGCAGGCGCTGGAACAGGCCAAGCACGCGTGGGATCTGGGCGAGGTGCCGGTCGGCGCCGTCGTCGTCAAGGACGGGGTGGTGATCGCGCGCGGCTACAACCAGCCGATCGGCAAGCACGATCCGACCGCGCACGCGGAAATCGTCGCCCTGCGCGCGGCCGCCGAGGTGCTGGGCAACTACCGGCTGCCCGGCTGCGAGCTGTATGTGACCCTGGAGCCGTGCGTGATGTGTTCGGGCGCGATGATGCACGCGCGTCTGGCCAAGGTGGTGTACGGCGCCACCGACCCGAAGACCGGCGCCTGCGGCTCGGTGGTCGATCTGTTCGGGCAGGAACAACTGAACCACCACACCGAGGTTAGCGGCGGAGTCATGGCCGAGGAGTGCGGCGCCATGCTCAAGAGCTTCTTCGCCGCCCGCCGCGCCGCGGCGGCGGCCGCCCGGCGTGGCGACGCCGCTGCCGAATAGGCCGTTTCACCGGCCCGCGTTTCCAGACAGCGGCAAAAATGGTATGCTGAAGCCACGATGCGCGGCGCATCGTCGGCATCGCCGCCAGCCCCCTCCCGGAGACCGCTTTGGCTACCGCAAAAGCAAACGGCATTACGATCACCTACGAAGCCAGCGGCAACCCGCAGGACACCCCCGTGCTGCTCATCATGGGCCTGGGCATGCAGCTGATCGCCTGGCCCCAGGACCTGGTCGACGGCCTGGTGGAGCAGGGCTATTACGTGATTCGCTACGATAACCGCGATATCGGCCTGTCCAGCAAATTCGACCATTTCAAAAAGCCCAACCTGATGCTGGCCTACCTCAAGTCGCTGGTCGGCTGGCGGCAGTCGCCGGCGTACACGCTCAACGACATGGCCGACGACGCGCTCGGCCTGCTCGACGCGCTCGGCATCGCCCGGGCGCACGTGGTGGGCGCCTCGATGGGCGGCATGATCGCGCAAATCTTCGCCTCGCGCTTCGGCCCCCGCACCCTCAGCCTGACGTCCATCATGTCGAGCAGCGGCCGGCGGGGCCTGCCCGGGCCGTCCCCGGCCGCCCGGGCGGCGCTGATGCGCGGTCCCGGCAACGCCAGCGACCGCAAGGAGGTGGTCGACCACGCCGTCGGCGTGTTCCGCACCATCGGCAGCCCGTCGTTTCCGACGCCGGAACGGCAGTTGCGCGCCAATATAGAACGCGCGCTCGACCGCAATGTCAATCCGGCCGGTATAGCCCGGCAGATGGTGGCCGTGGTCGCCTCGGGTGACCGCACGCCGTTGCTGCGCAAGATTTCCTGTCCGGCCCTGGTCATCCACGGCGCTGCCGATCCGCTGGTGCCGGTCGCCTGCGGCGTGGACACGGCCGAAGCCATCCCCGGCGCCAAGTTGCACGTGATCGAGGGCATGGGCCACGACCTGCCGCCGCAACTGATCGAGCGCCTGCTCGCCTTGCTCGACAACCATCTGCGCGGTAATATGACGCCGGACCTGCCCGCGCTGATCGCGCGTCGCGCCGGCAGCGGCACCCCTCAACAATAGCGCTTCACCATTGAACTTCGAACCAACTTGAACACAAAAAAAATCGGCATCGCCATTGTCGCGCCAGGTGGCGCCGCGCCCAACGCCGCCGCGCTCCAGGCCGGCATCGCCCGGCTGGAGCAGCAGGGCTTCCTGGTCCACAATTACTATGACGACGACAAGCGGCACCTGCGCTTCGGCGGCACCGACGCCGCCCGCCTGGCGCAGCTCGACGCCGCCGCCGCCGATCCGGACGTGCGGATCGTCATGGCCCTGCGCGGCTCGTACGGCATGACCCGGCTGCTGCCGCGGATCGACTTCGCGGCGATGGCCGACAGCGGCAAGCTGTTTGTCGGCTACAGCGACTTCACCGCCTTCCAGATGCCGCTGATGAAGCAGACCGGGCGCATCAGCTTCGCCGGGCCGATGATGTACGCCGACTTCGTCCCCGAGGAGACGGATGCCTATACCGTGGGCCAGTTCTGGGATTGCCTGCGCGGTCCGGCGCACGCCGTGCGCGGCGAGGTGGCCGACGGCCGCGCCGACAATCCGGTCGTCGATGTCGGCGGCAGGCTGTGGGGCGGCAATCTGGCGATGATGGTCAGCCTGCTGGGCACGCCGTATTTCCACGCGCTGGACGGCGGCATCGTGTTCATTGAAGATATCTCCGAACATCCGTACCGGATCGAGCGCATGGTGCTGCAGTTGTTGTATGCGGGCGCGCTCGACGGCCAGCGGGCGCTGGTGCTGGGCGATTTTTCCGGCTACAAATTAGGCGTGCTGGAGAACGGTTACGACTTCGAGACCATGCTGGCCTATTTGCGCGAGCGTTTGCCGATGCCGGTGCTGACCGGCTTGCCTTTCGGCCACATCCGGCGCCATGCCACCTTGCCTTATGGGGGCATGGCGCGGCTGGTGTCGGACGCGCGCGGCTTCGACCTGACGATCCGCGACTATCCGACCTTGTAGTTGCCCGGCCTTGTCGCGAGCGGTCCGTCACTGGATGCGGCGCACGCGCGGCGGCTGCTTGGCGCCGTCGACCTCGAAGAAGATGGTGCCGATGGCGTTGCGGCTCAGGACCACTTTGGGATTGGTGCGCTCCATAAACCATTCGGAGCTGCCGTCCACCACCCGCCAGACCTGGCCGTTGGCCAGCGTGAACTGGGTGGTGGGGCCCCAGCCCTCGACCTTGCCGACGACGGTGCTTTCGATCGATGACGGCGTGTCCGTTTTGCGCTTGGCGATCGTGTCCATGCCGAAGCCGGCTTCCGGGCTGGCGGCCGGCGCGGAAGGCGCCGGGGCCGCTGGCGTCGCCGACGCGGCTGTGTTGCCAGGCGCAGCCACGGCGGCCGCTTTCGGCGCACCCGCGGCGGCCACCGGGATCGCGTCATAGCACGCCACACGGCCGGCGACGTCGGCGATGGTGCGGCAGTGGAGCAGGGCGCGATCATCGGCCAGCGCGGAACCGGATATTGCCAGCAAGACAAGCAAAGCTTTCATCGAATACCTTCCAGATTGAGATTTGCCGATTATAGCGATAACCGCGTGGATATCCACCTGGAAAAAAAAGCCCGGTCGCGCGAGCGGCCGGGCTGTCGAAGAGAGGAGGGAGACCGCCTCCTCTTGGTGCAAGGTGACCGGCGTCAGTTCCTGAAATTCATGCCGACCATGATGCGGCGGCCGGCGTAGGACGTGTCGAGCAGGTTGGGCGTGCCGTCGGCGAAGGCCGCATACTGGGCCTGGCTGTTGGTGGTCGAGCTCAGGTTCAGGTTGCGTCCCTCGGCGAAGATCTCCATGTGCTTGTTGATGCGGTAGGCGATCTTGGCGTCGACATAGCGGGTGGCGTTCTTGAAGTTCGGCGAGCCGGGATTGTAGGGCGTGATGGTGGTGCGCCCGCCGGCCGCGTTCGGGTAGTTGTTGACCGAGGTGGCGCCGCAGGCGGCGATGCAGCTGAACTTCTGGCCGACCGCCTGCAGCGAAACCCGCATCGACAGCGCGCCGTCGTCGTACCACAGCGAGGCGTTGTAGGTGTATTTGGATTCGCCGACCGGCGGCAGCGCCTCGCCAGTGAGCAGGTCCACCACGCGCTGGTCGGTGTTTTTCGAGCGCAGCTTGGTGTAGTTGAGGTCGACCCCGGTGTAGCGCAACAGCCACGGCAGGAAGGTGAAGGCGGTCTTGCTGCCGTATTCCAGGCCGGTGCGGGTGATGTTGGCGCCGTTCTCGTAGGTGCGGTAGTCGAAGCCCAGGTTGTCGAGCGAGCGGCCGGTCTGCGGATCGACCAGCCCGGTGCCGTTGAATAGGCTGACGGCGCTCTTGCCGACCACCGTGCTGCCGCCGACCTTGCCGACCTGCCGGAACGCGCCCACCGAGAACGAGGAGTCGTCGTTCGGATACCATTCCAGCGCCAGGTTCTGGTTCTGGTTGGTCTGGGCCTTGAGCGCCGGGTTGCCGATGGTGCCCGAGCAGCTCTGTTCCTCATCGTCCCGGCGCCGCTCGTCATAAGTGCAGGTGCCGGCCGGGATCAGCGCGTTGACCGGCGGCCGGGCCACCTGCTTGGCGCGGTTGTAGCGCAACACGACTTCGTTCGGCACCATCCACAGCGACAGGTTCAGGATCGGCAGGTAGTCCGTGGTGTTGGCGTCGAGCGCGGTCAGCTTGCTGGCCGTGGCGCTGACGGTGCCGCCTGCGGCGGTCGGGTTGAGCGGATCGTAGGCGGCCGTCTTGATGACGGAGGTGAAGCTCATCACGCCGGTGGCGTGGACCTTGGTGCGCACCACGCGGTAGCCGAAGTTGCCGTCCAATTCCATGCCGAACGGCAGGCGCCGATTGGTGAACGGGATCTCGTCGAGGCCGAAGTCGGTCATCAGGTAGGCGGCCGTGGTGCGTTCCTTGAAGGTGCTGACCGGTTGTTGATAGACCTTGCCGTCGCTGGCCGTGCATTCCTTGACGCAGTCGAAGTTGACGTTGGGCGAATTGACCAGGCTGAACACTTTTTCGACGTCGATCTGGTTCCAGCCGTTGATCAAGCCGGCGGGGCGGTCCGGCATGCCGTTGAAAAACGGCGTGTTCGGTTGCGTCATCGATTGCGCGATGATGTCGAGGAACTGCTGCTGCGTCATGTAGGTGTTGCCGGAGCGGGCCGAGGCCGGATCGGTGTTGGGCACGTAGCCGCTGGCGCAGGGCTTGCCGCCCGGCCCGAGCGAGCCGGCGGTGTCGGTGCAGCCGGAGAAGAAGCTGCGCACGTTGGCGCTGGGCAGGATCACGGCCGGCACGTAGCCGGGTTTGCCGAACTCGCCGACGGCCGTTTGCACGGTCGAGCCGCCGCCGCCCCAGCTGCTGCCGGAGGTTTGGCGGAAGTTGAAGCCGCTCTTGACGCGGCGGAAGAACGGAACTTTCTCGCTCAGCGCGTAGCTGAAATCGGCCTTGGCGGTGCGTTCCTCGGTCTCGGCCATCTTCGGCGAGAACGTGATTTGCGGCGCCTGCGTGCTCAGCGGCTGCTGGTTGATCGTGTAGGCCGGAACATACGGACCCTTGGGGCCGGCGTCGACCGCCTTGGTGTCGGTGCCGGCCGGGCGCACCTGCGCGTAGATGGTCGGATCGGCCTGGTTGAAGCTGCTGCCGGCCGGTTGTTCGTAGGTCCACAGGCCGTTGGGCAGCACCCGCATCGTGGTCGGGCCGTAGTTGTAGGTCCAGTTGGTGCGCTTGTCGCCGCGCTGCCACTTGGAACGGGCGTCGCCGACGAAGAACTCGGCCGCGAAGCCGCCGTTCTTGTACACGCCGCCGGTCTGGAAGTAGCGGTCCGTGGTCTTCATGACGTTGTGGATCTGATCGGTGTTGACGGTGGCGTCGCTGATCGTGTACTGCGTCACGTGGTGGTTGGCGTCCACCACCACCGAGCGCGGATCGACGTTGGCGACGATGCCGCTGGCCGGATACAGGCCGGCGCGGTAGCTGGCGCCGTCGTACAGGTAGTAGCCGGAGCCGGGCACGGCGCTGCGCACGCCGGCCGACGTGTCGGTAAAGGTCGGGCCCTGGTAGGTCGGGCTGTAGGCGGTCGCCAGATTGGTGTTCAGGCCGCCCAGGCCGTAGGTCTGGTTGTTGTCATCCACCTCGCGGCGGGCATAGTTGACCTTGCCGTACACGGTCAGCTCGTGGTTGACCTTGAAGTCGAAGCGCAGGTCGACGGTGCCGCGCTTTTCCTCCTGGCGCTTCTCGATGAAACGCACCAGCGACGGCGTGTAGTCGTTCCATTGGTTCAGGCAGCTCAGCAGCTCGTTGCCGCGGGCGTTGATCGCGGCGTTGCGGGCGGTATTGCCATTGATGGCGTTGGCCTGCGCCGTAGTTAATGCCGGGAAGGCCGCGTAGCAGGCCGCCTTGGTCTGGGCCGCCGCCGATTTGGTCAGGATGTCGGCCGGCGAGGCGTGGTCGAAGAAGCCGCCGGCCGTCAGCGGCGAGCGCAAGGTCGGCGCGGTGCTGGCCGGGTCGTTCGGCGACAAGGTGCTCGGCTGGTAGGTGAAGGTCTTGTTGGGCGAGTTGTCGAAATCGACGTTGCGCGCGTAGCCGGCGTTGCGGGTGGTGGCGATCTCGGACGAGTGCGCCTCGTTGACCACGCGCGAGGTCGAGGCGTTGAGCATGACGCCGAAACGGTTGTCGAAGAATTTGCGGGTGAGGATCAGGTTGCTATCGGGCGACCATTCCTTGTTCAGCGAGCCTTGCGTGCCGGCCAGGCGCAGCGAGTAGAACGGCTCCTTGAAGTCCAGGCTGGTGCGGGTCTTGATGATGATGCCGCCGCCGAGCGAGCCTTCGGTCATGTCGGCGGTGGCGCCCTTGACGACGTCGACGCTTTTGATCAGGTCGGCCGAGAGCGAGCGGAATTCGACGCCGCGGCCGCTGCCGCCGCCGTTCATGTCGGTGCCGCCGGCCGACTGCACGCCCTGGCCGTCGATCTCGACGCGGGTCAGGTCGGCGCTGTTGCCGCGGATGGCCACGCTGACGCCCTCGCCGAAGTCGCCGCGGTCGAGCGCGACGCCGGCGATGCGCGAGATGGCCTCGCCGATGTTACGGTCGGGGAAGGCGCCGACGTCGTCGGCGACGATCGAGTCCATCGCGGTGGCGGCGTTCTTCTTGCGTTCGATGCCCGATTGCTGGGCGGCGCGCTGGCCCTGGACGACCACGGTTTTGATCGGTGCGGCGGCCGGCGCCTGCGCGTCCGGCCCGGCTTCCTGGGCGACGGCGGCGTTGCCGGCGACCAGCGAGGCCAGCGCGATCGAGACGGCGTAGGCGGCCGGTGTGAGGCTGGGTGGTTTGGCGCGCGCGCCATGGGTGTGTCCGTGCATGCTCTGTGTCTCCCTGACTGGCCTTTGCGGCCATGTTTTCCAAGCCGGCGGTGTTGGCCGGGCTGATATATTAGTGATTAGTCTAGTGGCGAAATCAGCGGTGTGGGTTGCCAATTAGAAAAGAATCAGCGGATTGAGCGGGATACCCGTTCGGGCGCAAAACCGCAGTTTGGCCATGCGTTTGGATATCGGCCGCGACGCCATGGCGGCAGCCGGGCGGGATAGCCGCCTACCGGCCTTATTTGATATAGATCAATCATTTTTCTTGCGGTGCATAGAAGAATGGCGGGCGTGATCTGGCAACCCGGCGGAATATCGGCAATGCGACAGCAAGAAAACAACGAGGGATTGACTGCCGCCGAGGCCGCCGCGCGGCTGGCGGCGCACGGGTTCAACGAATTGCCGGCATCGCGGCGGTCGGGGCCGTGGCGCCTGCTGGGCCAGGCGCTGGCCGAGCCGATGATACTGTTGCTGGCAGCTTGCGGCGCCGTATACATGCTGCTCGGCGACGCCGGCGACGCGCTGCTGTTGCTGGCCTTCGTCTGCATCGTGGTCGCCATGACGTTTTTCCAGAAACGCCGCACCGAACGCTCCCTGAACGCGTTGCGCGACTATTCCTCGCCACGGGCGCTGGTGGTGCGCGACGGCCGCCAGCAACGCATCGCCGGCCGCGAACTGGTGGTCGGCGACCTGGTGCTGCTGGCCGAGGGCGACCGCGTGCCGGCCGATATGGCGTTGTCGACGTCATCCAATTTCACGGTCGACGAATCGATGCTGACCGGCGAGTCGGGACCGGTCACGAAGCAGGCGGCCGGCGACGGCGACGGCGCGCACCGGGTTTATTCCGGCACGCTGGTCACCAACGGCACGGCGCGCGGCACCGTGACGGCGACCGCCGCCGACAGCGCGATCGGCCGCATCGGCGCCTCGCTGGCGTCGCTCGACAGCGAGCCGACGCCGATTCAACGCGAAACCCGCGCCGTCGTCAGGCAGGTCGCCATCGGCGGGCTGGTGTTGGCCGCCGGCCTGGGGCTGGCCTATTGGTGGTTGCGCGGAGATTGGGTCGGCGGGCTGCTGGCGGGCTTGACCCTGGCTATGGCGGTGCTGCCGGAGGAATTGCCGGTGGTGCTGACGCTATTCCTCGGCGTCGGGGCCTGGCGGCTGGCGCGCCAGAAGGTGCTGGCGCGCAGCGCGCCGGCGATCGAGTTGCTGGGAGCGACCACCATACTGTGCGTGGACAAGACCGGCACGCTGACGGTCAACCGGATGGAGCTGGCGCGGCTGTGGACTGAAGAGGGGGGCGACGACAACTGCGCCGGCGGTGTGCCGTTGCCGCCGGCGGCGCGCGCGCTGCTGGAAAACGCGGTGCTGGCGAGCCACCGCACGGCGTACGACCCGATGGAGGCGGCTATCGCCAATGCCGGTGCCCGGCTGCTGGCCGGCGTGCCGCATGGCGACTGGCGCCTGATCGACGACTATCCGTTGTCGCCGCAGTTGTTCGCCATGTCGCGGGTCTGGCAGGCCCCGGGCGAGGCGGCCTGCCGGGTGGTCGCCAAGGGTGCGCCGGAGGCGATCGTCGAGCTGTGCCATCTGGACCCGGCGCGCGCCGCCCGCGTCGCGGCGCGCGTGGCGGCCATGGCCGGGGAGGGACTGCGCGTGCTCGGCGTGGCGGTGGCCGCGGCCGACGCCGCCAATTTGCCGCAACACCAGCACGGCTTCGACTTCGCGTTCGCCGGATTGCTGGCGCTGGCCGATCCGCTGCGCCCCGAGGTGCCTTCCGTGGTCGCGCAGTGCCACGCGGCGGGGATGCGGGTGGTCATGATCACAGGCGACCATCCGGCCACCGCGATGGCGATCGCGCGCCAGGCGGGCATCGCCGGCGCCGGGGGGGCCTGCCTGACCGGCGACGACCTGCGGCGCTTCGACGGCCGCGCACTGCGGGAAGCGATCAAGGATGCCAATGTTTTTTGCCGCATCGCACCGGAGCAGAAACTGCGCCTGGTGCGGGCCTTTCGCGATGGCGGCGAGGTGGTCGCCATGACCGGCGACGGCGTCAACGACGCGCCGGCGCTCAAGGCGGCCGACATCGGTGTGGCGATGGGCGCGCGCGGCACCGACGTCGCCCGCGAGGCGGCGGCGCTGGTGCTGCTCGAGGACGATTTTTCCCTGCTGCTGAAGGCGGTCCGCCATGGCCGCCGCCTGTATGCCAACCTGCGCAAGGCGCTGGTCTTCGTCGTCGCGGTGCACGTGCCCATCGTCGGCTTGTCGGTGCTGCCGTTGCTGTGGGGCGGCGCCATGCTGCTGATGCCGGTGCACGTGCTGTTCCTGCAGATCATCATCGACCCGGCCTGCTCGGTCGTGTTCGAGGCCGAGCCGATCGAGCAGGACGCCATGCGCAGCGGGCCCAGGCGGCCGGACGCGCGCCTGTTCGATTGGGAAATCCTGATCCGGGGACTGCGGCAGGGCGGCGGCCTGCTGGCGTTGCTGGTCGCGCTGTATCTGTGGTTGCGCCAGACCGGCGGCGCCGACGACCTGGCGCGCACCACGACCTTCTTGGCGTTGGTGCTGTCCAACCTGGGGCTGATCTATGCCAACAGCAGTTGGCGGCATGCCGCGTGGAAGCGCACAGGGGCGCCGAACCGCTATCTGGTGTGGGGCAGTTTGGGCGCGGCGGCGCTGTTGGCGCTGGTGCTGGGCGCGCCGCCGCTGCGGGCGCTGTTCGCCTTCGCCATCCCCGATCCGCCGGCGCTGCTCGCCGGCGCGCTGGCGGTGGGCCTGAGCCTGGGGTGGTTCGAGGCGGTCAAGTGGGGCTTCGTTGCGGCGCGGCCCTAGTGCGAGATCGGCACCGGCGGCGCCGCGTGGCGCAGCAGCGGCAGCGCCGCCTGGATGGCGCGGCAGGCCGCCATGTCGCTATTCCAGGCGAGCAACGGCCGCACGCCGACCCGGTCGAACCGGCCCGTGCGCGGGACCACCAGCACGGGGCGGCTTGATGCCGGTGCTCGCCAGGCCCACCAGGTGGGCCTGTTGGTCGAGGGCGATGCGCCCGGCGCAGGTCGCGATGGCCTCGGTGCGCTGCGAGGGCGCCGCGTCCACCAAAATGGTTTTGTACGACATGCCGGCCTCCCCGGATGCGATACTTGCACGTGGTTGGACCGCGCCGGCGCGCCGCGGTTCCATGATTCATCGACGGCATTGCGGGTTTTATTTTGCCGGCTGGAGCGGCACCGGTTGGGTGTAGACGACGACCGATTGCGGTGGTGTTGGGGCGGCTTTGGGTGTGGCATTGTTGAGAACGAATGTGATCACCGTCAGCGCGGTGCCGCCGAGGACGATAGCGGTGCCGACCACCCATTTGATCATGTCGGCGAAGCCTTTGTGCATGTCGACCTGCAGGGCGCTCACTTTGTCGGCTAGTTCGAACTGGCGCGCCTCTATCCGCGTCAGTCTGTCCCTGGCGTCGGTTGCGAACTCTTCAAGCCTGGCGATGCGCTCATCCATTTTGCATTCTTCCGGAACACCAAACCCCTTGGTTAACAAAATTGTACGCCATGTTTTCGCCCCTGTCGCCCGGTCCCGCGCGGTGGGTGCTGTATAATCTCGCATTTCCGCCTAACGGCATGATTTAATTAAGAAAAGCCCAATCCAGAATGCTATCGACCGCTAACATCACCATGCAATTCGGCGCCAAGCCGCTGTTTGAAAACATCTCCGTCAAGTTCGGCGATGGCAACCGCTACGGCCTGATCGGCGCCAACGGTTGCGGCAAATCCACGTTCATGAAGATCCTGGGCGGCGATCTGGAGCCGTCGGGCGGCAACGTGATGCTGGACACCAACGAGCGCCTCGGCAAACTGCGCCAGGACCAGTTCGCCTTTGAGGACATGCGCGTGCTCGACGTGGTCATGATGGGCCACACCGAGATGTGGGCGGCGATGCAGGAGCGCGACGCCATCTACGCTAATCCCGAGGCGACCGACGACGACTACATGAAGGCCGCCGAGCTCGAAGGCAAGGTCTCCGAGTACGACGGCTACACGGCCGAGTCGCGCGCCGGCGAGCTGCTGCTGGGCGCCGGCGTGGACATCGAGCTGCACAAGGGTCCGATGAGCAACGTGTCGCCGGGCTGGAAGCTGCGCGTGCTGCTGGCCCAGGCGCTGTTCTCGAATCCGGACATCCTGCTGCTCGACGAGCCGACCAACAATCTGGACATCAACACCATCCGCTGGCTGGAGGACGTGCTGAACGACCGCAACTCCACCATGATCATCATTTCCCACGATCGCCACTTCCTCAACCAGGTCTGCACCCACGTGGCCGACATGGATTACGGCACCTTGAAGATCTATCCGGGCAATTACGACGAGTACATGTTCGCCTCGACCCAGGCGCGCAACCAGCAACTGGCCAACAACGCCAAGGCCAAGGACAAGGTCGCCGAGCTGCAGGACTTCGTGCGCCGCTTCGCCGCCAACAAGTCCAAGGCCCGCCAGGCGACCTCGCGCGCCAAGCAGATCGAGAAGATCAAGGTCGACGACATCAAGCCGTCGTCGCGCGCCTATCCGTTCGTGCGTTTCGACGGCGAGAAGAAGCTGCACCGCCTGGCCGTCGAGGTCGACAGCATCGCGAAGAAATACGACCGCCAGCTGTTCAATAACTTCAGCATCATGGTCGAGGCGGGCGAGCGCATCGCCATCATCGGCGCCAACGGCGCCGGCAAGACCACCTTGCTGCGTTGCATAGGCGGCGACGACATCGCCGGCCTGCACGCCGACCACGGCACCGTCAAGTGGGCCGAGAACGCCAACGTCGGCTACATGCCGCAGGATCCGACCGAGGAATTCGCCAAGGACGTCACCTTGACCGACTGGATGGGCGACTGGACCCAGGAAGGCGACGACGACCAGGCCGTGCGCTCGATCCTGGGCCGCCTGCTGTTCGGCGGCGACGAGGTCAAGAAGTCGGTCAAGGTGCTGTCCGGCGGCGAGAAGGGCCGCATGATGTACGGCAAGCTGATGCTGGGCCGCCACAACGTGCTGCTGCTCGACGAGCCGACCAACCACATGGACATGGAATCGATCGAGTCGCTCAACATCGCACTGGAAAAATACGCCGGCACCCTGATCTTCGTGTCGCACGACCGCGAGTTCGTGTCGTCGCTGGCCAACCGCATCATCGAGATCAAGGCCAACGAAGTGGTCGATTTCCGCGGCAACTACGAGGACTACCTGACCAGCCAGGGCATCGACTAACTTTTTTCCTTATTCACGTCGGAACCATGCAAACCATAGAGATCAAATCCGTCGAGTACGATCATCCTCAAGACGGAGCCAGCTGCACCGCCCACGCCTGGGCGCGCACGCCAGCGACACCGACGGCCGAACAGCGCACCGCGCTCAAGGCCCGCATCAAGCAATTGCTGAAGGAAAAGGAGGCGGTGCTCGTCTCCCACTACTACGTCGACGCCGACCTGCAGGACCTGGCCGAGGAGACCGGCGGCTGCGTCTCCGATTCGCTGGAGATGGCGCGCTTCGGGCGCGACCATCCGGCCAAGACCCTGGTCGTTGCCGGCGTGCGCTTCATGGGCGAGACCGCCAAGATCCTCAGCCCGGAAAAGCGCATCCTGATGCCGGACCTGGACGCGACCTGTTCGCTCGACCTGGGTTGCCCGGTCGACGAGTTCACCGCCTTCTGCGACGCCCATCCGGACCGCACGGTGGTGGTGTACGCCAACACCAGCGCGGCCGTCAAGGCGCGCGCCGACTGGATGGTGACCTCGTCGATCGGCCTCGACATCGTGGCCCATCTGCACGCGCAGGGCAAGAAAATCCTGTGGGCGCCGGACCGCCATCTGGGTTCCTACATCCAGAAGCAAACCGGCGCCGACATGCTGCTGTGGCAGGGTTCCTGCCTGGTGCACGACGAGTTCAAGGGCGTCGAGCTCGATCTGTTGAAGGCGCAGTATCCGGACGCCAAAGTACTGGTGCACCCCGAGTCGCCCGCCAACGTGGTGGCGCTGGCCGACGTGGTCGGGTCGACGACACAGATCATCAACGCCGCCGTGGAGTCGGACGCCGATACCTTCATCGTCGCCACCGACAACGGCATCCTGCACAAGATGCGCGCGGCCGCGCCCGGCAAACGCTTCATCGAGGCGCCGACCGCCGGCAATAGCGCCACCTGCAAGAGCTGCGCCCATTGCCCGTGGATGGCGATGAACGGCTTGCAGAACCTGGCCGACGTGCTGGAGAACATGGAGTCGAACACGGCCAACGAGATCCATGTCGATCCGGAGATCGGCCGCCGGGCGGTGGTGTCGATCAACCGCATGCTCGATTTCGCGGCGGCCAAGAAGGCCCGGGTGCAGCCCGGCGCCGACCTGGCGAAAGAAGCACAACTGTTTTCAGGAATTGGTCCCGCATGATGAGTACCTTGTCGAATAAATTCGCGCCCTTCGATGACGCGCTGAAATCGGCCTTCGAGGCCAATCTGCTGTCGGCCTTGCTGGAAGACGTCGGCAGCGGCGACCTGACCGGCCTGCTGGTGCCGGAAGGCGGCCGCTCCACCGCGCGCGTGATCGTGCGCGAGGACGCCGTTCTGTGCGGCGCGCCGTGGTTCGAGGGCGTGATGAATTGCATGCAGGCCGGCATCGAGATCGACTGGCAATACGCCGAGGGCGACATGATGAAGGCCGACAGCGTGGTCTGCGTGATCCAGGGGCCGGCGCGCGCGCTGCTGACGGCGGAACGGGCGGCGCTGAACTTCCTGCAACTGCTGTCCGGCGTGGCGACCGCCACCCGCAAATACGTCGACGTCATCGCCGGCACCAGCGCGGCCATCCTCGACACGCGCAAGACCTTGCCGGGCCTGCGCCTGGCGCAGAAGTACGCGGTGCGCGTGGGTGGCGGGCAGAACCAGCGACTGGCGCTGTACGACGGCATCCTGATCAAGGAAAACCATATCGCGGCGGCCGGCGGCATCACCAACGCGGTGCTGGCGGCCAAGCGGCTCGCGCAGGATAAACCCGGGGGGGTGTCGATCCAGGTCGAGGTCGAGAACCTGGATGAGCTGGCCGAGGCGCTGGCGGCGGGGGCGGTGTCCATCCTGCTGGACAACTTCAGCAACGACATGATGCGCGAGGCGGTCAAGATCAATGCCGGCCGCGCATTGCTGGAGGCGTCGGGCGGCATCAACTTCGATACCGTGCGGGCCATCGCCGAGACCGGCGTGAACCGGATTTCGATCGGAAGCTTGACAAAAGACATACGCGCCACAGACTATTCTTTGCGAATTGTCAACTAAATTATTTAAAAAATATGCAAATAATACAATTGTTAAAGATGACTTAAAGATAATATAATCTCCCTTGTTTTTTTACCACTATCAACGAGGGAGTTAATCAAATGAAACTGAAACAGGTTGTGGGGATGATGGCGTTGGTGGGCTTGACCGGTCTGGCGCAGGCGGATACCTTCGCCAACGGCGGCTTCGAAGCGGGCACCACGGCCGGTTGGACCACCGGCGGCGGCTATCGCGGCGGCAGCTCGAACTCGGCGATCACGCCGGGCGATTTCCTCCCGGGTGGCGCGCTCAATTCGGACAACGGCGAGCGTGGCGCGATCATCGACAAGAACTATGTCGACGACAACCTGGGCGCTTTGCTCGGTTCCACCGTCCTCGACGGCAATTACTCGTACCGCGCTGAAAACACGTTCAGCGGCGGCTACGGCACCGTCATCAGCCAGCAGGTCAAGAACTACACCGACAGCGACATCTACTTCGGCTGGAAGGCCGTGCTGGAAAACGGCGGCCACGTCGAGGACGAATCGGCCGTGATGATGCTGACGCTGATCGACAACACCACCGGCCTGCTGGTCCTGAGCCGTACCTACAATGCCGGCGACGGCGGCGGCGGCGTCGATTCGCGTTTCCGCACCGAAGGCGACTACTTCTATACGCCGGGCTGGCAGCTCGAGCGCCTGAGCATCGACCAGTCCCTGTCCGGCCACGACTTCACGTTGTCGCTGCTGGCCGCCGATTGCGAGCCTACCGGCCACACCGGCTACGCCTACATCGACGGTTTCGGTTCCTATGTTCCACCAGTACCCGAGCCGGAAACCTATGCCATGATGCTGGCCGGCCTGGGCATGATGGGTTGGGTGGCCCGCCGCAAGAAATCCGCCAAGGTCTAAGCGGCGGCGACGCCGCGGCGGACCTGCTAGTATTCCCCTGTTGCACGGTATGTTGGGCCGGATGCTCCGGCGGGGAGGCTGCTTGCGCGTGACCGCGGCGTTTCACGAAGATCAAATTGCGTTCCTCGTTCGACGGCGTCTGCTGGTCGGCACATGCGGCATCGCGCTCGGCGCTTTGCCGCATTTTGCTTTGGGCGCCGGGAAGCCGCCGCTGCGGGTGGTCGGCACGCGTTTTGAAGGCGTCTACGAGCGCCAGTCCGATGGCGAATTTTCCGGCCTGGGTGTGGACGTGGCGCGCTTGCTGGCCCGGCGCCGGGAGTGCGCTGCGCAGTTTGAACTGTATCCGTGGCGCCGCGCGCAGCAGCGCGTCGGCATGGGCCTGGCCGATGTGCTGGTCGGGCCTTACAAATCGGCCGAGCGCGAACAAATCATGCGCTTCGGCGAACAGCCGTTTTTCCAGGACCAGGTGGCGTTCTATTCGCGTGCCAAGGGCATGGTGTTTTGGGGCGGCGATTATGCGGCGCTCAGGGGCAAGCGCATCGTGACGCTCAACGGCTGGACCTACGGCGCCGCCTTCACCGCCGCCTCGGCCGGCTTGAGCATCAGTGTCGCCAATAATGTCGAGAACGGCTTAATGATGCTGATCTACGGCCATGTGGATATGTTCGCCAGCAACCGGCGCGACACCGATCCGGTGATACAGCGCATGGGCTTGACCGACAAGCTGCTGCCGGTGGCGCCGTTGATCGATACGCAAAACGGCTATTTCGCCTTTCCCAAAACGGCGATCGGCGAGGAGCTGGCCGGCGCCTGCGACCAGTTGCTGTTGGAATTGAAAAGCGGCGGCGAATTGCGGCGCATGGCCAAGCGGCACCTGGTCAGCGTGCCGTGATGGCCATGCGCATGCGGGTCAACGGCACTTGCACCGGACCGGGCAGGGTGATCTCGAAGTTTTCGATCTCGCTGAAGCCGCACGCCAGATACAGCGGGACGCCGGGCATGGTGGCCGCCAGTTCCAGCGTGTGGAAGCCGGCGTCGGCGGCGGCGTCGGTGCAGTGTTGCAGCAGCAGCCGGCCCAATCCCTGGCGGGCGGCGGACGGCTCGACGAAGAAGGCGCGGATGCGGGCCGGTTCGGTGGCCGGGTCGAGCAGTGCGTCGATCCCTGTTTTGGTACGGTCGGCGCCGAACAGCGTGCTGCGCTTGCTCCAGCCGCCACACGCCACCAGTTTGCCTTGCTGCTCGATCAGGAAATACGTCTGGTCGGCCACCAGTTGGGTGTCGACGCCGAACACGTGTTGCGTCACCGCCCGCGCCTGTTCGGCGGTGTAAAAACCTTCGCTCAGTTCGATGCCGGAGCGCTTGATCAGCGCTTCCATGGCGGGAATGTCGGCGGGCGCGGCGGCGCGTACGGTGATCGTCATACCGCCTCCTTAATTACGGCGCGGCGGCATCAGGATGCTCGGCAAAGCCTTCGGCAACGTTTCCGGATAGTCGCGGCTGAAGTGCAGGCCCCGGCTTTCGCGCCGCTGCAGCGCGCTGTTGACGATCAGGCTGGCCACGTCGACCAGGTTGCGTAGCTCCAGCAGGTCGTGCGTGATGCGGAAGTTGCGGTAGTACTCGTCGATTTCCTCCTTCAGCAGCGCGATGCGGTGTTGCGCGCGCTCCAGGCGCTTGGTGGTGCGCACGATGCCGACGTAATTCCACATGAAGCGGCGCAGCTCGTCCCAGTTGTGGGAAATCACCACTTCCTCGTCGGCGTCGGTGACGCGGCTTTCGTCCCAATCGGGCAGGTAGGGCACTTCGCCCTTTTCCTTGGAGGCGATGTCGCGCGCGCAGGCGCTGCCGATGACCACGCATTCGAGCAGCGAGTTGCTGGCCAGGCGGTTGGCGCCGTGCAGGCCGGTGCAGGCGGTCTCGCCCACGGCGTACAGGCCGGGCAGGTCGGTGCGGCCGAACAGGTCGGTGACCACGCCGCCGCAGGTGTAGTGCGCGGCCGGCACGATCGGGATCGGCTGCTTGGTGATGTCGATGCCCAGCTCCAGGCAGCGCGCGTAGATCGTCGGGAAGTGCTCGATCAGGAATTCGGCCGGCTTGTGGCTGATGTCCAGATGCACGTAGTCGAGGCCGCGCTTCTTGATCTCGAAGTCGATCGCCCGGGCCACCACGTCGCGCGGCGCCAGCTCGGCGCGCTCGTCGTGGGCCAGCATGAAGCGCGTGCCGGCGGCGGCACCCGCCTCCGGCGGCAGCTTGAGCAGGCCGCCCTCGCCACGGATCGCCTCGGTGATCAGGAACGATTTGGCGTACGGGTGGTACAGGCAGGTCGGGTGGAACTGGATGAACTCCATGTTCGAGATGCGGCAGCCGGCGCGCCAGGCCATGGCGATGCCGTCGCCGCTGGCGGTGTCCGGATTGGTGGTGTACAGGTAGACCTTGCCGGCGCCGCCGGTGGCCATGACGGTGTGCTCGGCGGCGAAGGTCAGCACCTGGCCGGTTTTCTCGTCCTGCACGTACAAACCGTAGCATTTCGGCTGGGAATGGCCCTTCTTGACCGGATGCAGCTTGTCGGAGGTGATCAGGTCGATCGCGCAGTGGTGTTCGAACAAGGTGATGTTCGGATGGGCGCGGACTTTTTCCTCCAAGGTGACCTGCACGGCGTGGCCGGTGGCGTCGGCCGCGTGGATGATGCGCCGCTGGCTGTGGCCGCCTTCGCGGGTCAGGTGGAAGCCCAGTTCGGCCGACGAGTCACGCGTGAACGGCACGCCTTGCGCGATCAGCCATTCGATCGCCTCGCGGCCGTGCTCGACGATGTAGCGCGTGGCGCTCTCGTCGCACAGGCCGCCGCCGGCGATCAGGGTGTCGTCGATGTGCTGGGTGTGGCTGTCGCCGGAATCGAGCACGGCGGCGATGCCGCCTTGCGCCCAGTTGCTGGCGCCATCTTTGAGCGCGCGTTTGGAGATAATCGCGACTGTGCGCGTTTCGGCCAGGTGCAGGGCGACCGAGAGGCCGGCCAATCCGCTGCCGACGATTGCAACATCAAATTTCATGATCACATGTGAAATGCTGTAAGGAACCATGACTATAGACTATTTGTCACACCTTCGTCATATTCCCCGTTTTTTGCCCGGTTTGTACGCCGTTTTCGAGCCCGGTTTGCGCTAGCGCTGTTTTGCGGTTGTGGGCGCTCAAGGCGAGCGGACGCGGTTGTCTCCATCATGAAAGCTCCGCCGGTCAGAGCGGCAGGGAGCTTATTGTGATCAGGATATTTCATCATTACGTGTCAAAGATGGCCTTCATGCTGCTGATGCTGGAGCTGCTGATCTTGTTAACCGCCGCCGTGGCCAGCGCGCCGTTGTGGCGGCAGGGCGGCCCCGGCCCGGACAGCCTGTATCCGCCGGCGCTGGCGTTCGCGCTGGTGCTGGTATTCAGCATGGGCACCCTGGGCATGTACCAGCACAACCAGTCGCGCGAGGACATCAAAAGCACTTTCGTGCGCATCCTACCGTCGTTCGTGCTGGGTTTTGTGCTGTTCAGCCTGCTGGCGGAGCTGCTCCCGGGCACCCAGTTCGTGCGGCTCGGCAGCGCGGTGTTCGTGGTCGGCGGCGCGGCGGTGCTGCTGGCGCGGCTGCTGGTGTTCACGTCCGCGCAATCCAGCATGCTGGAGAAGCGCCTGATCATCATCGGCGACGGCGCCACCGCGCGCGAATGCATGGACCTGGCGACCACCGGCATCGGCTTTCACCAGTTCCGCGTGGTCGGCTGCGTGCCGGTCGAGGGCGAGCCGCGCTGCGTGCCGCCGACGATGCTGCTGCCGCCGGAGCTGTCGTTGCTGGCGCTGGCGCGGCGCCATGCCGCCGACGAGATCATCGTTTCGGTGGGCGACCGCCGCAACGGCGCGTTCCCGGTGCGCCAGCTGCTCGAATGCGCGCTGGGCGGCGTGCGCGTGACCGACGCCGCCAGTTTCTTCGAGCGCGAGGCGTGCCAGATCCGGGTCGATACGCTGCAGCCGAGTTACTTGATCTTCGGCGGCGGCTTCGACCAGAGCCCGCTGCGGGCGGCGGTCAAGCGCGCCTTCGACCTGCTGGCCAGCGGCGCGATCTGCCTGGCGTCGCTGCCGGTGATGCTGCTGACGGCGCTGGCGATCAAACTCGAGGATGGGGGCCCGGTGTTCTACCTGCAGGAGCGGGTCGGCCGCGACAACCGGCCGTTCAAGGTGTTGAAGTTCCGCAGCATGCGGGTCGACGCGGAGTTGGACGGGAAACCGAAATGGGCTTCGCAGGACGATCCGCGCGTGACGGCGGTCGGACGCTGGATACGCAAGCTGCGCATCGACGAGTTGCCGCAGATGCTCAATGTATTCAAGGGCGAGATGAGTTTTGTCGGCCCCCGCCCGGAACGCGCCTACTTCGTCGAGCAGTTGTGCCAGGAGATCGCCTATTACAACGTGCGGCACGGCATCAAGCCGGGCATCACCGGCCTGGCGCAGGTGCGCCACGGCTACGGCGCCTCGGTCGATGACGCCGTGCGCAACCTGCTGGCGGCGTTGACCGACAATCCGGCGGCCATCAACCAGGTCTACAACGTCGCGCTCAACGCGCGCACCAGCTTGAACGAGCTGTATCTGATGCTGCACGGCTTGCTCGTCGAGCGCTATCCGCATTTGCGCGACTATCAGCCTGCGTACGGCGAATTCCGCGCCGGCGATGTGCGCCATTCGCAGGCGGATATTTCGAAAACGTCCAGCCTGCTGGGTTATGTGCCAACACATGACCTGCGGCGCGGCCTCGACCAGGCGCTGCGCTGGTATATCGCGCAGCTGGACACGAGAGCGAATTAATTCCCGTCTCACGATACCGGCTGGGTGATCGTCAACGTCCGGGCAACGCCACGAAAATCCACTGTGTGCAGCGTCACCGGCTTCCCCCACACCCGGCAAACGTAGTTCATCACCTGTTCGGCCTGATCCAGATCCAATCCCCGCCCGTCGCGCGCGTGGTCGTGGCGCAGCACCAGACCGCCATCGTCATGCACGCGCTCGACCGCGATGCACGGCGCGCCGTAGTTGTACTTCGGCCCCAGGATCGCTTCCCGTACGTCGTCGATATCGCGGCTCAGCACCCGGGTCTCGCCATCCTTGCGCGACTGGTAGCTGAACAAATCAAACTCGTCGGCCAATGCGTGATCCAGATGGTTGCGGATGAAGCCGAAGTCGTCCTCCTCCGCGCACACGCGGCGCGCGGCCTCCAATCCATGCCGGTCGATGATGCGCTCCCACATGCCGTAGCCGAGATGGTAGGGATTGACGGCAAGGGCCAGTTGCTGTTCGCCCGCATAGGGGCGCACGACATCGGAATGCGCCTTCAGCGCCTGCAGATACAGCGCATGCGGCAGGAAATCGGCCTCGCGCAACAACCGCGCGTGCCAGTACGAGGCCCAGCCCTCGTTCATGATCTGGCAGGCGTGCACGGGGTAGAAATAGAACGATTCCTCCCGCACCGCCAGAAAGATGTCGCGTTCCGCAAGGGCGAAAAAAAACCGCCGCACCGGGAGGTGTGGCGGTTCGATATACGGAAGAGGGAATCTTCGTGGACCTTAGTGTGGCGCGTAGTTGACGCTGGTCGCTTCCTTGATCACGCGGCCGGCGGTGCGCGCGGCGTTGGCGGCGCCGGCGCCACCCATGCCATCGCCGGCCTCGTGCGCCATGCCGACCAGGCCGACGGCCGCCTGGGCGTCGCCGGCGCTGGCCGCGCGTTCGAACAAGGCGATCGCCTCGTTGCGCTTGGCCGGGTTGGACAAATAACGCAGTGCCAGTTCGCGCTGGGCGACCGCCGAACCCTGGTCCGCCCACTCCTGCAAACGTCGCTCCGCCGCTGGTTGGCCCTGGGGACCGATTTGCATCGCGGCGGCTTCAATCACGGTCGAGGCGGGCACGGTACCTTCCTGCGCCTGGCAGGCGATCAACGCCCCGACCAGAACCAGAACCGATGATACCAGCACACCTGACTTGTTGAATAAATCCATATTTTAGTTACCCTTGGTAATCGCCGTTTAAGACGCAACGCACCATTATACTTGCATTTCGGCAAATTGTCTCTTACGCAATAATACGCAGACGCTAAATTCGTGTGCGAAAGCTTACGATATCGTCGAAATCCATGTCGCACGTCCGGCGCAGCAACACTTTGCGCTACGCCGTTCGAATGGTGGCGATATTAACATGAACGCTTTGGCGCTCCGGATTGCAAGTGGCGAATCGGGGTAACAATTGTAACCATTCGTTAACCGGGCCAAAATCGCCCGAATCGAGCCTATCAGTGTGCGCTGCAACATGACCGTTCGTTACGATTGTTGAGCGATATAGGAGGATTTAGTGCGGATCGCGGGAAGACCGGACGGCGGCGTCCGGAACAACGCCGGGCGTCATGCCCGGGTCGTTTTGCCGTCCTGGGGAGTGTTACGCAGCAGCCAATCCTCGGCCTGCCGCAGTACCAGATGATATTCGGATGCGAGCTCGCTGAACAGGCGAGGGATGTGCTGGGTCTGGCGTTCGGCCAGCGCTTGTTCCAGCTTGAGGGAGGATGCCACCAGGCGCTTGGCCCCCAGCGTTCCGATGGAACCGCGCAGGCTATGGAAGATCTTGCCGGCGTCGACCAGACGCTCTTCCTGGATCGCCATGCCCGCCTGATCGAAGGGGGCCATGCCGGGCGCGCACGCGTCGCGGACGATTTTGGAGACGATCGCCAGCGCCTTGTCGTCGTCGCCCATGTACTTAAGCAGCGTGGCGACCGAGAATACGTTCTCTTCGGGTCCTGACGGACTGGTTTCAGACATGCAACGCTCCAGACGACACTAATTGACTAATAATACACTGATGCGCGATGTTGCCGTACAGATTGTTTGAACTTACTAAAACTTAACCGGGTCAAATTTAAGCCAGATCAACACCCTATTGTTGACTATTGTTAAATTGCTGCGCCAGTGTCTGCAGCGGCGCGGTCGGTGCGACGGGCGCGGTGCCGGCCGGCGGGGCGACGCGGACCGGCTTGCCGCCCGTCTTCGTCGCGTGCAGCACGTTGCTGGTGGCCTCGGGCGCCGCGTTCCACACCGGATTGTCGAGGCCCTCGAACACGCGTTTGAGCTGGTCGCCCCAGGTGTTGCGGATCATCTGGAAATACTGGTTGCGCTCGTCGATGGTGACGAAATGCGTGACCGCCAGCGTGTCGGTCGCGTAGACCAGCAGATCGAGCGGCAGGCCGACCGAGACGTTGGAGCGCAAGGTCGAATCCATCGAGATGAGCGCGCACTTGGCGGCATCGTCCAGGCTGGTGGCCGGGGTCACCACGCGGTCGATGATCGGCTTGCCGTACTTGGCCTCGCCGATCTGGAAGTAGGTGTTCTCGTCGTGCGACTCGATGAAATTGCCGGCCGAATAAATCTGGAACAGGCGGCAGCGCTCGCCCTTGATCTGCCCGCCGAAGATAATGCTGACGTTGAAGTCGATGCCGAATTCGGCCAACGACTTGGCGTCGCGCTCGTGCACCCGGCGCACGGCGTCGCCGAGGATGCGGGCGGCCTCGTACATGTTCGGCGCGTCCCACAGGCTGCGGCCGTCGCCGGCCGCCTGGTCGGACACCAGTTGGCGGATCGATTGCGAAATCGACAAGTTCCCGGCGGTCATCATGACCATCATGCGGTCGCCGGGCACCTCGAACACGCTCATCTTGCGGAACGTGCCGACCTGATCCACGCCGGCGTTGGTGCGCGAGTCCGACAAAAACACCAGCCCGGCATCGAGGCGCATGCCCACACAATAAGTCATCGTCGCAACATAGTTGATTAAAAGTACGACTATTTTACACCCAGGAACTCACCGCGCCACAATTTGCACGTCGACGACCATCGATTCCTGGCCGCCGCCGCTGCGCACGCCGCGCACGGGCGCGGCCGAGTCGTAGTCGCGGCCGATGGCCAGGCGGCAATAGGCGTCGGTCATCAGACGCGAGTGGGTGACGTCGATGCTGATCCAGCCGACGTAGTCCTTGTCCTCGGCCCAGGCGTCGACCCAGGCGTGGCTGGCCGCGTGGCCGGTGTCCTCGGGATCGATGTAGCCCGACACGTAGCGCGCCGGGATGCCGTGCGCATGGCAGCAGGCCAGGAACAGGTGGGCATGGTCCTGGCACACGCCCTGGCCCAGCGCCAGCGCGTCGCTGGCGGTGGTGGTGACGACGGTCGCACCGCTTTGATACCTGACCGCACCAAAGATGTGCTCGGCAAGCGAGAGCAGGTCCTCGCTCTGGGCCCGGCCGTCCGGCAGGCAGGAGGCGGCCAGTTCCAGGATGCCGGGCGTGGCCTCGGTCAAGCGCGTCGGCACCGTGAAGATCAGCGGCGACAAGGTGTCGCCGTTCGGCACCCGTCCCTTGAGCGGGATGTCGGTCTGGATCACGCCGGTGGCGACGATGGCCAGGCCCTGGTGCGGCGTGCCCATCGTCATCATGTGCGACAGGTTGCCGTACGCGTCGGTGTAGGCGTGCACATGGCCGGGCATGGCGATATTCCACGACGACACGTGCTGCTGCGGCTCCTTGCGCGGCGTCAGGTGCAATTGCTGGATGGTGTAGGCCAGCTTCGCGGTGTAGGTGTAGCGCGTTTCATGCCGAATATTCAGCTGCATAGACTAGCCTCTCGCTCAAGCCGCCAGCGGCACCAGGAAATCGCGGCTGACGCGGTCGCCCAGTTGATTGATGTCGGCCAGGAAACGCGTCAGCGTCTCGTGCAGGCCGGCCTCGAGGATGTCGTCGATATTGCTGAACTGCAGCGCGGCGCGCAGCCGGCCGGCCAGGCGCTCGGTATCGGCCGACACATCGTTGCGCACCTCGGCCAGGTTCTGCACCACCTCGTCCATACACGCCAGCAGCGAGCGCGGCATGTCCCCGCGCAGCATCAGCAGCTCGGCGATCCGGGCCGGCGTGATCACGTCGCGGTACACCTTGCGGTAGATCTCGAACCCCGACACCGAGCGCAGCAGCGCGCCCCAGTAATAGAAATCGTGCTGGCTCATCGCCTCGCTGCGGGTGGCCTCGGCGCCGCCGCCGTGGAACTTGACGTCCAGGATGCGCGCCGTGTTGTCGGCCCGCTCCAGGAAGGTGCCGAGCCGGATGAAATGCACGGCCTCGTCGCGCAGCATGGTGCCCACGGTCACCCCGCGCGACAGGTGCGAGCGGAACTTGACCCATTCGAAGAACTTGCTCGGATCGTCCTCCAGCAGATCGCTGTCGAGGCGCTTCTGCATGTCGAGCCAGGTCTGGTTCTGGATCTCCCATACCTCGGTGGTCAGCGTGCCGCGCACCGCGCGGGCGTTCTCGCGCGCCTCGGTCAGGCAGGCGACGATCGACGAGGAATTGTCCGGATCGCGCACCATGAAATCGATGACCTCGCGCGCCTCCAGGGTCTTGTGCTTGGCGTCGTAGGCGGCTTGCAGCTCGGAAATGCCGAGCATGGCCCGCCAGCCATGGGCGTTGTCCTCGTCGGACTGCGGCAGCATCGACGTCTGCACGTTGACGTCGAGCATGCGGGCGGTGTTTTCGGCGCGCTCGGTGTAGCGCGCCATCCAGAACAGGTGATCTGCGGTACGGCTTAACATAGTGTCTCCTTAGCGTTCCAGTATCCAGGTGTCCTTGGTGCCACCGCCTTGCGACGAGTTCACCACCAGCGAACCTTCTTGCAATGCCACCCGGGTCAGGCCGCCTGGCACCATCGAAATGGTCTTACCCGACAGCACGAACGGACGCAGGTCGATGTGGCGCGGCGCGATGCCGTTCTCGACATAGGTGGGGCAGGCCGACAACGCCAGCGTCGGCTGGGCGATATAGCCGTCAGGCTTGGCCAGCAGGCGCTGGCGGAAGTCCTCGATCTGCGCCTTGGTCGACGCCGGGCCGACCAGCATGCCGTAGCCGCCGGCGCCGTGCACCTCCTTGACCACCAGCTCGCCCAGATTGGCCAGCGTATAGTCCAGATCCTCCTTTTTGCGGCACTGGTAGGTCGGCACGTTGTTGAGCACCGGCTCCTCGGACAGGTAGAACTTGATCATGTCCGGCACGAAGGGATAGATCGACTTGTCGTCCGCCACGCCGGTGCCGATGGCGTTGGCCAGGGTCACGCGGCCGGCGCGGTACACCGACAGCAGGCCCGGCACGCCGAGCGAGGAATCCGGACGGAACGCCAGCGGATCGAGGAAATCGTCGTCCAGGCGGCGGTAAATCACGTCGACGCGCTTCGGTCCGCGCGTCGTGCGCATGAACACGGTGTTATCGCTGACGAACAAATCCTTCCCCTCGACCAGCTCCACGCCCATTTGCTGGGCCAGGAAGGCGTGCTCGAAATAGGCCGAGTTGTACATGCCCGGCGTCATCACCACCACCGTCGGGTCGTTGATGCCCATCGGCGCGACCGAGCGCAGGTTGTCGAGCAGCATGTCGGGGTAGTGGTCCACCGGCGCGATTTTGTTGCGTGCGAACAATTCCGGGAACAGCCGCATCATCATCTTGCGGTCTTCCAGCATATAAGAGACGCCGGAGGGCACGCGCAGATTGTCCTCCAGCACATAGAACTCGCCGGCGCCGGCGCGCACGATGTCGACCCCGGCGATGTGGGCGTAGATGTCCGAGGCCACGTTGATACCTTGCATCTCCGGTCGGTACTGGGCGTTCTTGTAGATCTGCTCGGCGGGAATGAGGCCGGCCTTGATGATGTTCTGGTCGTGATAGATATCGTGAATGAACATGTTCAGCGCCTTGACGCGCTGAACCAGGCCGGCTTCCATCTTTTTCCACTCGGCGGCGGGGATGATGCGGGGAATGGTATCGAAGGGGATCAGCCGCTCGGTGCCGGCGTCATCGCCGTAGACGGCGAAGGTGATGCCGACGCGGCGGAAGGTCAAATCGGCCTCGGCCCGCTTGCGCTCGATGGTTTCGACCGACTGGCGCTGGAGCCAGCCGCAAAACTCGCGATAGTGTTCACGTACCTCGGCGCTGGCATCGTGGGCCAGGCCGTCAGCGGTCATTTCGTTGAAAAATTTTGCCATGTCGAACGTTCCTCTGTGGAGTGCCTTTATCTTCTATCAAGAAGTGTGCCAGAGGGAATGCCCGATATTGGTGCGTTTACACAATTGGGATAACTACACTATGGAGTATAAAGATGCAAAACGCCAAGGCACGCTACGAAGCATACCTTGGCGCTGGGAATTGTGTTGGACAGAATGCAATCGTGCTGTCCCCTCAACAATTACAGGTTGCCGCTGCCCGAGCCGGTGCTGCCATAGCCCGAGCCGGTCTGGCTGCCGTAGCCCGGATCGCTCTGCAGGCTGGAGCTGCCGGTGCCCATCACGCTGCCGCTGGCGGTGCGGGTGCCGGGGGCGCCTTGCTGGGTGCCGTAGAAATTGTGCAGCTGGTTGCTGAACTCGGCGCTGGCCATGTCCGGCCAGTTATCCTTGTCGAAGCCCGGCGCGTTTTTCAGGTGGTCTTTCGACACGTCCAGCAGGAAGCGCTTGTTGATGGTGTCCAGTTGCAGGGCTTCCCAAGGCACGGCGAACAGCTTGTCGCCCATGCCCAGCCAGCCGCCGAAGGACAGCACCGCGTAGGCGACCTTGCCTTGGCGCATGTCGAGCATGATTTCCTTGATATCGCCCAGGTCTTCCTCCTGGCGATTGTAGACATCCTCGCCGATCAGCGTGTCAGCGCCCATCAGGCGGGGGCCGGGGCCGCTGTTGACGTCGAGATCGTTATCGAGGTCGGTGTAAATGCCATAGGTGTCGCGGTCTAGGTAGCTCATGATGGTCTCCAAGGTGGTTGAACAAGTCCCGTCATACATACCGCGGGAACAAGGGTCATCATGCGTCCACCGCGACGGTAGAGGTATAGGTGCGCGTGCGGTGTCGGTGTAGGACGGGGATGAGTTACCGGGGAACATAGTCAGGTGAAAGCCAGTCGCAGGCCGTCCAGCGCGAACGGCGGCCTTTCGCCGCGCAGCGCGCCGGCCAGCAGCTTGGCCGTCCCGCAGGCGAAGGTGAAGCCGAGCGCGCCGTGGCCGACGTTGAGCCACAGGTTGCCGTAGCGCGTGGCGCCGATGATGGGCGCGCCGCCCGGCGTCGCCGGACGCAGGCCGGCCCACGCTTCAGCGTTGTCGTAGTCGGCCGCGCCCGGCATCGCTTCCTGCGCCAGCCGCATCAGGCCCTGCACGCGGCTGCGCTCGATGGCAAGCCTGGCGCCGACCAGATCGACCATGGCCGCCACCCGCAGGCGGCCGCCGATACGCGCGTACAGCACCTTGCGCTCGAAGTCCGTCACGCTGATTTCCGGCGCGCGGTCGAGCGCGCGTATCGGCGCCGTCAGGCTGTAGCCTTTCAGCGGATACAGCGGCACGTAGATCCCGGCGCGGCGCGCCAGGTCGCGGCTGTCGATGCCGGCCGCCAGCACGTAGTGATCGCCGCCGATGCGGCCGGCGGAAGTGTCGAGTCCGTTCACCCGGCCGTCTTCAACCAACAGGGCATGCACCTCGGCATGAGTGACGCCGAGGAAATTCGGGTGCGCGCGCAGGCGCAGCTCCAGCGCCAGGCAAAAGGCATGGCAGTCGGCCACCGCCTCGCCGGGGTTGAAGATACCGCCCGCCAGCGCGTGGCGCAGCGCCGCCAGCGCCGGTTCGCGCGCCACCGTGGCGGACGGCGACAAGACCTCGGCATCGGCGGCGGCCAACCCGGCCGCGCGCTCGAACAGCGCGCGGCTACGATACACGATCAGCTTGCCGGCGTCGCGCCAGGCGAACTCGGACGGCGGCAGCAGCGGCGACAATTCGGCCATCGCATTGCGGCTCAGTTCGCCCAATTGCAGCAACGTGGCGGTGGTGCGGCGGTTGGTGCCGGCATTGCAGTCGCGCAGAAATTGCAGGAGCCAGCGCCATTGACGCGGGTCGGCCTCCGGGCGGAAACGCAGCGGCCCGTCCCGCTGGACCAGCCATTGCAGCGCCTTCAGCGGCACGCCGGCGTCCGCCAGCGGCGCCACGTAGCGATAGCTGAGCTGGCCGCCATTGCGGTAGCTGGCCATGCTGCCGACTTGCGCCTCGCGTTCGACCAGGCGCACCTGAAAGCCGGCCTCGGCCAGCCACCAGGCCGACGTCAGGCCAACCACGCCACCGCCGATGACGACGATCTCGCTCATCGTTCACTGTCTCCCGATGACAACAACATTGTTCTGAGGACCGGCGGCATACCGGGCTGGATGCGGCACAGAATAACGTGGCCCGCGCGCCGTTGCCAATGAAAAGCGGCGCTGGCGCCATAACCTTAAGGAATGCGCGTCCGGCAACGTTTCATGCCTCAAGCACGCGTTTGGCGATTACACTGACAGCATCGTATCCATCGAGGCATGACGATGCTCAGAACCGAAATTCCCAGCCAGGAACATGCCGGCCTGGACCAGTACCCGGTGCCCGACCTGGTCGAAACGCTGATCGCCGACCAGTTCAACGCCATCGCGGCGGTGCGCCACGCGGCCGCGCAGATCTGCGCCGTCGTCGAGGCGGCCGTGCCCCGCATCGCGTCCGGCGGACGCCTGATTTACGTGGGCGCCGGCACCTCGGGCCGGCTCGGCGTACTGGACGGCGTCGAGCTGCATCCCACGTTTTCATGGCCGCACGAGCGGGCGCTGTCGCTGCTGGCCGGCGGCAAGAGCGCCATGTTCCAGGCGGTCGAGGGCGCGGAGGACGACGCCGGCCAGGGCGCCGCCGACCTCGCGGCGCTGCGGCCCGGGCCCAAGGACGTGGTGCTGCTGCTGGCCGCCTCGGGCGCCACGCCCTACGTGCTGGGCGCGCTGGACGCCGCCCGCGCCAGCGAGGCGCTGACCGTCGGCATCGCCAACAATCCCGGGGCGCCGCTGGTGCTGCGCGCGGGCATCGGCATCACGCTGGACACCGGCCCCGAAATCATCTCGGGCAGCACGCGACTGAAGGCCGGCACCTCGCAGAAAATCGTGCTGAACACCATCTCCAGCGCCATCATGGTGCGGCTGCACAAGGTCTACGGCAACCTGATGGTGGACATGAAGCCGAGCAACTCCAAGCTGGTCCAGCGCGCCGTCGCGTTGACGATGCACGCCACCGGCGCCGACGAGGCCCGCGCGCGCGCAGCCCTGGAACAATGCGGCTTCCACGTCAAAGTCGCCATCGTCGCGTTGCTCAAGCAACTATCGATTCCGCAGGCGCAAGCCTTGCTCGACCGCAGCGCCGGCAGTGTACGCGCCGCACTCCTGCTACAGTAGCGCGCAGATGCGTTATTGAAAGAGGGACCATGCGGTTACGGCACATAGAAGTATTCCACGCGATCATGCAAGTCGGCACCATCAGCGGCGCGGCGCAGGTGCTGCACATTTCCCAGCCGGCCGTCACCAAGGTGTTGCAGCATTGCGAGCTGCAACTGGGCATGCCGCTGTTCGAGCGGGTGCGCGGCAAGCTGTATCCCAAGCCGGAGGCGCACCGCCTGTTCGCGGAAACGGAAAAGCTGCATCGCGAACTGCAAGGCATCCGCCGCCTCGCCGCCAGCCTCAAAAGCCGGACGGTGGAAACCATCCGCCTGGTGGCCACGCCGACGATCGCCGTCAGCGTCCTGCCGCAGGCGATGAGCGAATGGCGCCGCGCCTTCGCCGACACCCGCTGCGAGCTGGCGACCCACCACACCAGCGAGATCGTCAACACGCTGCGGCTCGGCGAGGCCGATCTCGGTCTGTCGTTGCAGGACCCGCGCCATCCCGGCATCATCGCCGAGCCGATCGCGCAAGGGGTCATGACGGTGATCGCGCCGCCGGGCAGCTGGCCGGCGGCGGAAGAGGGCGAACCGTTGTCGGCCTCCGGCCTGAAAGGCGAGCTGATAGGCTACACCGACAACGATCCGCTGGGTGCGCAGGTGGAGGCCGCCTGCGAAGCGCAGGGCATCGCGCCATCCGTCCACACGGTGGTGCAAACCTACCAGATCGCCCGCTCGCTGGTGGAGGCGGGCGGCGGCATGGCCGTGGTCGATCCCTTCACCGCCGCCTCCGGGCGCGGCCGCCTGCAAAGCCGGCCCTGGTCGCCGGCCATTCCCATCCCGCTCTATCTATTGACGCCGGCCCACGCGCCGCTATCGCACGGCGCCCGCCGCCTGGCCGACAGCATCGCGACCGCCGCGCGGGCGCTGCTCGAATAGACTTTATTATTTACTCCGTGGCAAAAATGATACAAATGCCATTCCGGAAATCGGGCCCGGCTGGCATCCTCCTCCTGCGCCGCTCACTTTATGACTAAAAGTTATAACCTCAAAAGCTATTTTCATTGGATGGCGACAAAGTCGAGCGGCTAATCTGGGTTGGCGGGACAGCGCGGCGCAACGACGCCGCCAACCGCCAGGCTCGATAGATCGCATGCACATCAAAGGGAGAGGCCGTGAAGGTTAAGAAACTGGCGCACATGATTGCGCTGATAGGTGTTGTGGCCCCGGCAGCGGGACCGGTGCTGGCGCAGAGCGGCGAACCAGGCATGCAACGGGTCGAAATCACCGGCAGCAGCATCAAGCGGGTGGCCAAGGAGGGCGCGTTGCCGGTGCAGGTGATCAACTACGACACCATCGAAAAGCAAGGCATCACCAGCACCGAGCAGTTGATCCGCACCTTGTCGGCCAACGGCACTGGCGCCGACAACATGACTTCCGGCAATAACGTCTTCGGCGCCGACGCCGACCGCGTCAGCGGCGGCGCCTCGTACGCGTCGCTGCGCGGGCTCGGCCCGAACAGCACCCTGGTGCTGCTCAACGGCCGCCGCATCGCCACCTATGGCGCCAGCGGCAAATCGGTCGACCTGAACGCGATTCCGCTGGGCGCCATCGCCCGCGTCGAGATACTCAAGGACGGCGCCTCGGCCATCTACGGCACCGACGCCATCGGCGGCGTCATCAACTTCATCCTGCGCACCGACTATCGCGGCCTGGAGGCGTCCTACAACGGCAACTTCACCGAGGAGGGCGGTGGCGCCAAGCGCCGCCTGTCGCTGCTCGGCGGCACCGGCTCGCTGCAGACCGACGGCTATAACCTGATGGGCAGCGTCACCTATGACAACGACGAAAAGCTGAGCTCGCGCGAGCGCTCGTTCGCCAACGGCTTCCAGCCCGCGCGCGGCCTGTCGCCGGACACCACCGGCACGCCGTACGCCAATCAGCTGAACGGCCCCGGCACCGCGCTCGGCGCCGGCTTCAAGATGCCCGGCGACAGCACCACCTATCTGCAGGCGAACCCGCTCAGCTTCCAGGGCAAGTGCGACTCGATCCCCGGCATGTCGCAATACCAGACGGCGCTGTGGAAGGACGTCACCGCCGCCACGCGCAGCACCTATTCGTGCGCCTACGATTACGGCGCCGACTACATCATCAGCTTCCCCGTCGAGCGCCTGAACGCGGTGTCGCGCGGCACCTTGCAGATCAGCCCGGACCACAAGGTGTTCGCCGAGGCCTTGTACGGCCACACCAAGGCCACCTCGGAGTTGACGCCGGTGCAGATCTCGGCCACCGTCGCCAACGGCGCCGTCTATCCGGTCGGCGGCGCCTATTACCAGGACCTGTCGCCGTACATTTCAACCTTCGACAAGACCAAGCCGATCTCGTACAAATGGCGCGCCAACGACTGGGGCTACCGCAAGCAAGAAAACGTCACCGACAACGCCCGCCTGTTGCTCGGCGCCGAGGGTGTCCTGCTGGGCAAGTGGGACTACCGCGCCGGCGTGTCGCACGGCGAGAGCAAAACCAAGACCCGCCTGCTGGACGGTTACGGCTATACCAGCAAGATCTACGCGGCGCTGGCCACCGGCCTCATCAATCCATGGCTGACGCCGGGACAGACGCAGACGCCGGAGGCGATCGCCCTGATCGACTCCACCCGTTATCGCGGCCCGCTGCAGCACGGCAAGACTAAACTGACCCAGATCGACGGCAACCTCTCCGGCGAGGTGATGCAACTACCGGCGGGCGCGATGTCGATGGCGGTCGGTTTCGACCTGCGCCGCGAAGGCTACAGCTTCGCCCAGGACGTCGATGCCACACAGATCCTGCTGGCGCCCGGCAACGCGGCGTTGAACGAGGCCACGCGCGACATCAAAGCCTTCTACACCGAGCTGCTGGTGCCCGTCACCAAGGATCTGGAGGTGCAACTGGCCTTGCGGCGCGACCACTACAGCGTGTTCGGCGACACCACCAATCCCAAGGTCTCGTTCCGCTACCAGCCCAACAGTTCGCTGCTGTTCCGCGGCTCGGCCAACAAGGGCTTCCTGGCGCCGAGCTTCACGCAGCTGTATTCCGGCAGCCTGCTGCAGGAACTGCCGAACGGCATCATCGACCCGATCGGCTGCCCGGCCAATCCCGGCAATCCGGCTTTCTGCGCCATTCCGCGGCTCGAGTATCTGACCGGCGGCAACACCAAGCTGAAACCGGAGACCTCGAAGCAGGGCAGCCTCGGTGTCGTCTTCGAGCCGGTCAAGGGCTATTCGGCGTCGGTGGACTATTGGGCCATCAACACGCTCAACCGTATCCTGAACCGCACGCCGCAAGTGGTGCTGGCCAACGCGGCGGCGCTGTCCGAGAACATCTTCCGCAATCCTGACGGCACCATCGCCTACGTGCAAGCGGGCTGGATCAACGCCGCCGGCGCCAAGACGCGCGGCGCCGACCTGAGCCTGCGCGGCGAAGGCAAGCTCGGCACCTACAACTGGAACTTCAGCCTCGACGGCACCTACACCAACAGCTTCAAGTTCGCCGAGTTCGAAGGGCAGGAGTACAAGGAGTACGTGGGCAACTTCTACACCCGCGATCTGTATCTGCGCTGGAAGCACAACGCCAGCATCAGCCTGTCCAAGGGCGACTGGAGCGCCATGCTGATCCAGAACTACAGCACCGGCTACAAGGACCAGTTGCCGAACGCGGGCAAGTCGGCGCCGCCACCGGGCTTCAATCCCAACGTCAAGGCCTACACCAAGTACGACCTGTCGGCCACTTATAGCGGCATCCGCAACACCACCATCACGGTCGGCATCCAGAACATCCTCGACACCGATCCGCCGTTCACGGCGCACAACGTCGATGAAGTGGTGGGCGCCGGCTGGGACCCGCGCGTCGCCGATCCGCGCGGCCGCTCGCTCAGCGTCTTGCTGAAGTATAAGTTCCTGTAATGTCCGGAGCAGTCAGCCGGCGGCAGTTCGGCAACCTGCTGGCCGCCGCCGCGCTCGGAACGGGCGCGACGGCCGCCGCCGCGCCATCGTCCAGGCGGAGGAAAACCATGGGTCTGATCAAACCCGCCCGGCTGCTGCCGGGCGACCTGGTCGGCATCATCGCACCGGGCGGACATACCAATGAAGAGGCGTTGGCCAAGGCGGTCGGCAATATCGAATCGCTGGGCTTGCGCGCGCGCGTCGGCAACAACATTCACTATGTCTACGGCAATTATGCGGGCACCGTCCAGCAGCGGCTCGACGATCTGCACGGCATGTTTCTCGATCCGGAGATCACGGCGGTGTGGGCGATACGCGGCGGTTCCGGCTGCATCTCGCTGCTCGAGCACATCGACTACCGGCTGATACGCGCCCATCCGAAGGTGCTGATCGGCTACTCGGATATCACGTGTTTACATCTAGCCTTGCTCAAGCATGCCGGGCTGGTGACTTTTCATGGTCCGGTCGCGTCTTCGACGTTCTCGGAGTACGCCGTCACCCATCTGCGGAACGTGCTGATGACGCCGCACGACAACTACACGATCACGATGTCGGCGGAAAACGCGCTGGCCGCGGAGAGTCACGCCAACTACAAGATCCGCACTATCCATGCGGGGGTTGCCACGGGGCGGCTGATCGGCGGCAACCTTTCGCTGTTCAGCGCGCTTACCGGGACGCCGTATGCGGCCGACTTTACCGGTGCCATCCTGTATCTCGAAGAGGTCAACGAGGAGCCGTACCGCGTCGACCGTATGATGACGCAGTTGCAGCTCAGCCAGGGGTATCGCAACGCCGCCGCGGTGATGCTGGGCATTTTTGAAAATTGCGAAGGGATCGATGGCGAAAGCGCGCTGTCGCTGGACGAGACGGTCGACCAGCATCTGCTGCCGCTAACGCGTCCGGCGGTTGCCGGGTATTCCTTCGGACATATTAGGCATCAGTTCACGATGCCGGTTGGCATTCGTGCGCGGCTGGATACGGAGCGACAGACGTTGACGTTGCTGGAGCCGGGGGTGGTTTAGGGCAATGGTACACTGCCGCCTTTCCCGCAAGTCCCACGAAACCCGATGTCATCCCGAAACCCCGAATCCACCCCGACCGAGCTGCGTGCCTACGCGCTGCATTGCCTGCTGGAAGCCGATCCGACCAAAAAGGTCGCCGCCGTCGCCGCCATGGCCGCCGCGTCCGCCGCCGGCGTCTGCCCGCCGGACCCTGCGGCCGTCCTGCAAGCGACGGCCGCCATCCCCGGCCGCCCGCAAAAACCCGACCTGGTCCCGCCGCGCGAAGTGGGACGCCGTTCGATGAACACGCTCGAAGGCCGCGCCATGCTGATCCATGCGCTGTCTCACATCGAGTTCAATGCCATCAACCTTGCCCTGGACGCGCTATGGCGTTTTCCGGACTTGCCGCCGAGCTATTACACCGACTGGTTGCGCGTCGCCGACGAGGAAGCGTTGCATTTTTCGCTGCTGGTTGCGCACTTGGGTGCGTTAGGTCACACATACGGCGATTTCACCGCCCACGACAGCCTGTGGGAGATGGTCGAGAAGACCAGCGGCGACGTGCTGGCCCGCATGGCGCTGGTGCCGCGCACGCTGGAAGCACGCGGCCTGGACGCCAATCCACCCCTGCGCGCCAAGCTGGCGCAGGCCGGCGACATGCCCGCCGCCCACATCCTCGACATCATCCTGCGCGACGAGATCGGCCACGTGGAGATCGGCAACCGCTGGTACAGGTATCTGTGCGACCAGAACGGCCTGGAGCCCGGCGCCGCATACGCCGACCTCGCGCTGCGCTACCGCGCCCCCGCGTTGCGCGGCCCGTTCAATGTCGAGGCGCGGGTGCAGGCCGGTTTCACGATGGACGAAATCCGCGCGATGGGCAGCTGAACGCGGGCATCCGCGCGGCGCCGGCGGCTGCCGAACGGCTGGTCCAAACACTGCGCAGAAGCAAAATTACACGGGCGTGATTGCCCAAACCTACGGCTCCATTGCCTGATCCAACAGTGCGAATCAACCGCTCCGAATGCGCTTAATATAAGACTGCCTCATCTAGAGACGGCCTTTAAAAAACATTAGCCATTAGGATGCGAACCCATGAACGACCTTAGCCAAGTTACACTCTCCAGGCGCGAACTGTTGATCGCCGGCGCGCTGTCGGCGACAGCGAGCGCCGTACCGTCGATCGGCGCCGCCCAGACGGGCAACGCGGCCGCCGCGCAGGCCATCGCGCCCGTGAGCGCGAAGGTGTCGTTCCAGGTCAACGGTGAAGTCCGCAAGCTCGAGCTCGACACCCGCACGACCCTGCTCGACGCCCTGCGCGAGAATCTGCACCTGACCGGAACCAAGAAAGGCTGCGACCACGGCCAGTGCGGCGCCTGCACGGTGATCGTCGACGGCCGCCGTATCAATTCCTGCCTGACCCTTGCCGTGATGCATGAAGGCGCCAAGGTCACCACCATCGAGGGGCTGGGCACGCCCGGCAAGCTGCACCCGATGCAGGCGGCCTTCGTCAAACACGACGGTTACCAGTGCGGCTACTGTACCCCGGGGCAAATCTGTTCGGCCGTGTCCGCGCTCGACGAGATCAAGCAGGGCATTCCGAGCCACGTCAGCCCGGATTTGAACGCGCGTCCGCTGCTCAACGCCACCGAATTGCGCGAACGCATGAGCGGCAATATCTGCCGCTGCGGCGCCTATTCCAACATCATCGACGCGATCAGCGAAGTCGCCGGGAGCGCCGCATGAGAGCCTTTACCTATCAGCGCGCGCAGTCCCCGGCCGAAGCGGCGGCGCTTGCCGCGCGCACGCCCAATGCCAAGTTCATCGCCGGTGGCACCAACCTGCTGGACCTGATGAAGCTGGAGATTGAAACGCCGGCCCACCTGATCGACGTCAACGGCGTCGGCCTCGACAAGATCGAGGGGACGCCGCAGGGCGGCTTGCGCATCGGCGCCATGGTGCGCAACACCGACCTCGCCGCCGACGAGCGCATCCGGCGCGACTACGGCGTGCTGTCGCGCGCCTTGCTGGCGGGGGCCTCGGCGCAGTTGCGCAACAAGGCCACCACCGCCGGCAACCTGCTGCAGCGCACCCGTTGCCCATACTTCTACGATACCAACCAGGCGTGCAACAAGCGCACGCCGGGCAGCGGTTGTTCGGCCATCGCCGGACACAGCCGCAACCACGCCATCGTCGGCGTCAGCGACGAGTGCATTGCCACCCATCCGAGCGACATGGCCGTCGCCATGCAATTGCTGGACGCGGTCGTCGAGACCGTCCGTCCCGACGGCTCCACCCGCAGCATTCCGATGGCGGAGTTCCACCGCCTGCCGGGCAAGACGCCGCATATCGAAACCACGCTGGCGCCCGGCGAGATGATCACCGCCGTAACGTTGCCCAAGCCGCTGGGCGGCAAGCACTATTACCGCAAGGTGCGCGACCGCTCGTCCTACGCCTTCGCATTGATTTCCGTGGCGGCCGTCGTGCTGCCGGACGGAACCGGCAGGGTCGCGCTGGGCGGTGTCGCCCACAAGCCGTGGCGCATGCCGGGCGCGGACGACAGCCTGCAGCGCGGCGGCAAAGCCGTGGCAGCCCAGTTGCTGGCCGGCGCCAAGACCACCCACGAGAACGCCTTCAAGATCACCCTGGTTCAGCGCACGATAGAATCTGTGCTGGCGGAAGCGAAGAAAGCCTGACGCCATGAAATTCACCACTCCAGCCACCACCAATCCGATCGACCAGCTCAAGCTCGTCGGCAAGCCCCTGGACCGTATCGACGGCCCGTTCAAAGCCACGGGCACCGCCCCGTACGCCTATGAACAGCACGAGGCCGCGCCCAACGCCGCCTACGGCTATGTGGTCGGCGCCGCCATCGCCAAGGGCCGCATCGTCTCGATGGACCTGGCCGCCGCCAAGCGCGCGCCCGGCGTCATCGCCATCGTCACCGCCGACAACGCGGGCAAGCTGGGCAAGGGCAAGATGAACACCGCCAAGCTGCTCGCCGGTCCGGAAATCCAGCACTACCACCAGGCGGTCGCGCTGGTGGTCGCCGAGACCTTCGAACAGGCGCGCTCGGCCGCGCAACTGGTGCAGGTCAAATACGCCGGCGCCAAGGGCGCCTACGATCTGGCCAAGGAAAAGGACAAGGGCGTGCCGCACAAGGACAAGGAGAACGCCGATTCCAAGGTCGGCGACTTCGCCAGCGCCTTCGCCGCGGCGCCGGTGCGCATCGACGCCACCTACACCACGCCCGACCAGTCGCACGCGATGATGGAGCCGCACGCGTCCATCGCCAAATGGGACGGCGACAAGGTCACCTTGTGGACTTCCAACCAGATGATCGCTTGGGGGCAGGGCGACGTCGCCAAGACGCTCGGCATCCCCAAGGAAAAAGTGCGCCTGGTGTCGCCGTACATCGGCGGCGGCTTCGGCGGCAAGCTGTTCGTGCGTTGCGAGGCGGTGCTGGCCGCGCTGGGCGCCAAGGCGGCCAACCGTCCGGTCAAGGTCACGTTACAGCGGCCGCTGATGTTCAACAACACCACGCACCGGCCGGCAACGATCCAGCGCATCCGCATCGGCGCCAGCAGGGAAGGCAAGATCACCGCGATCGGGCACGAAAGCTGGTCGGGCGACCTGCCGGACGGCCAACCGGAAACGGCGGTCAACCAGACCAAGCTGCTGTACGCCGGCGCCAACCGCATGACCAAGATGCGCCTCTCCGTGCTCGACCTCCCGGAAGGCAACGCCATGCGCGCGCCAGGCGAGGCACCGGGCCTGATGGCGCTGGAAATCGCCGTCGACGAGCTGGCGGAAAAACTCAAGATGGACCCAGTGACGTTCCGCATCATCAACGACGTCACGCACGATCCGGCCGAGCGCGAGCGCAAGTTTTCGCAGCGGCGGCTGGTCGAATGCCTGCGCAGCGGCGCCGAGCGCTTCGGCTGGAGCGCGCGCAGCGTGCAGCCGGGCAAGGTTCGCGATGGCCGCTGGCTGGTCGGCATGGGCGTCGCCGCAGCCTTCCGCAACAATATCGTGATGAAATCGGCCGCCCGCGTGCGCCTGGACAGCAAGGGCGTCGTCACGGTCGAGACCGACATGACCGATATCGGTACCGGCACCTACACCATCATCGCCCAGACCGCCGCCGAAATGATGGGACTGCCCATCGACAAGGTGGTGGTCAAGCTGGGCGACTCCGACTTCCCGGTCTCGGCCGGGTCGGGCGGGCAGTGGGGCGCCAACAGTTCGACGGCGGGTGTGTACGCCGCCTGCGTCAAGCTGCGCGAGGCGATCGCGCAGAAGGCCGGCCTTGGCGCCGAGGCCGAATTCAGCGGCGGCTCGGTGCGCGCCGGCGGCAGGTCGGTCACGTTGCAGCAGGCCGCGCAGGACGGCGAGATCGTCGCCGAGGACATCATGGAATATGGCGACCTCGACAAGAAGTTCCAGCAATCGACGTTTGGCGCGCATTTCGTTGAAGTAGCGGTTGACGCCTACACCGGCGAGACGCGCATCCGCCGCATGCTGGCGGTGTGCGCGGCCGGGCGCATCCTCAATCCCAAATCGGCGCGCAGCCAGGTGATCGGCGCGATGACGATGGGCGCCGGCGCCGCGCTGATGGAGCATCTGGTGATCGACAAGCGCGGCGGGTTCTTCGTCAATCACGATCTGGCGGGGTATGAAGTGCCGGTGCACGCCGACATTCCGCATCAGGAAGTGATTTTCCTGGACGAGACCGATCCGATCTCGTCGCCGATGAAGGCCAAGGGCGTGGGCGAGCTGGGCATTTGCGGCGTGGGCGCGGCCATCGCCAACGCGGTGTACAACGCCACCGGCGTGCGCGTGCGCGACTACCCGATCACGCTCGACAAGCTGATCGAAAAAATGCCCCTGACCGCGTAACCGCAGCTAGTGCCGTTAAGCTTGTCAAGATCGTGAAGGTTGTACCCCCGTGGTTCCACGTAGGGCGGATTAGCGCAGCGTAATCCGCCAGTTTGCGATCCGTCAGCGGCCCAAAACCCGGAGACTGCGGAGGCCGTGTAGAAATGGTGGACCTGACCCCGGATTGATCAGCGCCATGAGTATTTCTCATAGCCAAGCGTAACGATGGTGGAGCTGCTCTACCATCGCTACGCCGAATCAATCCAGGAGCATATCGATGACCCACCCGATGTCCCGGCGAACCGTGCTGTTCGCCGGCTTCGCCGTTCCCTTGCTGAGCGCCTGCGCCCGCATGCCGTTCGGCCCGCGCCACCCGCAGCAGCAGGTACAAGTCAGCGCGCCGTTCGACATGCCCACCATCGCCATTCCGAATTTTTCCGCCAGCCCACGCTTTCCCATCACCGACTTCGGCGCCGACCAGAACGACCAGCACAAAACTTCCACCGCCATCGCCGCCGCCATCATGGCCGCCAGCGCGGCCGGCTCCGGCATCGTCGTCGTTCCGCCCGGCACCTGGCCCACCGCCAGGATCCACCTCAAAAGCAACGTCAACCTGCACCTCGCCAAGGGCGCCACCTTGCTGTTTTCCGAAAAGCCGGCGGACTACCTGCCGGCCGTACTCAGCAGCTGGGAAGGGCTCGAATGCTACAACTATTCGCCGCTGGTCTACGCCTTCGAATGCGACAACGTCGCCATCACCGGCGAAGGCAAACTCAAGGCCAAACTCGACGCCTGGCGGGAGTGGTACAAACGCCCGAAACCGCATATGGACGCGCTCGTGGCGCTGTACAAGCTGGCCGCCAGGGAGGCGCCGGTCTCCGAGCGCCAGATGACCACCGCCGAAGCCAACCTGCGGCCGCAGTTCATCCAGTTCAACCGATGCCGCCACGTGCTGGTCGAGGACGTCAGTATCGAGGACAGTCCGTTCTGGGTGTTGCACCCGCTGCTGTGCCGCGATGTCGTCATCCGCCGCGTCAAGATCAGGGCGCATGGCCATAACAACGACGGCGTCGATCCGGAAATGACGCAAAACGTGCTGATCGAGGATTGCGTGTTCGACCAGGGCGACGACGCGATCTCCGTCAAATCGGGCCGCGACCGCGATGCCTGGCGGTTGGGTGTGCCGTCCAAAAACATCGTCATGCGCAATTGCCGCATCAAGAACGGCCACCAGCTGATCGCCATCGGCAGCGAATTGTCGGCCGGCGTCGAGAACGTGCTCGTCGACAATTGCCACTTCGACGCCTCCGATTCGGCGACCGCGAGCACGATTAATAACTTGCTGTACGTTAAAACCAACGAGCGGCGCGGCGGCTATGTACGCAATATTTACATGTCCAATGTCAGCGCCACCAAGGTCGCCGGCGGCGTGCTGTGCGTGGAAACCGATGTTTTATACCAGTGGAAGAACCTGGTGCCGACCTACGAGCGCCGGCTGACACCGATCGAAGGTTTGCATGTTAGCAATATCACGGTGGGCGAAGCAGCCTTCGTCTGCCGGGTGACGGCCGAGCGCGAGATGCCGGTCAGGACGGTCAAGCTTGCCAATATCAGGGTCCGGAAGGTGCTTGGAGCGCCGATGTTGACGGAAAACGTTGTCGGTTTCGTCAACGCAAACTAGTCGGGCCGGAGCGGCGACAATCGGGCGCGGCTCCGGCATGGATTACAATGCATGCTTCTCAACACTGAAAGCAGCGCATGGAATGGCTATTCGACCCAAACATTTGGGTCGGTCTGTTTGCATTAATCGTTCTCGAAATCGTACTTGGCGTCGACAATCTCATCTTCATCGCGATCCTCGCCGATAAACTGGCGCCGGAGCAGCGCGACAAGGCGAGGCTCGTCGGCCTGAGCCTGGCGATGCTGATGCGCCTGGGCTTGTTGAGCGTAATGTCCTGGCTGGTCACCCTGACCGAACCGCTGTTCTCGATTGCCTCGCTAAGTTTCTCCGGACGGGACCTGATCCTGCTGCTGGGCGGATTCTTCCTGCTATTCAAAGCCACCATCGAGCTCCATGAGCGGGTCGAAGGCAAGGTGCACGACGCCCAAGGCGGGTCCAAGGTCTACGCCGGTTTCGGCGCGGTCGTCGCCCAGATCATCGTGCTGGACGCCGTGTTTTCGCTCGACGCCGTCATCACGGCCGTCGGCATGGTCGACGAGCTTGGCGTGATGATGGCCGCCGTTATTATCTCGATGGGCGTGATGCTGCTCGCCTCCAAGCCGCTGACCCGCTTCGTCAACGCCCATCCGACCGTGGTCGTGCTGTGCCTGAGTTTCCTGCTGATGATCGGCCTGAGCCTGATCGCCGAGGGCTTCGGCTTCCACATTCCGAAGGGTTATCTATACGCCGCCATCGGCTTCTCGGTGGTGATCGAGGCGCTGAACCAGTTGGCGCGCCGCAATTTCGTCAGCCGGCAATCACATCTTCCGCTGCGCGACCGTACCGCCGATGCCGTATTGCGCCTGCTGGGCAGCAAGAAGCGTGTCGCCGCCGGCGGCGAGGAAGAGGACACCAAGACCACCGTTGTGCCGGAAGCGTTCGAGCAGGAGGAACGCAACATGGTCAGCGGCGTGCTCAGCTTGTCCCAGCGCTCGGTGCGCTCGATCATGACGGTCCGTTCCAACATCTCGTGGATCGATCTGGATGCCGACACGGCCACGATCCAGGGCCAGATCCTCGAAACGCCGCACAGTTTCTTCCCGGTGAGCCGGGGGCAACTGGACAACATCATCGGTGTCGTCCGCGCCAAGGAGTTGATGGCCAATCTGGCGCGCGGCGTCGAGATTCCGCCCGAGCATATCCGCGAGCCCATCATCATGCCCGAGGCCAGCGGCGTGCTGAAGGTGATGGAAACGTTGAAGCGTTCGCGCGGGCAACTGGTGTTGATCGCCGATGAGTACGGCACGATCCAGGGCTTGGTGACGCCGATCGATATCCTGGAGGCGATCGCCGGCGAGTTCCCCGACGAGGATGAGCAACCGGATGTGCAGGAGCAGGGGCCGGGTTGTTGGCGGGTGGCCGGCACGGCCGATCTGCACTATCTGGAGCAGGTGCTGGAGACGGACGAACTGATCAGCGAGAATGATGATTACACGTCGCTGGCGGGCTTTATGCTGGAGCGGCTGGGCAACCTGCCGACGGTGGGCGAGGCGGTCGAGGTCGACGGTTTGCGTTTCGAGGTGATCGAGGTGGTGGAGCGACGCATCGCGGCCGTGTTGGTGACACGCGTCGAGCCGACGCCGCCGGTCGGCGAATAAATTGTTGGGCCGTCGGCGGATCTGTGGCGGATTACGGCGTTCCGCCTAATCCGCCCTACGTGTTTTCCTGATTTATTCACGCGCCGTATCCGCCGCCACGGAGACACGTCGGGCGGATTAGCACAGCGTAATCGGCCATGTATCAACCGTCGGCGGCCCATTTTCCGGCCACTGACGTCCCCGCCATCACCCCATCCGCCGCAAAATCGCATACATATTGTCGCTCAATGGGCTGCGATCCAGCATCGACATCCGCACCACGTGCAACCCGGCCAGCTCCGCCGTCGCCTTCAATGTCTCCGGCGTAAAATAATTCACATGATCCGGCCACCGAAAACCGCACCAGCGCGCGCCGCGCAGATACCGGTTGAGGCAATTGTAATTGGGCACCTTGACCAGTATCGATCCACCCGGCTTGAGCCGCTTGGCCGAGCGTTCCAGCACGGCCAGCGGATTGATGTCATGCTCAAGGAACGACGCCATGATGATGACGTCGAAATACCCATCCTCGAAACACTCCAGCCCATCCATCGCCGACGCGTGCACACAGCGGCCGCCGGCCTTGCGCAGCTTGCCATCCGAGATCCTCGAGAGCTCTTGCGATATCTCGATGCCGTGCGGTACGCTTTTGTCGCGCAGATCCGCCGGCAGCGACTTGAACAAATCATCCAGCAGCGAACCCCAACCACAACCAACGTCGAGCACGTTGATGCGCGCGCCGCGCGCTTCGCGTATCAGACGTTGTACCAAGGTCAGGCTCTTGTTGCGCTTCAGGATGCTGCCGCGAAAGCGTTTCAGCGCGGTGCTGATCGCGTAGCGCAAAGGCTCGGCTTGCTTGCGCGCCTGTGTTTCCTTGTCGAACGTCACCTCATAGGCGAAATCCTGGGACAGCTCCTCGTAGGCGGGAGGATTCGCCAAGAAAACGATGCCGGTCTGCTTGCATTGCTTAAGCCGCCAGGGCGAGGGCGCGTACGGCAAATCGATTTCGTCGCCGCCCTGCGCGCGGAGCGGGGAGATTCTGAGTTGTGCAGCGATGGTCATAGGCTGATGTCCGGCTGGTCGGTTGCGGGGGCGTGCCGAGCAAGACTAGCATTGACATATTGCAGAACGATGACCTCGCTCAATTGTGCTACATGGGTGTCGCGCCATAGTAACGCGCAGCGGCATCGGGGATGATATCGATACGGTCCAGGATGAAGCCGGGGTCCATCGCATACAGCCGCAGCTGATGCTTGCCCGGTGCAAGCCGCCGCGGCGGCAGCGACCTGACCGCCGTGTTGCTCAGCACGTTAAGCTTCCATTCTTCGCTGCGGCCGTGGGTGCGATAGTCGAGTATCGCCAGCGGCCCGTCATCGATGCTGTAACCCAGCCTGAGCTGGTTTTCGGACGTCAGCGGATGGGTGGGGAGTGCGACGATGCTCAGGCCGACCGGCTCCGCGGAATCCGTCTCGAACTCGATTTCCAGCGGCGCCACTGCGCTCGCTTGGCTGGCGTCGATGGACGGCAAGGCCAGCGACGAGCGCAGCACCGCGCCCATGCTGCCCAGCTCATCGATCTTTTGCCATTGCGGATGCCGCGCCGCGCTGGACGCGGCAATCGACATAGCGCGCGGTCGTGTTTGCGCCGGTCTCGACGCTGGCGGCGTGGCCGCTGGGCCTGAGCCGCCGCCCGGCGATACGGGCCAGATCGGCTCGGCGAACACCGGCAGCCTGCGCGGCGCCATATCCATCATATGGCGCCACTTGCCGTTGGCCAAGCCGTTGTATTCGGCGGTGTCGGCGACGATGGACCGGTGCGCCGCCTTGGCCTCGGTCACATATTGTTCGGCGCGGGCGCCGGCGCTGCCCGGCAAACCGGCCAGCTCCAGCTTCAGGATGCGCGCGTTCAGGTTGGCGCTTGCGCGTACCGGATACAACACCAGTTCGTAGAACGCGTCGCGGCGGTCGGCCGGCATCGCTTGCGCCAACGCCTCGGCGCGCGCGGTGATGGCCGCATACCGGTCCAGACGCCGCCGCGCCTCGTCGCCGCCCGATTGCAGGTACGCGGTCGGCCGGTTCGGCGTGGTCGGCTCGGTCTGGCCGAAGCCCATGAACTCCGGCCGGCGCTCCCATGCCAGCGCGTAGTACTCCATCATGATGTCGGTGATCTGCCGTGCCTGGTCCGTGCCGAATTGGCGCCCCAGCCAATCGCGCAGATGTTCGCTGGGCGCCTGCTCCAGCACGTCGTGGTCGAAGGCCAGATCGAGGAAGTACTGGCTCAGGTATTCCAGCGGCTTGATATCGCCGACGTTGGCCACCCATAGCTTGCGCGCGCCGGTATGCCTGGCGCGCTCCAGCTGTTCGCGCACCAGTGAGGGGTGCGTCGTACCCAACCACAGATAGTCGTGCGGGCGTCCCCAATAAGACAAATGATAGTAAAGGCCCGCGCCGCCGACGCGTCGCGCCTCGGCCGCCGTGCCGAGCTGGCTGATGTAGCCGTAATTATCGTCAGGCCAAATCAGGCTGATGTCGTCCGGCACCTTCAATCCGGCTTTATAGATATCGAGCACTTCCTTGTACAAGGTCAGCACCTGCGGAATCCGCTCCGGCGGACGGCCCTGCGCCTTGGACAACAGGCCGCGCTGGATATCGATGACCTGTTCGACGCCGTCGCGCGCCTCCGGGATAGTCTTCGCGCCCTCCATCGCGCTGTCATGCACGCCGCGCAAGCCAACCGACACCAGGGTCTCGAAGCCTTTCACTTGCTGAACCCGCTCGTCCCAATAGGCGATCATGCGGTCGCGGTTGGTGAAGAAGTTGAATGGTCCGTTCGTCTTCAGATTCCATTCGCGCACGTTGTTGCGCATCATCGGCTCGGCGTGGGACGTGCCGACCACGATGGCGTAATCGCGCGCCATTTCCGGATTGCCGTCGATTTGATAGAAAGGCTTGGTCGAATCGTGCATCGCCGGCCACAGCGTATTGGCCTTCAGGCGCCACATCAGCTCGTAGATCCGCGCGTAGGTGGCGGGGCCGATGTCGCCGGTCTTCGGGTCGTAGGTCTTGGCTGCCCAGGGCTGCAAGCCCCAGTCCTCGTCATTGAGGAAAATACCGCGATACTGGACGGATGGCGCGCGCGGGAATATGGTGGCGTCGCCGACGGCCACGCGGGCCCGGCGGCGCGGCGTCACGTCCGCCCACCATTCCCAGGCGGAGATGCCGAGTTCGCGCGTCAGGTCCACCACGCCGTAGACGGTGCCCCGGACATCCGAACCGGCGATCAACACATAGTTGTGTTTTTTTGAGCGGACGATCAAACGTTTGTGCCGTTCCCACTCGCCGCGCAAGGCGGTCAGATCCAGGCCGTCGCACTTGGCCAACTGGCGCAGCAGGGGCGTGTCGTACGCGCCGATAATCACGCAGGTCTTGCCGCAATCGTCCAAGCGCGGCGAGATGCGCGGCGCCTGGCCGCTCAGCGCCTGCAGGTCGCGCCCAAGTAATTGAGCCGCCAGCGCATAGGTCTTTTGATCGTCGTGAACGACGGCGGCAACCGGACCGCCTTGTTCGTACAACACCAGCTCCCCGGCGCCCGCGTGCCCTGCGACGGCCAGCAACGTCCAGCGCACGAGCTGCCCGGCGAGCTTCATCGCTGCGCGCTGGCCGAGGCGGAAGCGGGGGCCGCGCCCGGCATGATCTCCAGAGGCACGCCGCCGCGCACCGTGCGCAGGTTGACCAGCTTGACGGCCTCCAGCGCGTTGCCGGGCTTGCCGTCGGTGGTGACCGCCAGCGCGATGGTGTTGGCGCCGTTCGGGTTCAGGATGCCCGGCGGGATCACGAAGGTGCGCTGCGGGCCGATGTGGGCGATGAACTGCCCCATGTTCCAGCCGTTGACGAAGATCAGCGCGCGGTTCTCGCGCTCCGAGCGCGGCTTGGTGGTATCGCCGAACGCCAGGCCCAGCTGGATGTCGTGGTCCTTGGGCAAATCGAGATCGAACGACGTCCGTAGCCAGTAGGTGCCCGGCGCCGGCGGCGCGTCGCCCGTCTTGGCCTTGGCCCAGCCGGTGTTGGCGGTCTTGCGGTCAGCCGGCGGCAAATACCAGCCCTGGCGCTCGCCATACAGGCCGCCATTGTTCATCGGACCGCGCACGACGTCGACGATGTTCTCGCCGCCCCGGGTCCCCTGGATGCGCCATTCGATCGGCACGGCGTAGCGTCGACCGCCGCGCGACGTCAGCGAGGCCGAGATCAAGCCGCGCGCCTCGCGGTGATAGTCGTCGGCCATCAGGTTCCAGTTGTGCGAGTTGTTGCGCACCATGACGGCGATCACGTGCGGCCCCTTGGCCAGCTTGTCGCCGAGCGGGAACTTGACGCTGTCCGTGGTCTCGGGGAAGGAGCGGCCGACGTCGAGCTCATGCTGGCCGACGAATTTGCCGTCGACCCACACCTGTATCATGCCCGCGCCGCCGGCGCCGTAGAACAGCTCCAGCTGGTTGCTCTTGGCGTCGGCCAGATCGAAGCGGCCGCGATACCAGACGTCGCCGTGGTGGAAGCCGTAGTCGCTCATCGACAAGGTCGGTTGGCCGCGCTCCGGCATGGTCCAGGTCTGCGCCGCCGAGGCGCGGTTGTCGGCCTTGATCCACGCCGAGTCGTCGAACTTCGGCTGCGCCTCGGGGCTGTCCATGCGCCGCGTCCAGCCCAACGTGGCAAGGTCGGGCAGTTTCACCGCGTCCGGCCCCTTGAGCGCGCTGGTGCGCAGGCTGCCGTCCGGCTGGGAGGTGACGGAAAGGTTCTCACCGTTGAAGGTAACGGTCGATACGGACGGCCCCCAGATTTGCATATCGCTTGCGGCGCTTGTATCGCCTGACAACGCCAGCTTGCCGCCGGCCAGGCTGGCGGAGCGCACCATCGCCTGGCTAAGCTGAAGCATCTGTCCCGCAGGTGTTTTCTGCGTCCAGAAGGCGATGCTGTTCTTCTCGTCGGCCAGCAGCAATAGCAGCGGCGTGCGGCCGCCGCCGGAGATGCGCACGCGCGCCAGCCCGTCGTGCACATAATCCAGCTTCAGCACGCCGTTCTCGTAGCGCGATGTCACTTTGCCGTCGATGACCTCCACCTTGGGCGCGCTGGCGTAGCGCAGCAGCGTTTCGCCCGGTTCGCCGGCACGGCCGTGCAGAAGCGCGATGTCGTGGTCGCCGTTGGCGAAGTGGGTCTGGATCTCCGACGTCGAGTAGACCAGGTGATGGCGCTCCAGCTTGTAGTCGGCCAGCAACATCTTGGCGTCCTGGCCGTTCAGGCGCAGCGGCACCTTGTAGCTGCCATCCTTGGTCTTGAGGTCGAAGGTGAAGCTGTCGTTCGTCAGCAGGTCCGACGGGCTGTGGACCGCGAACAGGATATGCGTGTCCAGGTCCGGATTGACGTTGTGATAGACCTTGACCTTGTCCGACGAGGTCTTGATCTCCGGTCCCTTGTCCATCTTCGCCAGCGCCTGCTCGGCCGCCTGGACCAGCATGCCTTGCTGCTTCAGGCCGTAAGCCTTGGCGCGCAAGCCGCGGTCCTCTGAGATCGGCGCGCCGTAGTCGTAGGAGGTGTACACGACCGGCCCGGCCAGCCACCCCCACGAGGTGCCGCCGAACGTCATATAGATGTTGTGGATCGTGATGCGGTTGATCAGGTTGGTGCCGTAGAAAACCCGCTGGTAACCGGTGCCCTGGCGCTCGCCGGTGCAATTGTAGGTGCCGTTCGAGCCCCAGTAGTCGAACCAGCCGCCGCCCAGTTCGGCGGCGAAGCCCGGCGTCTTGGGCGAGGACAGCGCGCCGATCTTCGGCGAATTTTTTCCGTAGATGCCCCAGTCGGGCGCCCTGTTCGGGCCGGCGGGATCGGCGTGGACGTTGCAGGTGCCGCCGGGGTAACCGTCGAATGCGTACATGTCGGTCGGGCCGGAATTGGCCCATGGCGCGGTCGAGTCCTTCGGCGTCCAGTCCGGCAGCCGTCCGGCGGCGTTGTGGAAGAACGGCACGCTGATGCCGTCCGCGCGCGCTTTCTTGGCCAGGTGGTCCATGTGGCGCACGTGCTTCGGCTCGACCTTGCCCAGCTCGTTCTCCAGCTGGTAGGCGATGACGTTGCCGCCGCCGGTGGTGATCTGGTGGCGCGCGATGATGGCGTTAATCTGCGTCATCCACTCGTCGACGGCGCTCAGGTAAACCGGATCGTCGGTGCGCGCCTCGGCGCGGTTGCGGAACATCCAGCCGGGATAGCCGCCACCGGTCAGTTCCGCGTTCACGTACGGGCCGGTGCGGGCGATGACGTACATGCCTTCCTCCTCGGCGATTTCGAGCGCGCGTTCGACGTTGCGCACATGGGAGAAATCGTAAACGCCGGGCGCGGTGGAGTGGTAACCCCAGTCGAAGTAAAAGGCCACGCCGTTGAAGCCGAGCGCCTTCATCTTCTGTATGACGTCGCGCCACAGCGACGGATTGGGCAGGCGGAAGGGATGGATCTCACCGGACCACACGACCACGCGCTTGCCATCGATCAGCATCGAGTGCTCGTCCCAGCTGACCTTTTTCGGCTGGCCCTTGGGCTTGGTGGCTTGAGCCAGCGCCTTGCGGTCCTCGATGAGGACGGAAGCTTGGCCGATGATGCCGGAAACGCCGCCCAGTTGCTTGGCCGCGCTCCAGGTGCGCAAGCCGTCCTGGCCGTCGGAATACCATCGGCGGCCGGTGGCGGCGTCGCCGAAATAAAGCCGCCAATGCCCGTTCGGCAGTTTGATCAATGAATGCGCGCCCGACGTGGTGCCCCAGTTGGCCCAATCGCCTTGCTTGTCGACTGTCCAGGGGCCTTGCAACGACTTGGCGGTGGCCATTTCGATCAGGCCGGTGGCGCCATTGCGGGCGAGGGCGGTATAGCCGTCGTCCGTGACGGCCACGATCGTGTCGACATAGTTGTCCGGCAAACCTTGCAAGACCTGCGGCGCCGACCATGCGCTGAAGTCCGCGTTCGGCGTCATCACATAGCTGCCGCCGGTTGCGCGCGAGACGATGGCCTTCAACGAGCCATCCTTGTCGCGCAACCATTCCGGCGCGACGGCCTGGGCGTTGCCCGGCAGTGCCAGCGGCACGTTCCGGACGAACTGCCAGTTTTTCAGGTCCCTGGAGCGGGTGAGGCCGAGTTCGGAGCTGTTTGCGCCGGTTGCATAAAGCACGTAGTAGTAGCCGTCGCCATGGCGCACGATCGCCGGGTCGCGCAACAGTTTGCTCGGCGGCCGGTACGCATCGGAGGCCAGCGACGTGAAGGTGACACCGTCCATGGACGAGAACAGGCTGAGCCAATTGTCGGACGAGCTGTTGAAACTGGCCATCAAGAACGCCGATCCGTCGGCCGCACCGCCGCGCGCCTGGCTGGTCTGCCGGTCCGCGTCCGACGCCTGCGGTATGCCCAGTTCCTGGGCGGCGCAGCCCAGCGCCAAAGTTGCGCCGCCGATGCCGACGATGGTTTTGCGAGCGATGCGTGTGAAGTTCAGCATGGACCTGTTTCAGTGAGGTAAGAACCTCACATCATAAGTCCATATGCTGGGGCAGCGACATGTCCCTCAATCAAGAAGTTGAGTGATTGATTCAGTGGAAAATCATGAGCCTCGCTCACACATGATTCATACTTGTCACTCCGGGTTGATATCTATCCTCAGCTACGATAAGGCTTGTAGTCAGGAATCTGAATATGCGAGAGTCCAAGGACCTTGGTGACACCACCGAAGGCCGACAGGGGTTTTGCATCCTGGGCAAAACGTATAGTAATTACGGCGCCTTGGGCCTCACCGGACGGCATAGATGGCTTCCCATTCTTCGTCCTCCGCTTGGCCAGCCGTAGCGCGGCGGCAGCCTTGTACTCTGCTACCAAACGCGCCTCTTTTGCATTTTGCTCACTCATCGCCATTCCTTCGCAAACTTCGTGCTTAGATAGTTTAGCAGAACGCGCCACGAGCGGCTGTCGGGCGATAAGTCAAAGCGCATTTCTGTGCCTCTGCCGTTGGCTTCCCACCATTTCGCATCGATTGCATGCACGTCCTGCACAGAGCAACATTTTGCCAGTTGGGGATTTCGGTTCAGATCAGCTGGTACCAAAGGAGCATCGAAGCCGAATTTCGGCCATACTTGGTAACCGACAAGATCATCTTTGTCCAGCGGCGAGTTGCCGTAGCCCCGACCTGCAGCAAACAGTGTCACTTCATCGAATCCCTTGCGATATGCGGTGCACGCCAATAGCGAGAACGCCACCGTGCACAGCCGCTCCGGGGCGTCGTCGTTTAGCATTACCCTGCTTAGGTTGAGAGCGTCAATGCGGACGCCATTGCCATGCACATCTTTGTAAGCCACGACATCCACTTGCTCGTCTGGCTGAACAAAATCGTTGGTCGAAAAGACGTGAAGGCCGGCAGGGGTGCCGTCATCGCGCTCGGCAAGCCGCCGAAAGGATATAATGGAGAAGTCAGGCGCCATGAACAGCCTTCCGACCTCCGCAGCTGTTAGCCTCGTTCCCTGCCGTCCCATGTCAGGAAGGAACAATCCGCTAATAGGCTCGTCCTCCTCATCAAATAGTTGGCCGGTGAACAGCTTGCCCAGAGAGAGGTCAAGCAGCGCAGTTTCAATTGGCAGGACCGTACAGCGTAAATACTCCAACTTTGCCGGAGATAACATTTGTGCACCTTGTCAGTCCGCATCGCCTGGCGCTGTCAATGCGACGCGCGCCCAGCCAACTGACAAAGTTATCGTATTCCGGCGATCGGGCTTTGACATCTATTCATAGAAGTCGCGTCATATCGCCGGAATTGCAAAAGACACTAAAGGGATTTCAGGAACGCCAGCACCGCTTCCCGATCCGCTTTGGACAGCGCCTCGAAGCGCTGGCGCGAGCGGTCGGCCTCGCCGCCATGCCACAGGACGGCCTCGGTCAAGGTCCGGGCGCGGCCGTCGTGCAGATAGCCGGCCTTGGCGCCGTCTCCCATGACCTTGTCCGTGTAGCCGATGCCCCACAGCGGCGCCGTGCGCCACATCGCGCCCTTGGCCTGACCCTCGGCGAACTTGTCGGCCAACCCGGCACCCATATCGTGCAGCAGCAAGTCGGTGTAGGGACGGATGGTCTGGTTGCGCAGCTCGGCGAACAGGTGGCCGGGGCCGGTCTTGATTTCGGCCGTGTGGCAGGCCACGCAGCGCATGCCCTGGAACAGCTTGGCGCCGGCCGCGACCTGTTGCGAATCGACGCGGTGCTCGTCGAGCGGCGCGACGCCTTTCGGGAAGCCGCTGGCCACGCTGCGCTGGGCCGGCACCGCCACCAGCGCCAGGTAGTTGGAGATCGATTGCAGGTCGGCCTCGGAAATACCCGGCTGGGACGCGCCGGCGCGGCAGGCGACCGGGCCGTTGACGCAGTCGCGGCTGCGGTAGACCGGCGAGGTCACCGCCATGTCGAGCAGCAGCGCTTCGGCCGACTGCTGGCGCAAGGTCGCCTTGGCCGCCTTCCAGCCGAAGCGGCCCACCCGCACCGCGCCGCTTTCCGGATCGTAGACATAGTTGGCCACGCCCTTGACGCCGTCGGCGTCCGGCGCCGAGCGGGCCAGCGCCAGAATGCTCGCCTCGGGTATCGCCTCCAGCAAGCCGGCGCCTATCATCGGCTGGGCCGCGCGCAGCGAGAAGATATCCGGAGTCGCGCCCTCGAATGCCAGGGTCGGCTTGCGCAGTTCGACCGCCGTGCCGTCGGCCAGCTTGACCGAACGCGTCTCGAAGCCGGCCACCCGCACGCCGTTGCCCCAGTTCTGTGGCTTGCCGGTGGACGAGATCGCGTTCATCTGCACCGCCATGCCGTATTGCGGATGTGGCAGCTGCTGGCCGCTGGCGTTGCTGGTCGCGACCCGGATCGACATGTTGTCGAGCCGCTGGTTGATCGCCGCCGGCGCCGGGCTGCGGCCGTTGTTGACGTGGCACGCGATGCAGGCGGACTGATTGAACCGCTGCCCCTGCAAGCCCACCGCCTGGGCGTAGCGGTCGTTGCCCGGCTCGTTGTGGTCACCGGTGGTGAAGTTGGTGTGCACCAGGCGCCGGCCCTCGACGAAGCGCTGCATGTTCTGCATGCCGACGTTGTTGTGCGGCTGCTGGAACATGAACAAGCCGTTGTCCGAATAGTTGTAGGAGACCGAACCGGCGCCGCCCGACAGCGTCTCCTCCGGCAACGGAATCGTGTTCAGGCGCGGCTGCACGCCGTACCAGGGCTTGAGGCCGGCGCCGACCACATAGGCCCATTCATACGAGTAGTAGCGCACGCCGCCGTTGTCGCCCTTGGCGGCCAGCGCGTCGGCGGTGGTGAACATCGATGGCGACACTTCGATGATATCGCCGACCGCCAGCGCCCGGCCCTTGACGGTGGTGCCGTTGGGGAAGCCATCGGCGCCGAGTGCGGCGTGTCCCGGATAGTTGTCCACGCGGATGGTACAGCCGTTGTTGATGCCGTTGGCGTTGGTCAGTTTGCCGTTGAGCGGATAGGCCACCGGCTTGCAGATGGCGACGTTGTCGTCCACCAACTGGCCCGGCGCCATCCAGCCGTAGCCGGTCACGTCGGGACGGTCGAAGCCGCGGAAGAAGGCCACGCCGCCTTTCAGGAAATCGACCGTGGTGTACTGGTTCACGGTCAGGGTCGGCTTGGTGACGCCGGCCACGCGGCTGTTGTCGATGATCTCCACGCCCCAGGTGCGGTTCTTGAAGTATTGCGGCACGAACGTCAGGTAGTTGCCCGGGCCCTTGTCGCGCGGCAGGCCGGTGACGGCGTCGACCGTCTCATTGGGACCGTAGCCGATCTCGTTCCAGTCCTCGCCGCGCTCGCGGCCGTGGCGGGCCAGGCCGCGCGCGCCGAAACGCGTGACCAGCGTGCCGTCGGCCAGCGTGAATTGCAGCGTCTCCAGCGGCTGGTCGGCCGAGGGCAGGGGAGCCCAGCCGGCGCCGCTGGCGGGGAAGTTCAGCGCTGAAGTCGCGACGCCGGCCAGCGTGTTGTCGCTGCCCGGGCTCTTGAATTCCACCTCGTACAGCGAGTAGCCATACTGGCTGGCGCGCGCCCCCCCCTGCAGGCGGACGTAGCGGGCGTCGATGCCGAGATTGAAGAATTCCTCGGTGCCACCCTGGCCGTTGGCGACGGCGCGCCGCAAGGTCCAGTTCTGGCCGTCGTCCGACACCAGCAGGTTGTATTGCTTGCCGTAGGAATTCTCCCAAAGCAGCTTCATGTAGCCGATCGGTGTCTTGGCGCCGAAGTCGAACTGCAGCCAGGCGCCATCCTCGAACGCGCTGGCCCAGCGCGTGTTGGTCTTGCCGTCGATCGCCATGGCGGCCGACAGGCCGGGATTCTCCAGCCTGGAGGAAGTGGCCGCGACCGGTTTGACCGCCACGCCGGGCCGGGTCGGATCGTTCGGCAGCGGCGTCGGCGCTGGATCGGTCGGCGCCGTGGCCGGCGTGCCGGAGAACGCCTGCACTTCAATGATCGAGTAACCGTATTGCGTGGAGCGCTTGACGCCCTTGATGCGCAGGTAGCGGCCCTGGCCGTTCAGTCCCGTCAAATCCTCGGTGCCGCCCTGGCTGTCGTCGACGCTCTTGATGGTGGTCCAACTGGCGTTGTCGTCCGACACCTGCAACAGATACTGCGACGCGTGGGCGTTCTCCCAATCGATGCGCACGCGGGTGATGACTTCGGTCTTGCCGAAGTCCAGGGTCAGGTACTGGTCGTCGGCGAAACCGCTGCCCCAGCGGGTGCCGCTGTTGTGATCGATGGCGGCGGCGGCCGACAGGTCGCCGCGTTCGACGGAGCTTGCGGTGGCGCCGGCCGGCGTCAGCGCGACTTCCGCCGAGACCGCCGCGCCCTGTATCTTCATGGCGCTCAAGGTGCGCGGGGCGGGCTGGGTGGTTTCTTCGCCGCCGCCTCCGCAGGCGGTCAGCAAGGCGATCAGGGCCAGGGGCAAGCCCTGGATGGGGAGCCTGCGCAAACGTCGCAGGTTGAGTTGGTGGCGACGCGGCAAGCGATACATTCCAGTCCCTTTTGTATGGTTGGCGATGGCGGCGATCCGCTTCTTGGAAACGTTTCCATCGGCGAATGGATAACGACCCGATCCCGGTGCGGATTCAGGCCCCGTACGGACACGCCGGATAGCGACGTGGCAGAATCTATTAGTTACAGAAAATTTCCATAGTGCAACGTTGCCGAAGATATCTTGTGTTGACCCGTATGTCAAGACGGGTCACGAAAATGTCATGCAAGCTGGCATGGAGTTGGCTTGGAAGAACCAGTGTCGTCCGACGCTACTGCTGGGGAGCTCATTTCTTCAGCAAGGTGTCGAAAGTCATGCGCGAACGCGCCAGTTCCCAGTCCAGGCTGCTGAAGGTCTGCCTCTGGCTGGTGCCGGTGACTTCCGGTTGCGCCACGGCCGCCGTCGGTTCGTAGATTTGAGCGGGATTGACTTCGGCGCGGGACTGGGCGAATGCTTCAGGATGCTCTCGTCTCAACACGGCCTGTATCTCCGCCATGCGCTCCTTGAATGGCGCCACCCTCGGATCGTCGGCGGCGATTATCAAACCCGGCTTGGTCTTGGCTAGTTCGGCAATGGAAATAACCTCGCCTTGAACTCGAAACGGGCTACTGAAATCGATGCGGGACATAATGGCGGCTCCGTTTGGAATCGGGGTTGTCGTGCGGCGGATGCTGTCGAGAATAGCCGGGGGAGGGGAGTAATTTTACGCCCCGTTCCGGCGCTTCGGGCTTAATCTAAATCAATTGAAAAGTTGAAATACACGGGTCGGATTGAAAACGGCAATTGTTAGATAAGCTTACTCATATTGCCATATGGAATCAAAGCCAGTCAATGATATTTTATGCGGACTGGTTACAGGGCGAGTCCGTCGCGGGCCATGGCCGCCGCGTCGGCGCCGGCGTGGATGCGCTTGGGCGAGGACGGATCGTTCGCGGCCCGCCATACCGCTTCGGCCACATCCACCGCCCGCGTCACCGCAGTCTGCTCCGCCCACGCCGAAAAGACCCCCTGCGCCATGTCGGCGTAGGCCTCGGGAATGGCGCCTTGCATGTGCGGCCGGGCGTTTTCGCCGAAGCGGGTTTCCGGCGCGCGGCCCGGCAGCACCAGGTTCACACGCACATTGAATTGCTCAAGTTCCAATGCCAGCGATTCGGTGAAGGCGTTGACCGCCGCCTTGCTTGCCGTGTACACCGACAGCAACGGCAACGGCACCAGCGTGACGCTGGAGGTGACGTTGACGACCACGCCGGCCTTGCGCTGCCTGAACTGTGGCAGCACCGCCTGCGTCATCGCGATCGTGCCCAGCGTGTTGGTCTCGAAGATCACGCGGGCGCTGGCCATCGATGTGCCCTCCAGCGCGCCCAGCAATCCTATGCCGGCGTTGTTGACCAGCACGTCGATCGGTCCCGCCGCCTCGACCGCTTGCCGGATGCTGTCGGGGTCGGTTACATCGAGGGCGATCACGCGCAACCGGTCGGAGCGTGGCAGGCCATCGTGGGCGGGTGTGCGCATGGTGGCGACCACGTTCCACTCGCGGTCGAGGAAGTAGCGGGCGGTTTCGAGGCCAAAGCCGGATGAGCAACCAGTGATCAGTACGGTTTTCATGAAGAACTCCTGTGTTTGGTAGGTGGTACCGAACTATAGGTCGGGCCGCTCGGACTGGCTATAATCAAACGTCCAGTATTCATTCGCAGGAGTCCATACATGATCGATCCCCTGGCGGAAGTCGTTTCGCTGCTCCAGCCGCAGGCCCATTTTTCCAAGGTCGTCGGCGCGGCTGGTGCCTGGCGCGTGCGGCGCGTTGAATCCGGACAGCCTTTCTATTGCGTGGTGATGGAGGGCGCCTGCCGGCTCGCCGTCGACCAACAGCAGCCGGTCGACCTGCGGCAGGGCGCCTTTGTGCTGATCCCGTCGGCCCACGGATTCACGATGGCCAGCGACGAGCCTATCATTCCGGCGGACGCCGACAGCGAGCCGGTGGCGCTGCCCGATGGCGAGTTCCGGCTGGGCCGCCAAGGCGGTCCTCCGGACGTGCGCTTGCTGATCGGCCACTGCGGCTTCGCTTCGCCGGACGCGGCGTTGCTGGTTTCGCTGTTGCCGCAACTGGTGCATGTGCGCGGCGAGCGGCGGCTGGCCACCATCGTCGAGCTGGTCGGAGACGAATCGCGGGCGCGGCGGCCCGCGCGCGATGTCATCCTGGCCCGGCTGTTGGAGGTGCTGATGATCGAAGCGCTGCGCTCGGCGGCGCATACGGCCGCTTCGCCTGGCCTGCTGCGCGGGTTGGCTGACGAACGCCTGGCCGTCGCCATCCGGCATATGCACGAAAGCATGACGCGGCCGTGGACGGTGGCGCAGCTGGCGAAGGAATCGGCCATGTCGCGCTCGGCGTTTTTCGAGCGTTTCAGCCGCGCGGTCGGCGTCGCGCCGATGGAATATTTGCTGGCCTGGCGCATGGCGTGGGCCAAGCACCTGCTGCGGCGCAAGGAGGGCGGCGTCGCCGATGTGGCGCAGCGGGTCGGCTACGGGTCGGCCAGCGCGTTCAGCGTCGCCTTCGCCCGCCACGTCGGGTTGCCGCCGATGCGCTACGCGCGCGAGCTGCCCGACTGAGCGGCTCGTCCGTCGCCGTTCCGGCAGGCGGTAGCACGACGTGGATCAAAGACGCGGCCGCTTTTTGGGCTAACGTCAAACCTCGTGACTATCCTCGAGGAGCGACATTATGGACGCGCAAGTCGACAGCGGTTTCCAGGCACGGGTCAATCTGATGCGGCTGCTTGCGGCGGGGATGGCGGTCATCTATCACGTGCGCTTCCTGCTGTTCGCCGGCTATCCGGAGGTCTCTGAAAAAAGTCTGCCCCTGACATTGTTCTATTTCGTCACCAGCCTGGGCCACGAAGCGTTCGTCATGTACATGGTCATCAGCGGGGTGGCCCTGGGCGGACTGTCCATCCAGCGCTGGCGCCACGGCGTCGATCCGGAGGCCGATCTGCTGCGCCGTTCGGCGTGGTTTTATTGTTTGCTGACACCGGCGCTATTGCTCGGCGGCGCGTTGGACTTCATCGGCACCCGCGCGCTGGCGCATCCCGAGGTTTACGCCTACTTCACGATGTTCTCGCCCAGCCTGGACCTGCGGGCCTTCGCCGGAAACATGCTGATGCTTCAGCGCTTCGTCGTTCCCGGACTGGGCAGCAACACGATGCTCTACCTGCTGGCGTACGAATGCTGGGCCTACCTCGCGCTGGCAGCATTGTTCGTGCTGGGCAAGCGTAGCCGGACGCTGGGCTGGTGCGCCGCCATCGCCGTCGCCTGGGCGGGAAGCGAGCTGGCGCCGGAGTTCCTCGGGTATCTGCTGTTGTGGATCATGGGGATCGGGGTCGGCTGGCTCGGTTACAACACCAGGGTGCGCTTCCAGCGCCGCTACGGCATGCCGATATGCGTGATCGGCCTGCTGGTTTCACGCTGGGGTGGCGCGCACGTCGAGAAAGTGCCGGAGGCGCTGATTCCGGCGGCCCGGATGGCGCTGGACTTGCTGTTCGGCGCCAGCTTGGCGTTGCTTATGGTGTCCTGGCTGACGGCGGGGCCGAAGCAGGCGCCGATATTGTGGCTGCGCTGGGCTGCGTGGCGGCTCAACCGCTGGTTCAGCGGCGCCAGCTTTGTGCTGTTCACGACGCATTTCCCTTTCATGATGTTTGTCGTCGCGGTCGCGTCGGCGGAGTTTCACGTGCCGATTGGCGGCCAGCCGGGAGCGTTCGCCTTTGCGATGTTCGGCGCGACGGTCGCGGCGATCTATCTGTACGCGTATGTGTTCTCGGCCGTGGCTTCGCGCCTGGCAAGGACGGTGCGGCGAAGAATGCGCGCCCGGAGGCTGGCGAAAGTGGCCTCGCCAATTTAACCCCGGGTGCGCGGCGGCTGGCTAGCGCGTGGCGCAGAAACCGAACGACTGCGTGCCGCCCGGCTGCACGGTGGCGTTATGGCTTTGCCCCGTCGCCGTCAGCGTGGTGCCGGCCTGGTTCCACACGGCGCCCCACAGGTTGTTGATGGTGCCGGCCACCGTGAGCTGGACGTTCCATTGCGCCGGCTGGGTGCCGCCATTGCTCACCGTGACGTCCGCGCAATAACCGGCGCCCCAGTCCGAGTTGGTCTTCAAGGTCGCGGTCACGGCGCCGGGCGGCGTGGTGGGCGGATTGGTCGGCGGCGTGGTGGTGCTGCCGTCCCATAAGCGCTGCAGCAACGCCAGCTTGTCCGGCCACACGGTTTTCCAGTCATCCTGCAGGATGCCGCCGGTGTCGCCGCTGTTCGGATTCCACGACCAGTAGAACAGGCCCGTCATGCCGCGCGGTTTCAGATAGTCGACCAGCGCGTCCTGCCAGATCTTGTCCTTGGGGCTGCCGCCGTGGCCGTACTTGCCGCCCGCTTCGCCCAGCACCACCGGATAGTCCTTGGCGAACTGGCCGAAATGGGTGTCCCAGATCGCCGGCATGTTGGCCGGGAAGTTGGGCGCGTCGAAGTACGACTGGTTGAACACGTCGGGTCCGTACACATGCGGCGACAGCACCAGCTTGTTGCGCGGGATGTCGAGCGGCTTGCATTTCAACGGCTCCAGATTGCCACCCCAGAAAATGCCCTGGTTGCCCGAGCAGACCGGGTTCGTGGCGATGCCTTCGACGAAGATCAGCAGCTTCGGATTGGCCGCCAGGATGCGTTGGGCGGCGCGCTCGGCGGCCAGGTTCCAGTCGGTCTGGACGTTGCCTGTGCCCCAGGTGGCGGCGCCGTGCGGCTCGTTCTTGAGGTCGAGCCCGACCAGGTTGCGCAGGCCGGAGTAATGCTGCGCCAGATAGTCCAGATCGTCCAGCCACTGTGTCTCGCTGTAGGCGGGCGTGTACCACAACTCGGAGATGGCCTGGCAGTCGGGCCGGTGATGGTCGAGCAGGATGTAGATGCCGCGCCGGTCCAGTTCAGTCAGGAAGACGTCGAGCCACTGGCGCGATTTCAATCCGACCAGGTCGGGGTTCAGGTTGGAGTTGATGACGCCGCCGGGAGGCGAGCCTTCGCCACGGAAGGTGGCCGGGCAGACCGGCACGCGCACGGCGTTGAAGCCGCTGGCCTGGATCTGGTCGATCATCTCTTTCCAGTTGCGCGCCCACAGGCCGTGCACCGTGCCGTCCGGCGTCTCGAAGCCGAACCAGTTCACGCCGCGCAAGGGCACGGGTTTGCCGGCGTCGTCGAGGATCTGGGTGCCGGACACCGTGTAGGCGTGCGCCGGGGTGGTCGCCGCGACGCCCAATGCCAGGGCCAGCGCCGCCACCAGCGCTGCCGTCTTCCTCGCGCTGGTACGTAAGTTCAGTGTTTTCATCACGTTCTTTCTAAATGTAAGTGGTTGGTGTCACAGTCCGGCGGGCAGGTCTGGGTAGGCCAGCGCCGCCAGCGCGCCCGCACCGGGAAAGGCCGCGCTCAGGTCGTTGTAACCGGCCGCCGCGTGGCGGTAGCGCTCGCGCGTGGCCGCCAATGCCGCCTCGTCGCGCAGCAGTTCGCTGCGCAAGCCTTGCACCGCGCCGCTGGTCGCCAATGCGGGCACATGCTGGGCGTTGGCGACCAGCACGAACAGCGCGCCGGTCAGCTCCCCTTGGTATTGCTTGTAGCGTTCGATCGCGCGCACGTCCCCGAGCAACTGTTCGTGCGCCGGCATCTTGGACGCGCGCGCCAGCGCGTCGCGCGCGCGGGCGGCGATCGCCGGGTCGAGGCCGTCGGCGTTGCCAACCGCCGCCAGCGTGGCGCTCGCCGCTTGCGCGCGGGCGGCGTGGATCTGCGCCAGTTCCAGCCAGGCGGCCGCGCTGGCCTCCCTGGCCTCGGCGCGGGCCAGGTGGTGCCGGCCGGCGCCGATCGCCCCGAGCACCAGCAGGCCCAGCAGCGTGGCCATGGCCACGGTTCTTCGTTGTATTGTCATGGTGTCTCCTTTTTATGAAAGCGTTGTGGGCGGCCGCGCGCACCGTGCGCGCGGCCGCCTTCACGCTATTTGACGACGATGGCGCAGCTGCGGCCGGCCCAGGTCAGGCCCACCGGCACCGGCTTGGTGCCGCTGTAGCCCAGTTGCATCCCGAACTCGACGCTGCCATTGGCCGGCACCGTGGCGTTGCCCAGCGGCGTGGCGACGAAGCCACGGCCCGAGGTCGCCAGGGTCGTGTTCCATGAGTTGACCAGGGTGACGTCGTTGGACGCGGTCCAGCTCAGCGACCAGCCGTTGATGGCGGTGGCGCCGGTGTTACGCAGCACCACGCGCGGCACCTGGCCGCTGCCCCAGTCGCTGCTGGTGTCGAAGTCGACCGCGCAGCCGCCGGGCAGGGCGTCCTTGTCGGCCTCGGTGGCGGCGACCAGCACATCGGTCGCGCCCGGCGCCGACACCCGGAAGCTGGCGGTGCCGTTGACGCTGTCGGCGTCGTTGGCGGCCGCCAGGGTGACGGTCTGGGCGGCGTTCCAGTTGGCCGTGGTGAAGCTCAGCGAGGCGCCGCCGGCGACGCTCAGGTCGGCGTCGCCGCTGGCGCGCGCCACGCTCACCGCCACCGGTCCGCTCGGCGCGCTGGCCAGTTGCACCTGGAAGGTTTTCGTGCCGCCCTCGGGCACCGTGACCGGCGCGCCGCTGACCGACAGCACCACCGGCACCACCACGTCCTTGTCGATCTCGGTGGCCGTCACGCTGGTCGACAGGTAGCCGGTCGCGCTGAAGCCGAAGGTGGCGCTGCCACTGAGCTGGTCGGCGTCGACGGCGGCCCGCAGCGCGACGGTCTGCGCCACGTTGTAGTTGGCCGGCGTGAACGTCAGCGCGGCTGTCTCCGTGCCCAGGTCGGGATCGCCGCCGGCCACCTTGACGATGGCGACCGTCAGGTTGGCCGCCGGCGCCTTCGACAACGAGATGGCGACGCTGGCGGTGCCGCCCTCGGGCACCGACACGCCGGTGACGTCGGCCAGGATGGCCGGCGAGTCGGCCTGCTCGACCAGGTTGGCGTAGTCGTTCAGCGCCATCGCGATGTCGGCCTGGGCCCAGAAGCGGTGGTAGCGCCAGGTCGGGGCCGAGCCGCCGTCCAGGTGGGCTTTGAGCTTGGACCACTGCGGGTCTTGCTGGTACTTCGGCCGCAGGCTCAGGAACGTCGAGCTGGCGTCGATGGTCGCGCCCTGGGCATTTGTGCCGGACCAGCCCGGCGGCACGTACACGCCCGAACCGGTGGCCGCGTCGTACTGGGCCGTGAAGCGCAGGTAGTCGGCGCGCTTCTCGTCGACGGCCACGCCCTGCGCATCCTGGTGCTTGGCCCACATGCGGTCCAGCAGTTCCTTGGCCAGCGTCTTGGCGGCGGCGTTGCTGGCCTTGGCGCCATAGTAGATCAAGGTGCGGGCGAAGGCGGCGGCGATGCCGACGTCGCCGGTGCCGTCGACCACCGTCACGCGCAGGCCGGCGTTGGCGCCCGGCGCGGCGGCGTTCCAGTTGTCAGGCTGGCCGCTCCACGACAAGGTGTTCGGGATGGTGTAGGTGCCGTCGGCGTTGAGCGTGGTGTTGGCCGAGGCCCAGGCCACCCACTTGTCGAGCACCGCCTTGGCGCGCACGTCGCCGCTGGTGTAGTAGTACTCGGCCACGCGCTGCATCGACCAGGCCTGGAAGCCGAACCAGGTGTTCGACGCCGGATCGTGGTAGACCGGTTTCTCGTCGTAGAACATGCCGTGGAAGGTGGCGGTGCCGGCCGGCGGCGTGCCGTAGCCGCCGCCCCAGCTGTTGGTGGCGCCGCCGGCGATGGCGCCGTCGGCCGATTGCAGCCAGCGGTAGAACTCGATTTGCCGGCCCAGGCTCTTGCCCCAGTCGCCGGCGGCCGTCGGCGACAGCGGCTTGAACTCGGTCTGCGTCGACAGCACCCACGCGGCCAGCGGATTCTGGTAGCCGAAGTGGTTGTGGCTGGAACCGATGCGCCATGCCCAGCCGGCGCTGCTGTCGGTCGCGCCGCCCCAGGCGTAGTACCAGCTCAGCAGATAGTGCTGGTTGTCGCGCATGCCCTGGGCGTCGGCCGCGCCGCTGCCGCCGGGGCAGGTTTGCGTGCCGATGCAATTGCCGATCTTCTTGAAGTACTTGTCGAACATCGCATAGCGCAGGTAGTCGCCCATTTTCGCGGCCTTCTTGACCAGGCTGGCCACGTCGGCGCTCTTGCCCTGCGCCTTGGCCCATTCCGAGGCCCAGTAGATCGCCTGCACGGCGCGGGCGTCGGCGTCCGGCGCGTTGGTGTAGCGCCATTGCTTGGCGTAGCTGGAGTCGCCGATGAACAAGCTCAGGAAGCCCTGGGTGCCGCCGGTGCGGCCCCACTTAAAGGTTTCGCACGATGGATGCGGAATGGTCTCCCACACCGATTCCTGCGAGCCGCGCTGGAAGGTGTTGATGTAGGACGGACGCGTGGTGCCGTCGCCGCAGCGGCCGTAGCCATACCAGTTGTCGACGTCGAGCAGCCAGTGCATGCCATAGATGTCGCGGTTGCCGTAGGTGCTGAACAGCTCGGCGCTGATCGGATCCTGGCCGACCGGCACGCCGCTGGAGATCGGCGCCGGGTATTGGTTCGGCAGCGGGAATTCGCCGGCGTAGGTGGCCGGCTTGGCGGTGTTGTAGAAGCTGTTGGTGGGTTGGTCGGCCGGGGCCGGGATGATGTACTTCTCCATGTTGGCCCAGGCGGCGTTGAGCGGCGCCCAGTCGCCGGTGACGCGGCCGTACTGCGCCTCCAGCCACAGCCAGAAGCTGTAGGTTTCGGAGGTGGTCTCGTGGCCGTAGTCGGGCGCCTCGACCATCAGCGTTTCGATCGAATGATAGGGCACGCCCTCGGGGCTGAAATAGCCGTTGGCCGGGTTCTTGATTTTCTGGTACTGGGCCAGGAAGCGCTTGGTGTACTCGGCGTCCGCCGCGTGCGCCGGCGTCGCCAGCGGCAGGCCGACGATGGCGGCGGCGCCGGTGGTCAGCGACAGCGCCAGCAGGCCGCGTGCGAGGCCGCGCGCCCAGCGCCGCGCCTGGCGCCGTACCTTGCGGTCGGGTGCTGCGAACGATGGCGCGGTGGTGGGTGCAAAGGCGGTTGAAACGGATGGGGTGTGCATGTTGTCTCCCTTTATTTTCAAATTAAAGTGTGAACATCCATGGCGCGCGTGGGACCACGAGCGCTTGCAGCGCCACGGGCGGTTCGGCTTTCCGGAGCCGAACCGCCAGCGGAGGAACGCGTGCACCGGCCCATGCATGCGCGCATGGCCAGGCACGTTGTCACGCCGACGCCGATTGCGCGGCGACAGCGGGACACCGGCGGGTCAAAAAAGAGCCCGACGAGAGGGGGCAGCGCCGGTCGGGCCGGTGCTGTGAAACACGTGTTGTTAGGGGTGCGTGAGCGGAGAGCTAACGCTGTCGGAAGATGAAGAGGTGTTCAAAAAGACGCGCGCAACGAGGAACTGAAATCGTTTTCATATTCGCCTCGAAAAAAAGCGACCGATGATCGCTTGATCAGGGAGCGCGCCGACGGCAAGCGTGCGGACGCGGATCGTGACGTGACGCGGCGGAGTGTGCCCCCGTACTTTTGGGCCGGTTGGAGCCGTGCAACTCAGGGTCAAGAGTAATCGCGGTGGTAGTTTAAAGTCAAGCTTGCGTAAGATATTTATTCGATGGGCGTAAACGCCACAACTTGCATGGTGGAGGCGTTTAAACGCATGCATTGCGCAAGGCGCGCAGATACGGCCAGGGATAGATTCCCCGTTCGTGGCCGTCGTTGAAGATCAACTGCAGACCGTAGTTGCCTACCATTTGCAGTTGCTCCACCCGCGGTTCCTGGCTGGCCTCATCGGGCGCCGCTCCAAGCAAACGACGCGACTGGCATTGCGTGCATTTGCAGCTGGCACGTAGCTGCGCGTGCGGCCACTGCTGATGTTCACCGTCTTGCCAGACGATCGTCAACACCCGTGCGGTGCGATCGTTACAGATTTCGCTTGGGTAGTCCATCAACGTCTCCTCGTGGCCGCGTGGATTTGTTCCAGCGCCAGGCGCGCGGCCTTGCGGACTTCGGGATCGGGATCGGCCGCCACGGGTTCCAGCGCCGGCAGCGCGGCTGCGTCGCCGAGCTCGCCCAATGCCAGCGCCGCCTCCTTGCGCAGATTGCTGATCGCGTGAGTCAGCACCGGCAGCAGCGCCGGCAACGCACCGGCGTATTTCAAGCGGCCCAGGCTGCGCGCGGCGCGCAGCCTGATCTGCCAGTAGCTATCGTCGAGCGCCGCCATCAATGCCGTCGCGACCGCCGACAGAGTGGCGGCGTCGTCGCCGTCCCGGACCCAGGCCAACTTGCCCAACGTCGTCGCCGCTTCCTCGCGCACTTGCCATACCGGATCGCGCAGCGCGTCCAGCAAGGATGTGGCGGTGTCCGTGCCCGCGCCATAGCCGGCGGCGCCCACCGCAGCGCGCCGCACTTCGGCGTCGGGATCGCGGCTGATCAACGCGGTGAGCGCCGGGAGCGCATCGGGTTGTTTCAGGTAGCCCAGCACGGCAACGGCTTCGCGGCGCACGGCGGCGTCGCGATCGGCAAGCGCGGCCAGCGCCGGCGTATAGCTGTGCGGGGAGCGCAGTTCGCGCACGGCGCGCAGCACGGCCGTCTTCACAAATGGATCGGCGTGCGCGAGGTGGGGCAGCAGCACCTGGGCGCTGCCTGGCTGCTTTACTTCGCTCAGGCTTTGCGCCGCGGCTTGCCGCACGCCTTGGTCCGGATCGTCGAGGAGGCGGGCGAGGCCGGCCACGCCGTCCGGGGTTTCGAAGCCTTCGAGCGCGCGCGCCGCTTCGGCGCGCACGGCGGCGTCGGTGTCGCGCAGCGCGTCGATGAACAGGTCGATGTGTTCGTCGCCGGCCCAGTCGGCCAGATCAAGCAGGGCGATGCGGCGGATGGTGGCGTCGGGGTTGGCCAGGCGTTCGCGCAGTTCGATGTCGTTGTCCGTGGTGTTCATATTGTCCTTATTCGATGGCCGATTACGGCGTTCCGCCTAATCCGCCCTACGTGTTTTAGATTGGAGCATGTTTTATATGGCGAATTGAAGTTGGCGCGTGGTGGCGGCACCCAGCGGACTTAGTCGCTCCAGCGGCAGCTCGGCGTTGGCCGGATGTAGCAGTTGCAGACAGCGCCGCTTCAGCGCCGTGAACTCGGTCGAGGTCACCAGCGACGAATCGCGCGGGCGCGGAAACGGTACCGCGATCTGTTCGATGATGCGCCCCGGACGCGGACTCATCACCAGCACGCGGTCGGCCAGGAACAGTGCCTCGTCGATGTCGTGCGTGATGAAGACGATGGTGGTGCGGATGCGCGCCCACAAATCCAGCAACAGCTGCTGCATCATCAGGCGCGTCTGCGCGTCGAGCGCGCCGAAGGGCTCGTCCATCAGCATCACGCGCGGATGGTTGATCAGCACGCGCGCGATCTCGACCCGCTGCTTCATGCCGCCCGACAGCTGCGCCGGGTAGTGTTCGGCGAACGCCTCCAGTCCCACCAGGGCCAGCAGCTCCAGCGCGCGTTGGCGGCGCTCGGCGCGCGGCACGCCCTGCATCTTCAGGCCGAAGGCGACGTTGTCGACCACTTTGCGCCAAGGGAACAGCGTGTGGTGCTGGAACACCAGGCCGCGTTCGGCGTGCGGGCCGTCGATGGCCCGGCCGTCGACGGTGATGGCGCCACGACTCGGCCGCAGATGGCCGGCCAGCGCGCCCAGCAAGGTGGACTTGCCGCAGCCGGACGGGCCGAGCAGGCAGACGAACTCGCCCGGGGCCACCGTCAGGCTGACGTCCTGCACCGCCTCGAACGCTTGCGCGCCGTGTCCCACCCGCAGATGCAGCTTGTCGATCTCAATTTGGCCCACGCTCATGGCTTGCCCTCCGGTTGGTGCCAGGGCATCAAGACCTGGCCGATGTATTTGACCAGCGCGCTGCTGCCCATGCCCAGCAGGCCGATGACCAGCATGCCGACGACGATGTCGGCGTAGTTCTGGATCGTGTACGACGCCCAGGTGTAGTAGCCGATGCCGAACTGGCCCGAGATCATCTCCGCCGTGACCAGGCAGAACCAGGCCGTGCCCATGCCGATCGACAGTCCGGTGACGATGCTGGGCGCGGCGCCCGGCAGCACCACTTCGGTAAAGATGGCGCGCCTTCCGCCGCCAAGACTGCGCGCCGAGGCGACCAGGCGCGGGTCGATGTTCTCGACGCCGTGGACGGTGTTGAGCAGGATCGGGAACAGCGCGCCGGTGAAGGTGATGAACACCATCGACAGCTCCGACGACGGGAACATCAGGATCGCCAGCGGTATCCAGGCGACCGCCGGAATGGGCCGCAGCATTTCCAGCGGCGGCATCAGCCAGTTCTCCAGCCGGCGCGAGCGGCCGATGGCGAGTCCGAGCAGGATGCCGACCAGCGCGGCGACCAGGAAGCCGCTGAACACGCGCGCCAGGCTGGCCTTCAGGTGGCCAAGCAATTGCGGCGATTGCAGCAAGGTCCAGCCGGCGTGCGCGACCTCGGTCGGCGGCGGCACGTTCTGAAACGTCACCAGGCCGAGGTTCAGGTGGCTGGCCGAGGCCCATTGCCATGCCAGCAGGCATACCACCAGCGAGGTGGCGCCGGCGCCCCAGCGGGCGGCGCCTGACCCCAGTCCGGAAGCCAGTCCCGAACCCGTCGCCGTGCCCGAACGGCCACCCAAGCCTTTACCGGGGCCGGAGGCGCTCACGGCGGCGATGCCGTGGCCGCCCAGCGCTTGCTGTGTGCTGTCCATCGGTGCGCTCCTATTTGGCCGCGAGGGCGGGCGTGTTGCTCCGCGCGGCGGCGAAGTCGACGACGGAGCCGCCATTGCGCGCCGCCCAGGCCTCGGCCGACGCGCGCGTCAGGAAGGCGCTGGTATCGCCCTTGACGCTGACGAACCAGGCATCCCGCGCGAACAGCTTCAGGCCGCTGTCGCGGTCATGGGCATAGACCACGCGCACCTTCTTGCCGTCTTTTTCGAGCTGGCGCAATGCGGCGAAGGCGGCGTCGGCGCTGGTGTAGTGGCGCACCAGCGGCTCGCCATCCACCCAGATCTGCATCAGTCTCGAAAAATCGGTGACCGGTTTGCCGGTCGCCGCGTCCTTGGCCACCAGCGGCAGGCGCTGGTAGTTTTTCAGCCGCGCGTCGTAGTCCAGCCCGGCCTGCTTGAAGGCGGCGCGGATGTAGCGGTCGTCGATGAAGGTGTTGACGTCGAGGTCATTGTCGGTGCGCTTCATCAGCCGTAGCGTCTCGATCGAGGTCTTGACGGCCTGGCGGTATTTCGGCTTCCAGCTGAAATCGCGCGTCTGCAAGCCCAGCGGGCCGTGGAACAGATAGTCGACCTCGGCCTCGATACCGGTGACCTTGGCGATCAGCTCGCTGTATTTCTCCGGCTCGGCGGCGATCAGTCGGTCGGCTTCGATGGCGGCGCGCAGGAAGGCGGTGACGATCTCCGGATACTTGGCCGCGTAGGCGGCATCGACCAGGCTGCCGTGCAGGGTGGGGGACTTGGCTTGCGAGCCGTCGAAGATCTTGCGGGCGTAGCCACGATGCGGAAACAGCTCGGCGAACGGCACGAAGTCGGCGTGGGCGTCGATCTTGTTGCTTTGCAGGGCCGAGCCCGCGACTTCCGGCGCCTGCGCGACGACGGTGATGTCCTTGTCCAGTTCCCAGCCCTGCGCCTTGATCGCGCGCAGCAGCATGCCGTGCGCGGTGGAGGCGAACGGCACCGAGATGGTCTTGCCCTTGAGCTCGGCGAGCGACTGCACCGCCGACGCCTTCGGCACCACGATGCCGTTGCCGCTGCCTTGCACGCTGCCCGACAGCACGGTGATGAACAGGCTCTTCTTGCCGGCCTTCTCGAACGCGGCGCCGTTGAAGGAGCCGGGGAAGTCGGCCATCGAACCGATATCGAGCTTGCCGGCCACCATCTCGTTGGTCAGCGGCGCGCCGGAGGTGAAGTTCTTCCAGACGATCTCGTATTGCGCGTCCTTGTACTTGCCGTCGCGCGGCAGGTATTTTTCCAGCAACTTCAGTTCACGGATCAGCAGGCCGCCGGTGGCGCAGTTGATGGTCGTGTCCTGGGTGCCGATGGCGACGCGGATGGTTTCGGCGTTGGCCGCGCCGCTGCCCAGGGCGGCCAGCAACAGGGCGGGTAGAAGGCGATGCAAACTCATGTCATTCTCCAGAAAGGTCAGCGCAACAGGTAGGGGATATCGACCGTGACGGCGCCGGTCGGGCAATCTTTTTCGCAGGGCATGCAGTACCAGCATTCGTCGAATTTCATAAAGGCCTTGCCTTTGGTGAAGTCGATCGCCAGCACGTCGAGCGGGCAGACATCGACGCACACGGTGCAGCCCTTGTCGGCGATGCATAACTCCTCGTTGACACGGACCGGCACGCTGCTTGGGTTGAGTGCGATGGGCATGGTGTTCTCCTTAAACGGCAAGCGCTTCGGCTTGCGGCGTGGTGGGCGCGGTGGCTGTCTCTTTAGCTATGCGCAGTCGTTGATAGGCCTGTTTTTCCTGTTCGTCGAGGGCGACGATGTACGGCTCCAGCGGGCGCTTGAAGCAGGTCATCCCGCCGTCGACCTTCTTGAGCTGCACATGGCACAGCCAGTCGGCGTCGTTGCGCTCGGGATGGTCGACCCGGTTGTGGTACAGGCCCCAGCGGCTCTCGGTGCGGAACAGCGAGGCGCGCGCCGCCATCTCGGCGCAATCGCGGATCGCGTGCACCTCCAGCGCGCGCATCAGTTCGTGCGGGCCGGCGGCCGACAAGCGGTCCAGATCGGCGCGGATGGCCTCGAAGCGGGTCAGCCCGATTTCCATCTTGCGCGTGACCTTGGGAGGCTGCAGGTAGTCGTTGACCATGCGGCGCAGCTTGTATTCCACCTGGGCCGGCGGCAGGCCGTCGACACGGCTCAGCGGCGCCCAGACGCGCGCCCGTTCGGCTTCGACCTGCGCCTCGTCGAGCGGCGCCAGTTCGGTGCCGGCGCAGCGGCGCGCCGCGCTCTCGCCGGCCAGCTTGCCGTAGACGAAGGCGCCCAGCATGTAGTTGTGCGGCACGCAGGCCAGGTCGCCGGCCGCGTACAGTCCGGCCACGGTGGTCTCGGCGTGTTCGTTGACCCACACGCCGGAGGCCGAGTGCCCGCTGCACAGGCCGATCTCCGAGATATGCATCTCCACCATCTGCTCGCGGTAATCGGTGCCGCGCCCGGCGTGGAAGCGGCCACGGCTGGGCCGCTCGTTGGTGTGCAAGATCGTCTCGATGGTGCTGATGGTTTCCTCGGCCAGGTGGTCTAGCTTGAGGAACACCGGGCCGTTGCCGCCTTGCAGCTCGTTGTAGAACTCCTGCATCATCTGGCCGCTCCAGTAGTCGCATTCGATGAAGCGCTCACCCTTGTTGTTGGTCGTGAAACCGCCGAACGGACCGGTCACATAGGCGCACGCGGGGCCGTTGTAATCCTTGATCAGCGGATTGATCTGGAAGCATTCGATGCCCGACAGCTCGGCCCCGGCGTGGTAGGCCATGCTGTAGCCGTCGCCGGCGTTGGTCGGGTTCTCGTAGGTGCCGAACAGGTAGCCGGATGCCGGCAAGCCGAGCCGGCCGGCGGCGCCGGTGGCCAGTACCACGGCCTTGGCGCGGATCACGTGGAAGTCGCCGGTGCGGCAGTCGAAGGACATGGCGCCGGCGATGCTGCCGTCGGCCGCCGTCAGCAGCCGCGTCGCCACCAGGCGGTTGCTGATCTCCACGCGCTGGCGCTTGAGGCGGCGGTACAGCACCTTCTTGATGTCGTGGCCCTCGGGCATCGGCAACACATAGGTGCCCATGTGGTGCACCTTGCGCATCGCGTAGTCGCCGGTTTCGTCCTTCTCGAACTTGACGCCCCAGCGGTCCAGCTCCTCGATCATCGGGTAGCTGTTTTCGGCGTAGGCCATTACCGTGCGTTGGTTGACGATGCCGTCGTTGGCGGTGGTGATCTCCTTGACGTACTGCTCGGGCGTGGCGAAGCCGGGTACGACGGCGTTGTTCAGGCCGTCCATGCCCATGGAGATGGCGCCGCTGCGCTTGACGTGGGCCTTCTCCAGCAGCAGCACGCGCAGCTTCGGGTCGGCTTCCTTGGCCTTGACGGCGGCCATCGGGCCGGCGGTGCCGCCGCCGATCACCAGCACGTCGACGGTTTCGATGATGGTTTGCATAGTGGTTTGCTCCAGGTGGATGAGGACAAGGCGACGGCGCGGCGCTCAGCCTCGGCGCGCGATCTGCAGGCGATACTGGAAGGCGTCGCCACGGAAATACAGGTATTCGAAGTCGAGCGGCGTGCCGTCGGCCGCGTGGGTCAGGCGTTCGATGCGCAGCAACGCCGTGCCGGCCTCGATGCGCAGCGCGTGGGCCAGGGTGTCGTCGGCCAGCATGGCGTCGATCTGCAGGTCGGCCCGGCCCAGCGCGATGCCGTAGTCGTTTTCCAGGATCAGGAAGATGTCGCGCCCGGCCAAATCCTCGCGGCGCAGGCGCTCGCCGATGTCGGGCGGCAGATAGGTCACCTCCAGCGACACCGGCTCGCGGTTGAGGTGGCGCACGCGCTTGATCTCGGCGACGTCGGCGCCGGGCGCCAGTCCCAGCCGCTGCGCCACGTGGGCCGGCGCGGCGATGGTCTTGTGGCTGGTGACCTGGTTGTAGATCTCGTAGCCCATGCGGCCCATGGCCTCGCCGAACCCTTCGAGCTGGGTCAACTGCTGGAAGGCCTTGGGCTTGGAGACGAAGGTGCCCTTGCCGGGAATCTTGAAGATCACGCCTTCCTTTTGCAGGTCGTTGAGTGCCTGGCGCACGGTGATGCGGCTGACGCCGAAGATCGTGCTCAGCTCGCTCTCGGCGGGCAGCTTGGCGTGGGCGGGATAACTGCCGTCGAGGATGCGCTCGCGCAGATTTTCCTTCACCTGCGTGTACAGCGGGACGGGGGACAGTTCTACGGTGCGGAAATTGGTCATCGGTTCACCTGGGCTGCATAACCTGTCATAACAGGTCATGACGATCGAAAGAGCTTGCAGTCTATCGAGGCCGTTTCAGCGTGTGAACGAATGATTGTGTGTTTGCTTATGCAAAAAGTTTTGCATGGCTGGAGCGCCGGGGGGCGGACGCTGGCCCGCGCCCCAGGTCGGCAAGCGGTCTCAGTCCCGCGTAGCGAGATGAAGCATGGGATGGTGCTCATAGTGGCCCGCACCGTTTTTGACGATGGGATCGGCGGACGTCAGTTGAGCGATATCCAGGCCGTCGTCGATCCGGTAGAGCGACACGCCATAGCCGCCGGCCGGGTCCATCACCGGGCCGTGCGCGACGATCAGGCCCTGCTTGAGCAACTGGTTCAGATAGGCGCCGTGTTGCGTCATCCACTCCTTTTCGTCGGCGGACATGGTGGCCAGGAAATCGGCGCGTGGTGGAATATATTTGCACAAGTAGTACTTCATGGTTTGCTCCCGAGTGGGTGATGGATCATGCGGCCGTTCGCACGCTTTTGAGGATCGAGCCTTCGAACATTTTGGGCGCGTACTGTTGGAGGAACAAAATCATGCCGGTCATTTTGCCCACCGGATTGCTGAACTTCGGCTCCTTCGTGCCGATCAGCCGGGTGATGGTGTTGACCACGGCGTCGGGGGACTCGGCCTCGTCTATACCCTTTTGGGTCGCCGCCTTCACCTGCCGGCGGTAGCCGTCGTAGTCGGCGATGCCGCGGCCGACGGCGGCAACGGCGTTGTGGGCGAGATTGGTTTTGAACCAGACCGGCTCGACCATGCTGACCTTGATGTTGAAAGCATTCAGTTCGAAGCGCAGCGATTTGAAGTATCCCTGCACGGCGTGCTTGGACGCCGTGTAGTACGCCAGGTTCGGCGGCCCGATCAAGCCGACGATGGAACTCACGGTGATGATTTGGCCCTTTTTCTGCGCGCGGAAACGTGGCAGCAGCGCGTTGGTGAGCTTGACCGTGCCCCAGAAATTGGTCTCGAACTGCTGGCGGCCCAGGTCGATCGGGGTTTCCTCGGCGATACCGGTGACCATGTAGCCGGCGTTGTTGACGAGTACGTCAAGATGCGGCGCGAAGTCGAACAGCTCGCCGGTGAAGTCCTTGATGGACTTGTCGTCATCGATATTCAGGCGAAGCAGTTTGAACGGCACCTTGCCGGCGTATTTCTCCGGCTCGCGGCTGGTGCCGATGACGGTGTGGCCTTGTTGGTGCAGATGATTAGCGAGCATCAGCCCGAAGCCCGACGAGGCGCCGGTGACCAGAATGGTTTTTTTCATTTGAATACCCTATTTGAAAGATTGAGATCCCAGGCAAAGCATGGCTGGTGATGGGATAGCGGTACTTTGCCCGCGAAACGCGTCGCGCGCACTCGCCGAGCGCGCCAATCTGAATGCATAACACGCCAAAACCTGCGGCGACGGCGTGGCGCGATCGGCTATTGTCCTGGCATGATCGGCGAGCTAGACTGGGCTCATGGATACTGTAAAAAAACCTGGCCGCGCGCCCGCGCTCGATTACGCGGTCTGGCCCGGCTGGCGCGTGCTGATGCAGGACGCCGGGCTGGCGACGGCACCGGTTCTGCGCCGCGCGCAATTGCCCGGCGACCTGTTCGCGCGCCAGAATGTACGCCTGGATTCGGACAATTTCTTCAAGCTGTGGAACGCCATCGACGCCGAGGCCGCGTCGCTCGACGCCGACTTGCCTGCGCCGCTGAGAATCGCCCGGGTGATGTCGTCCGACTGGTTCGACCCGGAGCTGTTCGCGGCCCTGTGCAGCGCCAATCTGGCGGACGCGCTGGAGCGCATCGCCAAGTACGTCCGCCTGATCGCGCCGATGTCGATCAAGGTCGAACGCGGGCCGGTCGAAACCACTGTGGGCATCGCCTTCCTCGGCGACGGCAGACCGCCGCCCGCGGTGTTTCTGGCCTTTAAGCTGGTCTTCTTCGTGCAGTTGGGGCGATTGGCCACCCGCAGTCCGATCCAGCCGTTGCGTGTGGGATGGCCGTCGGCGGCGGCGCCGGAGGGCGACGCGTCCAGCTACGCCGCCTTCTTCGGGGTGCCGGTGACTTCCACGCCGTCGGCCAACCTGGTGTTCGCCACGGCCGACGCCGAGCGGCCCTTCCTGACCGAGAACCACAAGATGTGGTTGTTCTTCGAGCCGTCGCTGCGCCAGCGGCTCGCCGATCTCGACCGGACCGCCGGCATGGCCGAGCGGGTGCGCGGCACGCTGCTGGAGACCTTGCCGGCCGGCGAGGCGTCGATGCAGGCGGTGTGCCGCCGCCTCGGGGTCAGCACCCGCACGCTGCAACGGCGCTTGCAGGATGAGGGCACCACCTTCCAGCAGACGCTCGACACGCTGCGCGATTCGCTGGCCCATCACTATCTGCGCAACACCGCGCTGTCTGGTGCCGAGATCTCCTTCCTGCTCGGCTTCGAGGACGCCAACTCCTTCGCCCGCGCATTCCATGTCTGGACGGGCAGGAGGCCGCAAGCGGTGCGGCTCGACGCGGGCGCCTAGCGCCAGCCGCCGACGCGGCCGGTGCGGCCATAGCCACCGGGAGCCCCAGTCGCGGGGTTTTGCTATCGGGCCTCAAGCGCGGCTGGCGACACTTTGCTGATCAGATCGATTGCCGAATCCTTTAAAGCCGCACCTATCCTGTGCAGAAAATCTATCATGCAGAATTGCTAACTGTATTAAGCTCGCGTTGCGTCATTCGGCGCACTCGAAAATACAGGAGGAAGTATGCGTAACTTGTTGATTGCTATGTGCATTTTGCTAGCCAGTCTGTTTGGCGGCGCGGCCCACGCCTATCAGTACAATTATGTCAGCCAGGTGATTCCGGTCGAACACATCGCGTATCGGAGCGATGTCACGTTCACCCATTACAGCGTGATCACCGCGCAGATCTTCACGCCGACACTATTGACAGCCGGTTCCTCTTGGGCGCCCGGCACGGTCATCTTCATGAACCGGTATTCCAACGACTCCCCGACCCATCCGCAATCGCTGACCTATCCCGACCCGAACGCCGATCCGGCCTTTCCGCCCGGGTCGGTGTGGAATCCCAACTGGACGATGACCATGAATATCGGCGCGGTCGACGCCAACGGCCTGCCCACGTTGTGGGACATCAGCCTGCTGCGCCAATTGCACACCCCGGAGGGCAGGGAAGACATCAGCAGCATCACCACCTCCAACAATGGTGACAGCGTCGTGGGCGGCTATGAAACCTATTACTTCTTCCAGGGCGCGATCGCCGCGACGGGCACCTGGACCATGGGCCCGACGGCCGTACCCGAACCGGAAACCTACGCGATGCTGCTGGCCGGCCTTGGCCTGGTCGGTGCCGTGGCGCGCCGCCGGAGCGCCCGTCGCCGGTAGAACAGGAAATTAAATAGGGTTGTGGCTTAGAGTGGCGTGGGCGAATTAATTTTGCCTTTTTAACATTAACTTAACGGTAACTTTTATAGAATCGGCGGCACTTAAACCACTCGGAGCCGCTCGATGAAGTACATAAGCACTTTTGCCACCTTGTTGTTGACGCTCGCCGCCGCTGGAATGCCGGCGGCGCGGGCGCAAAGCACGCCCGCCGCCCCCGCCGCTACGCGGGTCGAGTTCGACAGCTTCACGCCGGCCACGATGTACGACCTGGCGCGCGAGCGGCGGCAAAACTGGGCGCCGCAGCGCGTGTGGGGCGATCTGACGTTGCCACACGCCCCACCGGCCGTCCCCAATCCCGGTCCGGTGCCGGCGATGGTGATCATGCATGGCAGCGCCGGTATCGAAGCGAACACCAGGATGTGGGTGAGCGCGCTCAATTCGATCGGCGTGGCCACTTTCGTGGTCAGCAGCTACGAGCCGCGCGGCGTGACCCGCACCGTCGAGGACCAAACACTGGTGCCGCCGGCCGCGAACTTGATGGATGGCCTGCAGGCGCTGCAAGTGCTGGGGGAAGACCCGCGCATCGATCCCGCCCGCATCGGCGTGATGGGTTTTTCGCGGGGCGGCGCGGTCGCCTTCCGCAGCGCCATCGAACCGCTGCGCCACGCCGTCATCAAGACCGACCTGCGCTTCGCCCTGCATATCCCGTTGTACGCCGGTTGCAACGACGTCTACTGGTCTCGCCAGATCACCAGCGCGCCGATATTGAACCTGGTCGGCGCGGCCGACGATTACGTCGGCGCCGCATCGTGCGAGTCGCTGGCGGCCAGATACGCCGAAGCCGGCGCCCCGGTCCGCACCGTCAAGTACGCCGGCGCCAGCCATTCGTTCGACGCCACCTACGCGGTGACGTGGCTGCCCAAGGCGAGCGTCACGATGTCGTGCGGCGTGCTGCGCTGGGATATCGAGCCGTGGACCATCCATTCCGAGCTGAGCGGTGCGACGATCGACCCGGCCAGGTTGACCGACTTCTACAAGGCGTGCACGCGACTGGGCGCGCACGCCGGCCGCAACCAGGCGGCCGCCACGCAGGCGCGCGCCGAGGTGATCAATTTTGTGCGGCAGGTTTTCTTCCCCGCGAAGTAAAGTGACAGGCCAGGGCGGCGGCTCACCGCTTGCACATAATCCGGATTCCGCCGCCATGCTTCCGGGGATACGTGACCATGCATTCGGTCGTGATCGCGGGCAGAGGGCACGAACATGTCTTCGGGATTAGTCGGGACAGCAAATCTCAGAGGCGATATCATTGACCTTGCATCTTCTGTGGATCTACAATGTATAAACATTAGGAGGCTCTATGGAACTCTCGATTCAAAAATGGGGCAATAGCGCGGCTGTGCGTCTGCCGACTGAGTTGCTGGCTCTGCTAAAGGTCACTCTAGGTGACAAGCTCAGTGTTAATGTGCGGCCGGACGGCGTGCTGCTGAAGGCGGCGAGTCCTTCATATTCGCTCGAGGAGCTAGTGGCGCAATGCGATCCCAATGCGCCCGAGCCTGCGGACATGGCGGCATGGAACAGCGCCAAGCCAGTCGGGCGTGAAGCGTGGTGAGCCGGAGTAAGTTTGGGCGAGGAGATATCGTGATGGTCAATCTCGATCCGACGCAAGGCCACGAGCAGAAAGGTATGCGGCCTGCACTCGTGCTCTCCACGACGGCGTTTAATGCGCTGGGTACCGTGCTGGTGGCACCGATCACGCAGGGTGGTGACTTTGCTCGCCACGCTGGATTCGCTGCGCCACTTACCGGGGCCGGCACAAAGACACAGGGCGTCGCGCTGGTTAACCAGATTCGTATGCTGGACTTGGAGTCAAGAAAGGCAAAACGAATCGAGACTGTACCGGAGTATGTAGTGGAAGATGCGTTGGCTCGGTTGCGCGCAATAACCGACTAAGGAAAACAGCTTGCTAGGCTAGTGTACATCTACATAAATGCGCCTATCCTTGGGCTAGTGAAATACGCCAGTTCTGGGGCGAGTCGTTTCGAAAAGCCTGTAGCAAAGGACTTCGGCCGCCACCACGAGTGTGCAGACGATTCATTTAGGCCTTGGGACTAAGCCTTCGGGATGCATAGTCTGGACAAGATTCGATCCGGTGACATTGGCACTCGGGCCATTTCTTTTCGATCGCCACCATCCGCAACGCCGGCTTCACCACGACCATCGTGATCGACAACCCCAAGTGGGGCCAAGACGCCAGCGCCGGCTTGTTGTACGGCTGGGACCTGCTCAACCACGACCCCAGGCACAACTGTTCTCGGTGTACGCCTACATCAGGTTCAACAACCCGAACGACCAACGGCAACAACAACCTCGGCTCGAAAGTCGACGCACCGCTGCTGATGCAATGACGCTCCTATGTCAAGTGTCGAGCCAGTCACCTGTAGATCGCTCAATATAACGCGGTAAAGCTCCCTGATGAGGTATCTCTTCAGGCAGCGATGGATTTCCTTGTTGGACATGCCTTCATTGGTTCGCCTTTCAACATAAGCACGTGTTCTCGGCTCACTTCGCATCCGGACCATCGCGATGGTCCACAAGGCATTGTTGCCTTGGCGATCGCCACCGCGATTTAGTCTATGCCGTATCGTCTTTCCGGAGGACGCGGGCAGCGGATTTACTCCGCAAAGTGCCGCTAGCGCCGACTCGCTGCGTAGACGTTCAGGATTATCACCGGCTACTGCAATCAAGGTTGCTGCCGTCTGCGGTCCCACACCGAACTGCTGACGAAGGCTTGGTGCAAATTGACTCGTCAACTTATCAAGCGTGTTGTCGAGTTCTTTGAGTTCATCCGCCAGCGTCAGCCAGCGCTTCGCCAGCAGGCGCAGCGTTGTGGTCAATGCCATGAGTACAGTAGTCGTGCCTAACTGTGCAAGATCAGCGCACGCCGCGACGCATTGCTCAGCCTTGGTTTTCCATAGACGTTCACGGATTTCCTGCGGTGCACTAACCAGGATCGCTCGCAACTGATTGATCGCTTGTGTTTTTGCCTTTACGGCACTTCGCCTGGCAACTGAAACAGTGCGCATAGCCTCTGCTCCTCCTGACTGGGACTTTGGAATTGCTGTCGCCTCGCCGGCAAGTACCGCGCGCGCAGCGTTCTCCGCGTCCGTCGGATCTGACTTTCCTCTTAACCGGCGCTTACTCCGGTTAGGCCGATTGACTTCGAGAACCTCAATTCCTTGCTCGCGTAAAACGCGAGTAAGGCCAGCGCCATAGGTCCCAGTGCCCTCAACGCCGGCACGTCGAATACAACCCAGTGAGCGTGCCCATGCGACTAGTTCCAGATGGCCACGTGCGCTGGTTTCTGCCGCAAATGTTCCAAGAAACTTGCCTGTGTGACTGATGACTGCGCCGACGTTGACGTCCAAGTGCGTGTCGACTCCGAGTACAACTTCGTTTTGTAGTTGATTGTCCATCTGCGCTCCGAAAAAATGGTAGGCGCATCACCAACCCCACTTCCCGGACAGGACACTCACGGTGCAGGACAAAGCTCCTATTAGGTCACAGGCAACGGGCCCGGCAACGCTCGGGGAACGCTCTGCCAAATCGACAGGTCAACGCAAAGGCACAGAACCAATCCCAGCACGGGTCAGATTTGGTAGGCGTTCGCTGCTCATCATAGACTGAGTATGCCCAGCAGTTCGGTGTCGGCTATGTGGCGTGGTCGACGCAAGGCAATGATGCCGCCAACGCCTGGCTCGACCTGATGACCGACTGGTCAAGCACCACGAGCTGGGGCAACACGGTGTGGTACGGCCAGTACGGCATCGCCAACACCGCGCGGAAAGCGTCGATCTACTAGGCCGGGGAGGGCGTCCGGCCGTGGCCGGTCCGCCCTTAATCGGTGTCAAAGCCGCCCGCTGCCGGGCTCGATACACTGAAATTCTTCGGCGCGCGCCACGATGGATTTCCACACGACAGAGTCATTGTTCAAGAGGGAAAGTTGCCTGGCCTTGGGTGCGACCGGAGCCATTGAAGTGTGGAGGTGGGCATCGCCGCTGGAGATGCGGCGAATGTTCTCGAGACGAGAACGTCGATTTGCACTTTGGATCGGCGCTGTCCCGCGCCGATAATCACCGGGAGACTAATATGTCGTTCAACAACTTTCTCACCCCGGTCTGGATCGCGCCTGGCGCCACCCAGACCTGGTGGTACACTTTTTATGACAATCGAGAAGCGCAATACGCGACCGCCGATGTCCGCACCTCCAACGGCCTGATGTGGGCGACCGAACAGGGCGAGCGCATGGAGCCGGCCGGGTACATCACCTATTACGTCAAATTCCGTAACGATGGCCCGAACTGGGTCTACTACAACCTACATGGCGGGGCGCTGACATGAAAATGATCGTAATCACCCAGGCCGACGGCACGGTCGTCGGCGCGACGTACGTGAACGAGAAGCGCATCGCCGGCCAGATGGACGGCGGGCTGCTCGCCGGCCCGGGCGAGGCCGCCCAGGAGGTCGACGTTCCGGATGAGTTCACCAGGATCGTGGACGGCGAACAGTTGTACGAAAAACTGAGGACGCACCTGGCTAAGAAACCCTGAACGCTGCCTCACGCGGATCGCCGTCGGCGGTCCGCTTCTACTTGTCGGACTTCAGGAACAGGTCGCTGTCGGGCGCGAAGTTGGCGTACAGCGGCAGCAGGGCGCCGCCGATGGCGCGCGCGTCCGAACCGATCGTGCCGCCCAGCACCGACGGCCGCGACACCCCTTCCCAACTGTAATAATCCAGCGCCGCCTCCACCTGCGGCAGCAACTCGTCGAGCAGGCTGCGCTCGCACGAGCCGTCGATGATCACGCTGTCGAGGTCGAGCAGGCAGGCGGCGCTGTTGATGGTCAGCGCGATGGCGCGCGCCGCGTGGTCCAGCCACGCCATCGTGTGCGGACGCCACGGTTCGCGCAGCGCGCGGCCGTCGAAACAGGCCGCCTCGTCCAGTCCTGCGGCGATGAACGATTGCTCCAGGCTGAACAGCGAGGCGTCGCTCAGCAGTTGCTCCGGCTGCGAGGTGTCGCCGCGCCGGGCCAGGCCGAGCGGAATCGAACCGATGGCGCCGGCGTTGCCGTGCAGGCCGCCACGCAGGTTGCTGTCGATGACGAGACCGCCGCCGATAAAGGTGTCGACGAACACGTACAGGAAGCTCTTGATGCTGTGGCCCCGGCCGGCCACCAGTTCGGCCACGCAGGCGGCGGCGGTATCCTTGACGAATTGCACCGGCAACCCGGTCATCGCCTGCACCCGCTCGCGGATGTCGATCCGGTTCCATTTTTCAGCCTGCTCGGGGGCGATGCCCAGCAGCTTCTGCCAGCCTCCGAGCGCCAGCGGGGCGGCGATGCCGATGCCGCTGAGGCGCTTGGCGCGCACCGGGCCGAGCCGCTCGTGGATCAGCGCCAGTTGCTTTTCGATTTCGATGAACAGCGTGTCGGGATCTGGAAAGGTGTACGACAGCGACGAGCGCTCGCGCGTCTTGCCGACGAAATCGATGAGCAGCACGTCCAGGTTGCGCCGTCCGATCTTGATGCCGATCGAAAAGGCGCCGTCCGGGTCGAGCGCGATCGGCACCGACGGTTGCCCGACCTTGCCCCGAAGCGCTTCGAGCTTGAGCACCAACCCTTCCTCGAGCAGGCGGTTGATGATCAGCGAGATGGTCTGCGTGCTGAGGTTGGTCTGCCTGGCCAGATCGGCTTTCGGCATCGGGCCGTGCAGGCGTATCGTTTGCAGCACGACCCGTTCGTTGAACTGGCTCATGCCGATCTGGTTGGAGCCGCGCGGACGCAGCCTCCTGATGTCATCCTCGGTGGGAACGCCACCAGGCCCGGTCTCTATCTGAACTTTTTTATTGTTTGGCATTATTTAATTATGCCAGAGCGGCACCGATCACGCCCTTCTTAAAAATGAAGTTGGCATACGGTTGCGCCTCCCCGGTTTGCACGATGGCGTAGGCGCCGCCGACCCGGTCGTAGAAGGCGAAGCGCTCGACCGCCGCGCATTGCCCGGGCGCGGCCGAGGCCAGTTCGCCGGCCAGCGCGATGACCGAGCGCTGCACGGCGGACGCGTAGCCGTCCGGCGTGTTCTCGACCTTCATGTAGGCGACCGGCTGCTCCACCGACTGGTCCAGCGGGAACACCGACAGCACCGCCTCGCATGCCCGGCGCAGGTCGATGCCGGGCATGCGGATGACGGGCTTGCCACGGCCCAGCGACGCGGCCGTGAAGTTGGCGTCCACCACCACGATCTCGTCGCCGTGCCCCATCTCGCACAACACCTTCAGCAACTCGGGCGTGAGCGCGGCATCGATTCCTTTAAGCATGGGCATCTTCCGGCAGGTGGGCGGGGTCCTTGGCGCCGGTCATCACGGCGACGGTGTCGGACATGCTGATCGTCTTCGGATTCACCACGGCGGCGCGCCTGCCCAGCCGCTGGATGTGGATGCGGTCGGCGATTTCGAACACGTGCGGCATGTTGTGGCTGATGAGCACCACCGCAAGGCCGCGGTCGCGCACGCGCCGGATCAGCTCCAGCACCATGTTGCCTTCCTTGACGCCCAGCGCGGCCGTCGGCTCGTCGAGGATGACCACGTGGCGGGCGAACGCCGTGCTGCGCGCCACCGCCACGCCCTGGCGCTGGCCGCCGGACAGGGTTTCCACCGCCTGCTGCATCGAACGGATGCCGATCTTCAGATCCTGCATGTGGCGGATCGCCTCGGACAGCATCTTTTTCTTGTCGATGACGCGGAAGCACTTGCCCATGATGCCGGGCTTGAGGATCTCGCGGCCGAGGAACAGGTTCTCGGCGATGGTCATGGCCGGCGCGACGGCCAGGTCCTGGTAGACCGTCTCGATGCCGTGGCGGCGGGCGTCGATGGGCGAGCCGAAGTGGACGGCTTTGCCGTCGAGCAGCAGTTCGCCCGTGTCCGGCACGATCGCGCCGGACAGCGCCTTGATCAGGCTGGACTTGCCGGCGCCGTTGTCGCCGATCACCGCGAGGATTTCACCGGCGCGCAGTTCGAAGTCGGTGCCGTCGAGGGCGGTGACGTTGCCGTAGCGCTTGGTCAAGCCGCGCGCCTGGAACACCGGGGTAGCGTTGGAGATCGTCATGATGATTAACCCTTCTTGTGGGTGAGTTGGTCGGTGGCCACAGCCAGGATCACGAGCACACCCGTGACCAGTACCTGATACACCGAGGGCACGCCCATCAGCGTCAAACCATTGCGGAACACGCCGACGATCAGCACGCCGATCAAGGTGCCGACGATCGAACCGCGTCCGCCGAACAGGCTGGTGCCGCCGATGACGACGGCGGTGATGCTGTCGAGGTTGTCGGTGGCGCCGGCCTGCGGATCGCCGACGCCCATGCGGGCGACCGACAGCATCGAGGCGATGCCGTAGAACAGGCCCGCCGCCATGTACACGCCCAGCATGACTTTGCCGGTGGCGATGCCGGTCAGCCGCGCCGATTCGGGGTTGTTGCCGACGGCGTAGACGTGGCGGCCGGGCGCAGTGTCGCGCAGGAACAGCCAGGTCAGGATGTACAGCGCTATCATCAGCACGGTGCCGTAGGTGATCGAGGTCTGTCCCAGCTGGAAGGTATTCCCGAAGAACATCATCGAGTCCGGCACGTCGGTGACGGTCTGGGCGCCCGAGTAGATCTGCGTCAGCGCGAAGGCGATGTTCATCGTGCCCAGGGTGACGATGAAGGCGGGCAGTTTAATCCGCGTCACCAGCGCGCCGTTGAGCGCGCCGATGGCGGTGCAAACGGCGATGCCGCAGGCGATGGCGACATAGGGATCGATACCCATGTCGACGGCGAACTTGCTCATCACGACCGAGCCGAGCGCCATCACCATGCCGCACGACAGGTCGATGCCGGCGGTGAGCACGATCAAGGTCTGTCCGAGGGCGATCACGCCGACGATCATCACCTGTTGCAGGATCAGCGAGAAGTTCTGGCCGCTTAGGAAGCGGTCCGATTGCGACGCGAAAAACAGCGAGGCGACCACCAGGGCGATGAACGGCCCCAGCGTTGAGACGGGTGGCAGGCGGTCGAGCAGGCGGGCGGTCATGGCGGCGTCCTTGGTGAGGGGCAGCGAGCCCTGGAGGCGAGTATTCATGGTCATTATTCCTTATTTCTTGCCCCAGCAGGCGTCGAGGCCGGCCTGGGTATCCTTGCTGTCCACGCCCGCCACCGGCTTGTCGGTGATGAGCGTGACGCCGGTGTCGACATAACCGCTGGCCTTCTTGCCGGTCTTGGCGTACACCAAACCTGCCTCGACGCCGAGCGCCGCCATCTTCAGCGGGTATTGCTGGGCGGTCGCGGCGATCTTGCCGCTCTTGACGTCGCGCACGCCGGTGCAGCCGCCGTCGACGGACACCAGCAGCACGCCCTTGTCCTTGCCGGCGGCCTTCAGCGCCTTGAACGCGCCGGCGGCGGCCGGTTCGTTGATGGCGTAGACCAGGTTGATGCCGGGATTCTTCTGCAGGCAGTTCTCCATCGCGGTCTGGCCTTTGGCCTGGTCGCCGTAGCTGTCCTGCATGCAGACGATGCTGGCGTCGCCTTTCTTGATGCCGAAGCCTTCCAGGAAGCCGGCCAGGCGCTGGATGCCGACCGGATGCCCGGGGAAGAGATCGAGTGCGGCGATCTTGACCGGCTTGCCGGCGAACGCGGCCTTGGCATAGCGGCCGATCAGCACGCCGGCCTTGTGGTTGTCGGTGCTGAACAGGGCGTCGGCGGCGTCCATCGGCTCGGTCGGGCTGTCCATGGCGATCACCATCACGCCCTTGTCGCGCGCCTTTTTGATCGACGGCACGATGGCCTTGGCGTCGCTCGGGGTGATAAGGATGGTCTTGGCGCCGGCCGCGATCATGTTCTCGATGGCGGTGACCTGGCCGGCGTTGTCGCCGTCGGACTTGCCGGCGCCGGTCAGCAGCTTGGCACCGCCGGCCTGGGCCGCTTGTTGCGCGCCTTCCTTCATCTTGACGAAGAAGGGGTTGATTTCGGTCTTGGTGATCAAGCCGATCACCGGCTGTTCGGCGGCCATGGCCGTGACGGTGCCGAGCGCGCTCAGCGCCAGGAAATATTTCAATCTCATGCGATGTCTCCTTTGATTTTCTGGGTGGCCGCGCCTGTCGGCGGGGCGTGATTCGGTAGAAAGTGATAACGCTTTACTACCGAACCGAATAGGAATATATTCGCAACAAATTAATAAATCAAGTTGTTTTATTAATTAAGCGGCCGGTTCAACACGCGCTTTCTGGCGTGCCGGCTAGAGTAGTTTTCCTAATGCAACTACGAGGACATGATGATCGCAACCTTAGGCGAGGCCTTGGTGGACATGATCGAACAGCCCGACGGGCGCTTCCAGGCATGCCTGGGCGGGTCGGTATTCAACTCCGCCATCGGGCTGGCGCGGCAGGGCGTACCCACCGCCTATCTCAACCCGCTGTCGACGGACAAATTCGGCGGCAGGTTCGCCGCGCTGCTGCGCGCGAGCGACGTGGTGCCGGCCGCGCGCGCGCCGAGCCCCCGGCCGACTTCGCTCGCCATCGTCAGCATCGACGACAACGGCGCGCCGACCTACGCCTTCCACCGCGAGCGGGTGGCCGACCGCGACGTCAGCGCCGCGTCGCTGATCGACAGCTTCCCGCCGCACATGGCGCTGCTGCACACGGGCGGACTGGCGCTGGTGCCGGAGGACGGCGCGACGCTGGTCCCGGCGCTGCGGGCCGCCGCCGAACGCGGCGCGCTGATCTCGATCGACGCCAACCTGCGGCCGCTGGTTGCCGACGACTTGCCGCGCTACCTGGACGCCGTCAGGCAGGCGTTGAAGCAGGCCCACATCGTCAAGGTCAGCGACGAGGATCTTGCGCATCTGGGACTCGACGCCGCCAATCTGGACCAGGTCGCCGAGGCGCTGTTCCATGACTCGCCGGTGCGGTTGATCGCCGTCACGCGCGGCGGACAGGCGGCCGCGCTGATGTCGCGCACCCGCCGGATCGAGCTGCCGACACCGGCCAACCTGGCGCTGGTCGATACCGTGGGCGCGGGCGACTGCTTCCAGGCCGGCCTGATCGCCTATCTGTACCGGGAAGGAGCCTTGACCGGCGCGGCCGCGTTGCAGGAGCTCGACCAGGAAACGCTGCACGGCGCGCTGAGGCACGCGATTTGCGCCGCCAGCGTCAACGTCACGCGCGCCGGATGCGACCCGGCCACGTGGGAGCAAGCAGTGCAGTTCGGCGTCGACTGGCAGCAACGAATGTCAGTAAAGGTCGCCGCCTAACGGCAGGGGCACCGATTGACGCAGGCACGTAGGGCGGATTAGGCGGCACGCCGTAATCGGCCCTACGTGGTTCGTATTTTAATGACCAACAAAAAAATGGCCTTGAGTGCGCCAGGGGGAGCGCTACGCCTGAATTTCGGTAACACAGCTGTATCCGGCGCGGACGCGCCAAACACAACTAAAACAAACAACAGACAAGACAACAAACACTGGAGACCAGACAAAATGAAAAATATCATGCAACGTTTCACACCAAAATTCCCGCTGATGCAAACGGCGCTGGCCGCCGGCGCCATGGCATGCTGCCTGCCGGCGGCCGCGCTGGACTATCAGGGCTACTTCCGGGCGCTGGCCGGTTCCAACTCGTCCCACGGCGGCGCCAGCTGCTTCCAGCTGGCCGGCGCGTTGGCGAAGTACCGCCTCGGCAACGAGTGCGAGGTCTACGGCGAGTTCTGGCTGGGCCAGCAAGTAGGGAAGGCCGACGACGATGGCGCGGTCTTCAACGCCAACATCATGCTGTCGTATTACAGCCCGAACGCGTCATCGAAGTCCGACGCCGATCTGCCGCAGATTTACGTGCAAGGCGATAAAATTCCCGAACTTAACGGCGGCAGCGTTTGGCTCGGACGCAAGTACTACAAGCGCGAAGGCCTGGGCGCCAACGACTTCATCTATTGGAGCGGCCGCGGTTTCGGCGGCGGCGTCCAGGACATCCCGGTGGTGGGCGATCTGAAATTCAGCTACGCCTTGCTGCGCAAGGACAATCTTGTCGCCACAACCAGCGGCCTGCTGCCGGCGACCGGCGCGCTGGCCGACAACGGCAGCAACTCGGCCACCCGCCACGACTTTCAACTGCGCGGCATTCCCGTCAACCCCGGCGGCGCGCTGGAGCTGGGCGTTAGCTTCATCGTCAAGGATGCCAAGGGCAACGCCGAAGAGCCGGCCGGCCGGCTGCACTCCGGCTATGGCGTCACGGTCCAGCACCGGCAGTCCGGCATCAACGGCGACGGCGAGAACAAGTTCGCGCTTCAATACGGCAAGGGGCCGGGCACCGGCGGCGCCGACCAGGCCATCGGCGCGATCGGCAACCTGGGCGACGACAAGAATATCAGCCGCCTGCGGGTGGTCGAGGGCTTGTACACGCAGTTCACGCCAAGGCTGGGCGCCGAGCTGGTGGCGATCTACCAGAAGGACAAGGGTTTCACGGCCGAGCGCACCGTGTTGGGCGTGGCCGAGAACAAGGTGTGGACCAGCCTGGGCGGACATCTGGTCTACGGCATCTCGCGGCGCTTCAAGATCGGCATGGACCTGGGCGTCGACACCATCCGGCCGGACGACGGCCCTACGCGCAGGATGACCAAGTTCACCATCGCCCCGACCATTTCCTCCGGCATGGGGCTGAACGCGCGGCCCGACCTGCGCCTGTTCTACACCTACGCCAAATGGAACGACGCGGCGCGGCTGGCCGCCGACAGCGCCGCTCCGGGCAGCGCGCTGTCGTCGACGGGCGCGTTCGGGGCGGCCAAATCCGGTTCGATGATCGGCGTGCAGGCCGACGTCTGTTTCTAGGCTAGGGGCGCGGGAGGGGGGCGGCGGGATAGCGCCGCCGTCGCCGGGAGCGGGCCCGGGTCTTCCCGCCACGTGTGCACTTACGGCGGACAAACTCGCGATCCTGTCGTTTCCACGGTTGCCACGTGTTATATTGAATTTCCTCCTCCACCTTGCCACCGGCCTGTTCGTCATCCAGCGCTGTTCGGCGCCAATCTGCGAGCCCGCCCGGCGGCCATCCACCACACGCATTGCGCCTGGCTGTAGTTCCTTTGAAGGCGCATATGCATACGAACGGATTGGGCCGGGGCGACACCACGCGCGCCGGGCATTCGGCGGGACACACCGAGCACACGCGGCAGGCCAGCCTGCTCAAGACGGGCGCCTTGCAAGACGCGATCTTCAACAGCGCCTATTTCTCCAGCATCGCCACCGACGAACGGGGCGTGATCCAGATCTTCAACGTCGGCGCCGAGCGCATGCTGGGCTACAAGGCGCTCGACGTCGTCAACCGCATCACGCCGGCCGATATTTCGGACCCGCTGGAATTGATCGCCCGCGCCGCCTCGCTCAGCGACGAGCTCGACACGCCGATCTCGCCCGGCTTCGACGCGCTGGTGTTCAAGGCCTCGCGCGGCATCGAGGACATCTACGAGCTGACCTATATCCGCCAGGACGGCAGCCGCTTTCCGGCGATCGTGTCGGTGACGGCGCTGCGCAACGCGCGCGACGACATCATCGGCTATCTGCTGATCGGCACCGACAACACCACCCGCAAGCGCTTCGAGCGGGCGCTGGAGGACAAGAATATCGAGCTCGAGCACGCCAGCCGGATGAAGTCGGAATTCCTGGCCACCATGTCGCACGAGCTGCGCACGCCGCTGAACGCCATCATCGGTTTTTCCGAGGCGCTCAAGGATGGGTTGATGGGGGAAACCACGGCCATCCAGCACGAATCGATCGACGACATCTTCACCAGCGGCCAGCACCTGCTGTCGCTGATCAACGATATCCTCGACCTCTCCAAAGTCGAGGCCGGCATGATGGCGCTGGAACTGGAGCCGGTCGACTTGCACAGCCTGCTGCAGAACAGCCTGACCATCGTCCGCGAGAAGGCGGCGGCCCAGCGCATCGGGCTCGAACTGGACATCGGCGAGGGCCTCGGCATAGTTCAGCTCGACATGCGCAAGACCAAGCAGATCGTCTACAACCTGCTGAGCAACGCCGTTAAATTCAGCGCCAGCGGCGGCCCGGTGCAATTGCGCGCGCGCCGCGTGCGGCGCGACGCGGTCGGCGTGCTGGAAGGGGAGTGGCCGACGCACCGCTTTCCGCAGGCCGACAACGAATACAGCGATTTCGTCGAGATTTGCGTCAGCGACCACGGCATCGGCATCTCCCAGGACAACATGGGGCGGCTGTTCCAGGCCTTCAGCCAGATCGACAGCAGCCTGGCGCGCAAGTTCGAGGGCACCGGCCTGGGCCTCGCCATGGTCAAGCAGTTGACCGAGCTGCAGGGCGGCGCGGTGGCCGTCGCCAGCGCCGAGCGCCAGGGCTCGCGCTTCGCCGTCTGGCTGCCGTTGCGCGCGGCGCCGCATGCCGGCGTGACGGTTTAAAAGGGGGGTCGACATGGCCAAGGTATTGGTAATAGAAGACAACGCGGCAAACATGAAGCTGGCCTCGCTGTTGCTGCGTAACGCCCACCACAGCGTGCTGTGCGCGGTGGACGCCGAGGCCGGGCTGATGGTGGCCCGCATGGAGCTGCCGGACCTGATCCTGATGGATATCCAGCTGCCTGGCATGGACGGCCTGGCCGCCACCGCCATCCTCAAGCACGACCGGGTGACCGCCGGCATCCCTGTCATCGCGCTGACCGCGATGGCGATGAAGGAGGACCAGGAAAAGAGCCGCCAGGCCGGATGCGACGCCTACATCGCCAAGCCGCTGGGCTACCGCCAGCTGTACGCAATGATCGACTCGCTGCTGTGCGCGGGCAGCGTGTCATGAGCGTGTCCGCCCCCACCATCCTGATCGTCGACGACGAGGCGCAAAACCGCCGCCTGCTGGCCGTGCTGCTGCGCCCGGAGGGCTACCGCACCGAAAGCGTTGCCAGCGGCGCCGAGGCGCTCAGCGCGATCGCCCATTCGGCCCCCGACCTGATCCTGCTCGACATCATGATGCCGGGCATCGACGGCTACCAGGTCGCCGCCATCCTGAAGGGCAATCCGGCCACGGCCAACATCCCCATCATCATGGTGACCGCGCACGGCGAGCGCGGCGCCCGCCTCGCAGGCCTGTCGGCGGGGGCGGAGGAATTCCTGACCAAGCCGGTTGACCGCACCGAATTGTGGCTGCGCGTGCGCAACCTGCTGCGCCTGAAGGCGTTCGGCGACCTGCAAGAGCACAGCTTCGTGCTGGAGCAGCAGGTGGCCGCGCGCACCGCCGACCTGCAGCGCTTCCGCACGGCCATGGACGCCACCGCCGACGCCATCATGCTGGTCAGCCGCGACAGCATGCGCTTCGTCGAGGTCAACGCCACCAGTTGCGACATGCTCGGCTACACGCGCGCCGAGATGCTGGCGCTGGGGCCGGTCGCCCTGGGCGCGGTCACGCGCGAGGCGCTTGAACACGTGTACGACACGGTGATCACCGGCGAGGCCAGCAAGAAACTGAACGAGGCGACCCTGCTTTGCAAGGACGGCTCGTCGCTGCAGGTGGAGATCAGCCGCCAGGCCATGTTGTCGGGAGACGACTGGATCATCGTCAGCGTGGTGCGCGACATCACCGAGCGCAAGCAGGCGCAGCAAAAGCTGCAGCACCAGGCCAACCACGACGCCCTGACCGGCCTGCCGAACCGCGCGTATTTCTACGAGACGTTGCGCAAGACCATCACGCTGGCCTCCATCCAGGGGTGGAAGGTGGCGGTGATGTTCATCGACATGGACCACTTCAAGAATGTCAACGACACCTTGGGCCACGGCATCGGCGACGAACTGCTGGTCAATTTCAGCAATCGGTTGATGACCTGCGTGCGCATGCGCGACACCGTCGGCCGGCTCGGCGGCGATGAGTTCGGGGTGATCCTGGTGATGGAGCACGGCCACAAAGGAGCGGCCCAGGTCGCCACCAAGATACGCGACGCGCTGCACCTGCCGTTCGACCTGCAGGGCTACGAGGTGATCATGACCGCCAGCATCGGGGTGACGATCTACCCCGACGACGGCGACGATCCGGACGTGCTGATCAAGTACGCCGACACCGCCATGTATCAGGCCAAACAGGCGGGGCGCAACACCTACCGCTTCTTCACCGCGCAGATGAACGCCGACGTGCTGCAGCGCCAGGACCTGGAGACCGCGCTGCGCAAGGCCATCGAGCGCGAGGAGTTCGTGCTGCACTACCAGCCCAAGGTGTCGCTGGCCACCGGCGCGGTGGTGGGCCTGGAGGCGCTGCTGCGCTGGGCGCGCCCCGGCCACGGACTGGTGGCGCCGGGCGTGTTCATCCCGGTGCTCGAGGAGAGCGGCCTGATCGTGCGGGTCGGCGGCTGGGTCATCGGCGCGGCCTGCCGCCAGATCAGGGAATGGCAGCTGGGCGAGGTCGGGCCGGTGCAGGTGTCGGTCAACGTTGCCGGGCGCCAGTTCATCGAGGGCGACCTGGAGGGTGATGTCGTGCGCGCGCTGGCCGACAACGACGTGCCGGCCGGCCTGCTGGAGCTGGAGCTGACGGAAACGTCGCTGGTGGCCAACACCGAGCGCACGATGGCCTGCCTGGGCAACCTGCGCCGGCGCGGCGTGAAGGTGTCGATCGACGATTTCGGCACCGGCTACTCCAGCCTGGCCTATCTGCGACGTTTCCCGATCGACAAGCTGAAGATCGATATCGCCTTCATCCGCGACGTCACCAGCAACCCGGATGACGCGGCCATCGTGCAAGCGATCATCACCATGGCCCACAGCCTCAATCTGGAGGTGATCGCCGAGGGCGTGGAGACGGCCGCACAGCAGACCTACCTGCGGCGCCACCACTGCGACCAGATGCAGGGTTACCTGGTCAGCCGGCCGCTGTCGGCCGCGCTGATGACCAAGCTAATCCTGCAGCACAGGACCATGGCGCCGCCGGCGGCGCCGGGCGCGTCGCGGCAGACCCTGCTCGTCGTGGACGACGACCCTTTCATGCTGGATCTGCTGGCGAGTGAACTGGGCGGTGAACAATATCAGGTGCTGCAGGCGCTCTCCGGCGCCGACGCGTTCGAGACGCTGGCCCAACATGAGGTCCAGGTCGTCCTGTGCGACCAGAGCATGCCCGAGATGAAGGGCACGGTCTTTCTCGACAGCGTGCGCGCCATGTATCCGGACACGTTCAGGATCGTTCTGTCCGGCCAGGCCAATCTGGAAGAGATGATGGCGGCGGTCAACCGCGGCACGATCGACCGCTTCTACACCAAGCCCTGGAACCACGAGGCGCTGGTGCAGAGCATACGCCAAGCGTTCGCGCACCCGCGCCTGAATCCGGTCGACGCCGGCGGGGAGGCGGTTCCCGCCTGAATCGCCGGCCCGATGCCGTCCCTATTTTTTCTGCGGTAGCCGCACGCTGAACACCGCGCCGCCTTGCGGCTGGTTCGCCACCTCGATCTTTCCACCGTGGGCGCGCAGGATGGCCTGGCACAGGGCCAGTCCGAGGCCGACACCGTCGATGCCGTCCGCCCGCGCGCCATCGCCACGGAAAAACCGGTCGAACAGGAAGGGCAGCTCGTCGTCGCCGATGCCCGGCCCCTGGTCGGCCACCGTCAACACCGTTGCGCGCGCGCCGCCGGCGATGCGTACGTCGATGCGGCCGCCCGGCGGCGAGAACTTGACGGCGTTGTCGAGGATGTTGCGCAACACCAGTCCTAGCGGCGCGCCGTCGACATTCACCGCCTCCGCCAACTCGTCGGCCAGCGCGACGGCGATGCCGCGCTCGCGCGCCTGCGGCGCCAGCCGCTCGATGGTGTCGCGCGCCAGCGCGGCCAGCGACACCGGAACGGCCAACCCGCGCTCCTGACCGGCGTCGATCCGCGCCAGCATCAGCAGTTCCTCGACCAGCGTGGTCAGGCGTTCGACCTCGTCCAGGCAGGAGCGCAGCGCGGTGACGTAGTCGCCGTTGTCGCGCGGACGCCTCAGCGTGATCTCGATCTCTGCGCGCAGGCGCGACAGCGGAGAGCGCAGCTCGTGCGATGCGTCGGCCGTGAAGCGCCGCTGCGTGTCGAACGCCTGCTCGATCCGTTCCAGCATCGCGTTCAGGGTTTGGACCAGTTGGCCGATCTCGTCGTCGTCGCCCGGATGCGGCAGGCGCCGGTGCAGGCTGCCGTCCTCGATCTCATGCGCCTGGTCGACGATGTTCTCGATGGCGACGAACAGCTTGCTGGAGAGGCGCGCGCCGGCCCAGCCCAGCGCGGCGAGCAGCGCCGCCGCCATCAAGGCGAACAGCATGGCGGCCGAACGCAGGATCTGGTTCACGTCGTCCAGCGAGCCGGCCACCTGCACTGCGAAGCGCTGGCCGCGCACCTGCGTCGGCAGCGAAACCATGCGCAGCGGTTCCTCGCTGGTGTCGGGCAGCGTTTCGAACACGGTCTTGCCGGCCTTGAGCCGCTCAAGCAGAGGGGGAAGGGCGGGCAGGCTCTCGGAGCCGAGGTTGGCGCTGCGGGCCACCACGCGGCCCTGGCCGTCGATGATCTGGACAAGGCGGTCGAGCCGCGTCAGCGAAGGCGGCGCGCTGCCGACGGGCGCTTCATGGACGCGGATGGCGACGCCGTCGCCGTCGGCCAGCATGGCCACCTCGGCTTCGGCCAGGGCCAGCAGCGCGCCATCGAGTTGACGATTGACGGAGCGCGACATCATCCACCAGCCGGCGCCCGCCGTGACGCCGACGGCGACCAGGATCGCCAGCATGTGCAGCAGCACCAGCCGCCGGCGCATGCTAAGCATCGCCGGCCTCCGGCATGTCCGCCGCTTTGAGGCGGAAGCCACGGCCGCGCACCGTTTCGATCAGCGCGGGGAGTTGCGGCGGGTCGACCTTGCGGCGCAGGTTTTTCATGTGGACGTCGATGAGATTGTCGATGGCGATCAGGTCGGCGTGCCAGACATGTTCGGCCAGTTGCAGCCGGCTGACGATGGCGCCGGGGCGCCGCATCAGCAATTCCAGGATGGCGTATTCCTTGGGGGTGAGGTCGAAACCCGCGGCCGCGCGGCCGGCGGCGCGCGTGGCGGGATCCAGCCACAGATCGGCCACCCTCAGCGTGGCCGGCTGCGCGCGCTCGGTGCGTCGCAGCAGCGCCCGCACGCGGGCCAGCAGCTCGTCGAAGACGAAGGGCTTGGTCAGGTAGTCGTCCGCGCCCGTGTTGAGGCCGGTGATGCGGTCGGCCACGGCGTCGCGCGCGGTCAGCATCAATACCGGCAGGCGGTGTCCCGCCTGGCGCCATTCGGCGCACAGGGCGACACCGTCCTGGCCCGGCATCATCCAGTCGAGGATGGCCATGTCGAACCGCGCCAGCGCGTGGGCGGCCGCCTCCCGCGCCGAATGCGCGACCACGACCTGGAAGCCTTCCTCCTCCAGGCCGCGCGCCAGTAGCCGCGCCGCTTTGTGATCGTCTTCCACCAACAGAATATGCATGAAACGTCCTCGACAAGAGCCCGAGTATACCAGCGTTGCCGTCCGCTCTTTCTGAAGAAGAATTCAGGATGCGGTGCAGCAAAATTTCGTACCATTCCCGCCTATTCACACCGCCCCCCGCCGGGTGGAGGCCGCGTCGCGTCCCGCTTTCAACGCGGCCCAAGGGAGAACAACATGAAGAAAACCACACTGCACAAAGCAATCCTGCCCGGCCTGCTGGGCTTGGCCACATTCGGGCTGACGGGCTGGGGCCTCCTTGGCCTGCACGCCAGGGAAGCGCCGCCGGAAGCCGCCACGCCGGTCCTCCTCCATGACGGCGAGGCGTTGCTGGTACCGGAAAAGTCCCCACTGAGGAAATCGCTGGTCGTGGCCCTGGTGGAGGAGCGCAGCGTGGCGGCGCCGTTCACATTGCCCGCCGTGGTGGAAGCCGATCCGGCGCGCCTGGTCAAGGTGATGCCGCCGCTGGCGGGACGCATCGTGCGCCTCAATAAACAGCTGGGAGACCAGGTCAAGGCCGGCGACGTGCTGTTCATCATGGACTCGCCCGATTTCGCCCAGGCCACCGCCGATGCGGCCAAGGCGCGCGCGGCGTTGACCCTGGCCGAACATGGCCTGGAGCGCCAGCGTGAGCTCGACAAGTCGGACCTCGCCGTCCGTCGCGACCTGGAACAGGCGCAGAGCGATTTCGCGCAGGCCGCCAGCGAGGCGGCCCGCGCCGAGGCCCGCCTGCGCCAGACCGGCGCCCGGGCCGGCGCCACCGCCGATGGCAAGCTGGCGGTGCGCTCGCCCATCGCCGGCCGCGTGGTGGACCTGGCCGCCGCCGAAGGCGCGTACTGGAACGACGCCACCGCGCCCTTGATGACGGTGGCCGACCTGTCCCGGGTCTTCGTCAGCGCCAACGCGCAGGAGAAGGACCTGGCGCGGCTCTACGTGGGGCAGCAGGCGGCCGTCAAGCTGGACGCCTATCAGGAACCGCTGACCGGCCAGGTGCGCTACGTCGGCGACCTGCTGGATGCCGAGACCCGCACGGTCAAGGTGCGCCTGCCGTTCGAGAACCGCGACGGCCGCCTCAAGCCCGGCATGTTCGCCGAGGCCACGCTGTCGTCGCAGCCGCACCGGGGTATCCTGGTGCCGATGGCGGCAGTGATCCAGGGCGGCTTTTCCAGCCACGCATTCGTCGAGATGGGCCCGTGGCGCTTTATTCCCCGTGAGATCAGGCTTGGCGCCCAGATCGGCGAGCAGGTCGAGGTGCTGGCCGGCCTGAAGGCGGGAGACCGCATCGTGGTCAAGGATGGAGTGCTGCTCAATGATTGACCGTCTCGTCACCCTGTGCTTCAACCGGCGCGGCATCGTCGCGCTGGTCTTCCTGCTTGTGACGCTGTACGGCGGCTACTGCTGGACCCAATTGCCGCTGGAAGCCTATCCCGACATCGCCGACACCACCTCGCAGGTGGTCACCCAGGTCAACGGGCTGGCCGCCGAGGAGGTCGAGCAGCAGATCACCATTCCGCTCGAACGCGAGATCATGGGCACGCCCGGCATGCATGTGATGCGCTCGAAATCGACCTTCGGGCTGTCGCTGATCACGGTGGTGTTCGAAGACGGCGCGGAGGATTACTGGTCGCGCCAGCGGCTGCAGGAGCGCATCGCCGCCGTCAGCCTGCCTTACGGCGCGCAGCCGGGGCTCGACGCGCTGACGTCGCCGATCGGCGAGATTTACCGCTACACGCTCGAATCGAAGACGCGCGACCTGCGCGAACTGTCGGAGCTGCAGCGCTGGAAGGTGATCCCGCGCCTGAAGCAGGCGGCCGGCGTGGTCGATGTCACTAATTTCGGTGGCCTGAGCACGCAGTTCCTGCTGGAGTTCGACCCGCTCAAGCTGTCCAAGTACCACCTGTCGCTGACGCAGATCACGCAGGCCATCTCCGCCAACAACGCCAATGCCGGCGGCAGCGTGATGACGCGCGGCGAACAAGGCCTGGTGGTGCGCGGCGTGGGCCTGATCCACAGCCTGGACGACCTGGGTAACATTGTCGTCTCGCAGAAGAACGGCGTACCGGTGCTGGTCAAGGATCTGGGCAATGTGACCTTGGGTAACCAGGAACGGCACGGGGTGCTGGGCAAGGACCATGTGTCGGACACGGTGTCGGGCATAGTGCTTCTGCTGAAGAACGAGAATCCGTCGCGCGTGATCGCCGGCGTGCACGAAGCGGTGCGCGAGTTGAACGACCATCTGCTGCCCAAGGACGTCAAGCTGGTGCCGTACATGGACCGCAGCACCTTGGTGGAGGCCACCGTGCACACGGTCGGCAAGACCTTGATCGAAGGCGTGGTGCTGGTGACGCTGGTGCTGGCGCTGTTCCTGGGCAGCGTGCGCGCGGCGCTGATCGCGGCGGCGGCGATCCCGGTATCGCTGATGGTCGCTTTCGTCCTGATGCATCACTTTAAGATCCCTGCCAACCTGCTGTCGCTGGGGGCGATCGACTTCGGCATCATCGTCGACGGCGCAATTTTCGTGCTGGAGGCGGTGCTGCGCCGCCGCGAGGAACAGCCCGAGGGCATCCTGAGCGAGGAGGACGCGACCGGCGCCGCCTTGCAGGTGATGAAGCCGACGTGCTTCGGCATGCTGGTGATCATGGTCGCCTACCTGCCGCTGTTCGCCTTCCAGCGCATCGAGTACAAGCTGTTTTCGCCGATGGCGTTCGCAGTGGGCTTCGCGTTGCTGGGCGCCTTGCTGATGACGGTGATGCTGATACCGGGCATGGCCTACCAGGCCTTCCGCAAGCCGCGCAAGATCTTCCACAACCCTGTGCTGGAATGGCTGCTGCCGCGCTACGAGGGACTGCTGCGCCGCTTGGTGGGCAAGACGCGCCTGGTGCTGGCGGTGGCCGCCGCCACGCTGGCGGGTGTGATCGTGCTGGGCGGCGCCATCGGCCGCGACTTCCTGCCGACCCTCGACGAGGGCTCGATCTGGCTGCAGGTGACGCTGCCGCCGGGGATTTCGCTGGCCAAGGCCACGCAGATGGCGGACGCGCTGCGCGAGGCCACGCTGAAGGAGCCGCAGGTGGCGCACGTCGTCACGCAGTTGGGCCGCAACGACGAGGGCACCGATCCGTTCACGCCGTCGCACATCGAATGCGCGGTTACCCTGCATCCCTACAGCGAATGGCCGTCCGGCATGGTCAAGCAAGATTTGGTCGATAGGCTGGCGGCGCGCTTCCGCGAGCTGCCGCGCACCGAGGTGGGTTTTTCGCAGCCGATGATCGACGGGGTGCTCGACAAGCTGGCCGGCGCCCACAGCGATCTGGTGGTCAAGGTCTACGGCGAGGATTTCCGCCAGACGCGCAAGCTGGCCGCCGCCGTCGAGCACCTGCTGCGCGGCGTGCCGGGCGCGCAGGACGTCATCATCGACCAGGAACCGCCGCTGCCGCAGGTGCGCATCGACGTCGACCGGGCCGCCGCCGCGCGGCTGGGCATCAACGTGGCCGACATCATGGCGCTGATCCAGACCGGCATCGGCGGCAGCCCGGTGACGCAGGTCTACGTGGACGACCGCAGTTACGACGTGGCGGCCCGCTTCGGCGGCGCCACGCGCAACGATCCCCAGGCCATCGGCGACCTGGTGCTGAGCGCCGCCAACGGTGCGCAGGTGGCGCTGTCGCAGGTGGCGCATATCGGCCTGGCCGAGGGCGAGACCACCATCACGCGCGAAATGAACCGCCGCCACCTGACCGTGCGCACCAACTTGCGCGGCCGCGACCTGTCGTCCTTCCTGGCCGAGGCCCAGGGCCGGATCGAGCGCGAAATCCCATATGACCACGCGCACTACCAGATCACCTGGGGCGGCCAGTTCGAGAACCAGCAGCGCGCCCAGGCGCGCCTGGCGGTGATCGTGCCGGCGGTGTTGGCGCTGATGTTCGTGATGCTGTTCTCGGCGTTCGGCAATCTGCGCCAGCCGGGGCTGATCTTGCTGGCGGTGCCGCTGTCGCTGCTGGGCGGGCTGGTCGCGCTGCAGCTGCGCGGCATGACGTTGAACGTGTCGTCGGCGGTCGGCTTCATCGCCTTGTTCGGCGTCTCGGTGTTGAACGCAGTGGTGATGCTGTCGAACCTGAACCGCTGGCGCGGGCTGTTGCCGGACGATCTGCGGTCCGCCGTCATCAACGGCGCGCGCGAGCGGGTGCGCCCGGTGCTGACCACCGCCACGGTGGCGGCCCTGGGCCTGGTGCCGGCGGCGCTGGCCCATGGCCTGGGCAGCGACGTGCAGCGCCCGCTGGCGACGGTGGTCGTCGGCGGGCTGGTGACGGCGACGGTGCTGACGCTGGTCCTGCTGCCCGCGCTGTACTACTTGATTGAGGAATACGTCTCGCGGCGCCAGCGCCGTCAAGGCGACGCGACCGTGGAAGCGCTCGAAGGAGAAGCCGCATGAAGAAAACCTTACCAGCACAGATTGCCGCCATGTTGTCGGCGGCCCTGGTGTCCGGCTGCGCGGCCGGTCCCGATTATGTGCCCCCGGCCACGCCGACGGCGCAGCGCTACACGGCCGTTCCGCTGGCGCCGGAAACCGCCGCCACGGCGGTCGGCGGCGGCGCGGCCCAGCGCTTCGTCGAGGGACGGGAGGTGCCGGCGCGTTGGTGGACCACGTTCGGTTCGGAAGCATTGAACCAGCTGGTCGACATGGCGCTGGCGGCCAATCCGGACCTCGCGGCGGCGGAAGCGGCCCTGCGCGCGGCGCAAGAGAACGCCGCCGCCCAGCGCGGCGCTTACTTCCCTGGCGTCGACCTGCATCTGATGCCCACCCGCCAGCGGGTGGCCGATCCGCTCTCCAGCCCGACCGCGTCCGGCGCCAACCTGTACACGCTGCATACGGCGCAACTGAGCGTGGGCTACGCGCCGGACGTTTTCGGCGGCGTGCGGCGCCAGGTCGAGGCGGTGGACGCGCAGACGGACGTGGCGCGCTTCCAGCGCGAGGCCGCCCGGTCGACGCTGATTTCCAACCTGGTGGCCGCAAGCATCGGCGAGGCGGCGCTGCGCGCCCAGCTCGACGCCACGCGCGAACTGGTGGCCATGGCGCGCGCCCAGTTGGACGCCGTGCGCACGCAGCGGCGCGCCGGCCAGTTGGGCGCGGCCGACGTCGCGGCGCAGGAGGCGATGCTGGCCCAGATGGAGGGCGGCCTGCCGCCGCTGGAAAAGCAGCTGGCGCAGCAAGGCGACCTGGTGGCCGTCCTGGCCGGGCGCCTGCCCAGCGAGGGCATTTCGCAACGCGTGGACTTCGACAGCCTGGCGCTGACGGAGACTTTGCCGCTGAGCCTGCCGGCCCGGCTGGTGGAGCGGCGGCCGGATATCCGCGCCGCCGAGGCCCAGTTGCGCGCCGCCAGCGCGCAAATCGGCATCGCGCAGGCCGCACGGTTGCCGAACATCTCGCTGACCGCGACGCTGGGCAGCTCGGCGCTGAACGCCGGCACGCTGTTCAAGGCCGGCACCGGCTTCTGGAGCATCGGCGCCGATCTGCTGCAGCCGGTGTTCAAAGGCGGGACGCTGATGCATCAGCAGCGCGCCGCCGAGGCGGCGTACGAGCAGAGCGCCGCCCAGTACCGCTCCGTGGTGCTGCTGGCGTTCCAGAACGTCGCGGGAGCGCTGCACGCGATCGAGGCGGACGCCAGGACGCTGCAAGCGGCGTCCGCCACCGAGCTGGCCGCGCGCAAGAGCCTGGAGATCACGCGGCGGCAGTGGCGGCTGGGTGCGATCGCCTATCCGGCCGTGCTGCAGGCGCAGCAGGCATACCAGCAGGCGGCGATCGCCTTGATACCGGCCCGCGCCGCGCGCTACGCCGACACCGTCGCCTTGTTCCAGGCACTGGGAGGATAAGCCCGGACCAGCGCCGTCCAGGCCAGCCCGCGAGCGGGCTGGCCGTTCCACCCCTCACCGCGGACGGGCCTTGATCTCCTGCACGTCGATCCCGCCGTGGCCGGTCGTGTAGACCGCCGTCACCGCCAGATCGACCGTGCTGTAGATTTCCATCACGCCGGTGGTCAGCGTGGCGTCGCCGTCCACCGAGGAGCCGAGCAGCAGTTCCTGCAGGCGGCAGCAATCGTCCATGGTCGCGCTGTGCGGCGGCAGCAGGATGACGTCGCTGGCCATGACGGTCGCCGTTTTCGGCTCCCGCCCCAGCACCTTGCCGGCGAGCACCAGCGGGATCACCCGCTTGAGCACCGGCGCGGCGCGGTCGCCGAGGTTGTGGATGTGGATCTCGGTGGCGTAGCGGCCCGGACTCACCGGCGCGCAGCCGCAGTGCTTGTCGTCCTGCGTGCCGCAGACGAAGGCGATGCTGTAGACGTACAGGCGGAACTCGCTCGGACCGACCGACACCGGCGGCCGCCCGGGTTGGCCGATGACGATGCCCGGCGGCTCGGCCGAGCCGATGTCCCAGCACAGGTCGACTTGGTAGCTGCCGTTGCCCAGGTCATGCACCGCGCCGCTCAAGGTGGAGCCGGGACGCGGGGCCATGCCCATGTCGCCGGCGCGGCCGGGGCCGAAGCGGTTGCCGTACTTGTCGCGCGGCGTGAACGTCAGGCGCAGGCAGTGCTGGCCGTCCGGTCCCGGGTCCAGCGGCGTGACCGCCACGTCGGTGCGGCCGCCGTCGATGCCGATGTCGACGTGCATGGTCCAGACCAGCTCCCGTGAACCGTCGCATTCGCCGTAGCGCGCCCTGGCGTGGAAGGTGTAGTTGCCCTCCATGCGCAGGAAATCGCGCAGGGCGATGCCGAGCGAACCGGCCGCCTCGAAGGCACCGCGCGTGTTGGCCGCGTCCTCCCTCAACGTGAATTGCTGCGAGACGTAGCGGATCGCCGGCTTGCCGTTGGTCTTTTCGATCGCCTTCAGCGTGGCCTGGCGCGGCGGCAGCTCGTCGCCGTCGATGATCTCGCCCGGCCCAAGGCCGGCGTCGCTGAGCAGGTTGCCGATGCCGGCGTCGGGCCGCAGCACGGTCAGCTCGATCGCCAGCTCGTGCGGCCAACTGCCGTCGGCCTGGCGCACGCGCAGCAGCGGCGAGATGGTGTCGCCGGTGTAGCCGCGCGGGCTTTCCTCCGGCTCGCGCAGCAGCCGGGGCCCGCCGGCCGGGATCACGCTGACGAAGTAGCGCAGCGCCGGTGCCGGCGGCGGGAACTCGCCGCCACCCTTGGGCCGCAGCACTTCCACTTGCCAGGCGCCGTCGCGCTCGCCGCCCTGCGGCAGCGGCACGCGCAAATAGGTCCAGTTGCGGCCGTGCGCGCTTTCGACGCCACTGGTGCCGGCATGGATGACGGTTCCGCCCGGGGTGCGCAGCTGCACCAGCAGGCTGGCGTCGGTGCGGTCCCACCCGACCACGGCCGTCAGGCGCTCCTCGCCGCAGACGCGGAACGTCAGCGGCGGCGCCGACTGGTTGGCCGGCAAGTCGGATTCCGGATCGAGCAGCACGCCCGCCTCGAAGATGTTGCCGAACGCCTGGGAGAAGAACTTGAGCAGCGCCAGGCCGCCGCTGGCGCGCGTGTACAGGCCGCCGTGGGCGGCGGCCAGGGTGCTGAGCAGCGTGCCGTCCATGTTGGCTTCGGTGCCCAGGCCGATGGCGTGGATGTCGATGCCGGCCAGCGCCGGCTCGACCTCCTCGATATAGCGCGGCCGGTTCTGCAGGCCGTCGGTCAGCAGCAGGATCGCGCGCGGGTTGGCGCCCGGCATCGGGAACTGGGCGCGCGCCGCGTCCAGGCCCTCGCCGATGCTGGTGGCGCCGCCCGGCGTCAGCGTGCCGACCAGCCCACCGGCGTACGGCGGCGGCCCGATCAGCGCGTTCTTGTTCGGCTCGGTGACGGGGGCGATCGCGAAGCCCGGCGCGCCGGCGGTGGTGCTGAACGAGACCATGCCGGCGCGGTTGCCGGTGCCGGCGCGCACCAGCTGCACGAACAAGGACACGGCGTCCTTGGCGGCGTCGATCTTGCGGCGGCCGGTGCCGTCGCCCTCGGACATGCTGCCGGAGCGGTCGATGACCAGCATGACGTCGCGCGTGATCGGTGGCGGCGGGGCCGGTGCGATCTGGGTCAGGATGGTGGCGGTGGGGAAGTAGCGCAGTTGGGAACCGGAGCATGGCGCCCCGTTCGACAGCACGCCGACGATGCGGCCGGCGGCGTCGAACAGGCCCGAGCCGGAGCTGCCGCCGGACACATGGAAGGCGGTGCCGACGTTGATGCCCATCGGGCCGCTGGAGGTGACGGTGGCGAACGACGCGTGCGGCAGCGAGATCTTCTTGACCGCGCCGTTCGGATGGTGGATGCCGAACACCTGTTCGCCGACGCCGGGCAGGTCGTGCCGCAGCTGCACCGGGGCGATGCCGGCCGGGGCGGTGCGCAGCTGCAGCAGGCTGTAGTCGTAGCCGGAATCGTAGCGGAACCATAGCGCGGCGCCGACCTTGTGGAAGTAGGGGCTGTAGCCGGCAAGGCGGTTGCCGGCGCAGTCGGTCTCGTAGTTGAAGATGACGGAACTGGTCAGCGCCTCGGCGGGCGAATGGCAATGCCCGGCGGAGATGACCTTGTCGGCGTCGACCAAGGTCACCGTGCACGTCGAGACGTATTCGACCGGCGAATAGACATCGGGCGGATGCACCGACACGATCATGCCGGCGCTTCTGGCGACCTGGGCGCGCAGGTCGGCGCCGGGGATGCAGCGCACGTTCTCCCAGTTCGGCGGCGGCGAACAGAACCAGAACGGATCGTAGGTCGGTTCGGTGTAGACCGCGTCCGGCAGGAAGGGATCGCTGTTCGAGAACGACGGATGGCCGGGGCCGCCATTGTGGCGCTCGCCGCGCCCGTAGCGGTCGATCTGGGCGCCGCCGGCCGGCGCGCCGTCGGCGATGTAGCGCACCGGGATCGTGCCGCCGGCGAAGGCGTGCACGTTGACGGGACGGGTCCAGAAGGTGCCGCCGTCGGCGGCGGTGAAGACGTCGGTGTCGTAGCCGAGGTCGACCTCGAGCCGGTTGCTGCCCGGCAGGTTCACGTTTTGAAAATGCAACATGACCAGCTTGGTGCCGCCCGGCGCCGGCGCGTGCGCGAAATCGAGCGCCCAGACGCCCGGCGGGGAGGGCAGCGCGCCGCTGTCGGGGCCGATCGTGACGGGGGCGCCAAGTACTTGCACGATGCCTGTGATATGGGACATTATTTCCTCTCCTTACCCACTCGGTGATGGCGGCCGCTGACCAGGAAGCCGGACGCGAACAATCATCATAGGTGGGCCCGCCTGGACCGGACTGCGTCACATCAAGGGCGCATCGGGTAGCGGGAGAATAGCGGGAGCGGGAAATATTGCCGCGGAGGCGATTGCCGCGGAAGCGGTGGCGGCGCTACCGGCCGCCCCGCGCAAGGCGGCTATTCGAACTGTATCCTGGTGATGTAGTAGGCGCTGTACGGATTGGCCTGCCCCTGCCAGCTGATGCCGTCGATGGTCTTGCCTTCGACGCCCAGCTCCTTGAGCGGAATCTCTACCTGGGCCCACGTTTTGGCCTTGGGCTGGATCGCCACCGCCGACTCGACGGCCTTGCCATCGACCATGGCTTTGATCGACAACTGCTGGCCGCCGTTGACCCCGCCATTGATGCTGAAAGTCAGCTTGCTGTAGCCGGCGGTCGAAAAGGCGTCGTGGTGCAGCGCCAGCGCGCTCCACGGATCGCCTTCGACCCGGATCGGCTTGGCTCCGGCGATCGGCTTGGCCAGCTCGACCTTGGCCCAGCTCCAGTTCTGCCAGCCGTTCGCGAGGCCGTCGTCATAGGCGACGAACGGCTGGCCCGGCGTTTGCGCGAACAGCGGGGTGGCCAGCAACGCCGCGGCCAGGCCGGCGGCGGTGAGGAAAGCACGACGTGTATGCATAGAAAGTCTCCCTTAGGTATCATTTTTGTCTTTAAAATGTACCGCCGGGAAATCAATTTTTCAAGTCAACCATGCATTTCCGTGCGTGTTTAGCCGGCGCCGCGCAACGACACGAAACGGTCCTTCAGCGGCCCTAGGCCTGGACCGGCGGCGTGCTGGCGGCCAGGAAGATGGCCTTGATGTCGTCCAGTTGTTCGTCGATGGAGTAGGGCAGCGCCTTGGCCAGCAGGTCGAGCACGATGAGCGCGTTGATGGCGCCGTCGTCGGTGACGGCGTGCCGAAGCCGCTTGGCCATGGCGCCGTTGACGGTTTGCAGCGCCAGGTAGCGCGCCTTCAGGCCGTTCAGTTCCCAGTCCGGCGTGCCGCCTTGGCGCGCGAGGAAATACTGGCCCAGCAAATAGGTCGAGGCGGCCCGGTAAATGGTTTCCTCCTCGGAGGCGAACGGCAGGTGGAAATGGGCCATGGGCCGCAGAAAGGCCGCGTGCGGGCAGGCGCTGCCGGCGGCCAGCAAGCCCATCAGTGCGCCGACGCCGCGCTGCACCGTGGTCACCTTGCCAACCTTGCGTTCCAGCGTCTGCACGCGCACCTCGACCTGCTCATACGAGCGCAGCTTGCCGATCATGGCGATCAGGGGGATGAAGCGCACCGCCATCGGACAGCGCGGCGTGGTGGCGGGGAGCAGCGGGCAGTTGGGACACTGCTCGAACTCGAGCGCGGTCCAGGCCGGAAGGTCGGCGGTCTGCGCCTCGTCGTCGGCGGCGACCGCGCAGCTGGCCGTCACCCCGTCGGGAAAGCGAAAGTGATAAAGCACATTCTGCATGGCCACTCCTGGGCGGGACGTCGGGGCATGACGCATTCTGCCACGACATCCCGCCCGAAGGGCATTTAAAGCACGTTCGGTGCGGGCTCAACGGCCCATGAAAGGAATCACGCCGAACACCAGCGCGGCCGCCAGCATGACCAGCGAAGCGGAGATGGCCCACATCAAGGTGTAGCGCTGGTGGTCGCCGAATTCGATCTTGGCCATCCCCACCAGCAGGTAGGTCGACGCGACCAGCGGGCTGAGCAGGTGGACCGGCTGGCCGATGATCGAGGCGCGGCCGATTTCGGCGCCGGTGATGCCATAGACGGCGGCCGCCTTGGCCAGGATCGGCACCACGCCGAAGTAGAACGCGTCGTTCGAGATGAAGAAGGTGAACGGGATGCTGAGGATGCCGGTGACGATGGCCAGGTACGGTCCCATCCAGGTCGGAATGGCGGTGATCACGCTGGCGGCGATGGCGTCGACCATCTTGGTGCCTTGCAGGATGCCGACGAAGATGCCGGCGGCGAAGATCAGCGACACGACCGGCAACACGTTGGCGGCGTGCGCCGTCAGGCGCTCCTTTTGGTCTTCCAGCTTCGGATAGTTGATCATGATGGCGATCGCGAAGGCGATCATGAACAGCACCGGCAGCGGCAGCGCGCCCTTGATCAGCATCGCCATCAGCGCCAGGGTCAGCGCAAGGTTAATCCAGATCAGTTTCGGCCGCGCGGTTTGCGGATCGGTCAGGTTGATTTCGTCGTCGGCGCCGTCGGCGCCGGCGGCCGGCGCGCCGTGCAGGTGGACCACCTTGGCAAAGGCCGCGCCCTGGTCGGCGGCAGCGTGGCGCGGACGGCCGGCGACGCCGACCTGGCCCGAGCCGCCCATCGCCCCATGCATGCCCATGGCGGCGTTCACTTGCTGCAGCTCGGCGACGCCGGCGTAGGCCGGCTGCGCGCCGACGGCGTCGACTTCCGCCGCCACGGCCTTGGCGGCCTGCGCCGGCAGCAGCTCGACCACGCCCAGACGGTTGCGTTCTTTGCGGCCCAGGACGTAGGCGACGAACAGCACCCAGCACACGCCGGCAATCATGGCCGGTATCATCGGCACGAAGATGTCGCTGACCTCGACGCCCAGCGCGCTGGCGGCGCGGGCGGTCGGGCCGCCCCACGGCAGGATGTTGAAGACGCCGCCGGCCAGCATGATCACGCACGCCATGACGAGGCGGCTGATGCCCAGCCGCTGGTACAGCGGCAGCATGGCCGACACCGTGATCATGTAGGTGGTGGCGCCGTCGCCGTCGAGCGAGACGATCATCGTCAGCACGGCGGTGCCGACCACGATCTTCATCGGATCGCCCTTGACCAGTTTGAGGATGAGCCGTACGACCGGGTCGAACAGGCCGGCGTCGATCATGACGCCGAAGTACAGGATGGCGAACATCAGCATGACGCCGGTGGGGGCGAGCTGTTTGATGCCCGCAAGCATCATCGGGCCCAGCTCCCCGCCGAAGCCGCCGATCAGCCCGAAGCCGATCGGCACCAGGATCAGCGCGACCATCGCCGGCAGGCGCTTGGTCATGATCAAAAACATAAAGACTACGACCATCGAGTAGGCGAGTACGGTCAACATTTAATTCTCCTCAGTGTCACACCGCCGGCGTGATGACCTGCCGGCGTTATAGTTTTTTTGCATAAGCTGCATAAGTGATGCGAATACTATAAATGCCCCAAGCTTTCAATTGACTTTCAGTGCGCGCAATCGTGCTCTGCGGTCCGCGTGGGAATAAGTGCTTTCCGGAAAATATGCAAGCCGCTTCGACAAGGCCGGGTTTGATGCTTCTCAACGCGGCGGCGTGGGGAGGGAACAGAATTCCCCTTGAGAGCGATGGGTTGCAGACAGAGGAGAGGGGCAAAAATGAGCAAATATCCCGCCGAGCGAGCGCAGCAACTCGCCAGGATCGTCCATCGCGAAGGCGCGCGCGGTGACGGCGTAGCACAGATCAAGCAGCTGCTGACCCGCCTCGGCTACCATCCGGCGCAGCCGGCGGGCGACAGGACCGACCTCTACGATGCCGACATGACGCGGGCGGTGCGCATCTTCCAGGCCTACTTCCACCTGCCGGTCAGCGGCAACATCGACGTCCAGACCCTGAAACTGCTGCGCCAGCCCCGTTGCGGCGTGCGCGACCTCCCCGAAGGCGTCGATCTAAAGGCGCTGTCGGACGCGCTCGGCAGCTCGGGGGACGACACCCAGGACCCGTTCACCTTCCGCTTCAACAGCGGGCCGTGGGAGAGCTACGACCTGCGCTACCAGGTCTATAACGGCTCGCCGGACCTGGCGACGGAGGTCGAGTGCATCGACGCTGCGTTCCAGGTGTGGGCGGGCGTCAGTCCGCTCAGCTTCACGCGCGTCGCCAGCGACGCCGACATCCGGCTCGGCTTCGAATCCGGCAACCACGGGGACGGCTCGCCGTTCGACGGCCCCGGCAACATCGTCGCGCACGGTTTCTTCCCACGCACCGGCGTGGTCCACTTCGACGAGGCCGAGAACTGGCGCGACTGGCGCTTCGGCGCGGCCGGTGGCCAGGACCTGTGGAACGTCGCCATCCACGAAATCGGCCACGCCCTGGGGCTGGGGCACTCCAGGCTCGACAGCGCGATCATGTACCCGCTCGTCCAGAACGGCCGCCACACGCTGTCCGAGGAGGATATCCGCGGCATCCTGAGCATCTACCCGTTCCGGGTCGGCGCCGGCGCGCGCGCGAGCGTCGTCAACCTGTGGGCCTTCGCCGGCGGCACCGGGTCGGCGCTGGTCGATTTCGGCCGGCGCCGGCGCTTCCTCGCCTTCGGCCAGGCGACGTTCGTCGATGCGCTGACCGACTACGACCGCGACAACGCCTGCGCGCTCGACGTGTTCCGCGTCGACGGGGAGCTGGTCGGCAATGTCGGTTTCGGCGGCGACCATCTCGGCACGAATGGCGCCCCCGGCAACCTGTTCCCGGGCGCGTTCATCGGCGAGGGACGGACGGTGCAGTTTCGGTTGAGCGCTTTCCATTCATCCGACCTTGAGGCTTATGGCGTGGGCTGCGTGCTCGCGCTCGACTAAGGAGGTATCACCCATGACACACTATGCAATCGTTGAGACCGCAACCGGCAAGATCGTGCGGCTGCACTCCCACTACGTGTTCGGCAACGAGCAGCCCGTGACGTGCTCGGACGAGGAGCTGCGCGCGGCGATCGCCGAACTGGGCGATCCGGCCGGATTCGAGGTCCATAGCGCGCCGGCCGGCTTCGACCCCGGCAACCGCGGGCAAACGCTGGTCTTCGACGCCGCGGTCAAACATCTGCGCGTGGCCGCCCGCGCGCCGCGCCGGTCCGCCAAAGGGGAAATCTGATGGACGCCTTCCGAGTCAACCTGTGGAATTTCGGCACCGGCACCACGACCGCCACCGTCAATTTCGGGCGGGCGCGCTCCTTCCTGGCGTGGGGCAGCATCACGTTCACGGATTCGCTGACCGATTACGACCGCGACAACGCCCAGGTGATCGAGGTCTATCGCATCGACGGCCTCGATGCCGGCGTGGTCGGCACCGGCGGCGACCACCTGGGCGCGCCCGGGTCGGATTCGAACCTGCGCCCCGGCGGCCGGGTAGGCTTCGGGCGCAGCGTCACGTTCAGGCTGCGCAGCATGCATGTCAGCGACTTGGAGAGCTACGGCGTGGGGTGCGTGATCACGCTCGACTAGGTGTGGTAAAAGGCGATGGACTGGCGTCTTGCGACGGGCTAAACCGGCCTCGGCATTGATTAATCGTCGATGCTGAGGCATATTGCTTGTCAATGAACGTATCGCCCCACACTTTTATCCTGTTCTCGCTCGGCACCGACCTGATCCTGTGCGCGGTGCTGGTGTTTTTGTGGTGGCGGCACAGCGATGAAAAACACGCGATCGCCTGGGCGGCCGGCCAACTGGCGATGACAGCCGGCACCGCGTTCTGGTACCTGGGACCGCCGGACTGGCCGCGGCACGCGCTGGCGGCGGTCACGGTCACCGTCAGCGTGGCCGGCTACTGGGCCGGCACCGAATTCTTCCTTGGTAACCTCAAACGCCACCACGTGCGTGTCGCCGCGCTGTCGTTCGTGCTGTTCGGCTGCGCCGGCTACGCGGCATGGACGAGGTTGGGGCTATCGGTCGACAACAGCGTCGCGCTCACCTATGGCATAACCTTTGTCTGGATCGGCTGGCGCCTTGCCGGCAGGCGCAACCATTACCGTTTGCTGGGGCTGATCCTGATCGCGCGCGGCGTGTTCAACCTGGCGAACGGCGTGAACCTGGTGCCGTCGGCGTTCGAGGCCTGGTTCATCTGGTCGTTCCTGGTCAAGGCCAGCTCGATGTTGTGTTTGATACACGCGGCGCAGGAAAAGATACAGAAACGCTATACCCGCGCCATCGACAGCCTGAGCAAGGGCTTCCTGGTGTACGACCGCGCCGGACGCATCCGCTCCGCCAACGAGAGCAGCGCCCGCCTGCTCGGGGCGCCGGGCGTCAAGCAGCTGCTCGGCACCGGCGTCGGCGACTGGTTGCCGTCCATCAGCCGCCGGCAAGTCGCCGAGCACTTCCAGCGGTTCGCCGCGGCCACGCGTTACCCGCACGTCGAAACGGCGGTCATCGACGGCGGCGACGGGCGGGAGCTGCCGCTCGAACTGATCGCCTCGCCGCATTACGAGCGCGGCCAGCTGCATTGCATGATGCTGGTGATGGACATCACCGAGCGCAAGAAGAACGACGACCTGCTGCAGCGCGCCGCGAACTATGACAGCGTGACCGGCCTGCTGAACCGGCACGGCCTGTCGGTGCGGCTGGCCGCCGCGCTGTCGCAGGCCGGCGCCGGCGGCTGCGCGGTGCTGTTCATCGATATCGACAAGTTCAAGCGCGTCAACGATTCCTTCGGCCATGCGGCCGGCGACCAGTTGCTGGTCCAGATGGCGCAGCTGCTGCGCGGTATGGCGCGCGAAGGCGACCTGCTGGCCCGCTTCGGCGGCGACGAGTTCATCGTGGTGCTGCAAGGACCGGCGAAGGCCGACGTGGCCGCTGCGGCGGCGGCCCGCGGGCAACAGATATTGCGCGCGCTGGGCGGCGGCTTCCAGCTCTCGCCGCAGCTGATCACCGTCTCGGCCAGCATCGGCGTGGCGTGCTTTCCCGGCGACGGCGATGACGCCGACACGCTGACCCGCAACGCCGACATCGCCATGCACGACGTCAAGAAGAGCGGCAGGGGCGAGCTGCGCTTCTTCGACGCGGCCATGAGCGCGTACGCGCGCGACGCGCTGGTGATCGACGGCGCACTGCGCGGGGCCATCCAGGCGGGTGAGCTCAGTCTTGCGTACCAGCCGATCGTCAACGCCGCCAGCGGCGCGATGGACAAGGTCGAGGCGCTGCTGCGCTGGCACAGCGCCTCGCTGGGCACGGTCGGCCCGGACCGCTTCATCCCGGTGGCCGAGGACAGCGGCCTGATCATCGAACTGGGCGCCTGGGTGCTCGACGAGGCGTGCCGCCAGTTGGCGGGCTGGGGCGACAGCCTGCCGGCGCTGGTGGTCAGCATCAACGTCTCCGCGCGGCAGTTGCTCGACCCGGCCTTCATCGGAATGGTGGAGCGGGCGTTGTCGGCCAACGGCCTGGCGCCGGGGCGGCTCGAGCTCGAGTTGACCGAGCGCGTGCTCATCAGCGATGGCGCGCAGGTGCGGGTCGCGCTGGGCAGGCTGCGCGAGCTGGGCGTCAGCCTGTCGCTCGACGATTTCGGCACCGGCTACTCGTCGCTAAGCTACCTGACGCAGTTCCAGATCAACACGCTCAAGATCGACCGCGCCTTCGTGACCGACATGGTCGACAGTCCGCGCAGCAACGCGCTGGTGGCGACCATCATCGCCATGGGCCACAGCCTGGGCCTGCAACTGGTGGCGGAAGGCGTCGAAACGGCCGGCCAGGCGCGCGCGCTCGAAGCCATGGGGTGCCATTACTTGCAGGGCTACCACATCTCGCGGCCGGTCGGCGCGGCGGCGCTGCCGCTGTTCCGGCACCCCGCGTCCGACACTCCGGGGTCAACTCCGGGGTCAGGTCCACCATTTCTACACGAGCTGGGCGCTAAGGCTTGCTAGCGTCGGGCTCGTGCCCGAATGTCGGCACTGACCCCGGTTGGTTTTCGGCGGTTTGGAAGGCGGCGGCGTCGCCGGCGAACATTTCCTCCAGCTCCAGCCGTCCCTTGCGCGTGAGCGAGACCATCTCGTCCTGGTCTTGCTGGTGCGGGTACACTTCCATCAGCATCTTCAGGTTGTGCGTGCGGAAGGTGCGGGCGGCGTGCTCGGCGCGCTCGGCGGCAAAGCCGAGCTGCTGCAGCACCTTGGCGCCCAGCTGCAGCGACGATTCGAAGGTTTCGCGCTCGATCAGCGTCACGCCACGGTCCAGCAGTTCGTAGTAGTGCGTCACGTTGCGCGCCCGCGCCAGGATCGTCAGCGACGGATAGCGCTCGCGCACGGCGTCGACCAGCGCCAGGCTGTCGTCGACGGCGTCGATCGCGATCACCAGCGTGGTGGCCTTGCCGATGCCGGCCGCCTCCAGCAGGTCGATGCGGGTGGCGTCGCCGTAGAACACTTCATAGCCGAATTTGCGCAGCAGTTCGATCTGGTCGGGATCGTGGTCGAGCACCGTCACGCCGATGCGGTTGGCCGACAGCAGGCGGCCGATGATCTGGCCGAAACGGCCGAAGCCGGCGATGATGACAGGATGCTCGACCGTGATCTTGTCGGCCTCGCGCTTCTTTTTCGCCGTGCGCAGGCGCGGCGCGGCGAACTTGTCGTACAGCAGCAGCAACAGCGGCGTGGCCACCATCGACAGCGTCACCACCATCACCAGCATGGCCGAGGTCTCCGGCGCCAGCACCCTGGCCTCGACGGCCGTGCCGAACACCACGAAGGCGAATTCGCCGCCCTGCGACATCAGCAGCGCGAAGAACAGGCGCTGGCCGCGCGGAATGTCGAACCAGAAGGACATGCCGTACAGCAAGCCACCCTTGAGCAGCAGCAGGCCGCAGGTCAGGCCCACCACCAGCAGCGGATGGGCCAGCAGCACGCCGAAGTCGGCCGACATGCCGACCGCCATGAAGAACAGACCCAGCAGCAGCCCCTTGAACGGCTCCAGGTCGCTGACCAGCTGATGGCGGTATTCGGAGTCGGCCAGCAGCACGCCGGCCGTGAACGTGCCGAGCGCCAGCGACAGCCCGACCGACTCCATCAGCAGGCAGATGCCGATCACCAGCAGGAGCGCGAAGGCGGTGAACAGCTCGCGCAGGCCGGTGCGGGCCAGATAGCGCATCACCGGGTTGACCAGGCAGCGGCCGAAGGCGACCAGGGTCAGCAGCACGGCCACCAGCTTGACGGCGCGCATCCAGCCGCCGCTGGCATGCTCCGCGGCAACGCCGGCCAGCAGCGGCACCAGCGCGATCATCGGGATCGCCGCGATATCCTGGAACAGCAAGATGGAAAAGCTGGCCGAGCCGGCGGGGCTGGGCATCAGCTTGCGCTCGCCCAGGGTGGCCAGCACGATGGCGGTCGACGACAGCGACATGCCCAGGCCGGCGACCAGGGCGATTTTCCACTCGACGCCGAACGCCACGGCCGCCGCCGTGAGCGCGGCGCCGACGATCAGCACCTGGGCGCCGCCCCAGCCGAAGATGGGCCGGCGCAGCGACCACAGCTTCTTCGGCTCCAGTTCCAGGCCGATCAGGAACAGCATCAGCACCACGCCGAACTCGGAGACGCTCAGCACGTCCTCGACATTGCCGATCAGCGACAGGCCCCACGGGCCGATGAGGGCGCCGGCGGCCAGATAGCCGAGCACCGCGCCCATGCCGGCCCGCTTGGCCAGCGGCACCAGCACCACGGCCGCCACCAGATAAAACACCATGTGTAAAAGAAAGCCGTGTGCCATAAGGTTCCGTTGTGCGCGCCGTTATCGGCGCTGATTGTCGAGCCAGCAAGTATCTCATCCGGTGGACCTTGCCGTCCACCATCGGAATGGAGAGGGGAGGCCTGTAAAAAAATGGCAAGTTTCTTGAACTATTTCCAAGTCGTCGGGAATGTACGGTAGGCAGCCAACCGGCGCCTCTTACAACGACAAGGATGACAAAATGAAAAAGCTGTTGCACAAGACTTTGGCCGTGGCCGCCCTGGCCCTGGCCGCCAACGCCCACGCCGTGACCGACGTGTCCGGCGATTTCCTGGCAGGCTATACGGGCAGCCGCGACGCCGCCTTCGACGTGCTGGCGGCCGACGTCAGCTTCAACGCAGCCACCAACGAGTTCGTGTTCAGCACCACGGCGGCGGGGGCGATCGCCGGCGTCAACGGCGCGGCCTACGTCTTCGGACTGGACGCCGGAGGCACGACCGTCGCGCCGTTCGCCTCGGTCGGCCTGCCGGGCGCGGTCTTCAACCGCACGGTGACCTTGCGCGCCAACGGCACGGCCGCGATCGGCGCGACGCCGATCACCGAGCAAATCGCCGGCAACCGGATCTTCGCCACCGTGTCGGCGTCGTTGCTGCCTTCGAACGGCCTGGCGTTCAAGGATTACACCTGGACCGTGTGGTCGATCGACACCAACGTCGCCGGTCTCGGACGCCTGGCCGACTTCGCGCCAGACGCCAACATCAACGTCACGGCGGTGCCGGAACCGGCGACCTACGGCATGCTGCTGGCGGGACTGGGGATGCTGGGCTTGGTGGCCCGCCGCCGCGCGCGGGCGGAGGGCTGATCCCAGCGGCGTTGCAAAGGGGGAAGTGACTAGCATGTTTGTCGTTTGGCGGGAACTCGCCAGGCGGATTTAGCGGATGTTTGTGTCGTGGCGATCGCGGATGTGGTACCGTAATTGCCGTAGGAACCTATTTCTCGGATGGAAGTATGTCCAGGTTCCTGCGGCGATCGGCCGAAAATACGCTGAACGGAAAACACCGCATGAGTTCACGCAAGTCCAGCCGGGACCCGCCCAGCCCGGCCCCCCTCGCGCCGGCGCAGGCCGGCGATGTCGACCAGCGGCTGGCGGCCAACCTGGCGGCCATCCTGCTGCGCAACGCCGACGACAGCGACAACGGCATCGCCATGCTCGACGCCGGTGATATCTTCCTGTACCACAACCGCGCCTTCGCCCGGATGTTCGGCTTCCCCGACGGCTCCATGGTCGGCAAGCACTACGACGATATGATGATCTGGGCCTACACCAACCACTGCGGGCCGCTGATCGAGGCGGCAAGCATCGAGGAGTGGTTGTGCTATGTGCACACCCGGCAGCGCAGCGCCCGTTTCCGCAGCTTCGAGGTGGACCTGATCGACGGCCGCTGGCTGCTGATCACCGAGCAGGTCAACGCCGGCGGCGAAATGGTGGTGATGTGCACCGACATCACCCGCCAGAAAAAGACCGAATTCGAACTGAAACACGCGCACGCCGAACTGCGGCGGCTGGCGCTGACCGACGAGTTGACCGGCATTCCGAACCGGCGCCAGTTCTTTCCGCAGTTCGACATCGAGCTGGAGCGGGCGGACCGTTACGGCTACCCGCTGTGCCTGGCGATACTCGACCTCGACCACTTCAAGCACGTCAACGACCGCCACGGCCACGCCGCTGGCGACGCGGTGCTGCGCCACTTCGCCGATTTTCTTTGCCAGCGCCTGCGCGCGGCCGACATGGTCGGCCGGCTGGGCGGCGAGGAGTTCGCCGTGCTGTTGCCCGAGACCGGCATCGAGGAGGCGCTGTTTGTGTTGCGCCGCATGGTGGAACAATTGGCGGAGCAGACCGTCGATGCGGTCGCGCCCGGTTTTACCTACGCCTTTTCAGGCGGCGTGGCCGCCGCCTGCCATGCCCGGCCGCTGACCTCGCATCGCTTGCTGGCCTGCGCGGATCGCGCGCTGTACCAGGCCAAGAACGGCGGCCGCAACCGCATCAACGCCTATCTGCCGGATGACGATGGGGCGATTGATTGTCCGGTCGGCTAGCGGGGTTTTCAGGGGCGCCGAAGCCCGCCATCCCCGGCCCCGAAAAAGTCGTATCCCATATCAAAAGATTGCGCTATCATTTGTCCCGATCCGATTCAATTCGAGGGGGTTTGATGAGCAAATTGGCAGCGATACTGTTACTCGCCGGGACCGCCTTGGCGGTGGGCGCGACAGCCATGGCGGCGGAGCCGGCGCGTCGGAGTTGTGCGGACGGCGCCGCCGGCGCCTCTCAAACCAGCCTGACGCCGGCGGAGAAGGCGGAGGGCTGGCGCCTGCTGTGGGACGGCAGCACGTCGGCCGGCTGGCGCGCCGTCAAATCGGACGTTTTCCCCGAAAAAGGCTGGCAAATGTGCGGCGGCGTGCTGTCCGTGCAGGGGAAGGACGGCGAGGAATCGCAGGGCGGCGGCGACATCATCACCACACGCCGCTATGCCGAGTTCGAGTTGAGCGCCGAATTCAAGACCACGCCGGGCGCCAACAGCGGTATCAAGATCTTCACCCAGCCGACCCTCAGCGCCATCGACAAGGTCACCGGCAAGCCCGCCCAGATCGGCTCGGCCATCGGCCTGGAGTTCCAGGTGCTCGACGACGAGCGCCATCCCGACGCCAAGCTGGGCCGCGACGGCAACCGCACCATCGGCTCGCTGTACGATCTCATTCCCGCCGCCAAGGACAAAACCGTGATGCCGGTCGGCCAGTGGAACCAGGCGCGCATCGTATCGAAAGGCAAGCTCGTATCGTTCTGGCTCAACGGTAAAAAGACGGTCGAGTTCGAGCGCGGCTCGCCGGCGTTCCGCGCCAGCGTCGCCGCCAGCAAGTTCAAGGAGATCCCCCTGTTTGGCGAATGGCCCGACGGCCATATTCTGCTGCAGGACCACGGTAACGATGTCTCGTTCCGCAACATCAAGATTCGCGACCTGGGCGGAAAATAGGCCATGCCGGGGACGCCTGTTTTCCAGCATACGTTCGCGGCGATGAACACCCGCTTCACCGTGGTGCTGCCGTCGGTGGCCGCCGCCGCCGGCGTTCGGCTGGCGCGAGAAGTGGAGGCGTTCGTGGGCCGGCAGGAGCGGCTCATGAGCCGGTTCGTGGAGCACGGCGCCGTGGCGCGCATCAATCGGCACGCGGGACAAGCGGCGGTGGCCGCCGGCGACGCCTGGGACGTGCTACTGGCCTGCCGCGACCATTGGCGGCGCACCGGGGGCGCCTTCGATATCGCCCAGGGCGCCCGCACCAGCGGCGCCTCGCTGGCCGCAGCGGACAACGGCATGCAATACGTCGAACTCGATGACGCCGCCCGCACCGTGCGCTTCGCCTCGCCGGGCGTCCAGCTCGACCTGGGCGGCGTCGGCAAGGGCATCGCCCTCGACAACGTGGTGCGGCGACTGCGCGCGCGCGGCGTCGAGCGGGCGTTCCTGAGCTTCGGCGAAAGTTCGATCGCCGTGATCGGCAGCCACCCGGCCGGTCCCTACTGGCCGGTGGGTGTCGTCGATCCCGCGCGTGGCGATACCGCGCTGCACAGCTTTCACCTGCGCGACGGCGCCATGTCCTCCTCGGGCAACCGCACGGACGACGGCCACACCGTCGATCCGCACAGCGGCCTGCGGCGCAACGGCCGATGCGTGCTGTCGGTGGCGTGCGCCAGCGCGGTCGACGCCGAAGTGCTCTCCACCGCGCTGCTGGTCACCTCCCGCGCCGAACGCGCCCGCATATTGAACAACTACCCCGGGGCGGAAGGCGTCGAGTTCGTATGCTCGGCGGATGCCGGTCCGCAGGGCCTGCACAAGAGATGGCATGATGCATCCTGATGTCCCCGAAAGCACCGGCGATCTAGCCGAAGACCGGCGTCGCCGGCGCCGGTTTCTGACCCGGCTGGCGGCGACCGTGGCCGGCTCCGGCGTGTTGAGCGCGCTGCCCTGGATCGCGCCATTGCGCGCGGCGCCGCTCGGTTCGGCCGCGTCCGACCGGGTTCGCCTCGGCGTGATCGGCACCGGCTCGCGCGGCCGGCGGCTGATGCAGGACCTGTTGCGCACCCCTGGTGTCGAATTGGTGGCGCTGTGCGACAACCACGCGCCCCATCTGCGGCTCGGCATGCAATCGGCGGGCGGCAAGCCGCTTGCCTTCTCCGACCACCGCGCGCTGCTGGCGACCCCGCACCTCGACGGGGTGGTGATCGCGACACCGCTGCATCAGCACGCGCCGATGTGCCTCGACGCGCTGGCGGCCGACAAGCACGTGTTTTGCGAAAAAAGCCTGGCGCTGACGATCGACGAATGCCGCGCCGTCGCCCGCGCGGCCGGCGCCAGCAAGCGCGCCTTCCAGATCGGCCACCAGCGCCTGTTCAGCAACCAGTTCCTGCAGGCGCACCAGATGGTGCGCGGGGGCGCGATCGGCCACATCACCCAGATCCGCGCCCACTGGCACCGCAACGCCGACTGGCGCAACCCGGCCGCCACGCCGGAACTGGAGCGCATCCTCAACTGGCGCCTGTACCGCGCCTACTCGGCCGGACTGATGGGCGAGTTGGGCTCGCACCACCTGCAGGTCGCCAACTGGTTCCTCGACGCGGCGCCCTTGTCCTGCGTCGGCTATGGCAGCATCAACCACTGGAAGGACGGCCGCGAAGTCCACGACAACGTCAACGTCGTCTATCGCTATCGCGACGGGGTGTCGGTGGTGTACGACTCGCTGAGCAGCAATCGCTTCCATGGCATGGAGGTGCAGATCATGGGTTCGAAGGGCACCATCGAAGGGGAGAGCGCCAAGGCCTATTTCGAACAGGCGCAGCCCGCGCCCGGCGTCGCCCAACTCGTCTCCCAGCTGGAACAGGGCGGGTTCGACACCGTCGCCGTCGCCGCGCCTTCCTGGAAGCCCGAACTCAAACAGGGTGGCCAGGGCTTGGCGTTGCGCCGCAACGCCAACGGCGACGACGGCACCGCCGTATCGCTGGCCGCCTTCGCCAACACCATCCGTTCCGGCCAGAAGATCCCGCAGATGATCGAACACGCCTACCGCGCCGGCGTCGCCACGTTGATGGGGCTGGCCGCGGTCGAACAGGGTGGCGAAATCCTGTGGCCGGGTCACTACGAATGAGCCGGTTTCCCGGCCTGATACAAACCGCCTTGGTCCTTGGCGGCCCTGCGGAGCGGCCGCGACGCTCCGCCATGTCAAACGCCCGTCAACCAGAACTGGAATCGTCATGACGCACACACCTTCCTCGCCGCGCCGCCGCGCTTTCGTCCAGGGCGCGCTCGCCGCCGGCGCTTCGGCGCTTCTCGTCCCACGCCTGGCCGTGGGCGCCGCCCCGGGCGACAAGGTCAATCTGGCCTGCGTCGGGATCGGCAACCGCGCCGCCCAGATCATCCTGGACCTGCACGCCACCGGCCTGGCGAACATCGTGGCCCTGTGCGATACCGATATGGGCGCGCCGCATACCGCGCAAATCCTCAAGCTGTTCCCCGACGTGCCGCGCTTCCGCGATTTCCGCCAGATGTACGACAAGATGGGCACGCGGATCGACGCCGTCAGCATCGGCACGCCGGATTTTTCGCACTTTCCGGTCGCCATGCTCGCCATGTCGCAAGGCAAGCATGTCTATTGCGAAAAACCGATGGGCCAAAGTTTCCGCCAGATCGAATTGATGATGGCCGCCGAGCGAAAATACAAGGTCGCCGCCCAGATGGGCAACCAGGGCCATTCCGGACCCAATTACTTCCAGTTCCAGGCCTGGGTCAATGCAGGCGTCATCAAGAATGTCACCCGCATCACGGCCTATATGAACAATCCGCGCCGCTGGCACGGGATGCGGGTGTCGGGCTACCTGCCGGCCCAGCCGCTGCCGGAGGGGCTCGACTGGGACGGCTGGATCGCCACCGAGCGCATGCACGCCTATAACCAGGGCTATGTGAACGGCGACTGGCGCTCGTGGTTCGACTTCGGCAACGGCGCGCTCGGCGACTGGGGCGCCCACATCTTCGACACCGCCCACGAGTTCCTGCAACTCGGCCTGCCGACCCTGGTGGACGCCATTAAGTTGGAGGGCCACAGCCCGTTCATTTTCCCGCAGGCGTCGACACTCGGCTTCCATTTTCCGGCGCGCGGCGCGCTGCCGCCGCTCGACCTGACCTGGTACGACGGCAGGGACAATCTGCCGCCGCTGCCGGCGAACATGGGGGCGTCCGTGGTCGATCCCTCGATTCCGCCGCCGTCGAAAGGCGCGAACGCCACCGCCGACCAGCTAGCGCCCGGAAAGATCATTTACGGCGAGGGGCTGACGTTCAAGGGCGGCACGCATGGTTCCGAGCTTCAAATCCTGGACGGCGAAAAATCGCGGGAGATCCGCGCGCGCCTGCCGGAGGTCCCGGCCAGCCCGTCCAATCACTTCGCCAACTTCCTGCGCGCCTGCATGGGACAGGAAACCTGCCGCTCAAGTTTCGCGGTCGCCGGGCCATTGTGTCAAACGATGAGCCTGGGCGTCATCGCCCAGCGCGTGAACGCGAAGCTCGAGTTCGATCCGGTCAGCAAGCGCATCACCAACCATCGGCTGGCCGACGCGCTGCTGGACGGCGTACCGCCGCGCAGGGACTGGGAGCAGTTCTACAAATTGTGAGGCGCGGGCCGCCAGGCCCGCCGCCGTTTCCTCCGCCACGCGGCGCGCCAGCGCCGTGCTGCCCGCCATTCCGCCATCCCCCGGCCCACGGCCGGGCTCCCCGCACCGTCCACCATGCGCCGCAAAGCAAGGGTTCTTGACTTGAGCCACGTCAAGGCGGGCCATTAAAACATTGTTAATCTGAATTGGTTGAAGCGTACTCGGCCATAAAAACGCCGCGACTACTTTGACGAAAGTCGAGCCGCGTGCTCGTTTACCGACGCCGGGACTCCTGGTGGGTGCTGGCATTGATCCGCGTTGCCTCTATTGGAGAACCCATGGCTACCATCAAAGACAAAGCTTCAGACATCATCGACCGCTTCACCAGCGACCCGGCGCTGAAATCCCTGATCCAGACCGAACTGAGTCGCAAGCAGGGCACCGAGGCCACCGTCAAGGCCATCGTTGGCTTGTTCGGGCTCGATGACGATACCCGCGACAAATACGTGGAGAGCATCCTCAAGAGCATCGGTGGCACGCCGGTCTTCCACGTCGCCAATTACCACCACGACGACCCGGATACGGCCGCCCGCGCCGCCGAAAACATGAGTCATCACATCGTGTCCGTCAAAGCCATCCTGGCATCCTGACGCCGCCGGCCGTTGCCCGCCGTTCCCGCCATCCGCACGAAAGGACACATGGACATCACAGGCTCCCTTTCCGTTTCACAGGGTCGAGGCCGCGGCGCGGCAACGCCGATTATCACCGACGTGGTCGCGAGCTTCGAACGGCAGGCGGAGCGGCACGGCCACCTGATCGCCGTCAAGAGCGAGCGCCACGCCCTCAGTTATGCCGAATTGAACCGGCGCGCCGACCAGTTGTGCGCCACGTTGCTGGCGCGCCGGCTGCCGGCCGGGGCGCGCGTGGCCGTCTGTTTCGAACCCGGACCGCTGACCGCGATCGCGGTGCTGGGGGTGCTCAAGGCGGGCATGGCCTATGTGCCGCTGTCGCCGGCCGATCCCGCCGCGCGTCTCGCTTACATTGTGCAGGACGCCAGCGTCGCGCTGGCGCTCACGCAGGCCGACCTGCAGCCGAAGCTGGCCCCCTTGGTCCGCGACATCATGGTGCTGGGCCCGGTCCAGCCGCTGCCGGTCATCCACACCGAGGCCGCGCCGCGCGCCGCCACCGATCCCGACAGCCTGGCCTACCTGCTGTACACCTCGGGTTCGACCGGCAAGCCCAAGGGTGTGATGGTGACGCGCCGCAACCTGGCGTACTACCTCGACTGGCACTGCCACCATCTGCGTCCGGAACTGGGCGGCGTCGACGTGCCGCTGACGTCGTCGATGGGCTTCGCCGCCCACGTCACCCAGTTCTATGCGCCGCTGCTGCTTGGCCGTACCCAGCAGGTGCTGGGCCGGGATGTGCTGCGCCAGCCGCCGCTGCTGCTGGATTGGTTCCGCGCCCATCCCGATTTCGGCCTGTATTGCGTGCCGTCGGTCTGGAACGAAGTGCTCAAGTGTGTCGAGGCGCTGCCACCCGCCGAGCGGCCGCCCGGCCCGGCCTGCGTGCTGCTGTCCGGCGAGGCGGTGCACGATATGCTGCTCGACCGCAGCGCCCGCGTCTGGCCGGCGCTACGGATCTGGAATCTTTACGGGCCGACCGAGGCGACCGCCAACGCCAGCTACGCGGAATTGCGCGCCGGTGCGCCGGCCTGCATCGGCAGGCCGATCGCCGGGACCGAAATTTTCCTGCTGGACGAGGACCTGCGCGAGGTCGGGCCGGGCGAACCCGGCGAGATCTGCATCTGCGGCGACGGCGTGGCGCTCGGTTACGTCAACCTGCCGGAATTGACGCGCGGGCGCTTCGTCGCCAACCCCTTGCCGCACCTGACAGGCCGGCCGCTGTTCCGCACCGGCGACCTGGGCCGGTATAACACAAGGGGCGAGCTGTTGTTTATCGGCCGGCGCGACTTCCAGGTCAAGATCCGGGGCGTGCGCATCGAATGCGGCGAGATCGAGGCGGCGCTGACGGCCCATCCCGCCATCCGCATGGCGGTGGTCGCCTGCCGCGAAGAGGGTCTGGACAAGGCCCTGGTGGCGTATCTGGTGTTCCATCCCGGCGCCGAAGTGCCGGTCGACCAGATTCGCGCCGCGCTGGCGGCGTGGTTGCCGGAAGCGATGCTGCCGTCGGCCTGGGTGGTGCTGGAGGCGCTGCCCACGCTGGCCAACGGCAAGATCGACCGTGGCGGCCTGCCGGCTCCCGGCCGCGCCCGGCCACGGCTGACCTACGCCTGCGTGCCGCCGCGCACCGCCATGCAGCGCAAGCTGCTGCGCGTGTGGGAGCAGGTGCTGGGGCTCGATGGGCTGGGCATCGACGACCACTTTTTCGAACTGGGCGGCGATTCGCTGCAGGTGGCCGCCGTCATCAGCCGCGTGCGCGCCGAGCTGGGCATCGCGCTCGACTATCGCCGCTTCTTCGACCATCCCACTCCGGCCGCGCTGGCCGAGCGGCTGTCGGCGCCGGCCGCCGCCCCGGACCACGCGCCAACGGTGGCGACATTGGCGGCGGAGCCGGGCCTGTGCTCTCCCGGCCAGGCGGGGCTGTGGCTGCTGGCGCAGACTTATCCCGGCCTGAGCGCGTATAACATGCGCTTCTCGCTGCGCCTGAATGGGGACCTTGACGAAGATGCCGTCGACGCCAGCCTGGCCGCCGTGGTGGAGGCGCACGACGCGCTGCGCACCGTGTTCTCGCAGGCCGGCGGCCGCCCGCTGGCGTCGGTGAAGTCCGCGCTGGCGGTGGCGGCGCGCCGGGTCGACCTGCGCTACGCCGTCCCGGCCACCGCCGGACGCGAGTGCGAGCGGCTGGCCGACGACGACGGCCGCCAGCCTTTCGATCTGGAGCAGGGCCCGCTGTTCCGCTTCACCTGCTTCGGTTTGCCCGGCAACGAGCACCGTTTGCAGGTGACGGTGCATCACGCCGTCTTCGATGGCCGCTCCATCGGCCTGTTCTGCCGCGAGTTCATCGACCACTACCGGTCCCGCACCGGCGGACCGGCGCGCGCGAATGCCTCGGTGATGGCCTACGCCGACTGGGTGCGCTGGCGGGCGGGCCAGGATAGCGCCGCCAGCCTGGCGTTCTGGCGCCGGCATCTCGACGGTTGCCAGCCGGTGCTGGAGATGCCGACCGATTTCCAGCGTCCGCCCGTGCGCGGCTTTCGTGGCGCGGTCAGCCGGCTGGCGGTTCCGGCCGGGCTGCACGACAGCCTGGCGGCGTTCAACCAGCGCCACGGCACCACCTCGTTCATGACCCTGTTCGCGGTGTTCAACCTGCTGCTGCACCGCTATTCCGGCCAGACCGACGTGCTGCTCGCCTGTCCGGCCGCCAACCGCGAGCCGCTGGCGGCCGCCGGCACCATCGGCCTGTTCGCCAACACCATGGTGATGCGCACCCGGATGAACGCCGGCGACACCTTCCGCGAGCTGCTGGCGCAGGTGCGGGCGTCGTCGCTGGCGTGCCTCGAACATCAGTCCTTCCCGTTCGAAAAGCTGGTCGAGCTGCTGCAGCCGGCGCGCAGCGCCAGCCGTGCGCCCCTGGTGCAGGCGATGTTCGTGTTCCAGGAAAAGCTGTACGGGGGCGCGGTCAACGAGCGCCTGCGCTGCGCTGTCCACGAAGACGGCAACGACGAGGCCAAGTACGAGCTGACGCTGGAGGTGCAGGACCGCGAGCAGGGATTGGAACTGCGGCTGTCGTATAACACCGACCTGTACGCGCAGGGCAGCGCCGAGCGGCTGCTGCGCCAGTTCGTGCTGTTGCTGGAGCAGGCGCTGGACGACCCGGGCCGCGCGCTGGGCGCCTTCGAGCTGTCCGGCGCCACCGACCGGGCCCTGATGACGCACTGGAACGCCACCGCCGACGGCACCCCGCCGGACACGGTGTTGCGGCTGTTCGAGCGGCAGGCGGCCGCCACGCCGGACGCGCCGGCCCTGGCGAGCTGGGAACGGGGTCTGACCTACGGCGAACTGGACCGGAGCGCCAACCAGCTGGCCCACCACCTGATCGCGGCCGATGTCGGCCTCGCGCCGGGCGCTGGCCGCTGGGTCGGCGTGCACCTGGAGCCGACCGCCGACCTGATCGTGACCTTGCTGGCGATACTCAAGACCGGCGCGGCCTACGTGCCGCTGGACCCGGGCTTCCCGCGCGAGAGGCTGGCCGACATCATCGCCGACGCCGGCCTGGCGCTGATCGTCACGCAGCGTTCCCATTTGCCGCGCCTGCCCGCCTGCGAGGTGCCGCTGGTGGTGGTGGACGACGAGCGCGCGCAGGTCGCCCGGCGTCCGGCCGGCCCGCCGGTGGCCGCCGCCGATCCCCACAGCCTGATGTATGTGATGTACACCTCCGGCTCGACCGGCCGGCCCAAGGGCGTGAAAGTGCCGCACGCCGGCGTATGCAACTATGTGCAGTGGATGCGCTCGCGCTTTCCGCTGCGGCCTGGCGACAAGGTGCTGGGCCGGACCTCGATCAATTTCGACATCTCGGTGTGGGAGATCTTTCTGCCGCTGATCGCGGGCGCGCAGCTGCACCTGGGCCGGCGCGACCAGCTGCTGGCGCCGGAAACGCTGGGCGCGCTGATACGGACCAACGGCATCACGCAGATCCAGTTCGTGCCGTCGGCGCTGCGCGCCTTCGCCGACGCCGGGCAACTGCCGCTGTGCCCCTCGCTGCGGCGCATCTTCTGCGGCGGCGAGGCGCTGTCGCTGACCTTGCAGGACGACGTGCTGGCCAGCTACAACGGCGAGCTGCACAACCTGTACGGGCCGACCGAGGCCTCGATCTATGTCTGCCACTGGGCCTGCCGGCGCGGCGAGCGGCTGCGCTCCGTGCCGATCGGCAGGCCGGTGGCCAACACCGTGATCCACATCCTCGACGCCGCGCTGCGGCCGGTGCCGATCGGCATGGTCGGCGAGCTGTACATCGGCGGCGTGCAGGTCGCGCACGGCTACCACCAGCGGCAGGAACTGACGGCGCGCGTGTTCATCCCCGATCCGTTCACCTACCTGCCGTCGGGCCCGGCCGCGCCGGCGCCGCCGGCCACGCTGTTCAAGACCGGCGACCTGGGGCGCTACTGGCACGACGGCACCATCGAGTTCCTGGGCCGCGCCGACCGCCAGGTCAAGGTGCGCGGCTACCGCATCGAGCTGGCCGAGATCGAGCACCATCTGCTGCGCCATCCCGGCGTGCGCCACGCCATCGTGCTGGCGCGCGAGGACCGTCCCGGTGACGTGCGCCTGGTCGCCTATCTGCAGGCGGCGACGGCGGGCGGCGCCGATCCGGCGGCGCTGCGCCTGCACCTGAAACGCACGCTGCCGGACTACATGATCCCGGCCGCCTTCGTCGAACTGGAGGCGATGCCGCTGCTGCCCAATAACAAGACCGATATGGCGGCGCTGCCCCGGCCGGAATACAGGCAGGCCCCGGTCGTCACGACGGCCGCGCACCGCTACGCCACCGCGACCGAGCTGGCGCTGGCGGCGATCTGGGAGTCGGTGCTGGGCGGCGCCGATTTCGGCCCGGAAGACAGCTTCTTCGACGTCGGCGGCCACTCGCTGCTGATGGCGATGATGCGCAGCCTGATCGTCCAACGTTTACAGGTGGAGGTGAGCAATATCGATCTGTTCCAGTACCCGACCATCCGCGGCCTGGCGCGCCACATCGCCGGCGGCGGCGCGCCAGGCGACGCCATGCTGTCACGGATGGCGCAACGGGCGGCGCAGCGCGACCAGCGCGCCGGCCAGCGCCCGCCGGTGATTCCGATGACCCCGATCAATGAGAGCGAAGGTGAACACCATGACCACTCGTGAACGCATCAATCCTGCCAACCATATCGCCATCATCGGCATGGCCTGCCGGCTCCCGGGCGCGGCCGACGTCGGCCAGTACTGGCGCAACCTGCTCGACGGGGTCGAATCGCTGACCACCTTCACCGACGAGCAGTTGCTGGCCTCCGGCGTGCCGCCGGAGCTGGTGCGTTTACCCCATTACGTCAAGTCGCGCGGCATCATCGACGGCGCCGACCAGTTCGACGCCGCCTTCTTCGGCTTCACCCCGCGCGAGGCGGAGCTGCTCGACCCGCAGCACCGGGTGTTCCTCGAATGCGCCTGGCACGCGCTGGAGGACGGCGGCTACGACCCGCAGCAGACCGCCGAGCGCATCGCCGTCTTCGGCGGCAACGGCACCAACTGGCACCTGGGCCAGGTGGAAAACCATCCCGACGTCAAAAAGTTCTCCAGCCCGGCGGCGGTCGTTACCAGCAACGACAAGGATTACCTGACCACGCGCGTGTCGTACAAACTCAATCTCACCGGCCCCAGCGTGAACGTGCAGAGCGCCTGCTCGACGTCGATGGTGGCGACCATGCTGGGCGTGAACAGCCTGCTGTCGCACCAGTGCGACATGGCGCTGGTGGGCGGGGTGACCGTCGAGACGCCGGAGCACAAGGGCTATCTGTACCAGGACGGCGGCATGGAGTCGCCCGACGGCCGCTGCCGCCCGTTCGACGCCGCCGCCCACGGCACGGTGTTCAGCCGGGGCGCCGGCGTGCTGCTGCTCAAGCGGCTGGAGGACGCGCAGCGCGACCGCGACCACGTCTACGCCATCATCCTCGACGGCGCCGTCAACAACGACGGCAACGACAAGGTCGGCTTCACCGCGCCCAGCGTCAACGGCCAGGTGGAGGTGGCCATCGAGGCGATGGAGCGCGCCGGCGTGTCGGCGCGCTCGCTGAGCTTTGTGGAGGCGCACGGCACCGCCACCTCGCTGGGCGATCCGATCGAGGTGGCCTCGTTGTCGCAGGCCTTCCGCGGCTATACCGGCGAGCGCCAGTATTGCGCGCTCGGCTCGGTCAAGGGCAATATCGGCCACACCGACGTCGCCTCGGGCGCCGCCAGCCTGATCAAGGTCGCGCTGGCGCTCGAGCACGGCACCTTGCCGGCTTCGCTCAACTACGCCATGCCGAACCCGAAGATCGATTTTCCCAACAGCCCGTTCTTCGTCAACACCGGCCGCCTGGCGTTGGTGCGCGACGGCGGCCCGCTGCGCGCGCTGATCAATTCCTTCGGCGTGGGCGGCACCAACGCCTGCGCGATCCTGCAGGAGCCGCCGGTTCGGCAAGCGTCGGCGGCGCGCCGGCCGGACAACGTGTTGTTGCTGTCGGCGCGCACGCCGGCCGCGCTGGACGCCGCCACCGAACGTCTGCGGCTGCACCTGGAGCGCCATCCGGAACTCGACGTCCATGACGCGGCCTACACCTGCCAGGTGGGGCGGCGCCATTTCGCGCAGCGCCGCGCGGTCGCGTTCACCGAACGCGAGGACCTGCTGGCGGCGCTGGCGCAGCCCGGCGGCCAGACCGTGTGCGACACTGGCGCGGCGCGGCCGCTGGCCTTCGTCTTCCCCGGCCAGGGCAACCAGTTTCCCGGCATGGGCCTGGAGCTCTATCGCAGCGAGCCGGTGTTCCGCGCCGAGATCGACCGCTGCTGCGACCTGCTGGCGCCACGGCTGGGCGCGGACCTGCGCGACATCATGTACGCGCGCGGCGACCACGCGCAGCGCGCCGCCGAGACGCTCAACCGCACCGAATACACCCAGCCGGCCATCTTCGTGACCAGCTACGCGATGGCCAAATGGTGGCAGGCGCAGGGCATCGCGCCGGACGTGTTGATCGGCCACAGCGTGGGCGAATACGTGGCGGCCTGCCTGGCCGGGGTGTTCTCGCTGGAGGATGCCTTGCACGCCGTGGCCAGCCGGGGCAGGCTGATCCAGGCGCTGCCGGGCGGCTCGATGCTGGCGGTCCTGCTGCCTGAGGCCGAGCTGCTGCCGCTGTTGACGCCGCAGCTGTCGGTGGCCGCCGTCAACGGCCCGCAGCTGACGGTGGTGGCCGGGCCGGCGGCCGCGCTGTCGCAGCTGGAGACGCAACTGGCCGGACGCGGCGTCTACGCCAAGCGCCTCGACACCTCGCACGCCTTCCATTCGGCGATGATGGACCCGGCCTTGCCGGCCTACGCCGAAACCGTGGCCTCGCTGACGCTCAATCCGCCGAAGCTGCCGATCATCTCGACCGTCACCGGATTGCCGCTGACGGCCGAAGAGGCGACCAATCCGGACTACTGGGTACAGCATGTGCGGCGCACGGTGCGCTTCGCCGACGCGCTGCGCAGCCGCATCGACGGCGGCGTGCCCACCATCTTCCTGGAATGCGGCCCGGGCCAGTCGCTGCTGTCGGCGATCAAGCCGTACCTGACGCCCAAGGACGGCCACGCGGCGCTGCGCTCGATGAAAGCGGCCAACGAGAACGGCTCGGACCGCGTCTATCTGAACAATGCCGTCGGCACACTGTGGACCCTGGGCCGCGCCGTGTCCTGGCCGGCCTGGTACGGCGACGCGCAGCCGTCCCGGGTGCCGCTGCCGGGTTATCCGTTCGAGCGCCAGCGTTACGCGCTTGATCCGTCCAAGACCCGCCAGCCGGCGCTGGCGGTGGACGATGGCAAGCAGCCCGACGTCGGCCGCTGGTTCTCGGTGCCGTCCTGGCGGCGCACCTTGGCGCCGGCCCTGTTAGCACCTTCGACGATCCCGGCGCCGGCCAACTGGCTGCTATTCGACGACCAGGCCGGTCTGGCCGAAGCTATCGCCGCCACGCTCGAACGCGGCGGCGAGACCGTCGTCATGGTACGCCAGGGCGCGGAGTTCCAGCGCGCCGATGCCCGCCATTTCACCGTGCGGCCGCATATCCCGGACGACTACACCCGAATGATCGCCGCGCTCAAGGCAGACGCCATGGCGCCGAACCGCATCCTCCATTTGTGGAACGTCGGCGCCGACAGCCGGGCGGACGCCAGGTCCGAGCCGGCCGACGCCACCGTGCTCGCGTTCTACAGCCCGGTCTACCTGCAACAGGCGTGCGCCAGCCAGGCGATATTGGGCGGCCTGCACCTGATCGTGGCCGCCAACGGCGTGTTCGACATCGCCGGCGAGGCGGTCAGCCATCCACTGAAGGCGTTGGCGATCGGTCCATGCCGCGTGGTCGGCAAGGAGCTGCCGGCCGTGCGCGCGCGTTTCGTCGATCTGCGGCTGCCGGCTTCGGCCGGCGAGGTGCCGGCGCTGGCGGAGCAGCTGATCGCCGAGGCGCGCCTGGTCAACGACGAAACGCTGGTTGCCTACCGTGGCGCCCACCGCTGGACCGAGGCCTTCGATCCGCTGCCGCTGCCGCCCGCCGCCGACGGTTTGCGCGGGCGGCTGCGCGACGGTGGCGTCTATCTGGTCACCGGCGGCGTCAGCGGCCTCGGTCTGTTCTTCGCGGGCGAGATCGCCCGTGGCGCCGAGCGCGTGACGCTGGTGCTGACCGGACGCGGCGCGCTGCCGCAACGGGACGAATGGGCCGGTTGGCTCGATCGGCATCCGGAGGACGAGCCGACCTCGTTCAAACTGCGCGGGCTGGAGGCGCTGGAACGGCAGGGCGCGCAACTGGTGCTGGCCGGCTGCGATTGCGCCGACGCCGACGCCATGGCGGCGCTGATCGACGATGTGGAGCTCCGCTACGGCGCCATCCACGGCGTGATCCACTCGGCCGGCGTGGCCGGTGGCGGCGTCATTTCGCTCAAGACCAAGGAGATGGCCGCGCCGGTGCTGCGCGCAAAAGTCGAGGGCGCGCTGGTGCTGGACCGCCTGTTCGAACGGCGCCCGCTCGATTTCATGCTGCTGTTCTCATCGGTCACCTCGGTGCTGGGCGAGGCCGGCCGGGTCGACTACTGCGCCGCCAACAACTTCATGGACACCCTGGCGCACTACCGCAACCAGCGCAACCCCGGACGGGTCACCTCCGTCAACTGGGGCGCCTGGACCGGCTTTGGCATGGCCGCGCGCTGGAGCGAAGGCAAGGCCGCGCGTACGATCAAGCGCCCGGCGGCGCGCCAGCCCGGCGGGCCGTGGCTGCAACTGGCGGCCGAGCAGGACGGCCAGCAGATCTACGACGTGCTGGTCGACCCGGCGCGGGATTGGCTGGTCAACGAGCATCAGGTGTTCGGCGTGCCGACGCTGGTGGGCACGGGCTTCCTGGAGCTGCTGTACCGCCATGCCAGGGAGCAGGGGCAAACCGGCGGGGCGGTGCTGGAGAATCTGTATTTCATGGCGCCGCTGTCTTTCGAGCCTGGCGTGCCGCGCCGGGTGCGCCTGTTCCTGCGGCCGCGCGATGGCGGCCTGGCCTTTGTCTTCAAAAGCCAGGCCGGCGCCGAGGACGGCCCGTGGCAGGAGCACTTCATGGGCGAGATGTGCCTGGGCGCCGACGGGGACGAAAACGCGGACCTGGCGCAGTTACAGCAGTTGCGCCAGTTGCGGCAACGCTGCGCTGGCGCGGTCGACCAGCGCGGCTGGAACCGCGCCATCGAGCGCGCCGACGGCACGCCGATGCTGACGTTGGGCGAGCGTTGGGATGCGCTGCGCGAGACCCACGCCGGCGAACGGGAGTGGCTGATGTGGCTGACCGTGCCCCAGCAATTCGCCAACGAGTTCGAGGCCCATCCTTTCCACCCGGCGCTGGCCGACGTGGCGCTGGTGGCGGCCGTTCACCGGCTGACCGACCAGCTGTACCTGCCGATGGCGTACAAGCGCATCAGCCTTTTCCGGCCGTTGCCGGCGCAAGTATGGAGCCATATCCGGCTGCACGACACCTTCGAGCACGGCGCCGCCACGCTGGCGCTGGACGTGACGCTGTTCGACGGCGAGGGCCAGCCGCTGGCGCGCATCGAGCGCTACACGCTGAAGAACGCGTCGGCGGTGGTACCGGCCAGCTTCCAGCCTGAGCAGGCGCCGCCGGCGGCCAAGGCGGCCGCGCCGGCGGGCGACGCCAAGGACATCCTGCCGCAGGAAGGGCGCGACGCGCTCGAACGCATCCTGGCCGCGCGCCATCTGCCGCAGGTGATCGTCTGCAGCAGCAATCTGGAGGCGCTGATCGAGGACGGCAAGCCGGGAGCGGAAAGCGCCAAGGCGGAGGCGCAGCGCGAGGAAGCCCCGGCCACCCACGCGCGGCCACCGCTGTCGACGGCCTATGTGGCGGCGTCCAATGACATCGAAGAAGCGGTATGCGCAATCTGGAGCGGCGTGCTGGGCATCGGGCCGATCGGGGTGAACGACAACTTCAACGAGTTGGGGGGCAATTCGCTGCTGGCGGTGCAGACGGTGGCCCACACCGCGCAGGCCTTCCAGATCGACCTGCCGATCGCCGTCTTCTACCAGGACCCGACGGTGCGCGGGTTGGCCGACGCCATCGTGGCGGCGTTGCTGGAGCTGACTGACGAGGGCACGCTGGAAGGCCTGCTGGCCGGACTGGAGGCCTGACGTTGGGGCCGCCACTGGAATCGCTCGCCGGAATGTCGCCCGAACGCCGCGCGAAGCTGGCCAACTCCTTGGCCAACGCGCTGGCGCGGCGCCGTGTGCCGGTCCCGGATGGCGGCGGCGGCCCGCCGCCCGGCGCCGGTTTTCATTGCGCGCTGGCGGCGCCGGGCAACTTCGCCGGCATCCGCTTCATGCCCTGGACCGGGTCGGCGCCGGGACCGGGCCAGATCCAGATCCGCGTGCGGGCGTTGAGCCTGAACTTCCGCGACCTGATGATCGCCATGGGCAGCTATCCGCCGACGCCGGGCGTACCGTCGGTGATGGGATCCGACTACGCCGGCGAGGTGGCCGCCGTCGGCGAGGGCGTCACCGAATTCGTCGTCGGCGACCGTGTCATGGCGCTGTCGGCCGGCCACTTCGACCGCGATGGCAACATCGTCGACGGCATGCACCTGGCGTCGCTGCAGAACGTCTCGGCGCTCCAGGCGGCACCGATTCCCCCCGGCCTCGGCTTCGAGGCGGCGGCCGGGGTGCCGACGGGATTCCTGACCAGCTACCACGCCTTGCACGAGGTGGCGCGGCTGCAGGCCGGCGAGCGGGTGCTGATCCACTCGGCCACCGGCGGCGTGGGCATGGCGGCGATCCAGGTGGCGCGCTGGTTGGGCGCGCACATATACGCCACCGCCGGCAGCGGCGACAAGCGGCGCCGGCTGGAGTCGCTGGGCATCGCGGCGCCGATGGACTCGCGCTCGCTGACGTTCGCCGGCCAGATCGCCGAGCGCACCGGCGGCGAGGGCGTCGACGTGGTCCTCAACACGCTGCCCGGCGCCGCGCTGGGGGCCGGCCTCGATTGCCTGGGCTGGTTCGGCCGCTTCCTGCAAATCGAGAAGCAGGCCGTGTTCGACGACGCGCCGCTGCGGTTGGCGCCTTTCAAGAAGGGCCTGACCTTCGCCGCGATCGACCTGGCACTGTTCGTGGCCCAACCCCGGCGACTGAACCGGCTGTTGCGGGAGATCGCGCAGCACCTGGAGCGCGGCGACTTCGCCCCGGTCGAGTGGCGGGCCTGGCCGGTGGCAGAACTGGGACAGGCGCTGACCGTGATGTCGCGCGCCACCCACATGGGCAAGCTGGTGCTGCGCTACGACTAACAGGGACACCACACGATGAACTCTGAACTGGGACAACGGCTGGCGAGGCTATCGAGCGATCAGATCAAGACGCTGGTGCGGCGGGTCGAGCGTCCCGACGCCAAGCCCAGGGCGCCGGCGACGATGCCGCGCAACGCCAATCAAGAATATCCGCTGTCGAGCGCGCAGGAGCGGATGTGGTTCCTGTGCCAGCTCAATCCGGACTCGCGCGCCGCCAACAACCCGGCCGCCATGCGGGTGCGTTGCCGGCGGCCGTTGGAGCGCGAACTGCTGTTTCGCGGCGTCGAGGAGGTGGCCCGCCGCCACGACATCTTGCGCACCACCTTCCACGACGTCGGCGGCAAGCCGTTCCAGCGCGTCCACGCCACGCTGACGCCGCGCTGCGCGTGGCAGGACTTGCACGCGCTGGCGCCGGCCGAGCGCGAGGCCGAATCGCTGCGCATCGCCGCCGAGGAAGGACGCCAAGCCTTCGATCTGCGCAACGGACCGCTATTCGCGCTGCGCGTCCTGCAACTGGACGAACTGGATTACATGTTGCTGGTGACATCGCACCACATCGTCTCCGACGGCTGGTCGAACGCGCTGTTGGCGGGCGAGCTGTCGGCCATTTACGATGCGCTGGGGCAGGGTGGCGGCTTGCCGGCGCCGCCGTCGTTCCAGTACATCGACCATGTGCAGTGGGAGCGCGACTGGCTGGGCGGCGACTCCTACGAACGCCAGTTGGCCTACTGGCGCGGGCAACTGTTGCCGGAGGCGCCGCCGCTGCCGGTGCCGACCGACCGCCCGCGTGGCGCCGCGCCATGGCACGAAGGGGCGCTGCACTCCATAACCCTGCCGGACGCCCTGGGCGAGTCGCTGCGCCGCTTCGCGCGGCAGCAGCAGCTTGGCCTGTTCCATGTGCTGATGGGCGCCTGGCTGCTGCTGTTGTACCGCTATACAGGCCAGGACGACCTGGTCATCGGCACCTCGACGGCCAACCGCGACCGAGCCGAGTCGCAGGGCGTCATGGGACTGTGCATCAATACGTTGGCCATACGGGTCCGGGCGAATGGCGACGACAGCGTGCGCGCGTTTCTGAACCACGTCAAGACCACCACCCTGGCGGCGTTGCGGCACCAGGACCTGCCGTTCGAGAAGCTGATCGGCGAACTGCGGCCGCAGCGTAATCTGCAGGCGCATCCGCTGTTCCAGGTCATGTATGTGCACCAGAACGTGCCATCGCTGTACGACGTCCCCGGCATGACGCTGGAGTTGCTGAAGATCGACTACCAGACCACCAAATTCGACCTCAACCTGTGGAGCGAGGAGGTCAACGGGCAACTGGTGCTGACGCTGTACTACGCCAGCGCGCTGTTCGACGCCGCCACCATCGCCCGTATGCTGCGCCACTATCGCACCACGCTGGAGAACATGGTCGCCGCGCCGGACACCGCCATCGGGCGCTTGCGCTATTTCGAGGACGATCTGCGCCATGCGCCGGCGAGCGCGCCGCCGGTTCCCGGCGACAGCGTCCACCTGCGCTTCGAAACGCGCGCGCTGGCCGATGCCGAACGGCTGGCCGTCGAGGGCGGAGGCGAGCGCTGGAGCTACGCGCGCTTGAACGCCAGGGCGAACCGGCTGGCGCGCCACCTGGTGGCGCTGGGCGCCGCGATCGACCGGCCGGTGGCGCTGCTGCTGGGACGGGGCGCAAACGCGGTGTGCGCCATGCTGGCCGTGATGAAGGCCGGCGCCGGCTACCTGGCGCTCGATCCGGGCTATCCGGCGCGGCAGCTGGCGGCGGTGCTGACGGATGCCGGCGCGACCATCGTCGTCAGCGAGTCGCCGTACCGTGCGCTGATCGATGACCTGGGCCTGCCGCTGCGGACTGTGTACCTCGACGAGGCCGATGACGAATTTGCGCGCCATCCCTCCACCAATCTGGACGTGCGGGTCGCCGCCGACAGCCTGGCCTACCTGATGTACACCTCCGGCACCACCGGCGTGCCCAAGGGCGTGGCGGTCGAGCATCGCCAACTATTGAGCTATTGCGACGCCATCTGGCCGCAAATGGGGCTGGCCCCGGGCGACCGGTGCGCGACGGTGTCGTCGTTCGCGGCCGATCTGGGCAACACGATGATCTTCCCCGCCTTGCTCAACGGCGCCAGCGTGATCGTGGTCGACGCCGCGTTGGCGACCGACGCGGTCGGCCTGGCCGACTACTTCGCCGCCGCGCCGGTGCAGGCGCTGAAGATCGTGCCCTCGCATCTGCGCGCGCTGCTGTCGGCCAGGAACGCCGCCGACGTGCTGCCGCGACGCTGCCTGGTGCTGGGCGGCGAGGCTTGTCCGGCCGATCTGGTGGCGCGGGTGCGCGAGCTGGCACCGGACTGCGCGCTGCTGGGCCATTACGGTCCCACCGAAACGACGGTCGGGGTGATGACTTACCGTGTGCCGGCGGCGCCGGAGGGAAGACAGCTGCCGCTGGGCTTTCCGCTGCCCGGTTCGCGCATCTACCTGCTGGACGCGGCGCTGGAGCCGGTGGCGACCGGCGTCGAGGGCGAGATCTACATCGGCGGCAACAACGTCGCGCGCGGCTACTGGAACCGGCCCGAATTGACCGCGTCGCGTTTCATCGCCAATCCCTTCCTGGCGGGCGACCGGTTGTACCGCAGCGGCGATATCGGTAAATACCGCGCCGATGGCGCGCTGGTGTTCGTCGGTCGGCGGGACCGCCAGATCAAACTGCGCGGCTTCCGTATCGAGCCCGGCGAGGTCGAGGCGGCGCTGGCGGCGCATCCGGCCGTGGCGCAGGCGGTGTTGCGGCCACCAACCGAGGACGACCCGGCTGGCCAATTGTCGGCCTTTGTCCGTCTTCATCCCGGCGCCGAAGCGGAACCGGCGGATATCAAAAGCTTTGCGGCGCAGCGCTTGCCGCCGCAGATGGTACCTGCATTCATCGGGGTGCTTGACGAGATCCCGTTGACAGCCAACGGCAAGATCGACCATGCGCGGCTGAACGCGCCGGCACGGCAGGAGGTGGCAACGCGCCCGCCGCGCGACGACTGCGAAGCCACGCTGCTCCGGATCTGGCGTGAATTGATCGGCGTCGACGACCTCGGCGTGCAGGATAATTTCTTCGATGTGGGCGGCCACTCGCTGCTGGCGGTCCAGCTGATGGCCAGGGTGTACGACGCCTGGGGCGTGAAGCTTCCGCTGGCCAGCCTGTTCGCGCACGGCAGCGTCGAGCAGATGGCTGCGCTGATCAGGACCAGCGGCGCGCTAGCCCCGCAAACGCCGTTGGTGACCATTCAGCCTCACGGCAAGCGCACGCCGCTATGTTTGTGCCATCCGGCGGGCGGCGACGTGCTGTGCTACATGCCGCTATCGCGCGCGCTGGGGCCTGACTTCCCGTTTATCGCCGCGCAATCGTCGACAAGGGCCGGCCAAGCGTCGATCGCCGATCTGGCGCGCGGCTACGCGGACGCCGCCTTCGCCGCATTCGGCGCCGGCGCGCCCATGCTCGGCGGCTGGTCGATGGGAGCGCTGGTGGCGTTCGAAATGGGGCAGCTTTACCGGCGCGGGCGCGGCCTGACGCCGACCGTCGTCATCCTCGACCAGCCGGCCCCGGGCCAGCACGCGGAGCCGCCGATGGACGACACCGGACGCCTGCTGCTGTTCGCGCAAAAAGCGGCCATGTTCGCGGGGCGGGATGTCGATCTGTCGGAGGCGGCGTTGCGCGGCGCGGACGAGCATGGGCGGACCACGCTGTTTTTCAAGCTGTTCAAGGATCTCCGGCTGATCCCGGAGGATACCGATGTGCGGCAGTTTGGCGGCTACCTGGACACCATGCTGCTCCACAACCGCATGGCGCTGGAGTACCGGCCGCAGGTCTATGCGGGGAAATTGCTGGTCCTGCGTGCGGTCGACGCCATGCGGATCGGCGCGCAACATGACCGGGCGCCCGATCTGGGCTGGCAGCAATACACGGAACTGCCGGTGGAGGTGGTCGCCGTGCCGGGCGATCACGTCTCCATGATGCGGGCGCCGCTCGTCGATGTGCTGGCCGCCAGGTTGGCTCCTTACATACCGAACGTCGGAGACGCTCCGCATGGATAAACCACATACCGCCGGCCGCGAAGCCGCCGGTTCGTCGCCACAAGCGGCGATGATGAAGGCGCTGGGATCGATCATCTTCCCGCTGTCCGTCAAGGCCGCCCTTGAGCTGGAGATTTTGCCCGCGCTGGAGGAGGGGAGCCACGCCACCACGCCGGAACTGGCCGCGCATCTGGGCCTGGACGCGGCCGCGCTCGGGCGGTTGCTCACGGGGCTGGCGGCGATGGGCGTGCTGCGGCGCGAGGATGATCGATATCGCGTTACACCGTTCGGCGCGACGCTGTTGCCGGGTCCGGGATCGGTGCAGGCGTTGGCGCGCTATCTGCTGGACGACAGCGTCCTGCTGCCGATGGCGCAGTTGAACGCGAGCGTGCGCACCGGCCAGCCGGTGCTGCCGCAAGACCCTCAAGTGGGCTGGTACCGCCAGTACCCGGAGCGCGCACAGTTGATGGACGGCGCGATGGCCGTGTATTCCGGGCTGGGGCTGCCGGCGTTGCTGGAGGCGTATGATTTTTCGCCGTACGCGTCGATGATCGACGTCGGGGGCGGCGTCGGCCATATGCTGGCGGGGATACTGGCGCGGTATCCAGGCGCCAGCGGGACGGTGTTCGACGTGGCGGCGACGATGGAGCGCGCGGCCAGCTATCTGAGTGAGCGGGGATTGCACGGCCGCTACGCGGTGGCCGCCGGCGACATGCTGGACTCGGTGCCCGGCGGGGCCGGGCTGTATATCCTCAGCAAGGTGCTGAACAATTGGGACGACGAGCATTGCGTGCGCATCCTGCGCAATGTGCGTCGGGCCATGGCGGGGGACGCGCGGTTGATCCTCATCGAAGGCGTGATCGCCGACGCCAGCTATGCGGCGGAGGACGCGTTTCGCGATTTGCTGTTGTTGGCGTGCAGCCATGGGGGGCGGCTGCGGACGGTGGCCGAACTGGCAAGACTGAGCATCGAGGCCGGGCTGGTGCTACTGCGGGTAATTCCAACCTCGAGCGCATTTTCGGTCCTGGAATTCGAATGCGCTTACCAGTACAAGGACTTGTTTCAAATAGACGGCAAGGTGGAAGTCAAATAAGATATCGATTCGAAAAATACACAGGTTATTTATGGCTCAGAGTTCCGTGAAAACGCTGCTGGACGAATTATCTATATTGTTGGCACTCTACAAAGATTATATCGGGATTCAAAACGATGGGAAGCACTTCGACATCAATCGCATCTCCGAAACGGTTATCGGACAGCTTTTGACCCATCTGGGCGGCTGGGGCGAGATGGAGGTGCTTGATTCCAAAAAATCGAACCACATCGCGATCGATTTGAAGTCCGTGGACGGCAAGGTGGGCGTACAAGTGACGTCCGATAAATCGGCCGACAAGGTTGTCGACACCTTGAAGAAATTCAATGGCTTAAAGCCTCGGCCGAAGTCCTTGTATATTTTGATGCTTCGTGGGCGCCAAAAAGAATATGGCAGCAAAGAGGTTCTCGCGGCGGTCGGTGCCTCGCTGGTGACGTTCAATTTGAAACAACACATCGTGGACATTGATTACTTGTACCAGTTAGCCTCGCAGGGCCAACAGGCGGATCATATCGAAAGTGCAAACACCGTTTTAAAACAGGCGATCGGTACGTGGGCTTTCGATATCTTAGCCCGGCACAGATCCGCAGCAGGCAGGCTATTGGAGGTATGCGACGAACACGAACTCGCGGCCACGCAAATCCTCGACCTGGTGGGCGCGACCGCCAAGGTGGGACTCGCGTCCGCGCGTGATATCGCGTTTATCAGCAGCCATGTGACCGATGATATTCTCAGCGACGTCGCAAATGAGTTCAGGGTGCCGCACGCATGGCTTACCGGCGAAACACAAGTCCTCGGGGACATAGGGCAATCCTGTCCATGGCGAAGCCCCGGCGGCGCTGCCGACCTCACCGAAAAGGCATTGACTCGGACCAACGGTGGCCAGGTAACGTTTTACGTCGTAACGCCGTTTGAAACCAAGGATTTCATGCAACTTGTCGGCGACCGCGATCTGCCGTCGGGGCGCACGGAAATCCCCATCCTGATCTACAGCGCGACGCAGGGAGAATACGGGAAGGTGTACGAACATTACGGCATCCAACCCGGCGAGTTGGAGCGGTATCGAAAAGCAGCGTGTTTTCTCACGGCGTTCATCCGAAAGCACGCGATGGAGTCATTAACCGACCATCAGCTGAGTTGCGAATGGCGCCAATGGCCGCGAGAACGGATTTTGGATACCGCCAGCACGCTTCTATTGGCGGCGGCACGGCGGGTTGTGGATTCCACCTTCTACCAAGAGGCATATGACTATGCCCAACCAGCGCCTGCGGGATGGACATTTCCTGGACAAGCCAAGTGGGATGACGATTTTAACGGGTTTTACGCGCCGACCATCGAAAAGCGCTTGTGCAAGCTGGAATTCGACAAGCAAGCCGTTTTTCGAAAACACGTTTCGTCGACGAACGATTTGATTGCGCTGCGCCTCCCGCCGGTGCCGGAGAACGCTGGCAGGATGTTTGGCGCGCATGCAATCGAACTGGCGGGCAAATACGGAATGCCGGTCCAGGTGCTTCGACCGGGCGCCGCGGCGCCGGAACCTGCTAAATTCGGGGAGGCCGCCGTAGAGTTCATGGAGCTCTACGAACGGTTGCACCGCGACGACGACCCCACTGTTTTTTACATCGATGTCGCGCCCTTGCAGCTAAAAACAGACCAACCATAAGGAGATGGCACGATGACAAAACAAAAGAAGAGTGGCGCGACGCGACCCGACGGTAGCACCAAATGGTATCTGATGGCGTTGGTCGTCCTGGCACTTGGAGGGATGGGCCTGTATTTAAGAAGCGGCGTCACTTTGACGCCAAGCAAGTTGGCAATTACCCCGCCCCCGCCGAAAGACGCGGCCTACGGTTCCTTGGCAGTGGAACAAAAAGCCAGCGCCACGGGTGACGACGCGCGCGCAGCAAACGCCGCAGGCGATATCAATAAGGGCAAGAAGCCGGCGGGCGCCGGGATGCCGGGGGCAAGGGACAAGGCGGCCTCCAAAGAGCTCCGCCAGGAAGCGACCGCAGCTGGGAAAAACAGCTCCGCACTGAACGCGGGTGGCGATCTGAATGTCGAATAAGAATCCGGTCGCGCGAATTCACCTAGCTGTCTTCTTATCCTTGATGGTGTTTGCCAGCGCGTGGGCCGGGCAATCCGAACCGCGTGCCGCGTCGCAATCCGCCGTAGCGACCGGGCCAAATTCCCGCGCCTACAATGCGATGAACAACCTGGTCATCAATAACAAGGTCAACAACAACTATCCAGGCGGCCGGGATAACTCCCTTGACGTTGTTGGATCCAAGGTCGCCATCACTGCGGCATACCTGGTTCCATCGATCGACTTTTTCGACGCGACCAGAGAAAACAGTGATGGCGAAATGGTCAATCAATTCCATGATGCGGCCTTCTTATGCGTCGAAGTGGCGAACATCAGCTCCCAGCCGTTGCTGGTCACCGCGATGAAGCTCGACGTCATCAATCCCCAAGGCTTGCGCTTTGGCCCGGGCATTTCCGGCAGCTGTCCAGGCGAGAAAATCTCGTCCATGTCGGCGGCATGCATGCTGCAGCCAGGCGAACGGAAAAAATGGCTGCTGGAAAAGGGCATGGTCATTCCTGGCGTGGTGGATTTTCTCAAGCAGCAGGACGAATTCGTGTTCGACACGATGAAACCCAGGTTGACCACCAATGACCGGATTATCGAGCGCTTCAACAATTTTCTACGCGGCGTTCCGGGCGACAAGACGACGCTGAAGGTCAGCATCTTTGAACTTAATTACAAGCCGGTCTTGATCGGGCACTTCCAACTGGCGAAGGGGCGGGATTTGTTTGCCCATGAAGCAGTGTCGAAAAAAGTTGGCGGCAAAGAGATCCTCGTCTTTCCGCTTCAGCATGATTCCTTTCTGGGGGAAGCCATCAGTCAAATTAAAGAAGGAAAGAGCGATCTCCCCACAAAGTCTTGTACTTTGGAGAAAGTGCGGTCCAACACAAAAATCGGGACCGACGACGGACGCTGACGCCGATCAATCATACTAGCCAAATAGTTTCCACCGCGCTGAAAAATAGTACATAATTACATGGTATGTAATACAGTACGAAATCCAACCGGGGAAAAAGATGGCTAGAGCGGGACTTGAGAAATCAGATGTGAGGAAAGCGCGCGACAGTTTGGTCGCCCAGTCCCAGTACCCATCCGTGGACGCGGTTCGGATTGCGCTCGGCAACACCGGCTCCAAGACCACCATCCACAAATACCTGAAGGAGCTGGAAGAGGAGGAGGGCGGCAGCGGCGGCCAAAAGGCGTCGGTCAGCGAAGCGCTGCAGGATCTGGTCGAACGCCTTGCGGCTCGACTTGCCCAAGAAGCCGATGTTCGGATCGAGCAAGTGACCCAGGAATTCAGCACCAAGGAGCTGGCCCACGCGCAAACGCTCCAGCGACTGGAAAACGAACTACTCGCCGCTCGCGAGGCAGCCCGTAGTGTGGAAGTTCGTCTGCAGAGCGAAATTGCCGGCCACGCCAAGACCCATGCGAACCTCCAAACCGAAACCGTCGCACGCCGCACGGCCGTACAGCAGGTGGCCGACTTGAAAGATCGGCTTGAGCAGGCGCAGCTAGAGCTGCGCCAACAGCAACTGGCGGTGCGGGGCAAACAAGACGAGGTCGCCAAACTCAATCAAGAGGGCGCCCGCCTGGTGCTGGAGTTGTCGCATACGAAGCAGTCGCTTTACGAGCAACTGACGAACGGCCGCAAGCTGGAGCAGAAGATAGAGCAACTTCAATCCGCCCACCTGCACACCGGCGATCTTCAGCGCCAGCTTGTCAGCAAGATCGCCGAGGTCGAACTGTTGAGCGAGCAACTGAAGGCCGCCGAGGCGCAACTCGAACCGGCCAAGGCGCGGGCACGCGAATTTGAGCTGCTACTGGCCCAGGCCAATGCCAAGGTGCAGGCGCAAGACCAGATTGGCGAGCAGTTGCAGGCCTATCTCGACAAAATGACCACCGGTCAAGGACAAAGGTGAAATAGAGGGGGGGATCCGTGCGAAAACCTCAACTGCTGCTGTAACCATATTGACGTCAATGGATATATTCCTCGCCGGATAGCGCGCTTAGGCCTGCATGGCTGCCAAACTTACAAATCTGCCAATGGCGTATTTGCCCCACTCGTGCCCGCCTCTAACGCAGTGATGAGCGTACCGAGATCTCGTTCTAGCCGCAAAAGTGTTTCACCATCCAGCGATGCGAGCGCATCGGGCAAGACCCCTGCGAACGGAGCTGGTGCCTTATCGAGGCTGGTTTTACCAGCGTGAGACAGGGACATGCTGACCGCCCGGCGATCGGGGCCGCTTTTCCGCTGTTCGATCAATCCCTGCGAGACGAGTGCTTTTACTAGATTGCTCGCCGTGGTTTGGTGCACATCGAGTGCCCGCGCCAGCTCTCCGACTCCGATACCCGGCTGCTGCGATATGACACTGAGAGCCCATAGCTGGGATCCGCCAATGCCGGCTTGCTTCTCGACATTGCGGAAGTGGGTTTTCACGGCGTTAAAAACGATGCGGAATTGCCGGAGTACCTTAGTTGGTGAAGTCGGTTCGCAAGTAGTGGTGACAGTATGTTTCGGCGGCATGGCTATCATGATAGCTGAACAACGATTTCGGCGGGCGCCGCCCAGATAGTTGTTGAGTACATTTGACAAATTATATGGCAGCAAAGTATATTTGTACAAATGTAATTTGCACTGTTTCCAAGCGATAGCAGAGCCTGCCCAGGCTTTTTCATCCTCGTACCGGCGGGGATTTTTTTTAGGCGCGACGCCATCCCTCATGAAGACTAAGCACAACACCACTGCGGTATTTAACAGGGAATTCCGCAACTGGCGTGTCTGGGCCACCCGGGCCATCGTGGTTGCCACCGCGTGCGTCGCCGGCATGGCCGTCGTCGCATTTACCTGGTTAGGTGAACAGGCGCTTGATCGATTCATGGCGTTGTTTCATTTTAGATGGTGGGCGGCGCTGATCTGGACACCCTTATGCACGGCGGCGATCGTCTGGTTCACTCGGCGCCATTTCAGTGCCGCCGCCGGGTCCGGCATCCCGCAGGTGATGGCGGCACTTGATCCACTGGTGCCCGCATCCGCTACGGGGAAGCTGGTCTCTTTCCGGCTCAGCCTGGCTAAGGTGGCACTGACCACGTGGGGTTTGCTCGCCGGTCTTTCCCTTGGCCGCGAAGGCCCCTCGGTTCAAGTGGCCGCCGGCGTGATGCTCACAGCCCGCAAATGGCTGCCTGAGCGTTCGTCGATCAGCACGCACGGCTTACTGGTTGCCGGCGGCGCCGCCGGTATCGCGGCAGCTTTCAATACACCGCTGGCCGGTGTCATGTTTGCGATCGAGGAATTGTCCCGAACACCCGAACAGCGCAGCAGCGGCCTGCTCATGTCCGCCATCGTTCTGGCCGGCCTGATGGCCGTCTCCGTCTACGGTAACGCGACTTACTTCGGCATCATCCACGCCACAGGCATCGATCTCACTTTGTTACTTCCCGGCCTGCTGGTCGCCGTCCTGAGCGGTCTGGCGGGCGGTGTGTTCTCTCGCCTGTTGCAAGCATCGCTGGGTGGGCATGGTCGCGATTTGCTGTCGCGGATGCGGCGCGATCGTCCGGTGCTGTTCGCCGCGCTATGTGGCTTGCTGGTGGCCGTCATTGGCGTGGTCTCGGCCGGTACCACTTTCGGCAGCGGCTACACGCATACCCGCGATATGCTGGCCGGCCACGAAGCGGTGCCCGCGCTGTTCCTGTTGTTGAAGTTCGTGGCGACCTGGTTGACGACCTGGTCCGGGGTTCCTGCAGGCATTTTCGCGCCATCGCTGGCGATCGGCGCTGCGCTTGGCAATGATGTCGCGGTACTGCTGCATTCGCATCAGGGGACGGCGCTGATCGCGCTGGGCATGGTCGGGTTCCTGGCCGCCGCCACGCAGGCCCCTTTGACTTCGTTCATCATTGTCATGGAAATGGTCGACGGCCACGCAATGGTCTTGAGCCTGATGGCCTGCGCCATGGTCGCGCGCACCATCTCCAACGTGATCAGCGCGCCGCTCTACTCGGTGCTCGCACAGCAGCAACTGGCAGGCCTTGTTGGCCCCGATACGTCAAGGTTGGGCACGAGCGCCGTCACACCGGCCTAAGACAGGAACACAAGGGCCGCCGCCGCTTCAATCTAGTCCCGCATGATGTTTCCTTTTCGAAAACCCGCCGGTCCCTGTCGGTTGGAGCATCATTCCGGTATCATTCGGTATGAATAAGATTTCTTTCCATCCTTTTGTTATTGGTGTCGCCGGCGGAAGCGGCAGTGGCAAGTCAACCGTGTCCCAGCAAGTGCTCGCTTCGTTTGGCTCCGATATGGTCTCTGTCGTGATGCAGGACGACTATTACTGCGACCAATCCCATCTCACTCCGGAAGTCCGCCGCAAGCAGAATTACGACCATCCACAGGCTTTCGACTGGCCGCTGCTGGTACGGCACGTCCAAGCCTTGCGCAACGGCGAGGCGATCGAGATGCCGGAGTACGACTTCACGCTGGACAACCGCTCCAACCGGACCATTCCCGTCAAGCCAGCCCCGGTTATCGTGATCGAGGGGCTGTTTGCCCTGTATGACGCGGACTTGCGCAAGATGATGTCGCTGAAGATCTTTGTCGACACCGCCTCCGATGTGCGCTTCATCCGCCGCCTGCAACGAGATATCACCGAACGCGGCCGCACGGTGGAAAGCGTCGTCGGCCAGTATCTGGAAACGGTGCGGCCGATGCACCAGCAATTCATCGAGCCAACCAAACGCCATGCCGATGTCATTATTCCGCATGGCGCCAATGGCCCGGCGGTCGATGTGATCACGACCAAGGTGGCGAGCGTTATCGGCCAGTTGAAGCGACCATGAGTTTATCCTTGGGAATGACACGCATACCGCAAATTCTTCTTGCTGCCCTAATGTTATTGTGGGCAACTGCGACCCTTGGACGGGAAAACTCTCAGCTGATAGGCAAGTGGAAAATGCAAAGCTCCTCTGTCCAGTTCCCTGATAGTTGCCAATCTATGACTTTCCAGTTTCTTGCCGATGGAACGTATATTGGTGACGATGGAAGTATGGTGATGACGATGAAATACGAGATGGCTGAGACTGGCGGCGGGCTAGTGTTAAGTTTTTCTCCCCCGATCTCAGATAATGCGCACGCCAACTGCCAAGGGCTGTCGCCACAATTCGTACGCCAACACCCCCTACGAAAATCGCTGGTGCGATTCGACGACAGTACGGAACTAATGCACTTCTACTTTGGCCCAACAGAGCAGTCGCCGTACCTCGTCTTGATGAGACAAGAGTGATGCTCGTGTCGCCCAGCAGCAGACCTTGGGCGGGGGCGGAAGATGAAAAATAGTCGTGTATTCGTGCTTGCTGTTAGTTGGCGTTGCCTTGAGCAAGTGCGAGTCACCTGCCCACTATTTGGGCTCGCCAGGAATTTTCTCCTCAAAATCCTCCAAGAGCGTAGCTAGCTTTTGAAGCTCATCATCATCCGAGTAGTTACCCTCGACCATATTTTTTATAAGATAGTACTCTTCGAGCGATTTTATCCGCCCCCGTTTGACTATTTTCTTGTAGCTTCGGGAATACCTGCGGCGCAGTTCCGATAGTGTGATCAGACCAGAAGACGAGAACTGCAGGTCAACCTCCGCGACCCTGTCGATAGGCCAATCCATAGACATCTCGATCAAGTCGGTAATGGTTATGGCAAGTCCCCTGGCAGCATTCGTGCGCGAAATTTTCTCCGTCCTCTCCAAAACAGCCATTGGGTAATCCTCGGGTTTCAATCCACTGGGAATTGGGAGGACCAATGGCCATAGCGCGGCGAAACAGCGCTTCAGTTCGTCGTACTCATCGCGTCGAATTGCAGCCATCGGGATGCCCCTATTCGTGATTTTCACTACGGAGAAGTATAGCCTGACGAAGCCGGCATCAGAAACGGTAGCCCGCACTCACATTGACCGTGCGCTCGGCGTTGCGGTAGCAGAATCTGCCGTCGCAATCGAGCATAACCTGCTTGTCCAGCAAGTTGTTGAGGTTGACCGAGAAGCGCCACGCCCCTTGATCGATGCCGAGGGCCGCGTCGACCATGCCGAAAGCGGGATTGGTCAACCCTTCGTTGCCATAGTCCTGGTAGGAGCGGGCCTTGCCGTAGTAGCGCACGCCCAGCCCGGCATTGGCCAGCAGCGTATCGCTGAGCTTGAAGCTGTACTTGGTCCACACGGAGGCGCTGTGCTTCACCGCGCCCGGTTGCGACAAACCACGGTCGCCGTTGTTGCTCTGTTTGATCTCGGTGTCCAGGTAAGTGTATTGCGCCACGACGCTGAGGTTGCGCAGGATGTCGGCGCGCGCTTCCAGTTCGATGCCCTGTGACTTCACCTCGCCGCTTTGCACCAGCGCGTCCGGGTCCTGGGACGCGGCGGTGGTGACGTTCTTGCGCTCCAGCGTAAAGACCGAGGCCGTATAGCTGACGTTGGAATTGTCCGGCTGGTAGCGCAATCCGGCCTCCAATTGGCGGCCGGTGGAAGGCTTGAGCAGTTCGTCGTTGATGTCGCGGCCGATCTCGGGCGAGAACGAGGTCGCGTAGCTGACGTAAGGCGCCCAGCCGGAGTCGAACAGATAAACACCGCCCAACCGGCCGGTGGCCTTGTTGACGGATTGTTGATAGATCTGCGTCGAGGTGCCCGAGGCCGGCAGTTCGCGCGTGTTCGAATTCTCGGCACGGTCACGGCGCAGCCCTCCGGTGACAACCCACTTGTCCCATTTCAGCTGGTCCTGCAGATAGAGCCCGGTCTGTTTCAAGGGGAGGAGTTCGTTACGCGGCGCGCTCGATGCAACCATGGCCTGCTTCCCGCCGTAGACCGGGTCGTAGAGGTCCAGGTTCGGCATGGGGGTGATGCTGTACGGGTAGCGGTCGGTGGTTTTGTTGTCCGCATAGTCGAGTCCGAACAGCACGGTGTGTGCGAGGCCGCCCGTCTGGAAGCGCGACTGCAAGCGTGTATCGGCCTGCAGGCCGCGCCAGGCCGAGCTGCGCGGATAGAACAGGCGCGTGACCGAACGCCCGTCGGCTAGCAGAACGCGGGGGAATACGTTGGTCTCATCACGCTTTAGCTCGGTGTAGCGCAAGTTTTGCTGCACCGTCCAGATGTCGTTGAAGCGATGCTCGAACTCATAGCCGAGCGTATGGTTTTCACGTTCCCAGCGGTTGTCCCTGCCGCCGAGGTTCACACTTGGATCGGGCTGGCCCAGGGCGCCGGGATGTTGCAACTGGTTGCCCCAGGCGTAGGACTGGTCGTCCTTCTGGTACTGCGCCAACAGGGTCAAGCGGGTGTCGGCGTCGGGCTGCCAGGTCAATGCCGGCGCCACGTAGACGCGGTCGTCGCGATCCAGATCCAGCCGGGTGCCGGATTTTCGGCCCAGCATGGTGACGCGGTAAGTCCATTCGCCGCGCCCGTCCAGCGCGCCGCCGACATCCACTTTGATTTGCTTGCGGTCATAGGTGCCGTATTCGACGCCGAGCTCGCGCACGGCCGTCACCGAGGGGCGCTTGGAGACCGCGTTGATCATGCCGCCCGGCGGCGACTGGCCGTACAGCACCGAGGCCGGTCCGCGCAGCACTTCGAGCCGCTCCAGGCCGTACGGCTCTATCGGCGCGGCATAGGCGCGGCCGGAGGTCAGCAGGCCGTCGCGGAAGATGCCGGCGTTGCCCAGATCGAAACCGCGCAGCATCGAGAACTCATCCACCGCCCAGGGTTTCATGTTTGGCGTCACGCCGGCGGTGTAGCGCAGGGCCTCGTCCAGCGTCTCCACCTTGCGGTCGGCCAGTTCGTCGGCGGTGACCACCGATACCGATTGAGGATCTTCGATCAGGCGGCTATCGGTCTTGGTCGCCGTGGCGCTGCGCCTGGCGACGTAACCGTCGACATGGCCCAGGGCGACTTCGCGTTCCGCCCGCACCTCCACCGCCGGCAGCGCGACGGCGGCGTCCGGGCGCGGCGCGGCGATCGGCGTTGCGCCTTCCTTCAGGACGTAGCGGCCGTCGCCTTGCGGCACGGCATCCAGTCCACTGTCTTTCAGCAGACGGTTTAGCGCGTCCTGCGCCGCCAGCGTGCCTTGCAGCCCGGGGCTGGTCTTGCCGGCGGTTAGCGCGCCGTCGGCGGCGATGTACACGCCCGACTCGGCGGCGAAGCGCGCGATGACGGCATTGAGCGGACCTGCGGGGATGTTGTAGGACCGGGGCGAGGCGTCGGCGCAGAAGGCGAGGGCGGGGGCGGTTACGGCCAGCAGGCCAACCAGGGCGTGTCGTGCGAAATGGGATGTCATACGTACTTTCGGAAATGGGAAATAACTGTCTTCACTCTGCTTTCCGAGCAACATCCAAAAAAGGGAACCAATTCGTGAAACTATTTTTTCGCATCGTCCTCGCGGGCCTTGACCGTGACCCACCACGGCAGCACGAAACGCGCCCGTACCGGCAACGCCGCCTCCAGCATCGCCAGCGCCTGGTCGGTATCGCGCAAGGGGAAACCGCCGACCACGCGCAGCCCGGCGATGGCCGGATCGCAGCCCAGATGGCCACGACGGTAGCGCGCCAACTCGGCCAGGAACTGTTCCAGCGGCATGTCTTCGACGACCAGCATGCCTTGCGTCCATGCCTGGCGCGTGGCGGGCAGCGCGCTCGGCGTCGAAATGTCGCGGTGCGAAAACCTGACTTCCTGGCCCGCATCGATCACGCGCTGCGGCGCGGCCGCGCCAAACGGTGTGACCTCGACCCGTCCCTGGCTCACGCCCAATTGGGTATGACCATCGAACTGCCGAACCGCGAAGCGTGTACCGAGCGCGCGCATGCCGCCCTGGCGGCTGTGCACGACAAAGGGGCGGGGCGGCTGTTGCGTGTCCTGATGGGTTTCTATCAGCATCTCGCCCTTATGCAGCACCAGCAGGCGCAGTCCGCCGTCGAAACGTTCATCGACGGCGGTATCGGTATTGAGCCAGAGCTGGGCGCCGTCCGCCAGGATCACCTTGCGGCTTTCGCCGACGCCGGTACGATGGGACGCGCCCAGGCCGGCGATGGCCGCGCGCACGTCCTCCTGGCGTGCCAATTGCCAGCCCAAACCGGCGGTGGCGGCCGTCAACACCAGCGTCTTGATCAGCTTGCGGCGCTTGCGCAGTTGGTTGGCGGCCTGCAGCGCCGAACTGGCGGCTTCCGGTGCTTCCCTGGCGATGGAAACGCCCTGGCTGATGGCCTCGACCCGGGCCCAGGCTTGGCGATTGCCGGTGTCGCTGGCCAGCCAGTCCTGCCAGCGCCGTCGTTCGTCATCTTCGACCTTGCCGGAGCGGAGAACCGCGAACCATTCGGCCGCCTGCTCAAGTGTGGCGTACGGGATATCCTGCGTGGTGTCGTGGCTGCGGTGCATCGGCGGCTCCGGCTCCGCTCAGGACAGCGCGGCGCGGAACGAGGCGCCTGCGGCCAGGCAATGCAGCATGGCCTGGGCCATGTATTTTTTGACCATGCGCTCGGAGACGCCGAGCCGCTCGCCGATCTCGGCGTAGGTGAGGTCGTGCAGGTGCGCCAGCAGGAAGGCGGCGCGCGGTTTCTCGGCCAGGCTGGCGAGAATGCGATCGACCTCCATCAGCGTTTCCACGATGATGGCTTGGTGCTCGGCCGACGGCTGAACGGCCTCGGGGCGCTCCAGCACAACCGCCAGCCAGGCGCGCTCGATTTCCTCGCGGCGCCAATGGTCCACCACCAGGCCCTTGGCGATGGTGGTGAGGTAGGCGCGTGGACTGCGGCCCGCGTCCAGCGCACGTGGGCGGACCATCAGGCGCAGGAATGTGTCGTGGGTCAGGTCTTCGGCGGTGAAGGCGCATCCCAGCTTCTTGCGCAGCCATGCGTGCAGCCAGCCCTGGTGGTCGGCATACAGCGTGTGCAGCAGCTGTGGTTGTGCGATGGAGTCGAACCCCGCCATTTGATGTCACTCCGATACATGAGAATAGTTCTCATTATTATATAGCTATTGAGCCACATCAAGTAAAAATTCCCCGGCCGCCATCCGTAGCGCCGGCGGAGGGCGCTGGTCGGCGCCTGGACCACTGGCGTATCTCAACAACAACTGCGGAAGATTTTTGTTAAGTTTTGTAAGGTTTTGGCACATACCGTAGCGGCAGGGCGAGCTGCGGCGGCGCATTCCGCCCGTGGCGCGGCAGGGTCGGTAAGGAAGTGTAACGCCAGCGTTCTCGAAATCAGCGGGTCCCCTTAATAATCAACGGCTTGCGTATCTTTGTCGGCGCCCTTTGGCGGCTGCTAGAATCGGTTCACAGGTATCCGCCAAATGGTTTATACCGTTATTGTTCGCTCAGTTTCGCAACTTGGGCAAGCACGGAGCAACGCCGCTCCACCCCGGCGGTGTGGCTCTCCCTTTGCCGGCGTCCCGCCGGGCGCCGGCTTTTTCTTTGCGCTACCTTGTGTTTATACTAGGGACTCGATCGGACTGAATTCATCGGACAGGAACTGCATGCGCAAGATATTGATCGCGGAGGATGATCTCAAGGCGGGCACTCTGCTGAAAACCTATCTGGAGAAACACCAGTACGAGGTGACGCTGGCACAGGATGGCCTCAGTTTTCAAGCCGAGTTCTCGCGCCTGGCCGACCAGCTGTCGCTGGTGATCCTCGATGTGATGCTGCCCGATACCGACGGTTTCGCGCTGTGCAAGCTGGTGCGGCGCCGTTCCGATGTACCGGTCATCATGCTGACCGCCAGCTCCGACGAGGCCGACCGCATCGTCGGCCTGGAACTTGGCGCGGACGATTACATCGCCAAACCCTACAGCCCGCGCGAGCTGCTGGCGCGGATCAAGGCCATCCTGCGCCGGGCCGGTTTCGACAACCAGAGCGCGCCGCGCTATTACCGCTTCGTCGGCTTCACGCTGGATCTGCTGGAGCGCGTCGTTACCGACAGCGCCGGCATGCAGGTGCCGCTGACCGGCATGGATTACCAACTGCTGAAGTACTTCGTCGAACACCCGGGCGATATTCTCGACCGTGGCGTGTTATGCGAACAAACCCGTGGCCGCGACGCCGGTCCGCTCGATCGCTCGCTGGACGTCCAGATCAGCAAGCTGCGCCTGCGCCTCAACGACGACGGCAAGCAGCCGTCGCTGATCAAGACGGTGCGCGGCGCCGGCTATGTGTTCTCGGCCGATGTCGCGGCTTCGCCGGCGTGAGCCGGCAGGGATGCTGCGCGGCGCGGTGCTGGCTTGCTGCCTGTGGCTGTTCCACTGCTTGGCGGCCGGCGCCGTGCCGCATACCCTCAATTTCGAGCAACTGAGCGTCAAGGACGGACTGGCGCAGGAAACCGTCACCGCCATCGTGCAGGACCAGCAGGGTTTCATGTGGTTCGGCAGCCAGCATGGCTTGAGCCGCTACGACGGCTACCGCGTCACCGTCTACCGCACCATTCCGAACGACCCGCGCAGCCTGGCCGACAACTGGGTGCAGGTGCTCCATGTGGACAAGAAGAACCGCCTGTGGGTCGGCACGCGCGGCGGCTTGCAGCGCTTCGACCCGGCGAGCGGCGATTTCACGCGTTTTCCCTCCGTTGCCGATGGTCCGGAGCGCGCCAGGCGGCAGCAGGTGCAAGCCATCATCAACGACGGCTACGGACAGCTATGGCTGGGCACCAGCGATGGCTTGCGCCACTTCGATCCCGAATCGGGCCGCCACACGGTGCTGCGGCACGATCCGGCCGATCCCGGCAGCCTGGCCCACGACCAGGTCAACGCGCTGGCGCTCGATGCCGAGGGCGCGCTGTGGGTGGGCCTCAAGCAGGGCCTGGACCGGCTGCCCGCCGGCGGCACGCGCTTCCAGCACTTCCGCGTCGACACGCCCGCCAGGCCGAACGCGCCCCTCAACGAGGTGCAGCAGCTGCGTATCGACCAGCGCCAGGTGTTGTGGCTGGTGACGATGGATGGACTGGTCAGCTGGCGCCTGGGCGTGCCCGGCATGCCGCGCCACGTGTTCGGCCCGGCCGACGGCCTGGCGCCGGGATTGGTGACGGCGCTGGTGCAGGATCGCGACAATACGCTCTGGCTGGGCACCAACACCAACGGCCTGCATCGCTGGGACGCGGGCCTGCAACGCTTCGTCGTTATCCCGGCCGATCCGCAGCAGAGTGCCAGCAAGGAGGTATCGAGCCTGTTCCAGGACCATAGCGGCACGCTGTGGGTGGGCAGCTGGACCGCCGGCGTGCGCCGGGCCGACCTGGCCAGCGGTGGCTTCAGCCGCTATTTCCACATCCCCGGAGACCCGCACACGCTGCACGATAACCGGGTCTACGGCATCAGCGGCGATGGCAAGGGCGGCCTGCTGCTGGCCGGTATTGGCGGCATCGACCGGCTCGACCCGGCCACGGGAAAAATCACCCGGCTGCGCGGCGACGCCCGGCTCGAACGCCACATGCGCAACAAGGAGATCGTGCTGGCGGTGTACCGCGACGCGCGGGGCGTCACCTGGATCGGCAGCAGCGCCGAGCTGGGACGCTTCGATCCCGAGCACGGCACCTACACGGCACATGGCTTCAGCGGTCCCGACCCCAATAGCGGCTCGATCACGCACATCACAGCCGACCGAGCCGGCAACCTGTGGGTGGGCAGCCGTGGCGGCCTGCATTGTATCGACGCCGCCGGCGGTCCGGACCGCACCTTCCGCCACGAGGGGGGTAACCCCGCCAGCCTGGGGGACGACTGGGTGCGCATGACGGCGGAAGACGCCGATGGCGCCATCTGGGTCGCCACCGACAACGGCCTCGATCTGCTGGCGCCGGACGGCGGCGGCTTCCGCCATTTTCGCCACGACCGTGCCGATGTCGCCAGCATCAGCAGCGACCGCGTGCAGTCCCTGTTCGTCGACCGGCAAGGCATGCTGTGGGTCGGCACCAACGGCGGCTTGAACCGCGTGGTGCGGGGCGCCGGCGGCGCCATCGGCTTCCGGCGCTACACCACCCGCGAAGGCCTGGCGGACGACTCCATCGGCGCCATATTGCAGGCCGACGACGGCGCGCTGTGGCTCAGCACCGCCAACGGCATCTCGCGGATGGATACGGCGGCCGGCACGTTCCGCAACTACTCGGCGCGCGACGGCATGATCGAGGGCTTTTACTTTTCCGGCTCCGCCTACAGGGAAGGCGACGGCACCATGTACTTCGGCGGCGTGAACGGCCTGACCGTGTTCCACCCGGCAGCCATCCGCGACAATCCCTATCCGCCGCCGGCCGTGGTCACCTCGATGCGGGCCGGCGGCAAGCCGTTACCCGTCGGCGGCGCCGCGCTGCGCCTCGATCACGACGCCGCCGCGCTGACCTTCGAATTCGCGGCGCTGCACTACAGCGACCCGCCGCGCAACCGCTTCCGTTACCGCTTGCAGGGGTACGACCAGGATTGGACCGAGGGCGACGCCAGCAAACGGATGGCCACCTACACCAATCTCGATCCGGGCCACTACGAGTTCCAGGTGCGCGCCGCCAACAAGGACGGCGTCTGGGGCCAGCCGTCGCCGCCGCTGGCCTTCGACATCGCGCCGCCGTATTGGCAGCGCTGGTGGTTCCGGCTGGCGGTGGTGCTGTCGGCGGTGATGCTGGCGTGGGTCGGCCACCGCACGCGGGAGCGCATGCACGCCCGGCGCCGCCGCGAACTGGAGGTGCAAGTGCGTACCCGCACGCGGGAGTTGGAACAGGCGCAGACCCAGTTGCAGCGCTACGTGGAGGACCGCGAACGGCTGTTCGTCTCGATCTCGCACGATTTGCGGACACCGATCACGCGCCTCAAGCTGCGTTCCGAACTGCTCGACGACGACGCCGTCCGCGAGGAATTTCACGACGACCTGGACGACCTGGACATGATGGTCAAGAGCGCGCTGCAAACCGTTAAGGACAGCGACATCCACGAGAACGTCACCGCCGTGCGGCTGGATGCGCTGATCGGGCGCATGCTGCGCGGCGCCCAATTGGCAGGCCACCAGATCGGCTACACGCCGGCCGGACTGGCGGTGCGCGCCAAGCCGCTGGCGCTGAAGCGCGCGATCGGCAACCTGCTGGACAACGCGCTGTTCTACGGCGGCAGCGCCGACATCGCCACCGTGGAGCGCGACGGGGCGGTGCATATCCAGATCCGCGACCACGGGCCCGGCGTGCCGCCGGAACAGCTGGCACAATTGTTCGAGACGCACCTGCGGCTTGAGCATGGCCGTTCCCGGAACGCGGCCGGCCTTGGGCTGGGCCTGGGCATCGCGCGCGGCATCGTCGAAGCCAACGGCGGCACGCTGACGCTGGAAAATCACGCGGAAGGTGGCTTGATCGCCACGATCGTGCTGCCGGGCGCAACTAATTCGTAATGAATTGTGAGCCGCCCACGGGCGTACGCATGCGTTCTTGCGGCGTGCGGACCGCCTGTGTAAAGAAGCGTAAGCGCCATTACGTCTTTTTCAGGAATTATTTTTTATAATCAAACACTTACGTCTCGTATGTGCCGGCGTTGCTGGCGCCCTGGCGGCATGCTAGTGTCTGCTTATCCCTGATAAAAAGACATCGCCCATGCCCGTTGCCCAACCCGTACTGCCACGCCAACGCATCATCGCCATCGATGCACTGCGCGGCCTGACCTTCTTCGTCATGTTGTTCGTGAACTGCCTGTCCGGCGCCAACGGCATCCCATATGGCATTCATCACATGGCCGCCTCCTTCGACGGCATGAGTCTGGCCGACGTGGTGTTCCCGGCGTTTCTGTTCGTTGTCGGTACCTCGATTCCACTGAGCCTCAACCACCGGCTGGCGGTGCCGGATGGCACGCGCCAGACCTTGTGGCAGATCGCCACGCGGGCGTTCGGCCTGATTGTCATCGGCGTGTTCATGGTCAACACGGAAGAGGGCTACAACGAAGCGGCGATGGGCATCTCCATCACGCTGTGGGCCTTGTGTTTTTTTGCGGCGGCCTTGCTGGTGTTGGGGACCCGCAGCAACCGGGCGTTGCGCTGGCTGGGCGCGGCGGCGATCGTGGCGCTCGCGCTGGTCTATCGCGGCGGTCCCGATGGACAGGAATGGATGCAGACCTCGTGGTGGGGCATCCTCGGTTGCATCGGCTGGGCGTACCTGGTCGCCAGCATCGTCTATTTAGCGGGACGCGGACACCTGACCGTGCTGGCGCTGGCGGCGTGCGCCTGCGTGGCGTGGTTCGTGGTCAGCCGGGCGGTGGATGGCAACGGCGTGATCGCCATGCACGCGACCCATACCTGCATCGTGTTGTGCGGCGCGATGTGCGTGCTGCTGCTGTTCGACGGCGCACGCGGCGCCGCCGGATCGCCACGGCTGGCGGCGGGCGCGATGCTGGCGGTGCTGCTGGCGGTGGTGGCCTGGCTGCTCCATCGGATTTACCCGATCTCCAAGATCGGCGCGACGCCACCATGGGCGCTGTATTGCGCGGCGCTGTGCAGCGGCCTGTTCGTGCTGCTGTATTGGCTGACCGAGATGCGCCGGGTCACCCGTTGGACCGCGCTGGTGCAGCCGGCGGCCGCCAATCCGCTCGTAACCTATCTGCTGCCGGTGATACTGGCCACGCTGATGGGTTACCTGCATCTGCGGTGGTGGCCGGTGCTGATGCACGGCACGCCGGCCATCGCCTTCGCGCTGCTGTTTTCCGCCGTCGTCACGGCGGTGGTGGCTGTTTTGAACGCTTATAACTTTAAACTGAAACTCTAAGATGTCGAATTCCGCTTCCCCTCGCTATCTGGCGCTGGACGTATTTCGTGGCCTGACGCTGGCGCTGATGATCATCGTGAACACCCCGGGCGGCCCGGCCAGCTACGGCCCTCTCGAACACGCCCCCTGGCACGGCTTCACGCTGACCGACCTGGTGTTCCCATCCTTCCTGTTCGTGGTGGGCGCCGCCGTCAGTCTGAGCATGCAAAAGTTCAGCGGCCATGACGAGGCATACTTCCTCAAGCGCGTGGTGAAACGCGGCGCGCTGATTTTCCTGGTCGGCTATCTGCTGTACTGGTTCCCGTTCTTCACGCCTGAGCTTACGTTGGCGCCGTTCGACGGCACCCGGGTCATGGGCGTGTTGCAGCGCATCGGCCTGTGCTACCTGTTCGCCGCACTGATCGTGCGCTATGGCGGCATGCGCGGCGCGTTCGCGTTCAGCGTGGCCGCTTTGCTGGGCTACTGGTGGATGCTGGCGTCCTTCGGCGATTACACGCTGACCGGCAACGCCGCGCTGAAAGTCGACTTGGCGGTACTGGGCGAGTCGCATATGTATCGTGGCGAGGGCATCGCCTTCGACCCGGAAGGGATACTTAGCACCTTGCCTTCCATCGTCAATGTGCTGGCCGGTTACGCGGCGGCCGTCTGGCTGCGGCGTAAAGGCCCCGGCCTCGGCACGGTGGTTGCGCTGGCCGGGGCAGGGGTGGCATGCCTGCTGCTGGCGTATGGATGGGACGCGCTGCTGCCGATTAACAAAAAGCTCTGGACCAGCAGCTTTGTCGTCTGCACCGTGGGCTGGGACCTGATCATTCTGGCCGTGCTGGTGGCCGCGATCGACATGGCCGGCGTACGCTTCGGCACCTATTTCTTCGAGGTGTTCGGCAAGAACACCCTGTTCATCTACGTACTGGCCGACGTCGCGGTCGTCGTGCTGGCGCGACTGCACGTGGGCCCGGACACGCTGTACCACTGGTTGTACCAAACCCTGTTCCTTCCGTGGTCATCGCCGCTCAACGCATCCTTGCTGTTCGCGGTGGCGTTCATGCTGGCGTGCTGGCTGGTGGCTTACGCGATGGACCGCCGAAAAATCTACATCAAACTCTGAGGACACTATGCGCACACGTTTATCTTGCTTGGCCATCGCCGCCGCCCTGTTGGCCGGCGGCGCGCAGGCGGCCGAAGTGGGTTCCTACTACACCAGCTGGAGCGTGGGGAAGGGCTTCCGCCTCAAGCAGCTGGACCGCTCGGGCAGTGCGGCCGGATTCACCTATCTGGTGTATGCCTTTGAAAATGTCTACAAGATGCCCGATGGCGGTGTGCGCTGCGACAGCGGGCGTGACAGCGACGATATCGCCAACGGCATGAACGCCACGCTCGATTACGCGCGCCGCTTCACGGCGGATGAATCGGTCGACGGCAGCGCCGACAAGGTCGGCCAGCCGCTGGCGGGAAACTTCAACCAGCTGGCGCAGCTGAAAAAGCGCCATCCGAAGCTCAAGGTGCTGGTCGCGCTGGGCGGCGGCGAATGGTCGCACCAGTTCCCGGCCGGTGCGGCCACGCCGGCCCTGCGCAGCGCGCTGGTGTCGTCGTGTATCGACCTTTACCTGCGCGGCAACCTGCCAAAGCTGGACGGTCACGGCGGAGCCGGCGCCGCCGCCGGTGTGTTCGACGGCATCGATCTGGACTGGGAACATCCGGGACCGGACGACAAGGCCAACTTCACGCTGCTGCTGGAGGAGTTCCGCCGCCAGCTCGACGCGCTGGGCAAGACCAACGGCAAGCACTATCTGCTGACCGCCGCCGTCAACAGCACCGACGAGAAGATGCGCCACACCGATCCAGTCGCCTACAGCCGATCGCTGGACTGGATCAACCTGATGACCTACGATTTCCACGGCGCCTGGAGCAAGCAGGGGCCGACCGGCTTCCAGTCCAATCTGTATACCGATCCGGCCAGCGGCGACGCCAGCCCGCGCAGCGTGGAAGCTGGCGTCAAGCGATTCACCGCGGCCGGCGTGCCTGCTTCCAAAATCGTGGTCGGGGTGCCGTTCTACGCGCGCGGCTGGAGCGGTGTCGGCGCCGCCAACAACGGCCTGTATCAGCCGGCGACCGGTCCCGCGCAAGGCTTCGAGGACGGCGCGGAACAATATTCGACCATCGCGGCGCGCGGGCTGACCACCTTCTATCATCCCGTGACCAGGCAGCTGTGGACCTACGATAAAGGCACCTTCTGGACTTACGACGACCCGCGCGTGATCCGCGAGAAGGCGGACTATGTGCGCGCGCAAGGACTGCGCGGCCTGATGTCATGGTCGCTTGACCAGGACGACGCCGCCTTCTCGCTGTCACGCGCGATGCAGGCAGTGCGCAAGTGAAGTTACGTCGCGCGGCCGCCGGCGTGTGCATCGCCGCCGCCGTCGCGACGGTAGCCGTCACCTTTGGCACGCGCGCCGCGCCGGCCGGTCTGCCCGCTCGCGTCCTGGCCGGCTACTACCCCGGCTGGCACGAGGCGCCGCCGCGCGTGCGCGATATCGATCCCCACTATGGCCTGCTGTACCTGTTCGCCGCGCGGCCGGTGGGCGGGCCGCCCGGCACCACCGGCGCCGTCTACTGGAAAGCGCCGGCCGACGGCCGTGGCGCCGCCTCGCACTTCAGCGACGACCTGCGGTTTGCGCGCAAGGTACAAGGCCGCAAGATCATCCTGTCCGTGGGCGGCGATGGCAACGGCATGAGCTTTCCCGACCGCGCCAAGTCGCGCGCCTTCGTTGCCAGCATCGCGGAGCTATACCGCCAGTTCGGCGGCATCGATGGACTGGACTGGAATACCTTTCAGGCCAACCAGCGTCCCGACACCGCCGAAATGATCTGGATCAGCCTTGAACTCAAGCGCATGTACCCGGGCTTTATCGTCAGCGCGCCGCCGGCGCCGTGGAGCGCCATCGACCAGCGCTTCTGCCGCGACATGCTGACCGCCGGCGCGCTCGATTACTGCGCGCCGCAGTACTACGACGGCCCCAATCTGGCCGATCCGGCCTACGTGATCGCCAGCGTCGACCAGTGGGTCAAGCTGCTCGGCGCCGCCCACGTGGTGGTCGGCTTCGGCATCAACAACGCTCCCAATTTCATGAGCGAGACCCAGGCCGCCGCCACCTGGCGCGAAGTGCGGCGCCGCCACCCCGATCTGCGCGGCGCCTTCAATTGGGAAGTGGCGACCGACGAGCGCCAGGGCTGGCCTTTCGCCCGCAAGATCGGACCGATGGTGCTGCGTCGCGCCGCCGATTTCTAGTTGATTCGGCTTCCATGTTGCAAGGGCGGCACAAGATCTCTGTAATGAATTGTAAGGTTTTGCATGAATTTTTTAGCAAGGCCGGCGTCGGCGGGGCCGGGGCCGATCAGCGCGTAAAGAAGTGTAAGATCGGCGCCTGCCGATTCAATGAATAACCAATGTATTCAAAGGCTTACGATCTTTATTTTGGCTCGCCGGGGTGGTTTGCGCGGGCGCGGATCGGGGTGTTAGTGTTGAAACACGGCTGCAGATGAACGCAAGAATAAACCGCCACGCCGTAGCGAGGCAGATAGCTAAGCGCACATAACCAAGCGGTTGGGATTTCAATCGAGATGACGGCAAGTCCGTCACGCCAACAAGAGGAAAGAGCATGTTTGATTTGAATCGCAGGAAGACCCTGATCAGCTCTGCAGTCACCGGTGCGCTGGCCGTGCTGGCGGTACCCGCACTGGGCCAGGAGGCGGCCACCACGCCCAAGTCCTCCGACACCATTCAGGAGGTGATGGTCACCGCCACGCGCTACAGCACGTCGCTGCTGAAAACGCCCGTCGCGGTCACGGCCGTCACGCAGGAAGACCTGACCCGCCAGGGCGCGGTCAACGTCAAGTCGCTGTCCGGCGAAATGCCCAACCTGCAGCTGGGCGGCGCCGTCGACGGCAGCTCGGGCGTGCAGATCGCGATACGCGGCGTGTCCAATTCCGACTTCACCGAGATCGGCAACCCGGCGGTGGGCCTGCACGTGGCCGGTATTTATTCGCCCCGTCCCCAGGGCGCGCTGGCGTTGCTGTTCGACCTGGACCGGCTGGAGATCCTGCGCGGTCCGCAAGGCACGCTGTTTGGCCGCAACTCGACCGGCGGCAGCATCAACATCATTCCGAACAAGCCGGTGATCGGCAGCAAGGAGGGGAGTGTCGAACTCGATATCGGCAACTACAACCAACGCCAGCTCAACGTGGTGCAGAACATCCCGGTGTCCGACGACATCGCGCTGCGCTTCACCGCCATGGGCGTCAAGCGCGACGGCTGGATCAACCAGACGCAGGACAAGTACGACGTCAACATGCCTTCGAAGGGCTTCCCGGCCGACGGCATTCCGGACACCGACCAGCGCCGCAACCACCCGGTGTCCAAGAGCGACTACTACACCAACCGCGACCAGTGGGCCGCCCGCCTGTCCGGCCTGTGGAAGGTCAACAAGGACCTGCAATGGCTGGTCTCCTACGAGAACTATCAGAACAACGATGCCGGCGACCTGGCGCTCAAGGATTGCGCGCAGGCGGCCGGCACGCCTTACGCCTGCAAGGGCGGCAAGTACGACGTGTCGATCAACGTGCCGGGCATCACCGACATGTCGATCCGCACGCTGCGTTCCAACATCGTGTGGAACCTGAACAAGCAGACGGACATCGAGTACAGCTACGCGCACGCGGTGCAGCGCCGCTTCCAACAGCAGGATACCGACGCCGGCTACCAGAACATCGAGGCCGACGTCGACGCCACGGCGGCCGCCGGCGGCGACCACTGGCCGGTGGTGGACGCCGCCACCTACACGATGGGATCGAAGTTCGCCTCCGACGTCCACGAACTGCAGCTGCGCCAGAACTTCGGTTCGCTGCGCTACGTGGCCGGCTTGTTCTACATGAAGGAGAAGAACAACATCGACTTCGGCCAGGACTACCTGAACCAGGGACCGAACGGCTACCCGTACTCCAACTTCTACCACCAGCCCGACCGCCAATCCGAATCGAAAGCGGTGTTCGCGCAGTCGGACTGGCAGTTCGCGCCGACGTGGAACTTCACCGCCGGCGTCCGCATGAGCAAGGACAAGCGCGCCGACAATAACGGCCAGTTCTGGGAATCGTACGGCAAGGACTACTTCAACGGCATGCTCGATCCGGGCGGTCCCGGCACGCCGGGCTACACCGGCGTCAATTCGGGCCTGCTCAAGCCGGGCATGGGCGCTTATTACGGCAGCGGCGTGTTCCCGGCGGCGTCGGCCATCAGCAACCACGAGGAATCGTGGAGCAAGACCACCGGCCGCCTGGGCCTGACCTGGCAGATCGATCCGCGCAACATGGTGTACACCTCGCTATCGACCGGCTACAAGGCCGGCGGCTTCAACGACCGCTTCAATCTGTGCGGCACGGAGCTCGACGCCAACGGCAAACCTTACGATTGCGCCTCCGGCCCGCCGGGACCGCAGTACTCCTTCCTGCCGTACCGGCCGGAGACGGTCTCCAACCTGGAATTCGGCTACAAGGGCAAGCTGCTCGACGACCGCCTGACCCTGTCGGCCACGGTGTTCTACAGCCGTTACAAGGACATGCAGTCGACCGGCCAGCACACCGTGGGCCGCAGCAAGCGCACCTGCGACGCCGACCATCCGGCCTGCGACGCCGTCATCAGCTGGTATTCGACGCAGAACATCGGCCGCGCCAACATCAAGGGCCTGGAGCTGGAGGGGCAATACCGGCCGTGGCGCGACGCCCGCATCAGCTACTCGGCCTCGCTGCTGAGCGCGAAGATCGCCGACTACCCGACCTACAGCGACGATATCGGTTGCGACGCCCGCGCCGCGCAAGGTGTCACGCCGTGCCCGGACTACTACAGCGGCACCGATCCATCTCTGGCGCAACTGCGTCCGTACAACGTGGTCGGCAACCATCTGCCGTATTCCCCGCCGAGGACGATGGCGCTGAGCTTCTCGCAGGACTTCTACTTCAACGATGGCTGGTCGTTGTCGCCGTGGGTCCAGTGGCGCTGGCAGGACAAGATGTATTTCTCGCTGCGTAACCTCGATACGCCGCACCTGTCCGATGGCCAGAAAGCCTACAGCCAGGTCGACGCCGCGCTGCGTCTGAGCGCGCCGGGCGGCTCGAAGTTCCCGTGGCACGCCGAGCTCTATGTGCGCAATGTGGGCGACGTGCGCGCCAAGACATGGGGCGGCATCGGCGGCCCGCAGGCGACGTTCACCGTGGCGTCGTACAACGATCCGCGCATGTTCGGCATCCGCGTCGGCACCGAATGGTAATCGCCGCCGGCTTCTGATTCACCCCGTGGTAAAGCAGCAAACGGCGGTCCGTGTGCGGACCGCCGGGGCGGACTACGCCCGGTCGTTCCCGAAATCCCATCCAACCAGGAGACTTTCCGTGATCGCTATCCAATTTGTTCCGACCCGCCTGCGCGCGCTCGCCGCATCCGTCGCGCTGGCCGCCGCCACCTTCGGCGGCGACGCTTCGGCCGCCTTCGTGCTGGCCTACACCGACGGCCAGGTGGCGCAGTCGTACACCAACCTGCAGGCTTATTACGGCAGCCTGTCGGCCGTCGGCCTGGGTTCGTCCTACGCCATGCTGGCCAATGGCGCCATCGACAGCAGCGGCCTGACCGCCACCACCAACAGCATCATCGCTTTCGCCAAAAGCAAAAACCTGCCGCTGTATCCGACCGTCTCCGATTACAGCAATTCCTATGGCGGCTTCGATCCGGCCGTCAGCAATGGCTTGCTGGCCAGCGCCGCCAGCCGTTCGACTGCCGTCACCAATCTGGTCAACCTGGCGGTGAACAACGGCTTCGCCGGCATCGACATCGACCTCGAGGCCGTGCAGCCGGGGATGAAGACGCAGATGACGGCGTTCATCCAGGCGCTGTCGACGGCGCTGCACAACCAGAACAAAAAGCTGATCATCAGCATTCCGCCGATGAGCGGCGACGGCCAGCCGGAGTACCTGGCCGGCTACGACTACGCCGCCATCGGCGCGGCGGTCGACTACTTCCAGCTGATGACGTACGACGAAGTCGGTCCGGGCTGGTCGTCTTCCCCCTCTGCGACCTGGCCGGGGCCGGAGGCGGGCCTGGACTGGATGAAGTCCAAGCTGGCGTACGCGGTGTCGCGGGTGCCGGCGGCCAAGGTGCTGCATGGCCTGCCGACCTACGGCTACGACTACAGCACCAAGAACATGGTGTACTGGAAGGGCACCAACGGCGTGTCCGGCTACAACGACGTCATCGCCGCGCACGGCGCCGTCAAGTACCGCGACACCGCCTCGGCCACGCCATATGCCACCTGGGGCACCGTGGTCCAGCAGCCGGACGGCACGGAGTGGACCACCTCCAATAAGCAGCCGGTGCTCTGGTACGACGACGCGCAGAGCATCACCGCCAAGGCGGCGCTGGTGAACACCTACGCGCTGGGCGGCGCCAGCGTCTGGGCCATGGGCTACGAGGACGGCACGTTCTGGAACGCGGTCGCCGCCGGCCTGGGTGGCGGCGGCACAACAGACGGCAACATCGCCACCAGCGGCACCGGTTACGTGTGGACGGCTAATACCACTTCCACCGCCAATACCAATAAAGCGGCGGCGACGGCGGTCAACGACGGCAATACCAGCACCAGCCTGACGCTCAACGGCGCGGGGGAAGGCGGAAACCAGCGCTGGCAGGCGGCCGGCGTGACCTGGGCGGCGGGCAAGACCATTTCATCGGCGAAGTTCCTCAACGGCGCCATCGACACCTATGGCAACGGCTATTTCGAGGGCGGACTGAGTTTACAGTACACAACGAACGGGTCGACTTGGGTAGAATCGGGCTGGGCGGTGAGTCCTGCCTACCCGAACAGTTCCTCCGCCGGCGGCGCCACCTACACCTTCAGCGGCACCGGCATTAGCGGCGTGACCGGCGTGCGGGTGTCGGGACGGACCGGCGCCTCGTCGTGGAGCGGCTCGGTCAGGGAACTGCAGGTGCTGGGCCATTGATGTCTCTTTCCGAAGGTATGCCATGCGTTCGATGATCGCGCTTTTGCTGTCGGCGGGGCTGGGCTGGACCGCGCCATCCATGGCGCGGGATCTGTTCGTGGCCACGCCGCTGACGGCGGAGCGCGGTTTCACCGCCGGCATAGAGGGGCCGGCGGTGGACGCCGCCGGCAACGTCTACGCGGTCAATTTCCGCCGCCAGCAGGCGATCGGCATCGTCACGCCGCAGGGCGCGGCGCGCGAGTTCGCGCTGCTGCCCGGCGCCTCGGTGCCCAATGGCCTGCGGTTCGACCGCGACGGCACGCTGTATGTGGCCGACTACGTGGGCCATAACATTTTCCGCATCGCGCCGGGTACCACCATACCGGTGCTCCACGCGCACGACGAGCGGATGTCGCAGCCGAACGACCTGGCGATCTCCGCCGATGGCGTGCTGTATGCCAGCGATCCCGATTGGGAGCACAACACCGGCCGCGTGTGGCGCGTCGACCGGGACGGCAGGGTCACACTGGCGGCCGACGGCATGGGCACCGCCAACGGCATCGAGGTCAGCCCCGACGGCCGCACCTTATATGTCAACGAAAGCGTGCAGCGCAATATCTGGGCATTTTCCATCGCCGCCGACGGCACGCTGTCGAACAAGCGCTTGCTGCGCCGCTTCGACGATTACGGCATGGACGGCATGCGCGTCGATGTCGATGGCAATCTGTACGTGAGCCGCTTCGGCAAAGGCACGGTCGTCAAGCTGGCGCCCGACGGCGCGCTGCTGCGGGAGATCAAGCTGCCGGGCGACCGGCCCAGCAATCTATGCTTCGGCGGCCCGGATGGCCGCACCGTGTACGTGACCGAAGTCGAACACCAACGACTGCTGCAATTCCGCGTCGACCGCCCCGGCCTGGAGTGGCAGCGCATGCGGGGACGGCGGTGAAAATCCCGCGTACGCGTCGACGGCGCGCCGGCGGCATGTCGCTGGTCGAGCTGTTGGTGACCATGTTGATCCTGTCGTTGATGACGGTGCTGGGATGGCGCGCGCTGGACGGCATCCTGGCCTCGCGCGTGGCGCTGTCCGCGCAGCTCGACGCGATGCGTGGCCATCAGCTGGCCTTCGCGCAGCTGGAGGCCGATTGCGCTCAACTGGTGCGCAGCGCGGCGCTGGACGGGCAACCCACTTTGTCGGTGGCGCCGGGCCGCCTTGTGCTGCTGCGCGGCGTCGCCGGCGACGGCGGCGCCGACCGGATGCAGGTGGTCGTGTATCACGCCGACGGTGCCGGTCTGATGCGCGGCGCCTCGCCGGCCACGCGCGACCTCGATCAACTGCGCGCGGCCTGGAGCGCGGCGTTGCAAGGCGGCGCGCCGTCGGCGAGCGTGGCGCTGGACCCACGGGTGGCGGCCTTAGAACCGCGCGCCTGGAGCGGCGGCGCCTGGCAAGCTGGCGCCGAGGCGGCGGCCGGCCCGCGCCCGCGCACGCGCCGCGTCGTGCGGCCGCCAGCGACGGATGCCCTCGGGCTGCAGGTGGTCCTGCGTCCGGCCGACAGCGCCGGGACGCTGGTGCGCATGTTTATGCTGGGAGGCGGCTGATGCGCCGCGACGGCGGCAGGCGCCGGCGGCAGCGTGGCATCGCCATGGTGACGGCGTTGTTGATCGCCACGCTGGCGGTGACCGCGATCGCCGGCCTGTTCTGGCAGCAGCAGGTGCAGGTGCGAATGACGGAAAACCAGCGCTTGCAAGCGCAGGCGCGCTGGGTGTTGCGCGCAGGCCTGGACTGGAGCCGGCAAGTGCTGCGCGACGACGCCGGGCGCTCGCCCGAACTGACCACGCTCGATGGCGGCTGGAATACGGGGCCGGCGGAGATCCGGCTGGACGGCTACCTCGAACGCGAGGTGGCCCCGCAAGCCGCCCCCGATCCGGCGGAAGGGAAGACCAGCATCGCCAGCCGCATCGTCGACGCGCAATCGCGCTACAACCTCGCCAATCTGGCCAACGCCCGCACATTCAATCCGGTGGAAATCCGGATTTACGAGCGTCTGCTGACCGGGCTGAAGCTCGATCCGGCGCTGGCCATGCGCGCCGCGCAGGCGGTCGCCGCCGGCCAGCCGGGCGGGGAACCGGGGACACCCGGCAATCGCCAGGCGGCGCTCAAGCGCCTCGACGAGCTGGCCGGCGTGCCCGGTTATACCCCGCAGGTGCTGGCGGCGCTCGCCGCCTTCGTGATCCTGTTGCCGGCGCCGGCCGATCTCAATCTGGACACCGCGCCGCCGGAGTTGCTGGCGGCGGTCACGCGCTTGTCGCTGGCACAGGCGCGCGAACTGGCGCAACGCCGCCGCCAGGCCCACTTCCGCAGCATGGCCGAATTCAGCGCGGCGCTACCAGACAGCTCTGTGCTCAACGGCGTGCGCGTGGGCCTGCGCAGCGACTACTTTCTGGTCGAGAGCAAGATACGCCTCGAACGCGCCGAATTGGATACCGTTTCATTGCTTTACCGGCCGCGTGGAAGCGCGGCCGCCACTGAGCTGGTCTGGACCCGCGAGGAATAGCCGGACCCGCGTCTTAATTCCACGTTTGAGGTGCGTATGCGTTTACAAGTTGTCGCGTCATGTTTGTTGGGTTTAATGGGGGCCGCGCAGGCCCAGGAGATCGTGCCGCTACCCGCGCAGCTGCAGCGTAACGCCGGCGAGTTCGCGCTGACGTCCGCCACCCGCATCGTCGCCGACGGCGCGGCGCTGGCCGAAGCGCTGACGCTGCGCGACTATCTGCGTCCCGCCACCGGCTTCGAGCTGCCGGTCGGCTCCCGCGACGGCGCTAACGCCATCCGCCTCAAACTGGACAGGAAACAAAGCTCGCTGGGCAAGGAGGGCTATCGGCTGGCCAGCGACGCGCGCGGCGTGACCATCACCGCCGCCGAGCCGGCCGGCCTGTTCTACGGCGTGCAGACGCTGCGCCAGATGCTGCCGGCGGATATCTACCGCAACGCCCCCGTGCGGCGCGACTGGACGCTGCCGGCCGTCCGCATCGAAGACCAGCCCCGTTTCGGATGGCGCGGCAGCCATCTGGACACGGCGCGCCATTTCATGCCAAAGACCTTCGTGCTCAAACACCTCGAACTGCTAGCGCAAAACAAGATGAACGTGTTCCACTGGCACCTGACCGACGACCAGGGATGGCGCATCGAGATCAAGCGCTTCCCGCTGTTGACGCGGGTGGGCGGCTGGCGTAGCGAGACCCAACTGACGCCGCGCCCCGGCGACCCGCCCGGCCTGCGCTACGACGGCCAGCCGCACGGCGGCTACTACACGCAGGAGGATATCCGCGAAGTGGTGGCCTACGCGGCGGCGCGGCACATCACGGTGGTGCCGGAGATCGAGATGCCGGGCCACGCGCTGGCCGCGATCGCCGCCTATCCCGAGCTGGGCAACCAGCCGGACAAAAAGCCGGCGGTCGGGCGCGAATGGGGCGTGATCACGCAAGTGTTCAGCCCGGAGGAGGGCACCGTGCGCTTCCTGCAGCAGGTGATGGGCGAGGTGCTGACGCTGTTCCCGGGCCGCTACATCCACGTCGGCGGCGACGAGTGCCCGAAAATCGAATGGGCGCATTCGCCGGCCGCGCTGGCGCGCATGAAAACGCTGAAGCTGGTGTCCGCCGATACGACGCTGGAAGACATCCAGAACCACAAGGATGCGCAAGGCAAGCCGGCCGAGCATCCCGCCCTGCACCAGTTGCAAAGCTGGTTCATCGGCCAGATGGATGCCTATCTGGCCAAGCAGGGCCGCCGCCTGATCGGCTGGGACGAAATCCTGGAGGGCGGCCTGGCGCAAGGCGCCACCGTGATGAGCTGGCGTGGCGAGGAGGGTGGATTGAAAGCAGCCGCTGCGGGCCACGACGTGGTGATGACGCCGGAACGCGACACCTACCTCGATTACGCCCAGGTCGCCGCCGACACGCCGGGCTACCGCGAGCCGCCGGGCGCGCGCGCGGTCAACACCCTGGATCACGTCTACGCCTACGAGCCGCTGCCGGCCGGCATGCCGCCCGCGCTCGCTAAACACGTACTCGGCAGCCAGGCGCAGTTGTGGACCGAATACATGAAAGGACCGCGCGAGGTGGAATACATGGCCTGGCCGCGCCTGCTGGCGATGGCGGAGGTATTATGGACGCCGAAGTCGCTCAAGGACTACGGCAAATTCCAGCAGCGTCTGCCGTCGTCCTTGCAGCGCCTGGATGCGCAGGACGTCAACTACCGCACCGCCGACGGCCCGCGTTGGCCGCGTTGAGGGAATGATCGTGTCTTCACAAAAAAACTATCAGATGTTCCTGGCGGTGGTCAGCGGCCTTGCGGGGCTGCTGTACGGGATCGATATCGGCATCATCGATCCGGCCCTGCCTTACCTGAACCGCTCCACCAGCCTGTCCGAGAGCCAGCTGTCGCTGGTGGTGGCGGCGGTGTTGGCCGGTTCCGTGCTGGGATCGGTGGTGGCCGGCGCCCTGGCCGACTGGCTGGGGCGCAAACCGATGATGGTGATCAGCGCGCTGATGTTCGTCGGCAGCGTCGCGCTGATCTACCTGTCGCAGTCATTCATGCCGCTGATGCTGGGCCGCCTGCTGCAGGGCACGAGCGGCGGCGTGATCGCCGTCGTGGTGCCGCTGTACCTGGCCGAATGCCTGCCCGCCGCGCAGCGCGGGCGCGGCGTGGCCGTGTTCCAGTTCATGCTCACCGTCGGCATCGTGCTGGCCGCCTTTGTCGGCAACCACTACCTGGGCAACGCCGAGCTGGAGATACAGACGGCCGGCGCCGACCAGCAGCGCATCGTGGCCGCCGCCGACCATGCGTGGCGCAGCATGTTCCTCACCGTGCTGTATCCGGGCCTGCTGTTCTTCGTCGGCTGCTGCCTGCTGTCGGAATCGCCGCGCTGGCTGGTCCGGCGCGACCGGCCCGACCAAGCCAGGGCCGCGCTGGGGCGCCTGCTGCCGGCGGCCGAACGCGAGGCGGAATTCCATGAAATCAGCGCGGCGCTGGCGGCCGAACGCGCGCGGCCGAAGACTTCCACGTTGACGGCGGCGACCGAGATGCTGACCGAGCGCCGCTACGTGCTGCCGTTTATCCTCGCTTGCGTCATCCTCGGCTGCAACCAGGCCACCGGCATCAACTCGGTGCTGCAATTCATGTCGACCATCCTGCAAAAGGCCGGCCTCGATCCGGTGGCGGCGGCCGGCTATGGAACGGTTATCAAGATCCTCAACTCGGTGATGACGGTGGTGGCGATCGTGCTGGTGGAGCGCAAGGGCAGGGTATTCCTGCTCAAGCTGGGCACGGGCGGCATTATCGTGTCGCTATGCCTGTTGGCGTTGCTGTTCCACCGCTTCGAATCGCAGCGCGTCGACGTGCGGGCCGAGGTGGCTGCGCTGGTCAAGGACAACCGTCTCGATTTCAACCTGGCCGATGCCCCGTGGGGCGCGCAGGGCGCGGTGCAGCTCAGCATCCTGTACCAGTATGGCGACCGCCAGCAGGTCGCCGAGGCATACACGCCGACGACGGCGTCGCAGGCGGTGCTCAGGCGCGCGGCCGACGTGGTGCAGATGCTGCCGGCGGCGCAGCGGCCCCTGTTGGAACAGGCGCGGCTGGCCTGGAGCGGACGCGCGCCGGCGGCGGCGGAGGACGCGGCGCGGCAATTGATCGCGACGTTGCCGCAGGCGTCGAGGGAGGCGCTTGACGCCGCGCGGCGCGTGTACGCCGCCGAGCACGTGCAGGTGCGTGCGCTCGACGCGGGCGCCGCCGACGCGCCGTTGCAGATCCTGCGGGCCAGCGCCGGACCGACGCCGAGCCGCGAGACCGGCCTGCTGGCCGCCATGTGCATCGCCGGCTTCATCGCCTTCTTCTCGATCGGGCCGGGGGTGTGCGTGTGGCTGGCGCTGTCCGAGCTGATGCCGACGCGGATACGTTCGGTGGGCATGGGCGTGGCGCTGCTGATCAACCAGGGGACCGGAACGCTGATCGCCGGTGCTTTCCTGCCCATCGTCGGCAACTACGGCTTCCACGTGATGTTCCTGTTCTGGACCGCCTGCACGGTGGTGTACTTCGTGACCTCCGCCTTCTTCCTGCCCGAAACCAAGGGCAGGTCGCTGGAGGAGATCGAGCAGCTGTTCGCCCGACAGAAAGAGTGACGCCGGCCGTAAAGCCGCCGGCAGGGACAGAAGTCTAACTTCCGTTCCGATCGGCTGCGGGCGCGGGCGGCGCTTCAAGATCTGTTTTACATTCGATTGACCCGGAGACATTCTCCGTTTATTATCCGGAGACTGACTCCGTAACGCCAATGTGCCGAGCGAAGCGGTTTCCATCCACGAGCCGAAGAGAACCTAGCCATGATCCCGAATGCGCCCGAAGCGAAGGGGGAAATGCGCGCGGATGCGCGCCGAAATCGCGACAGCATCCTCAAGGCTGCCGAGCGGCGCTTTGCCGCTCATGGCGTGAACACCTCGCTCGACGAGATTGCCCGCGACGCGGGCGTCGGACCCGGGACGCTCTATCGCCATTTTCCTACGCGTGAACACCTGTTGTGCGAGGTGCTGCACGGGCGGCAGGAGGTCCTCCTCTGTCGGCGTGACGAAGCCTCGGCGATGCCATGCGCACAAAACGCGCTTTGCGCCTGGATGATAGCGTTGAGGGACTATTTCAGCTCGTTCAACGGTCTACCCAAACCGCTCATAGAAGCCATCGAAGCCCAGGCATCGCCGCTGGCGGTCACCTGCCGTGCACTCGTTGTCATCACCGGAGAGTTTCTCGCGCGCGCCCAGGCCGAAGGTGCGGCCAGGGAGTCGGTTTCGGCACCCGCGCTGTTTCTGAGTGCTGTGGGCTCGGCCTTCATCCAAGACGAGGCAGGCAAATATGGCACCACCCCGGAGCGGATCGCGGAGATCCTGGCCTTCGGCTACCTCACAGGCGGCGCGGCGACGGATACGGCCGATACGCCCAATTCAACTGGAAAAACTGGAGTACTTCATGACTGACAAGCCCATTCGCGTTGGATTCATCGGCCTGAATCCAGGCAGGCACTGGGCCGCCACGGCCCATATTCCGGCGCTGAAGGCCCTCGCAGACGAGTTTATTGTGGCGGGCGTCGCGAACACCAGCCTGGCCAGCGCCAGGAGCGCCGCCGATGCATTCGGACTGGCGCATGCGTTTGACAATGCGCAAGCCCTGGTCAATTCGCCCGAGATCGACCTTGTCGTCGTCACCGTCAAGGTGCCGCATCACCGAGAACTGGTGACCGCGGCACTGAACGCGGGCAAACACGTGTATTGCGAATGGCCGCTCGGCAACGGTCTCGCCGAGGCGCGGGAATTGGCCGATCTGGCCGAGGGGAAGGGCGTTGTCGCGGCGATCGGAACGCAGATGCGCGTCGCGCCGGAGGTCGAGTATCTCCGCCAACTGATCGCCGACGGCTATGTCGGCGAAGTGCTCTCGACGACGCTGGTGGGCAGTGGTGGCCCATGGGGCGGCGAAACCGATGCCGCCCACGCCTATCTTTATGAGAAGAGCAACGGAGCAACCCTGCTCACGATCCCCTTGGGGCACACGCTCGAAGGCATGCGCGAAGTGCTGGGCAGCTTCGGCGAGCTGTCCGCGCGCATGATCAACCGCCGCACCACCGTGCATGTGACCGATACGGGAGAGACGATACCCAAAACATCCCACGATCAAATCCTCGTACACGGCGCCCTCCAGGGCGGGGCCGCGTTCTCGATTCATTATCGCGGAGGCATGTCCCGGGGCACTAACCTGCTGTGGGAGATCAACGGCACCAAAGGCGATATCCAGGTGACGGGGGAGAGCGGCCATGGCCAGATCGTGCAATTGTCCATCCGGGGAGCCAATGGCGACACGAAAGAACTTGCCCGGTTGACGCCGCCCGCCTCGGCCTATAACGGCTGGCCGGACAACTCCGTCGCCCGCAATGTCGCCCGCGTCTACGCCTTGATCGCGCGGGATATCCGTTCCGGCACGCGTTCGGCGCCCAGCTTCCGCGACGCCGTTCGACTGCATGAAACGGTCGACGCGATCGAGCGTTCCGCGGCCAGGCACGCACCAACTTGACGGCGCCCTTGCCGCCGGACTTGCAGGTACGCGTATTCATCAATAGCCGGCGCCCCACGGCGCCGGATGATTACGTATCGTGATTTCCGCCCGGGTGGGGGCGAAAGTGAAAAACGCGACGGCTAAGGAGTGCCGTCGGCGGCCTGCACGTACGGCCCGATGACGACACCCACGAAGCCCTTGGCTTTTTGCGTGGACAGGAACGTCACGTCGACGTCTTTCTTGAGCGGCTTTACCTGGCCGCCGCTGCGGTAGCTATAGGCGGAACGGCCGCCGCGCATCTCCATGATCAGCTCGACGCGCTTGTCCGTGACCGGAGCGGATTCAAGCAAGGTTTCCTTGCCATCCTCGTATTTGTAGAGCGCAACAGTCCGACGGCCCGCCGCCTGTGTCACGCCCATGAACAGATAATTGGCGTCGTTCTGGATGGCGACCAGGCCGGCGCGGTCGCCGTCGCGCCGTGGCGTGTAGTCGACCACGGTCGACACGGTCGCGTCATGGTGCTGCTGGCGCCGGCCGATAAAGCCCGGCACGCCGTCAAGCTTGCCCAGCGGCTGGCCGGATTGCAGCACCAGTTCGCCCTTGTCGATCTTGTACAGCTGGCTGCGCGGCGTGCGCATGCCGATCCAGGCGGGGGAGAGCGGGCCGTTGAATTCGTCGACATAGCTGAAGTCGCCGTTCATCGGCAGCGCGGGCGCCGGCTGGGCAGGCAGCTTGGGCTTGGCCAGCGTGTAGGGCACCGCCTTGCCTTGTTCGAGGATCATCGGCCAGCCGTCTTTCCACGTCACCGGCAGCAGGAAGGTCTCGCGCCCGATATTGTAAAAATTGCCGGGGTAGGGGCGGGTGGCCAGGAAAACCGCCCACCAGTCGCCTTGCTGTGTCTGTACCAGTTTCGCGTGGCCGGTCGTCGTCACCGGATTGGCCCGGCCCGGATCGAGATCGCGCTGGGTCAGGATCGGGTTGGCCGGCCCGGGCACATACGGCCCCATGACGTCTTTGGAACGCAGGATCACTTCGGAGTGGTTGTCCCCGGTCCCGCCTTCGGCGCACATCAAGTAATAGTAGCCGTCCTTCTTCAGAAGGTGCGGGCCTTCGATCCAGATCGGATTTTTGGCGGGATTCACGCCGCTGTCGACCAGCACCTTGGGCGTGCCGATGCGCTGGAAGGTGACCGGGTCCAGCTCCGTGATCCAGATCGCGCGGTGGCCGTCGTAGCGCGGCGTGCCCACGGGCGCGTCGTTGTGGACCACGTAGGCCTTGTCGCCGTCCCAGAAAATCGACGGGTCGATACCGTTCAAGCCTTTGATGGTGACCGGTTTGGACCAGGGGCCGGACGGATGGTCGGCCGTGATAACGAAGTTGCCCATGCCGCCGGGGCAGCTGGAACAAGTGGTGATGATGTAATAGCGCCCGTTATGGAACGAGATGTCCGGCGCGTAGATGCCCTGCGAACCGCGCACGCCGGTGAAGTCGACCTGCTCGGGGCGGTCCAGCGCGTTGCCGATCTGCGTCCACGTGACCATATCTCTCGAATGCATGATCGGCAGTCCGGGGAAATTGGTGAACGAGGAATTGACGATGTAGTAATCGTCACCCACGCGGGTGATCGACGGGTCGGGGAAATACCCCGACAGGATGGGGTTGAGGAATTCGCCGGCGCGCGGCTTGGCCTGCTCCTGCGTCTTGCCGGTATAGCTGAAGCGCTCGAAGCGGGCGCTCGCGGCGGTGTCGGCGGCGTGCGCCGACACCGCGCACAGTGCCGCGACAAGTAAGATTTTCTGTTTCATGTATCAACCCTAAAAGTGCGGCACCGGCTGTCTTAGAACTTCATGCGCAGACCAAGCGCGAAGGTGCGGCCCGGATCGTATTGCGACATCGTGGCGTTCGGGAACTGGAAGTATCCGCGACGCTTGGCCTTGTTCAGGTTGACGATGTCGAAGGTGATCATCGGTAGTCCCTCGCGGTCGAACACCTGGTCGAGCTCGATGCTCGACGAGAAGTCCCACTGCTTGTAGGTGTCGCTGAACAGCGCCGCCTGGGTGATGCCGCTCTGGTTCGCCGTCGCCACCTGGCTGCCCTGCGAGTAGGTGTGCATGAAGCGCGCCATATAACCGTGGTTCTCGTAGTAGACGCCGAAGTTGTTGGTCTTCTTCGGCACGCCCAGCGCGATGAAACCTTTCGAGCCTTCGCCGCTGGCCTTCTGGTTGATCAGGGTCAGCGTTTCGTTGAAGCCGAAGCCCTTGACCGGCAGCCACTTGTCGAGCGGCTGGACCCAGCCCACTTCCAGGCCGCGGATGCGCAGGATGCCCTCGGCGTTGCGTGGACGGGTCATCACGACGGTGGCCACGTCCGGGCCGCCGCGCGAATCGATCGCCAGCTGCTGGGTCGGAATCAGGGTGCCGTAGTTGATGCCGTACTGCGCCAGCGCGGAGAACGGCAGGGTGACGTTCTCGTCGACGGTGAAGCCGTTGACGCGCTTCTGGAAGCCGGTCACCGATACATAACCTTCGCGGCCGGTGTACCAGTCGATGCCCAGGTCGATGTTATCCGACAGGTAAGGCTTCAGGTTCGGATTGCCCTGGGTGCCCGTATCCGCCGAGACGCCGGAGAAGTTGACGCCCGGACGCAGCGAGTTTGGATTGACGCGCGTCATGCTGCGCGACAGGGCGGCGCGCACCACCACGTCCTTCATCACGTCGACGGCCAGGGTGCCGGACGGCAAGGTGTTGCTGTACTCGGAATCCTGGTAGACCCACGAATCGATGTTCGGATACTTGCTGCCGTTGAGCGGCAAGGTGGCGTTGCGCGGATCGCTGAACGAATTGCGCGAACCGACCTGCTGTTGGGTACGGACGTAGCGCACGCCGACGTTCCAGCGGGTGTTGAAGCCGGCCGGCGCCAATTCGCCGCTCGCCTCCAGGTAGACCGCCTTCGACTTCTCGCGGATGTAGCCGGCGCTGGCGCCGGTCGACGAGGCGCCGGTGTCCGGCGCGCTGCTGTTGAAGTAGTCGTAGTTGGAATCCTTGCGGAAGCGATCCCAGTCCAGCGCCAGGTTGCCGTACGGGCCAGGCGACAGATAGCTCGGCAGCGCCGCATTGGTGATCAGCGAACCCTGGTAGGTCAGCGGAGCGGTCTGGCCGGCCGTGTAGCCGGTGCCGTAGCCTGGATACAGGCCGGCGGCGCTGGCGCCCGGGGTGCTGGCGCCGTTGCATGGCGGCGCGCCGTTCGGGCCTTGCAGGAACACGGTCGGATTGTTGCCGCAGACGGCGGCCTGCCAGGCGGCGGAATTATCCTGGCCGCGGATGGTGCGGTCGATATCATCCCAGGCGAAACCGCCCTTGATCAGCAGTTTTTTGTCGCCCCAGGCCAGGTTGGTGTGGAAGCCCTTGGTTTCGGTCTCGCGCAACTCGTTCTGGACGTTGACGCGGCCGCCGACCCACTGGTAATTGGCCGGGTTGTTCAGGTCCATATTGGACACGATGGACGGCACGCCGCCGTTGTTGGCGTAGGTGATCGTGTTGCCGCTGTTGGGCGCGGTGATCGGCATGACCGTCGGCGCCTCGTGCGTGAAGCGGCTGCGGTTCCAGTTACCGGCGACGTCGAGCGACAGCTTCGGCGTGATTTTCCATTCCATGCCGGGGTTGATGCCCAGCAGGTCGACCTTGTCGCGGCGCGGGCCGAACTCGATGAAGTTGAGCGCGTTGGCGAAGGTACCGGAGGTCACCGTGCAGCCGTTGGTGCAATCGGTTTTGTCGACCGTCATGTTCAGCGGAATGGCGCCATTGTTACGCACGGCCCACGTGTAGCCGTTACGCGTCATGTCGTCGTCCTTCTTGCTGTACATGGTGTCCAGGTAGAAGTGCAGGTCCTGCGTCGGACGGTACTCGGCGGCGAACACGCCGGAGATCTTGTCCTTGGTGCCGTAGTACTCCATGGTGCGGCCCAGGCGCGGAATGATTGCGTTGTCAATCTGCCCGATGGTCAGGCCGGGATTGTTCGCCAGCAGGAACGCCTCGTTGATCGGCGTACCCGCCACCAGGCCGTTGCCGGCGCCGGCCGGCACGGTGGCCGGAATGGTCCAGTTGCCGCCGCCGGTGTTGTTGCGGGTCGGCGAGCTGCTCTGCGACGCGGTCAGGTTGGGATTGGTCCAGCCCACGGTCTCGAAACCGGTGGTGCGGGCCTGCTGGCGCGAGAACGAGATGCCGCCCAGGATACCGAACTTGCCGTCCCAGGTATTGCTGGCCATGATGTTGCCGCGCATGCCGGCCTTGTCGGCGATCTGCTGCTTGGTGCCGGTCAGGCCCATGGACAGCTGCTTGCCTTCCTTGTCGAACGGGCGCGCGCTGCGCAGGTTGACGACGCCGGCGGCGCCGCCCTCGATCTGGCCGGCGGTCGGGCTCTTGCTGACGGTCAGCTTGGTGAACAGGTCGGTCGGCAGCAGATCCAGGTCGACTTCGCGGTTGGTGTTGGCGCCGTCGATCGGGCCGGACGAGGCCACGGCGATCGGGGAATTGTTCAGCAGAATCTTGGTGAACGACGAGCCCAGGCCACGGATCTGGATGGTCATGCCCTCGCCGGTGACGTCGCGCGACACGCCGACGCCGGGAACGCGGCTGAGCGACTCGGCCAGGTTCTTGTCGGGGAACTTGCCGAAATCCTCGGCGTTGATCGAATCCTGGAAGCCGACGGCCTCCTTCTTGTCGCGTGCGGACGACAGCAAGCTGTTGCGGTAACCGGTGACTTGGACGCTGGTGATCGGCGCCTCCGCAGTGGTGGCGCTGGTGGTATCGGCGGGGGTGGCGGGGGCGGTTTGCTGGGCGTAGGCCTGGGCGATCATGCTGGCCATGACGGTCAGCCCAAGCGCCGCGCGCCGGCTGGCGGTCGTACGTTGATTCATTGCGGTCTCCTGTTTTTTATCGGTACTGGCGTGCTTTTCCTGTTTTTTTTCAGCACGACAACGCCAAGTCTAGGAGGCGGCTTGAGCAAAGTCAACAACTTCAAACAAAATTTGATAAGCGCAACCATTTTGAACAACACAAGGCATGGCGGGGCGCGGGTCTATGTTATGCGGTACGGAAACGAAGTGTGAAGCGCGGCGTGATAAGCGTAACCATTTCCCGCGCACAAACGCCGGGGTCAAGTCTGTCATTCGGACAGGAGCTGGACAGTAGGGCGTTCTACGGTCCAACCCGTGTCCGAATGACAGACTTGACCCCCACCGGGGGGGCGAATGTGGGACTTGCCCCGATGAGGGAGCGGTGTGGCTCAGGTCGTGGCGCGCGGGCGCTGGCGGTGGAAGACCAGCGGGCTGTACGGAATGTTCGACGGAGGAGGGGACTTCAGGATGCCCGGCTTCATGGCGCCGACGACATGCATCTCGCAGGGTTTGCAGTCGAAACGCAGGGTGTAGGTGTGGTCGCCGCTGACCAGGGTCATCGGCTCGGCGCGGACCTGGCCCTGCACGCCTTGTACGCCCTTGGCTTGCTTGGGGCACAGGTTGAACGAGAAGCGCAGGCAGTGCTTGGTGATCATCAGCGGCACTTCGCCCGGTTCCTCGTGCGATTCGTAGGCGGCGGCCACCAGCTTTACGCCATGCTTGTGGTAGAACGCGCGCGCCTTCTCGTTGTAGACGTTGGCCAGGTAGCTGAGCTGGGTGTCGGGATAGACCGCCGGCGGTTCGGCCGGCGGCTTGCGCGTCGGACGGTCCCACGCGGCCAGGCGCGCCGCTTCGTGCGCTTCGATGGCGTCGCGGCGCAGCGCGTTGATCGCGGCCGCCGGCACGAACCAGGGCTTGGACAGGTTCAGCTGCACGCTCGCGGCCGAGAACATCGTGCCGCCCAGCTTGCCCAGGCTGGCGCGCAGCGAGGCTTCCGCCTGCTCGGCTTGCTGTGCGGGCTGGAAGGCGATGGCGGCGTCGGTCTCGCTGACGATGCCGTCCTCGTCGCGCAGGGCCAGGCGCAGGCCGTCATCATGTTCGCTCAAGGACAGGTGGAGGTCGACCTTGCGTTCGGACGATTTCTTGCTCAGCGTGCCTTCCCAGTGGTGGTCGCGGTTGCGCAGGATCGAGGCGCCGACTTTAAATCCGGTCAGCAGGCCGATCGTCTCGTTCGGGAACACGCGCCACTGTTCGCCATCCGCACTGGCGCCGATTTTCTTCACCGTGTTGGCCTGGATGCCGAACGACTCGCGCTTGTACATGTAATTCAGGCCGTCGCCATTGGCCATGGGCGCGTTGGTGGTGATGTCGAAGTGGTCGGTGGCGATGCGGGTGACCGTGCCCAGTTCCACGCCGACGTATTTCGGGCTGTCGAAGGCGCCGATTTCTTCCCCCTCGCGGCCGTGGGCGAAGTATTCCGTGTGGCCGCGGTGGAAGGTCTTGTCCACGTCCGGCGTGAACAGGATGTCCGTACGGCCGCTGGCGGCGCGCGTGAATTCCGTGCGCCGCTCCAGGATCTCGTCCAGCAGCAGGCGGTAGTGGGCCGTGATGTTCTTCACGTAGCCCATGTCCTTGTAGCGGCCTTCGATCTTGAACGAGCGGATGCCGGCGTCGACCAGCGCTTCCAGATTACGGCTTTGGTCGTTGTCCTTCATCGACAGCAGGTGTTTTTCGTACGCCACGACGCGGCCCTTGGTGTCGCTCAGCGTGTAGGGCAGGCGGCAAGCCTGCGAGCAGTCGCCGCGATTGGCGCTGCGGCCGGTGTCGGCGTGCGAAATGTAGCACTGGCCGGAATAGGCCACGCACAGCGCGCCGTGGATGAAGTATTCGAGCGGGGTATCCACCTCGGCGCGAATTTTGCGGATTTGCTCGATGGTCAGCTCGCGCGCCAGCACCAGTTGCGAGAAGCCGACGTCGCCGAGGAACCTGGCCTTTTCCATCGTGCGGATGTCGCACTGGGTGCTGGCGTGCAGCTGGATAGGCGGCAAATCCATCTCCAGCAGCCCCATGTCCTGCACAATCAGCGCGTCGACGCCGGCTTCGTACAGTTGCCAGATCTGTGCGCGGGCGGCGTCCAGCTCGGCGTCGTGCAGGATGGTGTTGAGGGTGACGAAGATGCGCGAACGGTAGCGGTGCGCGAACGCCACTAGTTTGGAGATTTCCTCGATCGAATTGCTGGCGTTGTGGCGCGCGCCGAAGGCGGGGCCGCCGATATAGACGGCGTCGGCGCCATGCAAAATGGCTTCCCGGCCGATTTCAGCGGTTTTGGCGGGCGACAGCAGTTCGAGCTGATGGGCTAGCAAAGTCATGGCGTGATCCGTTGCGATGAAAGGGGGCATTATAGCGAAATCAGGGTGGTCGGAACCAGCGACGTCGGACAGGTCCCGGTATTGCTCGAATTGCATCGCACTTCCGCGCCGAAGGAGTCGGCCCGCCGGTTTCGTTGCGCATGCCGTGCCCGACATCGCGAATCCGGACATGGCCGCCGTGCGTTCAAGGCGCCGGTGCGGTGCATTTGAGTAGCGCGCCGCGCAATTCCCGCAGCTTCGGCGGCTTGCTCAGGACCAGGTCGACGTTGACCGGCCCGTCGTCGCTGTCGGGTATCATGCGCTGGCCCCAGCCGGTGAGCAGTATCACCGGCACGGCCGGCGCCAGCCGCTTGGTCGCCTCGGCCACCTTGCGCCCATCCACGTACGGCATGCCCAAGTCGGTGATCACCAGCGCAAAGCCGGCGCCGTCCGCGTGGGCCGCGGCGAAGAGGTCGATGCCGGCCTGGCCGCCATCGGCCTCGGTGACGGCGTGCCCGTCCATCGTCAGAATGCTCGAGAGCGACGCCAGCAGCGTTGGATCGTCGTCGACGATCAGGATCTTCAGCGGCGCCGGCGCACTGGCCGCCGCCGGCGGCGCCGCGCCCGGCACGGCGTCGGCCCTTACCGGGAAATACAGGCCGACGACGGTGCCGGCGCCGGGCCGCGAGGCGATATTGATGCGGCCTGAATGGCGTTCTATCATGCCGTAGACGGTCGCCAGCCCCAACCCTGTGCCGCGCTCGCCCTTGGTCGTGAAGAACGGCTCCAGGCAGCGCCGTTGCGTCGCCTCGTCCATGCCGGCGCCGTCGTCGCCCACCTCCACCAGCACCTGCGGGTCGGCGCCGGTGTCGTCGCCCTGCGCGAGATGGCGCGTGCGCAGCGTCACCACGCCGCCGTCGGGCAGGGCGTCGATGGCGTTGAACACCAGGTTGGTGAGCGCCTCGCGGATCTCGCCCTCCATGCCGAGAATGGCCGGCAGTTCCGGCGCCAGGTCCTGGCGCATCTCGATCACGATGCCGCGCTGTTGCGGCATGTCGGACCAGCGCGCGCGCGTCAGGTCGATCACGTGCTGCAGCATCAGATTGATGTTCACTGTGCTGAGCATGACCTGCGGCTCGCGCTGGCGGTAGAACTCGCGCATGCGCCCGACCGTCGCCGCGACGTCGTCGATGGCCCGCTCGATCACTTGCAGGCTGGCGCGGCCGCGGTCGCTGAGCGCCTGCTCGTTCTCCAGCAGCGCCTCGGCGTACAGGCCGATCGGCGAGATGGCGTTGTTGATGTCGTGGGCGATGCCGCTGGCCATCTGGCCGAGCGCGCGCAGCCGCTCCTGCTTGGTGATCTGGGCCTGGCTGTGGTGCAGGTCGGCGTAGGCCTGCTGCAGCGTCGCATACAGCTTGGCCTGATTGGCGGCCAGCGCCACGTGCTCGCTCAGCTGGCGCAGGAATTCGCAGTCCGTGCTGGAGAAGCCGCCGACCGTGCGGCGCGCCACGATCAGCATGCCGAACACGGTGCTTTCGGCCAGCAGCGGCGCCAGCACCATCGACGCCAGGCCGGCCTTGGCCAGGCGCTGCGGAAACGGGAAATCGACCGCGCCGATGTCGGCCTCGTAGACCAGCTGTCCGGCCGCGCAGCGCGACAGGCCGTTGCGGTCGATCGGGATGTGGGCCGCCTCGGTCATCGCCAGCGTCATCGACAGCTCGTAGCTGCGCACGCCGACGCAGCTGACCACCAGCTCGCCGTCGGCATGGATGCAGATGGCGCCGAAGTCGACCGGCAACTGGTCCTCCAGGCTGCGGATCACCACCTGGAAGATGCTGTGCAGGTCCTGGCGCTCGGCGATCGAGCGGGTGATCTGCTGCAGCAGATTCATGCGGTTCAGCTGGGCCAGCACGCGGGCGTCGGCGGCCTGGCGCTCGCTCATCTCACGCTGCAGTGCCTGGTTGGCGCGCAGCAGATCGTTGCGCGAGACCGTGCTTTGCTGCAGGCGTTCGAGCATCTGGTTGAAGGCGCGCGCCAGACTGCCGATCTCATCGTTCGAATGCAGGTGCAACGCGAAGTCGAGGCTACCGCCGTCGACCGCCTCGGTCGCCTTGTGCAGCCGCGTCAGCGGCGCCGTCACGCTGCGGATGGTCAAGCCCATCGCCCACAGCACGACCCCCAGCACCATCGTGCCGAGCGCGCCGGCGGCCAGCATGGCGCGGTGCTGCGCCGCCAGGATGTGTGTGCTGCTCAGGCGCGTCAGCTCCTCGGCGTTCGACATCATGTTCTGCGCCCGCTGCATGACCATCCCGGTCAGCCGGGCCTCGAGCTCGAGCAGGATCTGGCGCCGGGCCGGCGTGCGCCGCAATTCCTCCTGCAGCCCCTGCAATTCGTCGAACAGGCCGCCGATCGACCGCGCATGGCCGCGCAGCTCGGTCATCAGGGCCAGTTCGTCATCGGTGTCGAAGCGGCCGGCGCCGGCCAGCAGGCGCCCCAGCGACTGGTGGCGCTGCAGCCATTGCAGGCGGCTGCGCGTTTCGTGGTGCATCACGTATTCGAGCGACAGATAGCGCAGGCCGTGCGCCGCCCGCAGGATCTCGCCGGTGACCTCGGCCTTGGCCACCTCGCGGCGCATCGCCAGGGTGGTCGCGGTGAACACCGCGCCCATGAGCAGCAACAACACCAGGCAGCACAGCTGGGCGATCCTGAGGCGGGTGGAAATCTTCACGCGCGGTCCTAGTCGAAGATGGTCACCGCGGCCGGGCTGACCGTCTTTAACCCGTCGAGGTAAATGTAGTCGAGGAAGTTGGGCATGCGGTCGCCCTCGCCCAGGCCGCCCTTGATGGCCCAGCGCGCCTGGTCCTCGAGCACCAGCAGCAGGCTTTGGTCGAGCTCGAGGCCGAAGTGGTGCGCCGGCCAGGCGGCGAGGGCGGCGGCCCGGCCGCGCGGCGACATACGGGGCAGGAAGGCGACCGCCTGTTGTGGATGGGCGGCGCAGTACCGCTCGCCTTGCGCGAGGGCCCGCAGCAGCCTGACGGCAGTGTCCGGGTGCCGGCTCAGGAAAGCGCGCAGGGCCACTATATTGTAGATGCTCTCGTAGACGTCGCGTCCCGAAAAGCGCACCGTGGACACGCCCAGCGCCTCCTCGATCCGGCTCAGGAACGGATCCCAGCCGCTGACGGCGTCGACCGCGCCGCTGGCCAGCGCCGGCAGCAGCCCCTCGGGCGGATAGTTCACCAGCGTCACATCGTGTGTGTCCAGACGCTGGCGGTTGAGCAAGACCTCCAGCGCGAAGTGGCCCGAGGTGGTCAGCGTGACGCCGATGCGCTTACCGATCAGGTCGCTTGCGCGCGCGATGCCGCGGTCGCGCCTGGCCACCAGCCCGTGGTCCTGGCCGGTGCGGAAGATGGTGGCGAGGATCTGCACCGGCTGGCCGTCGAGCGCGGCGAACACGACCGGGATGTCGGCCACCGTCGCCAGCTCCGCCCGGTTCGCCAGCACGGCGTTGAGCGCTTGCCTGCCGCTGCTGTGCGGCTGCAGCGTCACGCGCAGGCGCTCGGCGCCGAAATAGCCGTGGGCCTGGGCCGCCATGACCGGGCAGGTGCCCAGGTATTCGGTGTTGGTGGCGATGGTCAGCGCGGTGGTCGGCGCCGGTGCCGGGCGCGCATGCCACCAGGCGCCGGCGGCCAGCGCCAGCGCCAGCAGCGCCGCCCGCCGGCGGCCGCGGGACATGGCGCGCGCCATCATCGCGCCGCCGCGCAGGCGCGCGCCGCGGCGTGCCCGGGCAGCTCGAAACGGAAGGTGCTGCCGGCGCCAGGCTGGCTTTCGACGTGGATGCTGCCATCCATCGCTTCGAGCAGCCGCTGCGTGATGACCAGGCCGAGGCCGGTGCCCTCGATGTCGCTTTCCTCGCGTCCCGCGCGGCTAAAGGGGAGGAACAGGCTGTCCAGCTGCGCCGACGTCATGCCCAGCCCGCTGTCGGCGATGGCCACGCTGACCTGGCCGTCGTAGCGCCCGCAACTGACGCGGACGTCGCCGCCGTCGCGGTTGTATTTGATGGCGTTCGACAGCAGGTTCACCAGGACCTGCCGCAGCCGCAACGGGTCGGCGCTGAGCTCGTAGGCGGCCGGGCCGGGCGTGGCCAGCGTGACGCCGCGTTCCTTCGCCATCGGCGCGACGATCGCATACGCCTCGGCCAGGGCCGGCTCCAGCAGCACCGGGCCGATGTGCAACGTCAGCTTCTCCGATTCGATCCTGGACAGGTCCAGCACCTCGTTGACCAACTGCAATAAATGCTGCCCCGAACGCACGATATGGCGCGCCAGCCGTTGGCGGTCGGCCGCGCCCATCGGAAACTGGTCCGAGGCCATCATGTGCGAAAAGCCGAGGATGCTGTTCAACGGCGTGCGCAACTCGTGGCTCATGCTCGACAGGAAGGTCGACTTCGCCTTGTTGGCGCGCTCGGCCTCGCGGCGCGCCTCGTCAAGCACCAGGTTCAGGCGGCCGAGTTCGTCGATCCGCTCGCGCAGCGCCGCCTCCAGCGCCACGTTGTGCAGGCGCAGCCGGCGCGACTCGATCGCGCGCCGCAGTATCGGCAACAGCGTCGCCGCCTTGAACGGCTTGACCACGTAGTCGAAGGCGCCCATCTTCATGGCGCGGACGGCGGAATCGACGCTGCCCTCGCCGGTCATGACGACGCACGCGATATGCTCGTCGATCGCGCGGGCCGCCTCGAGCAGCGCCAGGCCGTCGATGTTGGGCATCACCAGGTCGGTCAGCAGCAGGTCGAAGCCGCCGTCCTTGATCCGCGCCAGCGCCTCGGCGCCGGTGGCAAATCCGCTGGCCTCGAATCCGTGCTGCCCGAGGATGTCGCACAGCGCGCGCAGATGGTTCAACTGGTCGTCGACGACCGCGATACGCCAACCGGTAACGACTTCGGACATGGGCCCTCCCAGGCGCTCGGCCGACTCGGCCGCGTGAGTGATTATGCCTGACTTAACCGTCAAGAAACTCTCCAATCCTATCCGCGCGGCGCCGGCAGCAGCTGCCGCAGCAGCTCCAGGCAGGCGAAGGCGGCGCTGCCGTCGTCGTGCTCGGCATGCCAGGCCGACACCGACACGGCCAGCAGGCGGAAGCCTGCCAGCCGGCGGAACAGGCGCCCCAGTTGCTCCAGCCGCGGGCCGCCGGGCACATGGTACTTGAGCGCCGGCATCCGCTCGGCCTCGTCGAGCACGTCGGTGTCGAAATGGATGTACAGGCTCTCGTGCGGCGACAGGTGGCGCAGGACCTCGTCGAGCGGACAGCGCACGATGGCCGAGCGGCGCAACGCGTCGTCCTCGCCGGGGTCGAGGTCGCGCGCATCGGACAGTAGCACCTGGTGCTCCGGATAGGGCTGGCAGCCGGTCAGCGCGCGCAGCGCCGTGCTGCTGTCGCGCTTGTCCCGCCGGCGGTCGGGACGCCCGACCAGCATCGCCAGCGGCATGCCGCCCACATAGCGGGTCTGGGTGGTGGCCCAGGTGTGGAAATCGCCGTGCGCATCGAGCCACAGGATGCGTTGCGGCGCGCGACCGGCCTGCTGCAGGCCGGCCAGCACGCCCAGCGACGAGACGCAGTCGCCCGCGATGCTCAGCGGTATCTCGCCGGTGGCGGCCGCTTGTCGCACCGCGGCCGCCAAGGGGGCGTAGGCCAGCCCCATGCAGCGCAGCTGTTCGTTGCGGTCGGCGATGTGGGCGCTGACCAGTTCGGGCACATCGAGCACCTGCCATGGTTCGTCGCGGAACGGCGCCAGGCGGCGCAGCTGGTCGCGTCTCTGCCCCATCAGGTAGGGCACCAGCAGCGGCTTGATCATTGCCAAGCCTCCGGCCGCAGCCCATAACCGAGCTCGGTCATGGTCTCCCTCACGGCCGCGCGCGCCACCATTGGCTGCAGCAGCGCGCCGCGCCGGCGCCAGCGGCCCGGGCTCGGCGCGGCCGTCGCCATGGTCACCGGCAACGCGGCGGCGGGCGCGGCGACGGGCGGCAGGTCGAGGCGGCGCCAGACCGCCGCCAGCGTCGATGCCGGATCGGCCAGGAAATCCTCGAACGCCACGCGTTGCGGGCGCGTGCCACTGGCCAGGATGTGGCGATGGCAGGACAGCCACTGGTTGAGGCAGACCTCGCCGAGCGGGGCGTCGACGAAATCGCGCCAGTTGGGCGGCAGGTCGAACTTCCACCAGCGCCGGCCGAACACGCAGCGGTCGGCATAGCCGCCGATCGCCAGCGGCACGCCGGCGCGTCGCATGTCATGCGAGAAAAAACCGGTCGGAGAGAGCCAGCCGTCGATCAGGCCGTTGACGCTCTGGGCGTAGCCGCGCGTCAGGTGGATGTAGTGCACCGTGGCCGCCGGGAACAATTGCCGGTGCAGGCCGGGGCGGAACGCGTCGGCGGGGGACTTGAACAGCAGTATCTTATCCGGCACGTCGGCTTCGGTGTAGCTGCGCCGGCTGAGCGAGGGCAGCACGAACGGCGGCTCCTCGATTTTGGCGGCTTCGTCGAATGGACGACCGGCCTCCAGGCCGAAACCGCCATCATAGTAGTTCAGGCGCCAGCGCGCCTGGCCGAAGACGCTCTGCAGCACCATGCGCTGCGTGGCGCGCGGCGGCGCGTCGCGCGCGCGGGCATCCGGCGCGTCGAACGCGCGCGCGAGCGACGCCTCCAACGCGGCCCACTCGCGCGGGGCGGAAAATACCGCCGGGAACTGCAGCAACAGGCGCTTGCGCCAGCGCGCCTGCAATTGCCGCGCCGGCACCGGGCCGTCCGACGCCACCGTCAGACCGTCGAAAATATTGTCGGCCAGCGCCTCCGGGTTGGCCAGCTCGCCGATCGCGTCGCTGCGGCAGTGCGGATGGTGGCCGAAGCCGTTGCCGGTCAGCGCCAGAAAAGGCTCGAGCTCGCCATCGAGCGCGGCGAAGCCCGGATGTTGGGCCAGGCAATCCTTGAACAGCGAGGAACCGCTGCGCGAACCGGTCAGTATCACGGCGACGCGCCGCACGCGGTGCCGCCACGAGGTGTGGGCGACCGCCCGCAGGGCGTTGATCGTTATCAGTAACTCATCCATGCGCACTATTCGTGCGGCGCGCGTTGCATGAGGAAGGCGTAGAATTCACGCGCCGCGGCCCGCCCGCGCCCGCTCGTGGCGAGCAGTTCGCACGTCAGGCCGGCCTGCGCGGCGAGCCGCTTGACGTCGTCGAGCGCGCCGAAATTGGCGTGGGCGAAATAGATCCGGCCGCCGGGCTTCAAATGCCGGCCGACATCCCGGAAGAAGCGGGTATTGGTCTGGAAGCCGGTGTCCCATTGCGAGCGCGCCACGACGTCGGGGGCGGGCTTGTCGCGGAAGGGCAGGTTGGCGGTGATGACGTCGAACCGCTCATCGCCCACCTGCTCGAACAGGTCGGAGCAGCGCACCTCCATCACCTGGCCGAAGCCGTGCTCGATGGCATTGCGTCCCGCGCTCCTGAGCGCGGCCGGATTGACGTCGAGCGCCAGCACGCGCGCCGCCCCGAGGCAACAGGCGTGGATGGCGATCACGCCCGACCCGGTGCCGACGTCGAGCACGCTTTCGCCGGCGCCGATGCGCAGGCTGCGCACCAGCGGCTGGCTGTCGAGGAACGGCCAGAACGTCTCCGGGTAGACGTGAAACGACTTGCCCAGATAGTGCATGGTGCGGCCGTCCTCCGGCACCGCCTTGAACGCGCGTTGGCGGCTGCGTTGCCATTTGTCGATGTGGTCGGGATTAAGACGGGAAGTCGTTTCCATGGACACCTCCTGGGTTTGCGCCAAAGCGCCGGTACGGCCGACGATGCACAAATTACATCAGATGATAAGGCGTATTGCGCGGCAGTTGCTGATGCGTTGAAACAAAATCACGCCGCCGCAACACTACCAAAGTGGAAGTGCCGGCGCCGGCGCGCCAACCTTTTTCGTATAGCGCTACCGACGCGTTATCGTCACTTTCGTGCCGTCCGCTCCCTGCGGGCCGGCGGCTTCAGGCTGCCTGGGCGCGCGCGTATCGACCAGCTTTTCGAGCCAAGACTCCCGCCAATATAGGTCGCTCGAGCGAGGACAATTTGCCACGCACGGGCCGCCGCACTGGATGCCTTTGAGGACCACGGTATTTGCGAGGGGGATCATCTTGCCCGTCTTTTCGAGTATCATTTTCCGGATCGGGAAGGCCACTTCATACTGTTTGTCGATGGCCGGCAACATGGTGGGCACGAAGCCCAGTCCCTTGTTCTTACCTTGGGGGTCGAGTTCCCGGGCGATCTCGAGGGCGGACTTGACACGTACGATGTCGCCGGCCGCCAACGCGAGGTCGCCCCGGGAAGGATGGGGGTTCTCGCCCAAGATGGTGTCGGCCGCCCCGCCACGCGACAAGCGCCGCCGCAGCGTTCGCCACACCAGCGCCAGGAAGTCCGTCAGCCGCACCTCGCCGGCCCACACGTCGCGGGCGTACGCAGCGACGGCCCAGCGCGACAGGGGCGCGGTAGCCGCGAGCAGCTCGGTGGATTGGCAAATATAGCGCTCGCCGTCGCGGGTGGCGAAACGTTGGGGCGGGGCGGCGGGCGGCGTAGGCGCGGCTGCCGGCTTGGCACCGGGAACGGATACCAGCCACCGTTCGTGCCAGAAAAGCAGGCAACGCCGTTCGCAGCCGTCGTGAAACTCACCGCCGCAGCGGGCCGCTTCCAGGAAGACGGCGTTGCCCAGACGGCGCATGCCGTAACCCTCCACACAGGTTTTGTCCGCGCGCCGATGCACACGAAGGACGGTTCCGCAGAAACGGGCCATCTCCGGCATGAACAGGATGCCATCGCATTTACCTTTGCCGTCGAGCGTGGCGTATATCTCTGCGAGAGAACGTACTTGCACCGGCATACCATGCATCAAGCGCTTCATGTCGCTACCTCCTGCTAAGGTCCAGAGACAATTTTCGCACCATTCCTTAACAAAGCTTTTGACGGCGCGCATACCACTCCAGCGCCGCGATGCTACCGCTCGCGTCAAAGCGAGCCAGTAGCAATAAGGGGTTCTTCAATTTACATGGATGTTTTTCCCATATGGAAACCCGTGATGCTGCCCCGGAGACGATGTTGGAGCCATACCCGTTCGAGGCGTCAGCACGTGACCGACTGTTCATCGTTTGGAGTCGGCTGATTGAGTGGGGCCTGAATCATTCCATGGCGCGCAAGGCGTTGCGCCAGTTGAAGGTGTCGGACCGCGTGACGGTGCAGAGTCGCCAGCGCTGCCACGCCATGTTCCTGGATTCGCGTTCGATGGTCGAACAGTGTCTCGCGGGACATGCTGCGCTTGAGCGGATCTCTTTCTACATAGACACGATTCTGTTCGCGCTGGCGGACATCACCATGAACGCCATTGCGTCCAAGCCGAAGGAGCGCGAAGCGATTCAACAGTCGAGACTCACATTGGAACTAAGCATTTGGGCCATTTTGTCTTGGTGAACCGACTCGCGCCGTTGTTGTTCGCAGTTTCACGCGTCGTTGTGTTGTCATCCAACGCTCACCGAATGAGCGACATTGATCTGGAAGGCCTGAACTTTGAACGACGGGCGTATAAGCCGGCGGTCGCCTATGGACAGTCGAAGAGGGCTAATGCGCTTTTTGCCGTCGGGTTCGACCGACGCAACAGGGAGCGGGGCGGGCGCGCTGTCGCGGTGCATCCGGGCGTGATCGATACAGGTCTCACCCGCGACGTTGACATCGAGATGCTGAAGGCCTGGATGGCGGGCATCGATGCAGCCCGTGCCCAGCAGGGCCTATCGCCGTTCGAACCGAAATCGGTTCCTCAAGGCGCGGCGACTTCGGTCTGGGCGGCCTTCACTGCCGCCAGCGAGGAGATCGGCGTCGGCGCGCGCTATTGACATTCTCGATCCCGCAGGCCCGCAGTGTCGCGACGGCGGGAGTTAATCGGCCACGCGCGCCAAAGGGATCGCTGCGGCCGGCGAATCGAGCTCCAGGGCGATGACCGTATCGATGTCGTCGCGCGCCGCCGCCGGCACCGTCAATGCGATGCCTTGCGCGCGTTGGGTGAAGCTCGCCTTGCCGCCCGACAAAACCGACGCGCGGACGATCCTGGCCGGGATCGGTGGCAAGGCCAGCGTGTCCTTCTGCCAGTTCAGCACGTGCACGTACACCGTGTTGCCGTGGTGGGTCGACGCCCCGTACTGTCCCGGCAGGAACGGGCCGCCGCGGGTCTCATAAATGCTTTGTCCATACTTGCCGAGCCAGGCGCCGATCTCGCGCAGGCGCGCCACCTGCGGCGGGTCGATACGGCCATCGGGAGCGGGACCGACGTTGAGCAGCAGATTGCCGTCGCGCCCCGCCACTTTGGCCAGCAATTGAATGTAATGCTTGAGCGGCTTTACCTGCGCATCCTTCTGGTATCCCCACGCGCCGGAGATGGTGGTGCACAGTTCCCACGGATGCTGGTTGTCAAAGTCGCCCAGCGCCGCGTCGGTTTCGCGCGATCGGAAATCCTCCGGCATGTCGGCGCGGCCGTTGACGAGCACTTGCGGCTGCAAGCGCCGCAAGGTCGAATACATCCGCGCGTGCTGCCAGTCGAAGCCGCCGCGATAGTGCTCGCCGGGCGCGCGCGCCACCCACTTGGCGACCTTCCAGTCGGCGCCGAAGTTCAGCCAATCGGTCTCGCCGCCGTCGAACCACAGCACGTCGATCTTGCCGTAATTGGTCAGCAGCTTCTCGACCTGGCGATGGTACTGCGCGCGCATCGCTTCCGCGCTCTCGCGCTGCAGGTCGGGCATGAAGTAGCCGGGAAAGCGCCAGTCCAGCGGCGAGTAGTACAGGCCAACGCCCAGGCCCGCCTTGCGCACCGCCTTCACATAATCTGCGACGAGGTCGCGATGCGCGCCGGTGTTGACGCTGGTGAACGGGTTGGCGCCGTCATCGAACAGGGCGAAGCCGTCGTGATGACGCGCCGTCATCACCATGTACTTCATGCCGGCCGCCTTGGCCACTTGCGTCCAGATGTCGAAATTCAAGTCCGTGGGCTTGAACTGGTCGGCGAGCCTGGCGTACTCGCCGACCGGGATCTGCTCGTCCCACTGCACCCATTCGCCGCGGCCGGGGATCGCGTATAGGCCCCAGTGGATGAACATGCCGAAACGCGCGCCGCGCCACCACCCGATGCGCGCGGCGGGATCTTCGCCCTGCACCCGTTCCATCGGGTGGGGCGGCGCCATCTGGGCGCCGGCGTCGCGCGGGCCGGCCAACAAGACCACCGCGCCGACGAGCGCTGCGATACACTTCATCGTCGGCTCCCGTCAAGCTAGGTGCAGCAGCACCGATCCATGCGCCAGGCCGGCAGCGGCGCTCTTGCGTGCCTTGTCCCTGGCCGCGGCGACCGCATGCGATGGGGCGAGGGAGGCGCCACCGGCTAACGCGGCGGCCGCGAGGAGCGTGCGGCGGGTACGATCAATCATGGGCATTCATTCCGTATTAAGAGTTTGCTGGAAGCAGCTGGTATTACCAGCTTTAAGCAAATAACATTAACATGGCGAATTCCCATTCCCCCCCAGACTGTCAAAAATTTTCCGCGCCTTGAGCGATTTCATAATGCTAGCCCCTCCACCGGGTGTGGATTACCAAAAAAGAATTTAGTTGCCATAAATCATTAATCTGGATTAATATCGCGACACATCAGATAAGGAGGGGTCATGGCATTGAGCATCGGCAGCGGCGCCCGCGGCGTAAGCAACAGTGTTGACGCGCAGGGCCAGATCACGCGGATCATGGCGCAGATCAAGAACGTGCGCAAACAACTCGCCTCGCTGCAAAAGCAGCTACGTGAAACCAGCGATCCGGAGCTGCAGAAGCTGCTGTTCAAGCAAATTTTCGACATGCAGCGCACGATCCAGTTGATGGAGCAGCAGATCGCTCAGATCGAGGCCGCCGAACAACAAAAGGAAGCTGCCCGCCAGCACGACAAACACCAACTGGCGGACGAAACAAAGGCCGCGCAATAAACGTTGAACCTCACAAAAAAAACCGCTATCGCTAGCGGTTTTTTTTGTTCGGGCCGGCCGCTGACCGGTGTTGGACAGCCCTGATGGCTAGACGTAGTCCGGAACTTTGTCAGGTCTCGATGGTGGCCATGACATTCGTAGGTACGATCAAGCTAAACACCACGGTTTCCGGGACGGACTCGCTGCCGGGATAAAGCTCCAGGTAGCGCGCCACATCCTTGGCTTGTCGTAGGGCGATTGCATCTTCGATTTTCCGGATCGCCTGGTAAAAGCCGTCTACTACGGCTCGTAGCTTCAGGTCGCTGAACGCGTAGCTGTCTTGCAGTATATCAATGGACGGTTCTAACGTCATGCGGCCCAACATGAGGGTCGGCCGGGATTCGTGTAAAAATCCCCAAATTCCTCTGTAACCATTTGATTTATTAAGATTTAAATGCACGTATGCCCCAGCCAGATCTGCCAGAGGTTCAGCCGGGATAAGGCCAGAAATGACACATAATCGGAAAAGCAATAAAGAATCACCCCGTTATGCATGAGGTGCCGTATAAACATCGCCCCTCAACAAGGCGCCGGCAACTTTTAGCCGGCCTTCGCTTAACTCAACGCTGAACCTGCCCGGAACTCAGCGATAGTTTCCTGATGTGAGATGAGCGAGGCTTGTGCCACAGCCAATGCGGTTTCAAACGTACGCGACTGAACGACCGCTGTTTCCGCCTGAGCTAAGGCCTTCGTCAGTTGCTCTTCCAGCTTCTGTATCAGACGTTCCTTACCCGCTATCTGCGCGGTCATCACCTGAACCTGCCGCGCCTCATCCTGAACCTCGGTAAGCTGCTGGAGGAGCTGGCGTCCCCGTGCTTGCTCATCGTACAGTGATTTTTGCGAGTGGTAAATGTCCGCCACCAGCCGGGCGCCTTCCTGGTTGAGCCGGGTAACGTCGTCCTGTCTGGCGACCAGGCTTTGCTGCAACTGGCGCACCTCGGACAGCAGCTGTTGGATCTGCTGTTCGTGGCGTCGCTGGTCCTGGTCGCGCTGCTCCTTGACCGATTGCCGATAGTGCTCCAGCCCCTCGCGTGCGTGGGCGTGCTTTTCCTCCAGGGACCGGCGGTGCGCCTCATTCTCGGTCAGTCGCTCCTTCAGGTCAGCCACCTGCTGTTCGCCCGTGTGGCGCAAAATGGCCTCGTTTTGCAGGTTTGCGCTTGTCTGTGCATGGCTTTGGGCCTCGTGGTCCGCGTCGGCTTTGGCTTCCAGCAACTGGGCCTTGATAGTGGCCAATTGCTGCTCAAAGTTGCGGGCCGACTCGGCGTGCTGTCGCGCCCGCTCGACACTTGCGGATTCGATCGCCGCGATACGTTCGTCCGCTTCCTCCTGCAGCCTGGCGTGCGATCTGATGGTGGGATGGACGTTTCTGACTCCACAATCGCGTGAAGTTTTCCGCCAAGGACTCTCAATCGACGACGCAACGTGGGCTCGAGGGCGCGGCTGGGCACTGTCGTTCGGACTTACCGCGCTCCTCTACTATCTACACACTAATCCCGCACTGGCGGGAATTGCTCAATATGCGATTGATCAGGCACTTGGGGAAATATCCAATAAAGGACCGCGCCCCTGAACTGTGGGTGGAATTTTCAAAGTGGACAAGTTGGGCATCGCGTCCGTAACGTTACGATGTGCGTCAGGGGAGGCGCATGCCGGATTCCTGCCAATGCCAGCCGAGACGGGGACACATGCTCGCCGCGAAGGGGCATATTGGAAAAACTTCCATCGACTATCAAAAAAGCAGTCATGCAAATATAAAATTATCAACATCGCAAGGGGGACGACGATCGAGCTGCCACGCCATCGATAATCCGCCAAGTGAGCGGCTCGGTGCAGCATCACCATGAGGAGGTCTGGTCTTGAGCAGTATTCATGAAACTGCGTATCCACGCTTTAAGCCTGAGCTGACGCAGCGCGAGCTTGAAGACGTCTATGCGCCAACCAATGAAGATAGCAAATTCATCCGTCGCAACGCGCGGACCGGCCCCGCCAAACTTTACCTTGCGCTGCTGCTGAAAACCGTCCAGAGGTTAGGCTACTTTCCGATGCTCCATGAAATTCCGGCTCCTACCGTATCTTTTGTCGGCAAGGCGATCGGTCTGCGTTCCATTCCAGCACGCGAACTCTTGGAGGAACAGAAGCGCCACCATTCTCGCGAGCGGTGCATGGAGGCGATTCGGACTTACGTCAAAATCTTGCCCATCACGGAACAAACCTACAATGCCATCCTGAGCGCCGCGACGGAGGCCGCCCAGACTAAACAGGAACTGGCAGACATCATCAACGTCATCATCGAGGAACTGATACGCCAGCGCTTCGAGTTGCCGGCGTTCAGTACGCTCAATCGCAAGGCCTTGAAGGTTCGTAGTGAAGTCAATGACCGCTATTTTAAGATGCTTGCGGATCCTTTGGATGCCGCCGTCGTCAATCGGTTCGACGCGATGTTGATACCAGCACCGCTGCAGGCAATGAGCGGCTGGCAGCAGCTCAAGCAGTATCCGAAAAAGCCGACCAACACAGAAGTACGACAATATCTTGAGCATCTGCAATGGCTCAAGAGTTGGGCGACTGAACTGCCTGCGGTTGCACATATCCCCGTGGTGAAGCGAAGCCAATATGTGCACGAAGCCCGCGCTCTGGACGTCGCAGACATGAAGGCGCTCAAACAAGATAAGCGCTATGCGCTAATGGTATTGCTATTTCATGCGCAGTTGAGCAAGTCGCTCGATGACGCTGTCGAGATGTTCATCCGCAAGCTGCGCAAGATTCACACCGGCGCGGAAGATCAATTGCGCCAGCACTATCTGGAGCACCAGAAACGCGCGGAGAAGTTGATTATCCAACTGCGCGACGTCCTGGAGGCCTTTGTGGAAGGTGAAACGGACGAGGACAGAGGAGCGCGTATCTCTGCGGCCTTTCATGACGAACCCGGCAACCTGTTAGTCGAATGCGATGAGCATATCGCCTACGCCGGGAACAACTACCTGCCTTTCATGCTGTCGCCTTATCAGACGCAGCGCCCGTTGTTGCTCAACTGCCTGAGCCTGCTCAATCTCGAATCGACGTCGGCCGATCGTTCCCTCATCGATGCGATTCACTTTGTGCTGGCGCACCGTCAAAGCCACCGCGAGTTCTTGTCGATCGTCGGAACGAACGTGAGCCTGAAATGGATTCCGGAAAAATGGCGCAAACCGGTCACGGGCCAGCGTTCGGGAACGGTCACGGAGGTGAACCGGAAATATTTTGAGCTGTGCGTGCTCACCGAAACAATGCAAGAGCTGCAATCGGGCGATATTTTCGTCGCCAATAGCGATCACTTCAGTGACTACCGGACGCAGCTCGTCGACTGGGGTCAATACCAGGCCCAAGTGGAGGAATACGGCGCCATGCTCGGTCTGCAGACGGAGCCCAAAGCGTTCTCTGCAGCGCTCCAGAAATCGCTTGCGACCATCGCCGCTCGCGTGGATGCCGGCCTGCCGGAAAACGAGCACGTGGACCTGGTCGGAACCGAGCTGATCCTACGTAAGCATGCGAAGGACGCGAAACCGGAAGCGCTTGAAAAGATCGACAAGATTCTCACTGCGCGACTGCCCGAAAAAAACATCCTCGATATCCTGGTGGAGTCGGAGGGTTGGCTGGATTTGCATAAACAGTTCGGCCCGCTATCCGGATTCGACTCCAAGATCGACGATCCGCGCAAGCGGTTCATCACCACGCTGTTCTGCTATGGCTGCAATCTCGGCGTCACACAAACCGCGCGTTCGGTCAAAGACCTGAGCCGCAAGCAGGTGGCGTGGCTCAACCTTCACCACATCACGCAAGACCGACTGGAAAAGGCCATCGTCCAAGTCATCAATGCTCACAACAAATTTTTGCTGCCGAAATACGGGGGCTCGGGCAAGAGCCCGTCGGCGGACGGGACCAAGTGGAACATGTATGAGCAAAATCTGCTCTCTGAGTATCACATCCGCTACGGAGGCTATGGCGGCATAGGTTATTACCACGTGTCCGACATGTATATCGCGCTGTTCAGTCACTTCATTCCATGCGGCGTGTACGAGGCGATCTATATTCTGGATGGCCTGATCAAGAACGAGTCGGATATCCAGCCCGATACATTGCATGGCGACACCCACGCTCAAAGCGCACCCGTGTTCGGCTTGGCCTACCTGCTGGGGATCAATCTGATGCCACGGATCCCCAACCTGAAAAGCTTGGTGTTTTACAAGCCAGACCGGGGTACCCGCTACGAGAACATCAATGGCTTGTTCAGCGAGTCGATCAATTGGGAGCTGATCGAAACCCATCTGCCGGATATGTTGCGCATCGCACTGTCCATCAAAGCAGGCAAGATCACGCCATCGACGATCCTGCGCCGCCTAGGGACGGCAAGCCGTAAGAACAAGCTGTATTTTGCGTTCCGCGAGCTGGGTCGGGTCATGCGGACTGAATTCCTGCTCAAGTATGGCGACGTGGAGCTGCGTAAAACGATTCAAGCCGCCACCAATAAGAGCGAGGAGTTCAACCAGTTCATCAAGTGGCTGTTCTTTGGCAACCAGGGCATCATCGCCGAAAACGTGCGCCATGAACAGCGCAAGGTAGTGAAATACAATCAGCTTGTAGCCAACTTGGCCATCCTTCATAACGTGGAGGCGATGACCGGTGCATTGAAGGATATGCAGGGGGAGGGGTTGCCCATCGATGAAGAAATTCTGGCGGGCCTCGCACCATATCGAACCGAGCACATCAATCGGTACGGCGACTACACGCTCGATCTGGAAAGGAAGGTGCCGCCGATGAACTATAAGACAAGAATTCTTCAATAAATCAATTGGTTATGGCAGGATTTGGGTATTTTTACACGAATCCCGGCCGACCCTCTAGTTGGTCGAGCGCTTGATGCCCTTCATGCGCAGGTAGCGGCCCTGGCCGCTCAGGCCGGTCCAGTCTTCGCTGCCGCCCTGGCTGTTGTCCACGGTCTTGATCGTGGTCCAGGTCGCGTTGTCGTCCGAGACTGGCAGCAGGTACTGGGTGGCGTGGGCGTTTTCCCATTCGATGTGGACGCGGGTGATCGGCTGCGATGTGCCGAAGTCCAGTGTCAGGTACTGGTCGTCGGCGAAGCCGCTGCCCCAGCGGGTCGTGTCGTTGTGGTCGATGGCGGCGGCGGCCGACAAGTCGCCCCGTTCGGAAGAACCGGCGGTGGCGCTGAGCGGCGTCAGCGCCAATTCAGCGGACTGCGCCGCCGATTGCGCGGCGCCGCCCTAGACCTTCATCGCGCTGAGCATGCGCGCGCTTTGCGGCGCGGCGGCCTGATCGCCCCCGCCGCCGCATGCGGCCAGCGCGAGCATCAGGGTTCCTGCTACGTTTGTTCATAGTACGTCCTTGTTCGTGATGGCGGGATGCTGAGCGTGGAAGCGTTTCCACCATCAGCCGTGGCTTTCCGATCGAGGTGTTGCGTTTAATTCAATGTACTTGGGGTGCTGGAGTGGTGAAATCTTGCCCGGATTGAGTTTTAGCAAAACTTTCGATGGGAATAGTTGTCAAGATATCTTGAGCCCTCGGACATGTCAAGCGTGCGTTTGCGCACTGTTGGGTGCGACGGTTGCTAGATTTTTTGATTCGTGCCTGCTCTGTGCGGACGCGTTTCAGCGGACTGTAGCAGGTGCGCTACGAAATGACGGGTGCGATGCAGTATCGCCTAGATTGTTGATTTACTACGGGTTCATGCCTTATCGCCGTGATAAGATTAAAGTCCGGTTCTTGACTTTCCAAGCGGTATTTCCCGATCACTGGACATCCATGAACATCATCGTGTTGACGCCTATCCGCATTTTGGGCGATGGATTGCATGCCTGCCTGAGCCGGTTTCCACAGATGCACGTCATTGCCGTGGTCGACGAATTTCCCTTGCTGCGCAGCATGCTCGACTCCACCGCCACCGACCTGGTGCTGATCGACGTCACCCAGGGCATCGACTTGTACGACGTGCGTGCGCTGGCCGCACAATATCCCGCCGTGGCCTTGGTCGCGCTGGGTCTCACCGAGCAACGGCAGGAAGTCATACGTTGCGGCCGCGCCGGCTTTACCGGCTACGTCGCGCGCGCCACCCCGGTCGATGCGCTGTACGACGCGCTGACCGATGTGGTGGCTGGCCGCCTGTCGTGCTCGGCGGAGATTTCCAGCGGCCTGTTGCGCGCCTTGTTTCGGATGGAGGACACGCCTGTGGCGTCTGCTCGCCTGCCTGCGGAACAGGATCCTGCGCTGACCAGGCGCGAAGCCGAAGTGCTGCGCCTGATCGGCGAGGCCCGTTCGAACAAGGAGATCGCCCGCGAGTTGTGCATCAGCGTGGCAACCGTCAAGCATCATGTGCACAACCTGCTGGAAAAGCTGCGCCTGCAATGCCGCGCCCAAGCCATGCGCCGGGTGCGCGATGCGCCATGGCTGGTGGCGGCGCCCGCGCCAGCAACGCTGGCCAAGTCGCACCGGCCGTGACGCATCAACCCTTCTTGATATCTTTTGGCGCCCGCTTCTTACGCTCCACCTCGGCGTCAATTTCCACTTTCAGGTCAACGCTCTTCTGCTGGAATTCGTTGAGCTTGGTCTTCATCCAGTGTCGGGTCGTGAGTTGATCATAAAACTGCGGATGCTCGCCCAACATTTTTAGCACGATCGACCAGAAATCCGACGCTTTCACTTCCACGTTGGGCGTATCGATCAACTTCCGCAGCCCTGCTTCGCCGGTGGCCCCTTGCGTCATCGCAGTCGCTTCGATGACCAGCCGGATATCCATCTTGTCGAGCGGGCTGGCCTTCAGTCTTCCCAGCGCGGTCGGTATGTGTGTCGTCGCGCAGCCGTCACACGGCGTGCGCGTCATGAACATGGTGACTTCGACCGCGGAAGTCGGCGTCAGTTTCCCTGCTGCCAGATCGGCCAGGATGCGGTCGCGCGCTACCGGGATGCTCTGCTGCGCAAAGTCATTCTCGGCATGGGCCGGATAGTTGCTTACGGTATGAATGCGCGCGCCCTTGTAGTGCGTATAAATATAGGTGCTAGGCGTGATGTAGCGGAACCGCTTCATCAAGGTCAGCAGCTTGGCTTGATCCTCGGCCTTGGACAGGTTTAGCCTGCCGACCTCGTCCTCGGCGCTGGCCGATACCAGTACCAGCAACTCCTTGCCTTTGCGTTGAAAACGGATGCTCTTCAAACCTTTGGGTTTGAATTTTGCGTAGGTCGCGTTCAGCAGCGATTCTTCTTCCTTCACTGTATCGATGGTCTTGCCTTGCAGCGATTCGCCGACTTCTTTCTTGACCTTCTTGCTTTCCGGCGTGTCCGTGTCTTTCTTCCCGAACAGTTTGGCGAACAGCTTCTTGGCGGTCGTCACGATCCAGTTGATCAGTGCGTCGAGCGCCTTGTCGATCGGCGCGCGGATCTTGTTGAACACGGCCATGATCTTGTCGGCCACCTTGCCCATGCCCGCAAAGCCGGCCAGGAAGTTGATGGCCAGCGACAGCAATCCGGCCAGCGTGGTCTCCACCTTGGTCGCCGCCGAGTCGATATTGCCGGCGGCGATGTTGACGATGGAGTCGATGAAGCCCGTGACCACCTGGATGATCTTGGAGATCTTGTTCACGAACACCATCACCGTGTCGTAGATGGACAGGATGGCCGAGATGAAGCCGGCGCCCGGAATGAACATGGCGATCATCTTCGGTATCGCTTTCTGCACCACCATGTCGACCACGAAATCGGTAATGCCGCCGATGACCATGTCCTTCAGGTTGGACAGCTGCTCCTTGATTTTCTCCCACGCCGCGCCCGGTCCTTCGCGCACCAGCGTCACCACGATGTCGAAGGTGGTCTCCAGCGTCTTGACCACCGGCTCGCTGGTGGCCTTCACCAGCTTTTGCCGGATGTTGGCCCAGCTCAGGCCCAGCACCGAGAAGGCGAACTTGGCGATCTCGCCCAGCGAGAAAGCCTTGGGGATATAGATGCCTGGCAGCGAGCCGGTGAGCCAGTCGATCAGGCCGGCCTTCAGGTGGACCAGGAAATTGGTGCCGAAGTTGATGAAGCCCAGCTTGGCCGCCTTGACCAGGTTGCCGACGAAGGGCAGTGGATTTTTCAGGATGCTCTTCAGCGCGGAACCGGTCTTCTTGATGTAGGCCAGCGCACCGGGACTGACGACATCGAAGATAATCTCCAGCAGGTTCCAGGCCGCCTCCGCGCCCCAGCTGATGAAGCGCCCGGCGAAGTCGCCGAACACGCGGGCCAGCTTGAGGAAGGCACGCGGGATCAGCAGGATGTCGATCACCTCCAGCGCCTTGAAGGCCGCCACGAACAGGCCGGGGATCTCGTTCAGGAAGCCGCGCAGCGCCGCCAGCGCGCCGTTGAACCAGGCAAAGGCGCGCGGAATCGCATTCGCCTTTTGCATATTGTTCCAGATTTCCTCCTCGCCGATGAACTTCATGAAGCCGCCCAGCAGCGCGATCGGGTCTTGCGGCACGCTCTCGCCGGTGATCGGATCCTTGCCCATGATGGTGCAGAGCAGGGGATAGCCGCTGGTGGTGCGCGCAAACGCGCCGATGGGCTTGAGGATGGCCTCTTTGATCAGGTTGACGATGCCGTCCTTGAGCATGCGCGCAAACGCGATGATGCGGTCGATGGGGCGGGTGACGATGGCCTTGGCGCGGTCCCACAGCTTGCCCGGGTGGCGCAGGTCCAGCAGCGAGAAGCCGTCGATGAAGTTCTCGATGTCCTGCCAGATGCTGGCGCCGATGTCCTTGATGGTCTGGAACTGTTCGGAAGCCCAGGCGCTGACCTTGTCGAATATGCCGTGATTGTTGAGCGCCTCGGTGATCACGAAGCCGCCGGGTATCAGTTCGATGGCGCCGCGCAGGATGTTGCCGGCGCTGCGTTCAACCCGTGCGTTGTTGATCGGGTTGAAGCCGATCACCACGGTCAGCATGGTAAAGCCGGGGATGGCGCCCGCCTTGCCGGCAAAGTAGTCGCGCGGACTGGGTATGCCGAGGAAGTCGCGCTGCACGCGCGGGCCGACCTGCGAGGACACCGTCGGCGCCTCGCTGCGCCGCACCGCCGTCGTTTGCGGCGATGCACCCTGCTGGATGGTGTGGGTCAGCTCGTGGGCGATCAGCGCCTTGCCGGTCGGCGTATCGGGCTGGTACTGGCCGGCGCCGAAGTAGATGTTCTGGCCCAGCGCAAAGGCATTGGCGTTGAGGCGGGCGCTCTGCGTGGCCGCAGCTGCGCCGGTGTGGACGCGCACCTTGCTGAAATCTGCGCCGAAGCGGGGTTCCATGAAATTGCGCACGCCTGCGGACAGCGGCGCACCGCCGCCGGTCTGCACGCTGACCGGCGCCGCAGCACCGGGGCCGGCCGGCGACCGCTGCACCACGCCATGCGCCGCGCCGCCTATTGCCGCCGACGGCTCGGGCGCGGGCATCCGCATCACCTTGGCGGCGACGGCATGGGCTTCGACTTCAGACGGATCGTTGGGCGCGGTAACGGCGGTCAGGCATTGGATGGCCGGGCCGCTGCCGCTGTTGGTGACAGCGGGGATGGTCGAACGGGCAATCAGCGTCTGCGTGCCCTGGTTGCCGAGCCGCTGGCGCAGGGCCATTGCGGGCGAGCGTACCGCGCCGGCCTGGCGCGACAAGGCCGCCGCCACAGGGCGGCGTTCCGTTACCGGCGCGCGGGCCGCAATGCGCTCTGGCCTCATCTCGCCTCACATCAGGGGTTGGCAGCTTTGTCCAGGGCCGGCTGCGGATCGGCCAGCAGCAGCGGACGAATAAAACGTCGTACGGAATGGTCGCTCTTCCAGCTGCCGTCGGTCGATGGGGTAAGTTGGGCCAACACTACCCATTCGCAGACGCAATCGCCGCAGCAGACGGCGCAAGTGCCCGCGTAGTGATCCTTGTAGCAGGGATCGTCGGGCGAGCTGGCCTTGGGCTGGCTGTCGCTACCTGGATTCCGGGCTGGAGTGGAAAGCGGCGCCGTCGTCGCCGCTGCCGTCGATGTCTTGGACTTTCCGCCGCCTTCGGCCGCTGCAGTCTTGGCTTTGGCGTCGCCGCCGGTACCGGTTTTTGTGGCGTCAGTGTCGGTGGACGTCGGCGCAGCCGCTTCGGAGCAACCGCAGAAGCATGCGGGCAGCGCGCTGACGACGGCAATTTCGACACCGTCGCGGATGCGGGTGCATACCGTGGTTGCATCGTCGCAGGGCGAGCACTCGGTGCCGCGCGGCGCGCAATGCTTGTCGTAGCGGCGGGCTATTACCCACAGCGGGGGCGATAGAACGGCGCAGGGATCGATGTTGACCGTGCAGGTGCTGGGCAGGTGCAACGGGTCGCCATGGCAATCGAGGGCCAGGCCGGCATCGACGCTGACCTGCAGCGCGCCACAGGTGCCGGTGGATTTGACCGTCTTGACCACCAGGCCGCAGACCACGCCGCAGCCCAGCAAGGCCCGGAACAGCATGCGGTTCAAGTCGCGCGTGTAGTCGACCGCCTGGCTGAGGTCATCGTCGTTCAGCAGCAAGCCTGGGCTGTACTGCGGACGGACCAGCGTGGACTGCGCCTTTTGCGTGCCGATGATGGATTTCTGGTTCATGACAGATTACCTCCTTGAACGGTGTTCTGTGGTTGTGCCGCGTCGGGATCGGGCCGGAGGGGCTTGGCCTCCAGTTGGAAGCTGGAGCGGAACGTGCCGCCCGGCGTGCCGTTGCCGCTGGGGCCGGGCGAGCGGCCGCGCGCGTCCGCGTCCAGCGCCTGGCCGTTGCAGTCGAGGATGAAGTCGCCGTAGATCTCCATTTCGACGGTGACGCCGGGGCGTTCGAACTCGGTCTCCAGGCCGCGCAGCGCGTCGCAGACCCAGCCCCAACCCACCACCAGCGATGCGTGTTGTGCCAGTTCTTCCTTCTCGCCCGATATCTCGCCGTAGATGACGCGCACGATGGGCGCGCGCATCGGTATCAGCCAGCCGCCTTCGCGCTGCCGTATCAGGAATGTCATGCTGAAGCAGTCCGCCGTCAACGTATCGATGCGTACCGGCCGCGTGAAGCGGACCACGAAGTTGGTCTCGCAGCCGCCTTGCTCGCTGCGCTGGATATCGAAGAAGCTGTCGAACTCCTCCCACGCGATACGCTCCCGCGAACGATGCCATTCGGCCCAGCTGATTTCGCTGATGCGGGTCAGGTCGCAGCCGCGTATCAGGTCGAACAGCAGGTCGTTGCGCTTGACCAGCCTGCGCGGGCCGCAGGCGTCGATGACTTCCGCGATGTACCATTTTCCGCATTCGTCCTGCTGCAGCGAGAGGCAGGCCAGCGCCACGCCGTTGTGCAGGTCGACCCGAACGCGCTTGGATACCTCGGTCAGTCCGCTGCACTCCGCACCTGGGGACAGTTCCGTGAGGTGGTCGCACAGGCAGCGCGCGGCGCCGGCCCGAACGCCGTTGTCGTCATCCCCCTCGCTGCCGGCGCGCGTGCCTTGCTCGGCGCAGCAGGCGGCGCAACTGCAATCGAGTTCGCACGGGTGCGGATCGCAGCATGTGGAACGCGGCACCCTTTGCAGCGAATAGCGCACCGTCTCGCAGACGTGGTCCCACTGTTGCCGCTCGCAGCTGCAGGAATCCTTGACCGACACCGGCGCCAATAGCTGTTCGGCATAGTGCACGCGCAGCAGGTAGCTGTCGTCTTCGCTTTCGCCGCCCGGCAGCTCCAGCATGTCGTCGAGCGACACGACTATCTGGTCCGTTTGCACCAGTTCCCGTCCCATGCGGTCGAACGCCAGGCCGGCGCCCACCTTGATGCCTGTCGGGGCCTGGTCGCCGGTGCCGCTGCATGCCGCGCTGGCCGCCATCGTCACCGGATAGCCGTACACCACGCCCCAGCCGTGCACCGCGCGGTTGACCAGCCGCCGCCGCCCGATCTGGTAGTCCTGCTCGACCTGCCAGACATCCGGCGTTATGTGCTTGTTGAGGAAGTAGCGGTTCCTGGTGCCCGAGGCGCAGTCATGCTCGCAGCAGGGTTCCGGTTGCGGCTTGCAGCCTTGCTTGGCTGTGCTCCAGGTGGTAGTCCTATTGGTACTCATATTTTCACCTCTTCCTGTGTGGCTTGTCTGTGTGGCTTGTTCTTTAGGACTGCTCATCGCAATTCCGGTCCGCCGGTTCCGCCCAGGCGGGCCAGCCCGGTGACTGCGTCGGTGCCCAGGTGCGGCGCCGGCGCTTCATTCAACACATAACCGTCGACGAGACGGTCGTCCAGCCGGCGCGCGGCGACGCTGCGCCATTCCAGCACCAGCCGCACCGTGGCCGGCAGCATGGCGCCGACCAGCGCGGCCAGCCACGGTTCCCATGCGGCCCGCTGAGCCGCCGTCGCGGTAACGGCGATCCTTACCTGGCCGGTCAGCCACGCGGTGTCGTCGGGCGGGGCGGCCGGGCAGGTCAGGCGCCCGCGGCCCAGGATGGCCTTGCGGTTCAGCGCCATCGCCGATGCCGGCAAGCCCGCCAGAAGTGCAGGCAATGTCGTGCCGCCCAGCGCCATAAAGCCGTATTGCGCGCTGCGATCGACAATGCGATAGGGCGGTGGCGTGCCGGGTAGAAGGGCCGCCAGCAGCGCTTCCAGTCCCGCGCGGGTGCCGCGGCTGCCGGCCAGGCTGTCGGCGCTGGCGAGCAGGCGGCGTTTCTGGTCGACCTCCAGCGCGTCGTCCCATGGCAGGTCCAGCCAGCGGGCGAGGTAGTCCAGCCATTCCGCCGGCGCGGTGTCGGGGGCAATCATGCTGCCCATGGCGGCGATGCGCTGGTCCTGTTCCTGGGTGCCGGTTTCGAGCACGCCTACCAGCGCGCGCAGGAAGTTGTCCGGCTCCGCCTCCGCGCGCTGGTAGACCTGCGGCAGGTATTCCATCAACGTCAGGCCCGGATAGAGCACGTCGAGCCGGGTGAGGCGCGGCAACGCGGAAGCCGGCGCCGCGACCAGCGTGACGCTGACCCACAGCCACGGCTCATGCACGTCGAACAAAGGCACGGCCAGCGGGCCGTCGGTGTCGGTATCTGCGCCCTGGAATACAATCGGCGCATGCCACGCCGGCAGATATTCACGCAAGCGCGCCAGGCGCTGTCCGGCTGTCAGGCTGCGGTCTGCGGCGATGCGTGCGGCCTGCTCCTGCACCTGCGGGTCGCTTGTGGCGGCATAGCTGATCTCCATGCTGCTGCCCGGCGGCAGCTTGGCAAGCGCCTCCACCCGCAACCAGCGACGCGGATTCTCGTTGACCGGGGATTGCAGCACCGGCGTGATGAAATCGCAGCGGCTCTCCGACGCACCGCCGGCGCTGGCGTCCAGCGGGTAGCGCAGCAGTCCGTCCATCGTGGTGACAAGCAGCGCATCGGCCGTGGCATGGATGCCGGTGGCCGGTGCCGGCAAAGGCAGCGTATGCAAGGCCTGGCCGTCGGCGTCCAGCGTCAACACGGTAGCGCCGCCGCCCCAGGCGCTGTGCTCCAGTCCCGCAAGCACCAGACGCGAGCGCACGTCGCTGCCCAGGAAGGTCACGGCGAAACATGGGCGCACGCGGTCGATGTCGACGACGAACATCGGTTTTGATAGTCCAGGGGCATAGGCGTTCAGGCGCTTGCCACCGGCTGCCAGCACGAACAGGCGTTCGGCGCGTGCGAGCCATGCAAGCTGGATGGGCGCTGATGCGTCGTCGATCGTGAAGCGGCCTACCTCGTAGCCGGCGCAGTCGATGTGGATGCAGCAGGGCGGCCCGTCGCCGCAGGCGGGTAGTGCCAGCGCCCAGACGCCATCGCATCCGTCGGAGGCGAAATCGATGAGATTCATTTCGGCGACGTCGGTCACGAAGCGCCGGGCCAGGTCTTCGCTATCGTGGCAGCGCAGCCGGGGTGGCGTACCGCCGGCCAGCCAGAGATTGTCGTGGGTGGCCGCCATGCGGCGCACCGCATTCGGTGCGGAAGGCGCCGGCAGTACATGGACGCCTTCATCGTCGGGATCCAGGCGCAGCAGCTTGCAGTCGGCGGCTCGCCAGAACACGCGTCCGTAGCGCGTGGATGCCGGCGCAAACGCGCCCTTGGAGGCGAACAGTGCAGGCACTTCGCCGTACGGCGCGAAGGGCGCTACAGCGTCCGTTGCGTTCATGGCCTCGCCATCGACACGCGCACCCAGGCCTGCGGCCCACTGCCCGGCGGTCTCGAAGCGGTAGCGGCGTTGCAGATTCGCGCTCATCCCGCACTCCCAGGCGCTGGCCGGCGCACCGTCACGACACTGTCGTTGAGGACGAATTTCGGCAGACCGAGGCGAGGCACTGCGACTGCGGGAATGGCGCGGTTGTCCGCATCGAACAACTTGAGCGACAGAATGCGGGCGACACCATCAACCTTGCGGATCCAAGCCGTCAGGTCGCGCTGGGTGACGCCCAAGCCCAGTTCGCGCTGCATGCCGGCCGGCTGCCTGGCGGTCAAAGCCAGGCGCTCCTGCAGCGTGGACTTGATCGCCGTTACGACCATGTCTTCCCTGTATCCGACCAGTGCCTCGACTTCCAACGCTATATGGAAGAGCACGTAGCGGGGCGCTTGCACCTGAAGGCGTCGGCCCAGCGGCAGGCGTGGCGCCAGGGCGCTCTGCACGGCGCGCAGCCATCGGGCGGTTTCCGGCGTTTCGTCCGGCTCCACGCCGCCTATGCGCAGGCGCATCGCCACCAGATTGACGACGCCTCTATCCGCACGCGGGGCCGATGGCGCAGCGGGAATCAGCGCGCGTGCGACCTCCAGCGCCGGCAGCGCCAGGGCGGCGGCCTCCAGATCCGATGCCGTCACCAGTGCATGTTCGTCGCGTACGCGGCGGCGCGCTTCGCGCCGTTGGTCGGCACGGTCGAAACGATTGAGGCCACCCAGCATTGGGTCCGGATTGAGGCCGTAAGCGCCGTTAAAGCCATTTACCTGCCAGCGCTGATTGCGCATGGCGTTGCCTTCGACGCCGTCGCAGACGGCATAGGTCAACGATATCTGGGCGGCGGGCGGTGGCAGGCTGCCATTGATGCCGTTGCCGAACGTGATGGTGGCCTGCAGCGGATCGAGGGCATACACCTTGTCGCGCGGACCGGCGTCGTCAAGCCGCTTGCGCTGCGACCAGGTGTGCAGCAAGCCGTCCTGTTCGATCTGCACCTTGACCGCTTCGGCGCCGGCTGCGAACTCAAGGCCATCCTGCCGAAGCTTGAGCACCTGATCCGGCAGCCCCGTGGCGATGTGCAGCTCCTGTCCGATCAGGCTGCCCTGGCGCACCGGCATGACGTTCAGTGCAATGCGGCTGACGCGCGGCGGCCTCGGGAAACCACCGGGTGCATGGCACTCCAACGCGAACGCGGAGGGAGAGCCGGCGACACTGGAAACGTCCAGCACCAGCACGCCCGTGGTCGTGAAACCGGCGCTGGTATCGTCGACCAGGCGGAGGGTATGGCGCGCGGCGCCGTCATTGAGTGTGATCTCCAGCGGAACCGGGGTTGCGGCCGCGCCATCTTCGCCCGAGGTGGCGTCGGCGCGCACGCCGACGATCAGGAAAGCGCGGTCGGCATCGCCGCGCCGCTCCGGGAACAGCCCGCCGCCGGCAGGGCAGGCGATGTCGATCGCCAGCACATCGTTCGGCCCCGCGCTTTCGCCGAACGGGAGGAACACCACGTTGGCGCGTTCGTTTGTGGCGGTATGGTCGCGCACCTTGCCGTCGACGCCGATGGTGCGCACCGCGCGGATCGCCGCCGCCAGCCACAGTTGTTTGTAGACGGAGCGGTACGCCGGATGGGCCGACTGCTCCGGCACAGCCACGGCGCCGGCGTCTATCACCAGGCTGCGCGTGTAGCGCGCGGGCCCGGCTTCCGGCCAGATGAACCCACGGGCGGGCAACGGCCCACGCGGCCCAAGACCCAACAGTGCGGCGTAGGCCGTGCGTTCGTCGCGCCGCATGCGCGACAGGGCGTACAGCTGCGCCTCCGTGACCCAGGCCATCAGCTCCAGCAGCGTGATGCCTGGATCGTGCAGGTTGTAGTCGGTCCAGCCGGGGGCCGTGCCCGGCAGGCGAGACCGGCCGATCTCCATCAGGTCGTCGAAGCGGCGGTCGAAATAGTCGGGTGCCAGCGCGATCATAGTTCGGCCTCCATGACGATGAAGTCGATCCGCACGCCGTCTTCGTCCAGCACCACCAGTTCGTTTCTGCGCACCGTGTGCGGCCAGATGACGGCGTTGCCGTCGTCCTTGATTTCCTCGAACACGATACTGTCCAGACCTTCCAGTCCCGGCGCGTCGAGCAGCGCCAGTGCGACGTCGTCTTCGGCCGGATCCGCACCCAGCGGCCAGCCTTGCCGGCCCAGGCCTCCGAGCGCCGGGTCGAAGAACGCCGACAGTGCGGCCTTGACGTAGTCGGCCAGTTGGCCGCTGCCGGCCAGTGTTTCCACCGTCAGCGCGACGGAAATTCTCAGCCGCCGCAGCGCCGGGCCGTCGACGTGCAACGCCTGACCGATAGCGATGTGCGGCGCCGCCACCGCGAGCAGTGCGCGGCGCAGCTCGCGTTTCACCGCCTGGCTGGGCAGCACGTCCTTGCCGCGCATGGCGATCAGCAGCCGCACGCCGCCTTCGGACCAGGCCCGCGCCTGGGCAATGTCCGGTGACGATTGCAGTGCGTAGGCTTCAAAGTCCCGCAGCGTCAATACGCGTCCACGGTGGCGCAGCCGCGCCGATGCGAACCGGCGCACCCGCTCGGTGGACTCTGGCGGCGAGCCGCCCGCCGACTGGTCGGCCGCGAACGCCGCCTCCACGCCTTCCAGCGGCGTGACCAGATTCAGGCTGGTACGGGGAGCGATGCCGTTTGCAGGCACGGTATCCGGCTGCGCGCCGGCTTCGGTGCGGCGATAGGAGAATGCGACGATGGCGTCGCGGCCGATGGGCGGAATCGCACCGTGCACGGCGTCGCCGAAGCGCACCTCGCCGCTGGTTTCGTCCAGCGCGTAGACGCGGTCGAGCGGGCCGGCATCGTCCACATCGGCGACCTGGCGCCAGCGCACCCAATGGCCGGGCAGGTCGGAGGCGACGTCGCTGACCACGCTGGTCTGGTCGGCGCGCAGCAGCGCCTCACGTTCTTCGACGCTGAGCGGCTCGCGCACGCGCAGTTCCAGCGAGGCGTGCAGCACAGGTGGACGGGCCAGCAGGAAAGCCTGGCCGGGTGCGCCGGTCGAGCTGCCGAGCCGCTCGCGTGTCATGGTCTCGCTGGCGCGCGCCCAGACGGCGTTGAGATACAGCCCGCGCAATGCCGGCGTCCATCCGTCCGCCGGCGCGTGCTGCGACGGCGACAGCCGCAGCCAGCACAGGGTTTGGCCGAACAGCGCGGCGGTGACGGTAGGCAGCGAGAGGCTGAGCGACAGCAAACCGCTTTCGCCCAAGGCGCGCGTGCTGTCTTCCGCAGGAACGGGGATGAAGTGTTCGCCGCTGAGGGCTTCGATGCGCATTGGAGCGAATGCGCCCAACTGCTGTTCGCGTTCGACCAGTGCCAGCAGGTTGACCGGCTGGCCGGCCAGCGCGCTGCTGAAGCCCAGATACAGCGCGCGTACCGGTTCCGCGCCGGCGCTGGCGCCTGTGGCGGTCGGCAGCGCGTCGGCCAGCGGGGTGAAGATCGTCACCAGCGCGCCGTCCGTGCTATTGGCGTCGCTCTGGTCGCGCAGGGCGCCGCCGTCGGCGGTGAGGACATAAGTCGGCGGGACCGGCGTGTTGACGGCGTATTGCACGCGCAGCCGCAAAACCTGCGGTGCATTGACTTCGTCGGGGAAGCGCTGGACGGTCTGCTCGACCGTGCCATTGGGGCCAGGGACAGTCTTGACCACCGTGCGCGGCTGGCCATAGTCGCCGCCGATCAGGCGGGCGCGTATCCAATGGCTGGTCGTGCCGGCCCAGTCGGTCGACTGCATGTCGGCCGGTATGTCGAAGCGGATCGCGCCGCTGCGTTTCAGGTTCCCGGTGCCGTCGGTCAGGCCACTGAGTTTCCACCATGCGCTGCCGTTCCAGTATTCCCAGGACAGCTCAGGATTGGTGCCGATATCTTCCGGCTGGCTGCTCCACTTGTCGATGGAGCCGTCGACGATGAACTTGGCCGGCGTCGGTACGACAGTGAATTCCTTCTCCAGTACGACCAACGTCGGCCGGCCGGCATCCGTGGCAAAGGCAGTGCCATGCTGTAGCAACGGGGTCGCGTCGGGGAAGGTCAGCAAGGTCCGATCGAGCAGGGCTGCGTCCCAGTTGCCGTTGGTGGTGGGATCGAGTTTCAGTAGCGGCCGCACGCCGCCGATGGCAGGTTCGGAACGCCAGTAGGCGATGTTGTCGCCGACTGACGCGCCCAGGTTGTCGTCCAGCGTCGCCACGCCGGCGGTGACGTCGGTGACGGTGTACAGGTCGATCTTCACATTGTCGTCGATCGCCAGGATCTTGCCCGCTACGGTTTGCGTATCGGTCGCCGCAAGCACGATCGTATCTACCGTCGCCGACACCGTAGCAGGCAGTCCGGCTGCCGATGTGCGGTAGACCAGCAGATCCTCGCCGACTTGCGGAGCGCCGAATTTGCTGCTCATTTGGTACATCATCTGGCGGTCGTTGTTGATGCCGTCCGCGACGATTCTGCGCAACGCAAGCGCGCCTGCGCCAAGGGATATCGCGATGCGATCGTCCTTCGCCAGCCTTTGGTTGGACAGCGGCGTCACAATGGCGCATTCCAGGTAGCTGAAAAAAGTGTGCTGGAGAGCCAGGTTGAACTGCGCAACCAGCACCTGGCCGGACTTGGCCGGCACCACGATGTGCTGCGCCAGCAGCGTAGGCGATCCCGCCGCAGTACCCAGACCGTCGGGAACTTTGGTGATCAGCAAGCCGTCCGGCTGCGGCCCATCATCCGACGACCACCACCCGATGGCGGAACTGCCGTCGGGCAGCTGCAGCGTGGCGGCAAACCCCAGCTGGCCGGAACTTCGGTTGACGTCGATGGCGCAGGGAAGCACCGTAGCTCTGTTCTCAAGATTGGCCTCGATGATGGTGCCCTGCAGGGACGCCCGCAGCAGTTGGTGGCCCGGTCCCGTTTCGCACGCAGCCACCACCAGCAGCTTGGCATCGTCCCGACGCAAGCCCGCAGGCGCCACGTTGGTCAAGGCCTGGCCGAACAGGAGTGTGGCGTGACCGGCCAGGCCGGCCGCCACGGCCACCAGGGCTATCGAGTAGACATTGCCGTCGATGCCCACTGCCAGCAGCCCTTCGTCCATGGTGCCCACTCCAAGGTCGCCGTCATGGGTGATGACAGGTGCGATCTGCTTCAGTTTCAGAGGCGTGCCCGCGACATCCACCGGTACCGGCGCCCATGAGGTGCCGCTCCCGTTGGGATTTCGTGCGTACAGCGCGCCATCCAGCAGCGCAAACAGGTTGCTATCGCCGGGGGCGGAGAGATAAACGAGTCCCTGGATGGCGCCGATTCCGGGCGTGGGGTTTACCGTACCCAGCGAGGTCCAGCCGCTGAACGAAGGGATGAACCCGATTTCGCGCCAGGCCCACACCGAGGCGCCGGCGCTGACGGCGATGGTGACGTCGCGCCCGAACGGCGGGTTGGCTTGGGACCACAAGGCCGGCCGGAATGTGGCCGGCGCATCCAGCGCGACCGGCAGGCCTTCCGCCGGCTGCCCGAATGACATGGGCGAGGGCGGTTGCAAAGGTTCGCGGTAGGGCAGTAGTCGTCCATTCGAAGGAGTAAAGCTGAGCAAATGCAGATGGCCGTCCTGGGCCACGCCCGCCAGCAGTTGATTGGCTTTGTCGCCCGCCCGCAGTGCGGCGAAGCACGTGAACGAGGCATCCGCCATATCGACGCAGACGCGGACCTTCGCACCGTGCTTGGAAAATGCCTCGTCCGAGCCAAGATAGAAAGCGTCGAACTGGCGCGGCTCGCGGCCCAGCGGGAAGCTGGTGGTTCTCAGTTCCAGCGGCGTGGTGTTGGCCATGGCGACCACGCCTTCGACATCGATAATGCCGCCGCCGGGCGCCGTGCAAGCTCCCGTCAAGTCGGCCGGGTTGACGAGCAGTTCGATGGCTTCGTAGCTCAGCGCGTGGGCCGGCGGCTGCACCTTGGCGATGCTGGCGCGTATCCAGCGTGACGTCAGAGATCCGATCTGGAGTTCCTCCATCGAGCCCCTCGGTTTGCGCAGCGCGTCCGCGTTCGAACCCGGCTCGAACGGCAACCACGCGGGCTCCGCGGCATTCGGGGTCACGCCCCAGTAGTGCCACTGAACGTCGTTGCCCAGCGCCGACAGGGCCGCGATCTTGATGACGGCCTCGGAGCCGATATTGAGCAAGTCGGAATGGCCCAGGTACAGCGCATGGCTTTGCCGGTTGCGGGTGCGTTGGTTGAACGGATCGAACGCGCTGACCTTGCGCACCCGCGTGGTGGCCGGCTCGAACTGCACGGATGCCGGGACCGGCGGATCGATGCCGACCAGATCCTCGTTGACACTGACGATGCGGAACTCCTGGCCATCCAGGTCCAGCACCATCTCCGCCTTCAGTCCCAGCGGCGGATCGAGCTGCAAGGTGGCGCTGCCGGGCGCCGCAAAGCTGCGCAATGTCCATTCGGTCGGCAGCGGCTCCAGCGGATCGAGGCCGGATAGGCCGGGTGGCGGCAAATAGTATTCGTCCTTCGCGCTATCGGCGGCGACCACCATCTGCAGGCTGGCCGGCAGCAGCCTGACGCTGGTCTCGGTCTCGAACACCACTTGCGTGCCGCCTGCGTCGACGGTCAGCTGGACGGGTGCGGGCGCGTCGATGGCTGAGGCCTTGTCGGCCAGCTTGAATACCACCGGCATGCGCGCTGGTACTGCTGCCTGGCCGCGTACGGCAAGCCAGTCCAGGAAGCCCAGCGCCATCTTGTCGCCGCCCTTGTCGAGCCGCTCGGCGACTTCGCCCTGGAAGCGCGCGGCAACCGCCAGCAGCGCCTGTGCGAAGTCGGGATGGTTCTCGTCCATCGCCCAGGCGGGTATCCACTGGCGTGCGCGTTCGAGCAGCTGCCGCCGGAACTCGCTTTCGCGGCGCGGGTCCAGTCCCGGCGGACGCCGCGCGCTCATGCCCGGCCTCCTTCGCGGAAGTAGAAGGGGAATACCAGGTTGCCGGTCTGGTTGGTCTTGCGCACGCGGTATTCGATTTCCACTGTCAGCAGGCCGTCGACGCCGTCGTCCATATCGGCAACGACCGACAGCACGTCGATGCGCGCCTCGAACTGGCGCAGCGCTTCCTCCACCACTGAGCGCACCCTCTGCAGCGATGTGGAGTCGACGGCGCTGAACACCAGCTCGTGGATGCCGCAGCCGAAATCGGGGTGCATCAGCCGTTCGCCCGGCGCGGTTTCCAGGATGATCAGGATGGACTGGCGGATGTCGTCTTCGAACTCCGCCACCGCGAGACGGCCGGTATGCGGGTCCAGCGCCACCGGCATCGCCCATCCGCGCCCCAGGAAGTCCTTGTGTTCGTCCATGGCTGTCTCCCGTCCTCGTCTAGCCGATCAATACCGTCGGCGCACCGGCGGCGATCGGATTAGGGGCGCCCGCTTCGACGATGGCGTCGCCCATGCGCGCCGCCGGCAGGCCGCCGATCAGCACCGTCACGCTACCCACCGCGACCACGCCGCCCACGTGCGGCTTGGGGCCGTCCGACAGCGGGCAGACATGGGTATCGGAGCCGGCACGCCATGCCGGCCGCCCGCCGATCAGCACCGTCGGGCATCCCGGGCCCGGGCCCAGGGGCGTGCCATGGCTGGTGTTGTCCCCTACGCGTGCCGCTGCCTGTCCCATTGCCGTCTCCCTAGTTAAGCTTGATGACCGAGCCGTTCAGGCTCATGACCGCGCCGGCCTTGATATCGAGGCCGCCGCTGGCCTGTATCGCCACCGACGCGGCCTTGATCGTCAGCTTGCCCGTCGATTCGATGGTCAATGCGCCGCCGTTGCTGTCCACCGTGAAGCGGTTGCCCTTGCCATCGTCGAAGCGCATGCCGTCGTCGTCCAGCCGCAGCTTCTTGCCGTCGTTGAGCGACAGCTCGACCACACCCTTGGAACCGTCGTCGAACATCAGCTGATGTCCCTTGCGCGACTTGAACAGGCGTTGATCGTTCTTGCCGTCGCTGTTGGCGCCAGGCGGCTGGTCCTTGCCGTTCCACAGCGCGCCGAGCACGAAAGGGAAGCGCAGGTCGTCGCGCTCGAAAGCCAGCAGCACCTCGTCGCCGATCTCGGGGATCAGCACCAGGCCGCGCTGCTTGCCCGCCATCGGCGAGGCCAGTCGCGCCCAATAGCTCTCGCGTGGCTGCTCATGCCACGGATAGCTGACCTTCACGCGGCACAGTCCTTCCGGGTCGTCGTTTTGCGTGACGACGCCGATCGCAACGCCTTTGACGTTGCCGCCGGATTCGCTCTCCGCTTCGCGCGGCACTTCCATGAGGTTCATAAGCCGGTCTCCTTGACCTTGAAGCGCGTGCGGTAGCCGCCGGAATCGATTTTGTGGTTGGCCTGCTGTATGTAGTAGGTCTTCGAGAACGGATCGCCCAGCCGGTCGAGGAAGACGTTGCGGTCGGGGCGCAGCTCGGGCAGGCCTATCGCCTCCGCCTCGCCGGTGAGGAACTCCTTGGCACGTTCGTCGAGCGTGGCCTTGGCCAGCTGGTTGGCCTCGGCCTGGCTGAACACCGGCTGGCGCAGGCGCAGGGCCGGCTGCTTGGAACTGTCGCGCACGAAGGACTTCAGCTGCTGGCCGCCGCTGCGGCCTTTGGCCTCCAGGCCCGATTCCTGCCCCGCCTTCGCCACGCCGACGATCTTCTCCTTGCGCTTGGGATCCCAGCCGAAGATCTCGACCTTGGCGACCTGGCGGGCCAGGTTGGCCTCCGGCTTGAAGCTGATCAGCCCTTCGCCCCACGCCAGCCGCACCACGGCGTCGCCCTTGTCGTGCGGCGGGTGGAAGTGCAACACCTTCTGCGCATCGACGAACAGCTCGTAGTGATTGGCGTCGGCCAGTTTTTTCAGGAACTCGAAATCGCTCTCCTGGTTCTGCTCGATCTGCGGCCGCCGCTCCTTGGTTGGCGCAAGGTCCGTCTTCAGGTTGTGGTAGCTGGCGATATCCTGCACGGCGTCGCTGTCGCGCGCCTTCGACCAGGTGCGGGAGTTCTTGCCGGTGGTGAGCGGGAAGGCATGGTCGTAGCCCGATACCACCAGCTCCGGCGTGCCCGCGTCCGGGAAGTTGGTGGAGATCTCGGTGATCACGCCGCTCAGCACCAGCGGCGTCGCCCGGGCGTCGCCGTAGCCCATGCAGACATCGACTTCGGCGCCAAAGGTCAGGATGTCGAGCAGCTTGCGGTTGCGGCCCGTGACGAAGGCGCGCATCTCGATGCTGTAGGCGTTGACCACGGTGAAGCTGAAATGCGCCGCACCGCCCAGCATCATGTCCACCTCGACCTGGCTGACGGCGACCAGCGTATCGCGCACCAGGTCGTCGCGCGCCACGCGGACCGCGAATGCCGGCACATAGAAGTCGCCGTAGCGGCTAGACAGTGTTGCGAGATCCATTTGGATTCTCCATCGGTGGCAGCTCGAGCCAGTCGCCGGGGGCGATTTCGCGCGGGTCGTCGAGATCGTTCGCCTTGGCGATCCGCAGCCATTCATTCGGGTCGTTGTACTCGCGCGCCGCCAGCAGCCACAGGCGATCGCGCCCGACGACGACGCGGCGCTTGCTCTTGTCGGCCGATTCGCGGCGCGGCGATTCCACCTGCTGCTTGAGGGTGCGGTATTCCTTGAAGGTGACGGACAGCGTGGCGCGGGCGGGCGTGCCGTCCGGCTGGAACATGGTGACTTTGCGGCTCAGCTTTTCGATGATGGCGGTGAACTCCATCGGCCCCCAGTTGAAGCGCACTGGCGACGGCGCATGGATTTTGCTGTCGACCAGCAGCAGTTTGCTCAGGTCGCGCAGACGCGTCATGACCGGATTCTGCTCCTTGCGTTCGCGCGAGGTCGGGCCTTCCGGGTCGGTGTAGTCGTCCAGGAACAGCTCCATCGACAGCTGGTCCGCTTCGCCGTTGACGAATTGGAGGATGGGCGAGCTCAAACCCGGCACCGGCGTGGCCTTGTAGCTGTTCGACCGTTCGAAGCTGTATTCGGATGGGTTGAACAGGACGCTGATCACCTTGTCCTTGTCGTCGCCATCGAGCACCGTGATGGTCGCCTTTTTGAGTTGTGCATGTGCCATGGTGTCGTCCTTCAGTAGCCGCGCCGTTCGCGCGCGATGCGCAAGCTGCGCTCCACCCGGCGTATCACTTCGGTTGCCAGGCGGTCGGTCAGTACGGGGTCCAGCTGGGCGGCGCGCAGTTGTGCCGCGATGGCGCTGGCGGTGGGCGCGACAGGGGCGGCTTGCGGCGGCGCGGTCTTGCGTGCCGTCGCTGCCCGGCCGCCGCCCTCCGCTCCATCCGCCAGGGCATTGCCGCCGCCATCCGGCTGCGTGGCCGGCTGTCTGCGCCAGACCAGCGCGGGCGATTGCGGCTGCCACAGCGCCGCTGCCGACGCCGGCCCGGCCTGTCCGCCCACGTCGGCGGCATGGCTTTGCTGCGTTGCCGTCTTGAGCGGCACTGCGCCACGCCGCCAGTTCAGCGGAGCGTTGTGTGCCAGTGGTGCGATGCCGGCGGGCCGTACGGCCTGCGACTCTGGACGTCGCGTCGCAAAGGCCGTATGCATGGCGGCAGCGCGCAGAGGCGTTGCCACTGCCGATGCCGATACGATAGCCGTCGGGCTGGCGGGACGAACGGACGGCGACATTGTCGGCGCCAAGTTCCGGCCGCGCTGAGAGGGCGCCGTGGATAGCCCGCCGATCCGGGGCGCAGCGAACCTTGCGAGCGGCTGCGGGGCGAAGGCCTGCCGGGCCGCGAGGTTGTGTGTTGCCTCGCCGGCTACGACCTTACGCGCCGCACGGGATGCGTAGCCGGGCTCCCGGCTGGAAGAGGTTTTCAATCGCGCCGCCATCGCCGGCGTGGCGACGTGCAGATGAATATGTGCCAACCAGTGCGGCGTGGGGCCGGCGCTGTAGGGCAGGGCAGCAGCAGCGGGCGGCATCGACGCCATCGGCAGCTGCGCGACACGCCGCCATTGCAGCCGCAGCGCGCCCCAGCGGCCGCCCGCCAGAACGCCGCTCCGGCTGAGGAACCTGCGGGCACGGAGGGGCGCACGCGCCTTCCTCCAGCCGCTGCGTTTCAGCGCCTGCGCCAGTTTGCGCGCCGAGTCGCGGATGCCCAGTTTCATCAGCTTCCCTTCCTTAGCCCGTGATGGACGAACTCCACGCTCTCCATCAGCACCTGCGACGAGTTGGCATCCAGGTCGGCGCTCGACCACTTGACCGGGAACGCGTTGTCCACATGCCAGGTCCAGCCCTTGCCGCCGCGCTCGTCGAGCAGCCGCACCGAGATCGTCTTGCGCACGATGCGGCCTTCGGACACGTCGTGGGCCCAGTTCCACAGCTGGTCGAACGCCAGGCCACGCTCCAGCACGACCGCCGGATGCGTGACCTGGCTGAACAGCTTGTGCTCATAGTGATTCACGCCGCCCTCGCGCTGCGACTCGTACTTCACCTCGCGCACCAAACCCTTGGCCCGCAGGAAGCCGCCCACCGCTATGCCGTCGATTTCGACGAGGAAGCGGAAGCCGCGCAGAGGATCGGTTCGGGTAGCCATGGTGGTCAAACGTCAAAAGGGTTGGCCGGCCGGCCCGACTGGGCGCGGTTGATGGCCGAAATCTCGCGGCACCAGCGGCGCCGCTCCCGGTGTTCAAGCTGCATCAAATCGCTGTGTGACCAATGAAAGTGCATCGCGATGAAGGCCATCTCCTCGTACAGCGATTTGACGGGATAGGCCTTCATGCTCCCCCCGATGCGCTCATCCCGTGCATGGACCGCCCGGCCGGCGCGGCCTCGTCGCCGTCGAGTTCTCCCGGCGCGTTGAGCCGTTCGTACAGCTGCTGCAGGTAGGCCAGGTCCGAGGCGTACAGCCCTTCGATGGTGCTGGTGTCGATATCGGTCAGGGTGCCGAGCCGCGTCAGCACCCGTGCCAGCACGATGACGATCAGGTAGGCCTCGTTCTGCTGTACGCGCGGATCGCGCAGCGGCAGGATCTCGTCGGCCGCTGTCGCCAGGCGCATCACGCCGTGGCGGTGCAGGGTGCCGCCGGCGTCCACATAGCCTTTCGGCAGGTGGAATTCCACTTCGGTCGCAAAACCGGGACGGACATGGTCGTTCATGACGTTCTCCATGGTGGCTATTTGACGCGCTCGATGCCCTCGTTGCACAGCTCAAGCACTTCGATGAAGACCTCGTTGCCCTTGGCACTGAGGTCGCTCGGGTCGTACTTGACCGGCCACGCCTCGCTGATGACGAAGCGCGCGCGGTCGGCGCCCGATTCGTCCTTGACGACGATGACCACTTTCTTGCGGCGCTCCGACACCAGGCCGTTGGAGACGTCGTTGTGCCACTTGAACAGGTCGAGCGCATTGGTGCCGAAGGTGACGCCCGATTTGAGCGTGATGTTGCCGAACTTGGTAAGGCCCGACAGCTTGCGCATGTGGGGCGGGTCCGTGCCTTCGCGGTAGTCGACTGCTTCGACCGTGGTCTCGGCGATCGCCACTTCGTTGAAGCCCGCCTGGGTAATGTTGTCGATCTCCAGGCGGAAGCGGAAGTTGCGTAGCGGGTCATTGCGATCCATGATGGGCTCCTGTTAGCGCTGTGCTTCTGCGGTGTTCTGGAAAATGCGGAACACCACGAACTCCGCCGGCCGGACCGGCGCGATGCCGATCTCGCAGATCAGGCGGCCGTTCAGGATGTCGTCCTGCGTCATCGTGCTCTCGTTGCAGGTGACGAAGAAGGCCTGCTCCTCGGTCCTGCCGAACAGCGCGCCCTGGCGCCACTGGCTGCGCAGGAACAGGCGCAGCGTGTCGGTCACGCGGTCCCACAGCTGGATGTCGTTCGGTTCGAACACCACCCACTGCGTGCCTTCGTAGATCGAGCGTTCCAGGAAAATGAACAGTCGCCGCACGCTCACATACTTCCACAGAGGGTTGGAGCTCAGCGTGCGCGCACCCCAGATGCGTATCCCACGGCCGGGGAACTGGCGCACCGCGTTGACGCCGCGCGGATTGAGCACTTCCTGCGTCCTGTCGTTGATGTCGAACTCCAGTTCCAGCGCGCCGCGCACGGTCTCGTTGGCCGGCGCCTTGAAGACGCCCCGTTCGACGTCGGTGCGGGCGTACACGCCGAGCACATGGCCGCCGGGCGGCACGGTCTTGCGCGCCCCGGTCTGCGGGTCGGACATGGAGATCCACGGGTAGTAGAACGCCGCATACGAGCTGTCCTTGACGTTGGTGCGCGGGTCCAGGCCGCCGGCGTTGCTGGCGCCCTTGCTGACATCGACCGCGGCAAAGCGGAAGCGCATTCTTTCGCAGTGGTCGATGATGGCCACCGTGGTGTCGGTGTCGGCCGCCGGCGCATACACCAGCGATACCTCGCGGAAGGGATCGAGCTCCAGCGCCGCCAGGCCTTGCAGCTCGGCGCGCGGAGCGCCCGGCACAAGGTCGCCCTTGTAGTCGGCCACGTCGAGCGGAGCCGGGTCGTCGGCGCCCGCCTGCGACAGCGCGGACGAACCGTTGGCAGGCCTGGCGTCCGGCCCCGCCGGCGGCACCGGCACCAGCATGGCCAGCGCCGAACTATCGCGCATGCGTTTCTGCCAGTAGTCGGGCGACGAGGCGTCGGTCACAAGATCGTCGAAGTCCTCGCTCAGCGAGGGCCGGGGCAGCCGCAGCGGCTCGGCGATCGGATCGAAGGGCTGGAAATTGGCCGGTGGATTGGCCCAGAAGGCGAAACGCAGGCGGAAGCCCACGGCAACCGGCGTGCCGCCGGCATCGGGGCGCTTGGTGGTGCTGTCGTCGATGCGTGCCCAGACCCGTTTGCCCCAGGAGCCGGCGCCGGACGCCCGCACCAGGAACTGGCCGAAGGTCGCCTCGGCCGGCGTGGCGTTTTCACCCACGATGCGGCACACATACAGGCGCTTGCCGCCGTTCTCGAAAAAGCCGCTGACCGTATAGGGCATGAACTTGCTGTCGCCGAAGGTGCCGCCATACCAGCGCTGGTATTCCTTGTAGCTGGTGACGAGGCGCGGTTTGATGGAGCCTCGTTCGGTCTCGCCGAGGAAGGCGGCGGTGCTGGTCGGCACGCCCTCGATGGGACGCGGGCCGCGTTCGATTTCTTCGATGTAGACGCCGGGAGTCAGGTATTCAGGCATGATCGTTCTCCAGTATCAGTTGGCCTGCTGTTGCTGTTGCTGGCCGGGGGAATCTTCGACCGGCTTGACGTTGGTGCAGTCGAAGGGTTTGGCCAGTTCCGCCCTGGCGGTTTTTTCCAGGCTTTCGATACGCGACTTGATCTCGTCGCTCACGCGCTTGATCTCGGCAACCTTGCTGCTCAACAGACCCTCGGCCTTGGCCAGTTCGTCCTTGGCCGGCAGGTAGCGGCTCTTGACCAGGCAGCAGATGATGGTGAAGTACTGCGCGGGATCCACCAGATAGGCGTGCCGCCCCTGCAGGCGCAGGCGCACCGTCTGTTCGCCGACATCGGGACCGCAGCAATCGTCGGGATCGTCCTGGTCGCAGCAGCACAGCTGCGTGTACTTCTTGTCGATGCCGGTGGTGGTCGCCGGCGAGGTTGCCGGCGGCGCGATGGCCAGGTGGCTGGGGATCAGCTTGATGAACAAGTCGTACAGGGCCTGCGCGCTGTCGGCGGACTTGATGGCGACGATCAGCTTCTGGTTGTCGTTGAGGACCGCCTCGATGTCGCCGGCCGGCTTTTCCCACGCCGTCAGCACCGCCTTAACGCGGTCGAAGGTGGCCTGCTTCAGCGCCAGGTCGCGCTCCAGCCAGTAGCGCTGGTCATACAGCGAATAGGTTTTGGAGTAGCGGTGTTCCTTCTTGCCGTCGCCATTGAGCTGCAGCTCCAGGTCGCGCACCTTGTTGAACAGGGCGCAGACCTGGCACTCCAGCTGGCAGTACCAGCAAGGGTTGGCGCACACCACGCGGTGGATCAGGTCGACGATGTCGTTGTCCTGCTGCTTCCAGCGCTCCAGCAGCTGCTTGTATTTCTCGCTGGTGTACTCGCCTTGCGCGGCCTTGGCTTTCTGCAGCAGGGCCTCCAGGTCCGCCTTGAAGGTCTTGGCCCGCTCAGCCTCGCTGATCACACGCGCCTGGACGTTAATCAGATCGTCGAAGCAATCCGGCTTTCCCGAGTCCGCGGGCGGACAGTTGCATGCGACCTTGCAGGGCGCGGGGCCTTCCACCGGCGGCAGTTCCGGCTCGCCCTGGGTGTCGGGAGGAGGACAGGTTTCGTGCGGTGGCTTGGGCTGGTCGGCCGGCCCGTCTTCCCCTGGGCAGCAATGGCCGCCTTGCTTGGGCTGTCTGGCCGGGTTGACGGCCTGTTGGTTGGTGTCGTTGTTCATGGCGCTTATCCTCTCGGTCGCAACTCACGGTAAGAACTTGTTCAGGGCAAAAGCGGTTGGCTGGTCGGTGACGCGGCCTTCGGCCAGCACGAATTCATCGGACATCGTGACGTTGCCGCCGCGCTGTGCGCACAGCCGCACGCGCAGGGCGCCGGCGGCGTCCTTGGCCGGTTCGTCGGTGCGCCGGAAGCGCAGCGCCACGCTGGCGTCGCCGTGCACGTCGGTGCGGGAGCGGACCGGCGCGTCCGTCCACGGCGGCGCCGCGCCCGCGTCGTACCAGCGCAGGAATACTTCGACGTCGGCGGCGGGCACCGGCGGGCCGACGTCGCTGACGATCAGCGAGAAGCGCAGCGCCGTCACGCCGGCCTGGAAGGAGTAGCCACGGCCTGGGGCCAGCTGGATCTGCACCAGCCGTTGCGGTGGAAGCGGCGTGGCCACGCTGGCGCCCAGATACGGCAGCAGGCCGGGATCGACGCTGACCTGCTGCGGCGCCAGTGGAACGCCGTCGTCGAGCCAGACGAACATGCCGCTGGCGTTGACCACAGGCGGCGTGGCGATTGCGCTGGCGCTGACGGTGACGCCGCGCGAAATGCGCGCCAGCGTCACGCCGTCGATCACTTCGGCGGCGAACAGCACTTTGCGCTGGTAGGCGCGTTCGGCGGGGGCAATCAGGCGGCTCATGGTTGCAGCACCCGTTCGCGCTGGCCGGAGTCCAGGCCGTCGCGGATAACCGACGCCCCCGGCGCGTCCGGCTTGAGCGGATCGATCCACACCGGCGACGCCAGGTAGGCCACCGAGGTGCGATAGTTCACGGTCGGGAACAAGGCCCACAGCCTGCTCATGTCCTCATTGCCCAACGGGTCCAGCGTCAGATTGACCGGTTCGTGGGCGACGCCTATACCGGACAGCAACGGCTCCCGGTGCAGCACCTGCATGGCCGAGCCGAGGAACTTGAGCTGTTCCAGGTCGGCGCTTTCGCCGGCGGCGTCGCCCAGCGTCAGCAGGTAGTACAGGTCGAGCGGCAGCGAATCGCGGTAGGTGATGGTGGCTGGCGGCACGACGGGCGAGGGCACGGTGTGAGCGGCGTTGCGCATGCTGGGATTGGGCGCGATCCGGTACAGGAACAGGATCAGCTTCGCGCCGGCGGCGTCGGGATCGTCGAGCGGACCGACGTAGACGCCGTTGCCCGCGCCGCCGGCCGCCTTGTAGCCTTGCTGCACCCGTTCCTTGAGCGCGGTGCTGACCTTGTAGATGGCTTCGTAGTCCATGGCGCGTCCTCAGGCGGCAAGCCGGTCGCCCGGCAGCGTCAGATCGATGGCCGCCATTCCCAGCTTGGTCAGCTCCGCGCTGGTGGCCTGGGCGATATGCGACAGTTCGATCTTCGTGCCCGCAGCCGCCGCCAGGAAGGCGGCGCGCAGCGTGATCTGGCGGATATTGCCGCCGGTGAGATCGACCTTGCGCGCCAGGTGGCGGAACGCGGGCTCGCTCAGCTCATGCGCACCGGATGGCAGGCAGCGGCGCCAGATTTTCTCGCGCGCGTCCGCGTCCGGACGCGGGAAATCGATGACGAAGCGCAGCCGGCGCAGGAAGGCCGGATCGAGATTCTGGCGCAGGTTGGTGGTGAGGATGGCCAGTCCCTCGTAGGTTTCCATGCGTTGCAGCAGATAGGCCACTTCGATGTTCGCGTAGCGGTCGTGCGCGTCCTTCACTTCGCTGCGTTTGCCCAGCAGCGCCTCGGCCTCGTCGATGAGGATGGCCGCGCCGGAGCGGCTGGCGTCGAGGAAGATGCGGTCGATATTCTTTTCCGTCTCGCCGATGTATTTGCTGACCACGCGCGACAGGTCGATGCGCAGGATGCGGATGTTCAGGCGCTGGGCGATGCCGACGGCGGCCATGGTCTTGCCGGTGCCGCTGGCGCCGTGGAACAGCGCCGTCACGCCGCGCCCGAAAGGCAGTTGCTCGCCGAAGCGCCAGCCGTCCAGCACCTGCGCTGCTAGCCGCACGCTGTCGACGATCTCGTCGAGCTGACGGGCGCGGTCCGGCGGCAGTATCACCTCGCCCAGCCGTTGCGACGGTTCGATGCATTCGGCCATGCGCGACACGCCTTCGGCCGCCACGTGCTGGCAGGCGCTGACGAAGCGCGTCATGCCGGCGTCGGCGGCCTCGCCCGGCACGGCCCGGGCGCGGGCCAGGCGCACCGCGTGTTCGAAGCCGTCCACATCGAGCGGGTACTGGCGTGCCAGCATCTGCAGCACCGCATCGTCGGCGCTCAGTCCCAGCAAGCCGACGGCGGCGCGCACGTTGGCCAGCCGGGTCGAGGCGTTGACCGCATGTTCGTCCGCCAGCGTGAACGGCGCGGAGCCGATCAGGCGCACGATGCGTGTCGGCTCGGCGCACAGCACGCCGGTGCGGCGGCCCGCTGCGCCGATGGCGGCCAGCACCAGGCGCAGGCCGTCGTCGGCCTGCGGCGTGAGTTCGGCCGTGCTGGCGTCCAGCAGCAGCGGACGCCGCGCCAGGCGCGCAAGGCGGCCCAGCCGCGCCCCCGATTCTTCGATTGCAGCCGGATCGAGGCCGATCAGGCGTGCGGCGTCGATGCGCAGCGGTGCGGCGCATGCCGCGTGCGCGCCCACTTCCAGCAGCGCGCACCATGCGCTGGCGTCGCCGCTGTACAGCACGAAGCGGGCGTCGTCGGCGTCGTCGGGAGGGGTCAGCAAGTGCTTGATGCGCGCCAGCGCGAAGTCGCGGTCCGGGGTTTGCTGATACAGGCTGGCTCCCGGCCAGTCGGCCAGGCGCAGCGCGCGGCGCACGGCGGGATCGTGATCGAGCGCGCCGGTTTCGCCCAGCAGCCAGGCCAGCAGAGGAGCATCCACCCGCAGCGGCTCGTCGGCGGCGGGCAGGGCGGCCTGGCGGTTTTCCAGCACGCGCCAGCGCGCCAGGTTGCCGGACTGCGCCAGCTGGCAGCGCACGGTGGCGGATTCGCCCAACAAGGCCATGAACAGCGCCAGGCTGCCCACGCGGCGGCCCATGTCGTCGAGCAGCAGGCCTATGCAGCGCTGGTAGCGCAGGTCCAGCTCCGGCGCCATGGCGAGCAGCAGCAGGCGGAATTCCAGCGCGGTCAGGCCGAAGGCTTTTGCGGCGGCGGCCAGTGGTTCGTTGTGGATGTCGGCGTTCTGCAGCGCGCGGTTCAGCGCCTCGTCGGCCTGCCGGACGTCGTCCGTCTGTTCCGGCGCCGCGTGCTTGGGGCGCTCGTCCAGCAGGCTGTTGACGGTGGTTGCCGTCAGCGTCAGGCCGGGGATCTCGCCATTGCCGCCGCCCTGGTTCAATGCGCCGTGGCGCAGCACCGCATGCACCCAGTCGATCGCGCTGTCGAGCAGCGGCCGTTGGCCGGGCAAGTCGGTGTGCACGACGAAGCAGGCGGTGCGCTCGCCGTCCGTGTCGCGGGCGTTGGCGACCAGGTCGCACAGTGCCGCCAGCAGGGAGGCCAGTTTCAGCGACTCGTTGCGCGTGGCGTAGCGGGCGATCTTTACCTGGTGCCCGCCAATCTCCACCCGCAGCACCGCCAGGTCCTCACGGGCCACGAGCAGGCGATCGGCCAGCAGCTGGTTCTCCGGGGCGTTGCCAACCAGGACCAGCGCACAGGATTCGTGGGCGGGAATCTGTTTGAGGCAGGGCTCAACCTGCTCCAAGGCCAGCGGACGGCCGCCCACCAGTATCATGTTTGCGGAGTCCGCGACCACGCGGGCGATGCCATTTGCTAGCACATCCTCGGGCTTTGCTGCCACCAGCACGTTAATTCGCGACATATGCATGCAATCGAGGCGAGGGGAGGAGCAGGCATGGTGACATGGGCAACATTGCCTGCACATGCTCCCGCCGGGTGCAAAGAGGATGCGGATCGCTGGGTGGGGAAATGGATGGGTGGATCTGGATCGGAAGGCCCATAGCCGCGCGGCTATGACTTGATCTATAACACGGAAGGGATGCCGGGGCCGGCGACTGGAGGGCCGGCCCGAACTACTACGTTACGCCTTGCCGCCGACGATGACGCTCGATGCCTGAAGGCTACGGTTGCGGTCGTGCCTGCGGCCAGGCCAAGATTGTGCACGCTGTCGTTGGTGATGAATTCCGTCAGCCATGCGCCGGCAGGGCCAACCGTTGCGCGGCGGGGCGGGGCGGGCCAGCTTGGCCGGCGGCCCGCTCCCCTGGTCCAGCTTGAAGACGCTGACCACGTCGGACAAGCCGGCCGCCTGTTCCTGCAGCGAGGCCGCCGCTGCGGCAGCCTGTTCCACCAGCGCCGCGTTCTGCTGCGTCACGGTATCCATCTGCGCGACCGCCTGGTTGATCTGTTCGATGCCCACTTCCTGCTCGTGGCTGGCGGCGGTGATTTCGCCCATGATGTCGGTCACGCTGCGGATGCTGGCGACGATCTCATCCATCGTGACGCCGGCCTGGTTGACCAGTCTGGCGCCGACATCGACTTTTTCGACGGAATCGTTGATCAGCGCCTTGATCTCTTTGGCGGCGGCGGCCAAGCGTTGCGCCAGATTGCGCACTTCCGACGCCACCACCGCGAAGCCCCGGCCTTGCTCGCCGGCGCGCGCCGCTTCCACCGCCGCGTTCAGCGCCAGGATGTTGGTCTGGAAGGCAATGCCGTCGATCACGCCGATGATGTCGACGATCTTCTTGGACGAATCGTTAAGCCTGGCGGGCGTTGTCGGCATTTTGCTTGACGGTGGAAGTCAATTCTTCCATCGACGAGGCGGTCTCTTCCAGCGAGCTGGCCGCCTGCTGTGATCGGCCCATGCTCTGGTTATTAAAGTGTCCTTTAATTTGATGCTTAGGCAAATAAGCGCACGTGAATGGGATTACAACGCTGAACCTACTTAGTGTGGTGCAAAAGTGTGGTAAGCACCTAAGTCATTGATTTTTATATATGGTATACGGCCTGCAAAGCCGTACAGGTCCTCCGCTTTGCATCCCAAGTCGATTTGATGCGGGCCGTCTAAGCTACTGTCGCGGTCCTACTTTCTGGGTCTGCTTGCGATCCAGGCCTCAACTTCACTCCGCAGCCAAGCGACTGAACGGGATGACTGCAGTTTTTGATGTGGAAACGTAACTGTCGCCGTTGTTTCGGAGTTCGTAATCAACGCTGAAATTAAACACCATCGATAGTAATGTATTTTGGCAATTTCTGGATATGATTTGGAACCGTCTGAAGTGATTCCACCGAGACGATGGGCAGCCGTCGGTCAGGCTTCTTGGAAGCCCTAGCGCTGAGACCGGCATTGGCAGATTTACTTCATATCCTTCGGGGATTGTCACTTTTACTTCAGCTAATCGGGCACTTTTACTTCACCGGACGGTAAATTTTGCCCATAACCGGCGTACAAGTGCCAGACCACGTTTTACATAATATAAATTATGCGAAATTATCTTATGGGAGCTAAGTAGAAATGTCTGAGTCCAGCTAAACTAAAAATGTCTCACTCGGGTCAAATGGTTGAGCGACCATGCCAATCATACTGAAGCCTCCGATTGTAGTCTGCAGCTCGGCATGACCAAACCCGAGACCATCACCATGTCCATGCAAAAACTGGATCGACTCAAAACGATCTAAGCCGTCGTCGCTGGTCAGATCAAAGCGGCGGCGGCCGCTCGACTGGATCTCACGAGGCGCCAGATTAACCGACTCATCCCACGCTACATCGATGCCGGCGCCAGCGGCTTGGTCTCGCGCAAACGCGGCAAGCCAAGCAGTAATGCCCGATTTCGGCAAATTAGAAAGGTCCTTAATTTCGCTGGTCGGCCAATGTTGTTAACGCTCCGCTTGTCGATGACGCTCCCCGCTGCCTGATGCACCTGCATTTCACTTACGCAGAACTCAGTTGTGCATTTACCACAGGTGACAATTGAATAGAATTATCATTGTAGTATCACGTAGAGTGGCAAAAGATTTGAGGTCTCGCAATCATCAGCCTATCGAGGGAGTCATGACCGCCGACCTAAACACAGAGGTTGTTGCGAACGAACCCCAAGTTTCATTGAATGATCCGGAACGTTTTGTCAGCCAACGCCGCCAACACTTGGGTTCCCCCATCCTTAATGAGCAGGAACGTTGGGGCCTCGCCCTGTCAGGCGGAGGTGTCCGCAGCGCCACTTTTTGTTATGGCCTCATAACGGCTTTGGCCAAGAACGGTGTGTTCAGTCGTTTCGACTACATGTCCACTGTGTCCGGTGGCGGCTATATCGGTACGATGATTGGCAGTCTCGCCCACAAGAGCAAAACCGCCGAGGAACTGGAGAAAAAACTCGCGGTAAATGAGAATTCACGTGAACTGAGCTGGCTACGTATGAACAGCCGCTACCTGATGCCACGCGGCGGCCGCGATTCCCTATTCGCCATAGTCACCATTCTACGCAATCTCATCGGTGTACACCGGGAGCTGGCGGTTCTTGGCCTATTATTGGGCTGCGTTCTTGGACTGGTGGATATCGCGGCCTGGTGGGCTTTAGACAACCGGATCACGTCCCAGTCCAACCGCAGTGTTCCTTGGCTGCGTGTCTGGGAATTCGTCTCCCATTTCCCCACTCTATGGGTGACCTTAATTGTCCCAATCGTCATCGCCGTTTTATTGACAACCGCTCGCGTGATGTGGCTTGGCGTAGTTCATATGTCCGGCAGCAAAATCCCTGCGATGCTAACCGACGGCAGCATCACTAAAGGGCTCGTCTTAACTTTCCGAATAGCTGGCGCGCTCTTCACGCTAGGCGTGATCGATTGGATAGCTTGGCGCATCGCCAACAAGCCGGTCGCTGTTGCCGGCTTCGGCGCCGGATTCGCACTAGTGTTGCCTTTGCTACGGGCGTTAATGCCGCTAGTACGGGATGCGCAACCAGGCAACCACGTCGCGCGTTTGGTCAAGATGTCGATATTGATCGATATCGCCGGCCGCGTTGCCGTGCTCGCGCTCGCGGTGCTCTGGACGGCGGTTGTTCATGCGACCTGTACGCAAGCAGTTCTACAAACCGGTCTCGGCCAGGCTAATTACGCTGAGGCCGCTCTCCGACTAGGCTGTGTGGTGGCACTCGTTGGCGTTTGGGCGGTGGTGACTTCATTTCACCTCAACTTCCTCAATCTCTCGTCGCTGCACAACTTCTACCGCGCTCGCCTGACCAATACCTATCTTGGCGCAGCTAACGATGGCCGCGCAACCCAGCACAAAATCAGGGATTACCACAAGGACGACGACATTCCTTTGTCGGCATATCAGCCATATGCTCATGGCGGACCGGTACACATGGTCAATGTATGCGTGAACGAAACTTTTCAAAAATACGGCTTGTTCAATGTCGACCGCCAAGGGAAGCTGATGACGGTGATCGGCCCCCGGTATTATCGCCTGGAAGGCGACTCGCGCTGGCATCAGATGGCCGAGAATAGCGATGTCTCGGTCGGGACTTGGATGGCCATTTCCGGCGCTGCAGCCGCCCCCGGTCTTGGCAGCGGCAGTCGACCGGGCTGGGCTGCATTGCTAACCATCCTAGGGGTACGGCTCGGATATTGGTGGACCTGCGACGCCCCTCAGGAACGTTCATCAGCCTATGTCCCAAAAAAATCGCCAACTTATGCCCACATCGCGCCAAAATACACTTACCTACTAAGCGAGTTATTCGGATTGTTACCGGGAAGCAGCCGCCACGTTCAGTATCTAAGCGATGGCGGCCACTGCGAGAATACTGGGGTCTATCCCCTGCTTTACCAACAATGCGAACTCATCGTGCTAGCCGACTGTGGCGCGGATCCTGAATATCGTTTTGACGATTTGGAAAATCTCCTTCGCCGGGCCCGCATTGACTTGGGTGTCGATATTCATTTCCTCAAAGTCAACGAAAGTAGTAGTGCATACATCGGCACATTAAGCGACCTCGCATCGCCAGCAAGCAACGCATGCGTCGCACTGGCCTCCATCAAATATCGAGGAGGCAAAGAGGGGGTCCTCGTGCTGGTCAAGCCCAACGTTATGGAGGATTTGCCGGAAGATCTGCACAATTATTACCGCGACCATCGCAGTTTTCCTCAGCAGAGCACCGCTGACCAATTCTTCTCGGAGGATCAATGGGAGAGTTATTTCTCGCTTGGTCGCCACCTTGGCTCCCATCTGACGAAGGATTTCTTCATCAGCGTACCGTCACTCGTCAGGTCCGCAACACCTAGCGCGCGCTCCGCCAGCGAGTCTGACGCCGCCACGGCCAGCGCGACTTCCCGCATCTCAGTGCGGGTCGGCGCCAAAGCAATTGCCACCTCGACGCTTGGATTCGGTACGCTGCTCGCTGCCTCCACCGGCGTGTGGAGCGCATTCCAGAGCGGCGTCGATCTCGACAACAAGCCCACCTCTTTGCCGCCGGATCTTCTGCGCCCGCTCTACAACATGTACGCCGAGCTACCATTAACTGCGTCTGCGACCAGCGAACAAACCGTGGCTAAGCTCGCCTCGGAGATAATGTATGTATGGGGACAGGCCAAGGCCAATCATCAGGAAGCCTCGTTGATGAGCAATTCGGTCGCGGTGACGATTTTTAATACTGTTGCGCAACGCTGCTATGCGCTCAGCAATCGACTGGCCGCATGCGACACGCTCGCTAAGGGTGAAAACTGCCCTCGCCCACCAGGCAAAATCGGCGTAGTAGAGCGACGAAATAGTTACTGGATGCGCTACGACTCTTCGGCAAGGAAAGAGGAACGCCACCCTCCCAGCTATTGCGAATCGGCACGGCAGCAAGGTGACGATGCTATTGCTATGCCTGCATCTCCGCCTGCATCGATATCCATCCCCGGCGGTCGCGACAAAGAGCCGCTGCGGAGCCCCGCATCCGTAGTTGTGGCCGGAGATGGCTCTAATACAGTCAAGGTCCCCGAGCGCATTTGCGAACGCATGTCAGTATATGTGCAAATTTACGGCGGCGCTGGCCGCGACAATGTTCGGGTCCTACGCACGTTCTGGCGAGAAGCCGGCGCCGACGTGCCGCCTATCGAAGACGTCAAAGCAACAGCAGCACGTCAAGGACGGGTTCCACCATTCCAGTACGAGAAGCCGACTATCATCTATCACACAGCCGACACATCAGTGAGCGCGTGCGCGAAACAATTGCCGACTCTTGCGCATCAGCCCAAGGGGAATTGGACGGTACAGCCACTATCTTCTGGGTTGAAGGCAAGACCGAATACCATCGAAGTATGGTTGCCGCCCACTGCAACCGCAATAGGGTTCGATCAATGGCTTGCGAAGAGCGCCTTCTGTCGACAAGAGACCACTTCCGACAACAGTGTTACTGCTTATGCGGTCCGCTGCTATCCCACACTACAGAGTTGCAACATTGATTTAACGAGGACCGCCGCAGCTCAAGGAAGCGCCTGCGCACCCATCCAGCAGAGCGATCTTAATGCGCTGGTGCCTCTGCGTAATTCGAACGGCTTCTACTATAACGTCAGTACAAAACCGTTCCAGGCGCCGTTCCCATCGCTAACTAGGAAATAGGTAGTGCAGGTTCCGGGTCAATTTCTCGCGATCAGAGCGTTAGCGCTTTCCTAATTTTTGGTCCACCAACATGGCGACATCCGCACTTAGTCAAGTTGCACTTCGCGCCGCGTGCAATTTCTTGTAGCTGTCGATCAGACGCTCGTGCCTGTCGAGACCTTCCAGCTTCATGCTCGTCGGCGTCAAGCCGTAGAACCGCACGCTGCCGTCCATCGACCCCTGCACCGCGTCCACCCGCTCGTCGCCGAACATCCGGCGGAAATTGACCACGTAATCTTCCAGCTCCAGGTCGTCGTCGAGCTCCACCTCCAGCACAACATTCAAGGCTTGATAGAACAGTCCGCGCTCGAGCGAGTTGTCGTTGTACTGCAGGAAGGCTTCCACCAGCTCTTTTGCTTCTTCAAACTGCTGCAACGCCACGTTAATCAACAGCTTCAACTCCAGCGTCGTCAGTTGGCCCCAAGGCGTGTTCTCGTCGAACTCGACGCCGATCAACGTGGCGATGTCGCCGTATTCGTCCAGTTCGTTGTCGTCCAGACGTTCGAGCAACGCCTCCAGCGCGTCATCGTCCAGGCTATGCAGGTTCAAAATATCGGACCGGAACAACAACGATTTGTTGGTGTTATCCCAGATCAGATCTTCAACCGGATAAACTTCCGAATAACCCGGCACCAGAATCCGGCACGCGGTCGAACCTAACTGGTCATACACCGCCATGTAGACCTCTTTGCCCATTTCTTCGAGAATACCGAACAAGGTCGCGGCTTCCTCGGCGTTGGAGTTCTCGCCATGGCCGGAGAAATCCCATTCAACGAAATCGTAGTCGGCTTTGGCGCTGAAGAAGCGCCACGATACGATGCCGCTGGAATCGATGAAATGTTCAACGAAGTTATTCGGCTCGGTCACGGCGTTGCTGACAAACGTCGGTCGAGGCAAATCGTTCAGGCCTTCAAAGCTTCGGCCCTGCAGCAATTCGGTCAGGCTGCGTTCCAGCGCCACTTCCAGGCTTGGATGCGCGCCGAAGGACGCAAATACGCCGCCGGTCCGTGGATTCATCAAGGTCACGCACATCACCGGATACGTCCCACCCAGCGACGCATCCTTGACCAGAACCGGGAAGCCTTGTTCTTCCAGACCTTTAATACCGGCCACGATGCCAGGATATTTTGCCAGCACTTCCTGCGGCACGTCCGGCAAGGCGATTTCCCCCTCCAGAATTTCGCGTTTAACCGCCCTCTCGAAGATCTCCGACAGGCATTGCACCTGCGCCTCGGCCAGCGTGTTACCGGCGCTCATGCCATTGCTGACGTAGAGGTTTTCGACGAGGTTGGAAGGGAAATATACGACCTCGCCATCCGACTGCCGTACAAACGGCAGCGAACAGATACCGCGTTCCTTGTTGCCGGAGTTGGTGTCGTACAAATGCGAGCCGCGCAGCTCGCGATCTGCATTGTAGATTTCCAGGCAATACTCATCCAGGATTTCGGCCGGCAGCGCGTCTTTACGGCCAGGCTTGAACCAGCGTTCGTTCGGGTAATGGACGAAGGCGGCGTTGGCGATGTCTTCGCCCCAATACGTGCCGGCGTAGAAGTGATTGCAGTTCAGTCGCTCGATATACTCGCCCAAAGCCGACGCCAACGCGCTTTCCTTGGTCGATCCCTTGCCGTTGGTGAAGCACATCGGCGAGTGCGCATCGCGGATATGCAGCGACCAGACGTTGGGAACGATATTCCGCCACGAGGCGATTTCAATCTTGATGCCCAAGCCCGCCAGAACGCCGGACATATTGGCGATGGTTTGCTCCAACGGCAAATCCTTGCCGACGATATAGGTGTTCGCTTCGCCCGCCGGCTTCATGGTCAGCAACGCCTGGGCGTCCGCATCCAGATTTTCGACCTCTTCAATCACGAACTCGGGACCGGCTTGCACCACCTTTTTCACGGTGCAACGGTCGATGGAGCGCAGGATACCCTGGCGGTCCTTTTCCGAAATGTCCGCCGGCAGTTCAACCTGGATCTTGAAAATCTGCTGGTAGCGGTTTTCCGGATCAACGATATTGTTCTGCGACAGGCGGATATTTTCGGTAGGAATATTGCGAGTTACGCAATACAACTTGACGAAGTAAGCGGCACACAAGGCCGACGAGGCCAGGAAATAGTCGAACGGACCCGGCGCGGAGCCATCGCCTTTGTAGCGGATGGGCTGGTCGGCGATGACCGTGAAATCGTCGAATTTAGCTTCAAGACGCAGCTTATCGAGAAAGTTGACCTTAATTTCCATGGGGATTTCCAATCTGGTGCACAAAATGAGTTGGCCGCCATTATCCGTTGTTTTGGCCGCGTGGCATAGACCGCTGACCGCCCTTCCCTCCGGTCTCCGCAGACCCGGCCACGATGACGGCACCCTCTGATACTATGCGAAATCGGAATAACAAGAGGCATCGCAGAGCCGACAATGGCGACAGGCACAGGGAGAGCGGACTGATGGACATCAAATGGCTGGAGGATTTCATCAGTCTCGCTCGGACGCGCAATTTTTCGCGCTCGGCCGACGATCGTGGCGTGACCCAATCGGCGCTCAGCCGGCGCATCCAATCGCTGGAAGCATGGGTGGGCGCCGATCTGGTCGACCGCAGCAGTTATCCGCTGGTGCTGACGCCGGCCGGCAAGCTGTTTGCCGCCACCGCCTCCGAGGTGGTGCGCCTGTTGAACGATACCCGCGCCATGCTGCGCGTCGAGGAAACCAATGATCAGGTGCTGCGCGTATCGGCCGGTCACGCCCTGTCGCTGAATTTCTTTCCAGGCTGGCTCAACTCGGTGCAAGCGCGGCACGGTCCGCTGCCCGCGCGCATCCTGCCCACCAATGTGCACGACTCGGTGCTGTCGCTGGTCGAGGGCAACTGCGATCTGCTGCTGTGTTACCACCACGCCGACTTGCCGATCGAACTGGATGCGCAGCGCTTTGAATTCCTGCACCTGGGCGACGAAACGGTGATGCCGGTATCGGTGCCCAACCGCGCCGGATCGCCGATGTTCGCGCTGCCAGGCGGCACGGCCGCTCCCCTGCCCTATCTGGCCTACACGGCGACATCCTACTTCGGCCGTGTGGTGCAACGCTTGCAGGCGCGCACCGGCCAGCCGGTCTGCCTGCGCAGCTGTTACGAGAGCGACATGGCCGAACTGCTCAAGACCATGGCGCTGTCCGGACACGGGCTGGCCTGGCTGCCGGAGAGCAGCATCGCGCGCGAACTGGCCGAAGGCAAGCTGGTGCGCGCCGGCGGCGATCTATGGACCATGCGGCTCGAGATCCGCCTGTTCCGCGCCATCGCCCACCGCAAGCCCATGCTGGACAAGTTGTGGAACCAGTTGCGCAAAGGCCGGGATTCCGCTTGCTGACAGGGCAAGCCGTTCAGACCCGTTTGATGGCGGCGTCGATCGCCTTCATTTGCCGTTCATTGCGCTCGCTGTAACGATCCGTCAGATAGTCCGACCGGCCGCGCAGCAACAGCGTCATCTTGAACAGCTCCTCCATCACATCGACCACGCGGTCGTAGTAGGCCGAGGGCCGCATGCGCCCCGCGTCGTCGAACTCCTTGTACGCCATCGGCACCGACGACTGGTTCGGGATGGTGAACATGCGCATCCAGCGCCCGAGCAGGCGCAGCGTATTGACCACGTTGAACGATTGCGAACCGCCACAGACCTGCATCACCGCCAGGGTGCGGCCCTGGCTGGGACGGATCGCGCCCATCTCCAGCGGAATCCAGTCGATCTGGTTCTTCATCACGGCGGTGACGGCGCCGTGGCGCTCCGGGCTGCACCACACTTGGCCCTCGGACCACATGCACAGTTCGCGCAGCTCGACCACTTTCGGATGATCGTCCGCCACGCTGCCGGCCATCGGCAACGTCATCGGATCGAAGATCTTCACCTCGGCCCCGAAGTGCTCCAGGATGCGGGCCGCCTCCTCGGTCAGGAAGCGGCTGAACGAGCGTTCCCGCAGCGAGCCGTACAGCATCAGGATGCGCGGCGGGTGGCTCAGGTCGCCGACTTGGGCCAGCTTGTCCAGCCTCGGCAGGTCGAGCTGGTCGGGATTGATGTTGGGCAGGTTGGTGATCTTTTCCATGTTTAGTCCAGATTGTTCATGTGTTTAAGCCAAACGCAAGGCCAGCGCGGCCAGCGTGATCAACAGCACCGGCAAGGTCAGCACGATGCCGACGCGGAAGTAATAGCCCCACGATATCTCGATGCCCTTGCTCGACAGGACGTGCAGCCACAGCAGCGTGGCGAGGCTGCCGATCGGCGTGATTTTCGGGCCGAGGTCGCTACCGATGACGTTGGCATAGATCATCGCCTCGCGCACCGCGCCCTGGGCCGTGGTCGCGTCGATCGACAGCGCGCCGATCAGCACGGTCGGCATATTGTTCATGATCGACGACAGCAACGCCGTGATCAGGCCGGTGCCCAGCGCCGCACCCCACACGCCATAGCCGGCGCATTGGTTGAGGACGCCGGTCAGGTAACCGGTCAGACCCGCGTTGCGCAAGCCGTACACCACCAGGTACATGCCCAGCGAGAAGACCACGATTTGCCAGGGCGCGTCGCGGACGACGTCGCGCGTCGAGATCTTATGGCCGCGCGCGGCGACCGCCAACAGCAAGGCCGCGCCGCCCGCCGCGACCGCGCTGATCGGCACGCCCAGCTGATCGAGCCAGAAGAAGCCGGCCAACAGCAGGCCCAGCACCCACCAGCCGGTGATGAAGGTGGCGCGGTCGCGGATCGCCTCGTCCGGCGCTTTGAGCTGGGCCAGCTCGTAGTTGGCCGGAATGTCCTTGCGGAAGAACCACATCAGCGCGGCCAGGGTGGCGGCCACGGAAACCAGGTTGACCGGCGCCATGACGGCGGCGTAGCGGGCAAAGCCGATATCGAAATAATCGGCCGAAACGATGTTGACCAGGTTGGACACCACCAGCGGCAGGCTGGCCGTGTCGGCGATAAAGCCGGCCGCCATCACGAAGGCCAGCGTGGCTTTGGCGGAAAAGCGCAGCGCGCGCAGCATGGCGATGACGATGGGCGTCAGGATCAACGCCGCGCCGTCGTTGGCGAACGGCGCAGCCACGGCCGCCCCCAGCAGGACCAGCAGCACGAACAAGCGCGTGCCGCTGCCCCGTCCCCAGCGCGCCACATGCAACGCGGCCCACTCGAAGAATCCGGCCTTGTCCAGCAACAGGCTAATGATAATCACCGCCACGAAGGTGCCGGTGGCGTTCCAAACGATGTGCCACACCACCGGAATATCGGCGACATGGATCACGCCGGCCAGCAGCGCCACGACGGCGCCGGCGGCCGCGCTCCAACCGATGCCCAGCCCGCGCGGCTGCCAGACAACGAGGATCAATGTGGCGAGGAAAATCAAAAATGCAGCAAGCACGGCGAGTCCTTCATACTCCGGGGTCAGGTCCACCATTGCTACACGAGCACGACCGTAGCGTCGATTAATCGCCGATACAGATGAGGACGTGTAGCAATGGTGGACCTGACCCGGATTTGGTTTAGGTGGTGATGTGACCGATTTTATCGAGCTCGGCCTTCAGTACGGCCTTGTCTTTCGAGAGCTCCGCCAGCGGCAACGCGAGGAAGGCTTCGATGCGGGCGCGGATGATGCCGTAGGTGTGCTCGAACGCGGCGTCGATCTCTTCCTCCGTGCCGACCACGTGGCCGGGGTCGTCGACGCCCCAATGCGTGCGCGTCACCGATCCCAGGTAGGCCGGGCAGGTTTCGCCGGCGGCGCTGCCGCAAACGGTGACGACGATGTCCGGTGTCACCGGAAGATCGTTCCAGGATTTGCTGAAATAGCCTTCGGTCGAGATGCCCTTGCTGCCAAGTAGTGACACCGCCCGCGGATGCAGTTTGCCCGCCGGCTGGCTGCCGGCGCTGATCGCCTTCAACCCGGCCGGCGCCAGGTGGTTGAAAGTGGCTTCCGAGATGACGGAACGGCAGGAGTTGCCGGTGCATAGGAACAGGACGTTATAGGCTTTTTCTTGCATGTGAATTCTCCGGGTTGATGTGGATAGTGAATCTGTTCAGCAGCCGGCCGGGCCGCAAGGAACGCCACCGCAGCAGTTCTCCGTCAAGTAGCCGATCAGCCCATTCATGACGGCGACGTCGGCCGAGTAGATGATGAATCGCCCCTCGCTGCGCGAGGTGATCAGCTTGGCGTGGGTCAGCTCCTTCAGGTGAAACGACAGCGACGAAGGGGCGATGTCCAGGTGCTCGGCGATCTTGGTGGCCGCCATGCCGCCAGGACCGATCTGCACCAGCAGCCTGAAAATCGCCAGCCTGCTCTCCTGGGCGATGGCCGCCAGCGCCGCCAACACGTCCTTGGTTTCCATGATCCTGCTTCCATAATTCGATAACGATTGAAGTATCATAACCCGAAGACTACGACATTTCAAATAATATCGAAGTATATTGACAGTTTGATGGCATGGAATTATTCTTTAGGCAAGCTCGTGTACCGAACAACAAACAGGAGAGATATGAGCAGCCTACCCGCGCGCATCCCGGCATTCCGGCCGGCCACCGCCGCCGACTGGGGCGCCATCGAAGCCATGTTGAATGGCGCGCGCTTGCCGCTCGACGGCGCGCGAGAGCATCTGGACAGTTTTATCGTCGGCGAGCTCGATGGCGCGATCGTCTGCGCCGGCGCGCTGGAACATTACGGCGCGACGGCATTGCTGCGCTCGGTGGTGGTGTCGGCCAATCGGCGTGGCGGTGGTACGGGCGGCCTGCTGTTCGACGCACTCAAGGCGATAGCCAGGTCGCGCGGCATCGCCAAGCTGTACCTGCTGACGACCACTGCCGCGGCGTTCTTCGCCCGGCGCGGATTCACGGAGAGCACCCGCGTCGAGGTCCCCCCCGCGCTGCACGCCTCGCGCGAATTTCAGGGCGCATGTCCCGCTTCGGCGACCTTGATGGCCATGGCTTTGACGACCGACTGAAGGCGCCCGCCAAGTCTTTATACATCGCAGGACTAAGAAAGAGATTGATGCCACATTCCTGGCGCACCCTCGGCATACTTGCCTTCACGCAAATTGCCACATGGGGCTCGGTGTACTACGCCTTTTCGATCGTCGCCCCGGCCATCGGGCGCGAGCTGGGACTACGTTCCGAGATGGTCTACGGCGCTTTCTCGTGGAGCCTGTTGGTCTCGGGCCTGGTCGCCACGCCCGCCGGCATCCTGCTCGACCGCTTCGGCGGCCAGTGGATCATGGCGGCCGGCTCCATGCTGTGCGGCGCCGGCCTTGTCTGGCTCAGCCGGGCCGGCGACACGCTGTCCTATTTCGGCGCCTGGACCGCGCTGGGCGTCGCCATGTCGCTGACGATGTACGAGGCGGCGTTCGCCACCATCAACCGCAAATTCCACTTCAACAGCCGCCAGGCGATCTCGACGCTGACCTTGTTCGGCGGCTTCTCCAGCACCGTGTTCTGGCCGCTGACCTTGAAGCTGAGCACGCTGATCAGCTGGCGCGACACGTATTTCTGGTTCGGCATGGCGCAACTACTGTTGTGCCTGCCGCTGCATATGATGCTTGGACGCGACACGCCCGCCGCGCCGGTTCACAACGCGCCGGCGGAGCCCAGCCATACCCTGGCCGAAGCGTTGCGCCATCCGGCGTTCTGGATGCTGGCGTTCGCGTTTTCGGCCAACATCTTCATTTTCTCGGCGTTGTCGGTGCACCTGATTCCGCTGCTGACGGACCTGGGCCACAGCGCGGCCATCGCGGTGCTGATGGCAAGTTTGATGGGACCGGCGCAAGTCGCGGGCCGCATCTGCGAGCGCACCTTGCTGCGCGACGCGCTGCCGCAGACGGTCGGCAAGTTCACCTTTTCCGCACTGCCGGCGGCGGTGCTGGCGTTGCTGCTGTTCGGCACCCAGGCCTGGGCCGCGGCCTTGTTCTGCGTGCTGTACGGCATGAGCAACGGCGTACTGACGATCGTGCGCGGCACCATCCCGCAGGCGATGTTCGGCCTCGCCAACTATGGCGCCATTTCCGGCGCGATGGCGGGGCCGTCGCTGGCGGCCAAGGCGGCGGGGCCGATCGTCGCGGCGGCGATTTTGAGCGGCTACGCCAGCCCGGCGGCCTTGCTGGTCATTTTGCTGGCGATGTCGATCGTCTCGCTGGGCTTTTATCTGCACGCGGTCAAGGGCGGCGCGCGCGGCGGCCCGGCATCTATGCCGACCGAGCCCTGAGCGGCCCGCCCGGCGAGGCCGGGGCCGATGTTTTGCGACGCAGGCGCAGCGCGTTGGCGATGACCGACACCGAGCTTAAACTCATCGCCAGCGCCGCGATCATGGGCGACAGCAATTGCCCGGTGAAGGGGTACAGCACGCCGGCCGCCAGCGGGATGCCCAGCGCGTTGTAGATGAAGGCGAAGCCGAGGTTCTGCCACATATTGCGCACCGTCTCCACGGAGATGCCCCGCGCCAGCGCGATGCCGCGCAGGTCGCCCTTGACCAGCGTCACATGCGCGCTGTTGATGGCGACGTCGGTCCCGGTGCCCATGGCGATGCCGACGTCCGACTTGGCCAGCGCGGGCGCGTCATTGATACCGTCGCCGGCCATCGCGACCACCTTGCCTTGCCGTTGCAGCTTTTCCACCAGTGCCAGCTTGTCCTGTGGCTTGACCTCCCCGTAGTACTCGCCGATGCCCAGCCTGGCCGCCACGGATTTCGCCGTGCTCACGCCATCGCCGGTTGCCATGATGACGTTCACGCCGTCCGCATGCAGTCCCTTTAACGCCTCGCCGGCGCTGGCCTTGATCGGGTCCGATACCGCCAGCAGTCCGGCGATGCGCCGGTCCACCGCCAGATACATCACGCTGGCTCCCTCCACCCGCAACGCCTCGGCCGCCTGGCCCAGCGGCTTCCAGTCGACACCGTCCGCCTCCATCAACGCGGTATTTCCGAGCGCGATGCGTTGCCCGTCAACGACGCCGCGCACGCCGATGCCGCTCGACGATTCGAACGACTCCGGCTTGGTCAACGGCAGCGCGCGCCGTTTCGCTTCGCTGACGATGGCGTGCGCCAGAGGGTGTTCGCTGCCCTGGTCGATGCTCGCCGCCAGCCGCAGCACACCATCCGCGTCGAAGCCGACCGCGGCGACAACGCGGTCGAAGGCGGGCTTGCCTTCGGTCAGCGTGCCGGTCTTGTCGACGATAATCGTGTCGACCTTCTTCAGGCCCTCGATGGCGGCGGCGTCGCGAAACAGCACGCCCTGCGTGGCCGCCCGCCCGGTGGCCGCCATGATCGACATCGGTGTGGCCAGGCCGAGTGCGCAGGGACAGGCGATGATCAGCACGGCGACCGCGTTGACGAAGCCAAATACCCAGCTCGGCTCGGGCCCGTAGAAGCCCCAGACGGCCCACGTCAGCAACGCGATGGCGGCCACGACGAGCACAAAATAGCCGGCCACGCTGTCGGCCAGCCGCTGCATCGGCGCGCGCGAGCGCTGCGCTTGCGCAACCATTTGCACGATCTGCGACAGCATGGTGTCCGCGCCGACCTTTTCCGCGCGCATGACCAGGCTGCCGCTGGTGTTGATCGTCGCGCCGATCAGCTTGTCGCCTTCGCGCTTGGTCACCGGCACCGGCTCGCCGGTCAGCATCGATTCGTCGACCGCGCTCTCCCCTTCGGCCACGACGCCGTCCACCGGCACTTTCTCACCGGGACGCACGCGCAGCGCGTCGCCCACATGGACATGCGTCAACGGGATGTCCTCTTCGCCCCCATCGGCGGCAATGCGCCGCGCTGTCCGGGGCGCCAGGCCCAGCAGCGATTTGATCGCCGCCGAAGTTTGCGATCGCGCGCGCAGTTCCAGTATCTGCCCGAGCAAGGTCAGCGTGACGATGACGGCCGCCGCTTCGAAATACACGCTGATCGGGCCGTGCGCCGCGAACGATGGCGGAAAGACCCCGGGCGCGAGCGTCGCCACCACGCTGTAGCCATACGCGGCCAGCACGCCGGTCCCGATCAGGGACCACATGTTCGGACTGGCGTTGGCGATCGATCGCGCCCAACGCACATAGAACGGCCACCCGGCCCACACCACCACCGGCGTGCCGACCGCGAACTCGATCCAGTTCTGGCCGGGCAAGGACGAACCCCATACCATGTGGCCGAACATGGCCAGCGCGAACACGACGACGGTCAGCGGCAGCGTCCACCAAAACCGCCGCCGGAAATCCACCAGCTCGGGATTTTCCCCGTCATCCACCGCCGGCATGACCGGTTCGAGCGCCATGCCGCATATCGGGCAGCTGCCCGGGGCCGGCTGCCGGATTTGTGGATGCATGGGACAGGTATAAACCGCGCCATCCGGCGCCTGGGTCGCCGACGCCGCGCCGGCAGCCTCTCCGGGCCCGGCGCGATGCCCCGGATGCCCGTGATGTCCTTCATGATGGTGCTGATGTTCGCTCTCGGTCATGGGATGCTCCTGTGGGTTCGGGCGCTCGCTCCACGTGGCGAGCCGGTCGCGGCCAACTTGGCCGCCAATGTAAACCCTGCGATGGAAAGGTCAAGCCCCTTAAGGGTTATGCACCTTCCCACGGACGGAAGGTCAAGCGCAATTTGCATCGGTGCAGGTATTTTTTCGGGTGGCTTGCCAGCGGCGGCGGCGGCTGTTTTAATTGCGCACCGCAATCCCACTCGACTATCTTTCGGAGCCCGCATGCGTCGATTCACTTCCTTCATCGCCCTTTCCTCGATCAGCCTGTCGCTGCTCGCGGCCACGCCCGCCGAAACGGTGGCGGCCTTCCACGAGGCGCTCGCCTCGGGCAAGGCCGACCAGGCCGGCGCCTTGCTGAGTTCAACGATACAGATCTACGAGTCCGGCCACGTCGAGCGCTCGCGCGACGAGTATGCCGGCCACCACCTGCCGGCGGACATGGCGTTCGCGAAGGCCACGTCCAGCAAGGTGCTCAAGCAGACCGAGCGGGTCGACGGCAAGCTGGCGGTCGTGATGCGGGAGACCGAGACCACGGGTAAATACCAGAACAAAAGCGTGCACCTGTTCGGCACCGAGACGGCGCTGCTGGAAAAGCAGGGAGAGCAATGGCTGATCACGCACGTGCACTGGTCTTCCCGCAAGCCGAAGTGAGGCGCGGTTGAGTGTAACGTAAACCCAACATTGCAAATTTCTTTCTTCGGGATTAGTATTCATCCATCGACGCCGATACGCGCCCTTCAGGGTTCGCCGGCGCCGGTTCTCTGACCTGCGCGAACTCGGCCCACCGCCCTCCTCGCAACGGCGACAGGTACGCAAGGTGCCTGTTTCAGCCATCGCTGTCCGGATGCTGAATGTTTGTCCGTACCCACCCAGTTGGAAAATATCCGTCGCGACCCGCAGTGGCCTACCGCCACCGCCTTCGGCCGATATTGGTGTCGGTTTTTCGATCGAAAATCGCGATCGAAAATCGATCTCGCATTGCATCAGGCAAGGCACCGACACGCGGGTACGGATCGTAGCGCGAGCAGAAAACGAAGCGTTCGCAAAAGAACGCACGCCGCACGTTACTTCCACATTGGAGACACTCATGAAACTCACAGTCCTCGCCGCCAGCATCCTGTTGGCCACCTCCGCGCAAGCCGCCATCGACGCCGCCACCCTGGTCGGCGCCAGCACGCCGCTGCAAACCGCCCAGTACGGCGTGCGCAATTATTCCGCCCCGGTGCTGGTGAACGGCCAGCACGATCCGGCCAGCTACATGGCCGCGCCCAAGCTGCCGACCTGGCAGTTCGCGTCGGCCGATCCGACCGGCGGCGTGCTCACCTTCGAGCGCCAGAGCGCGCCGGCCGCCGGCTGGCATGCCTGGTCTCGCAAGGGCAATGTGGTGGTGACGGGCGGCGGTTCGGCCAGCGCCAACCGCGTCTATACCGTCTACAACGGCCAGCAGTTGATTGCCGCCATCCAGCAGGCCGGCAACGAGCCGAAGATCATCCGCGTGATCGGCCATATCGATCTGCGCTGGAGCCAGAACAACACCGTCTTCCGCGAGTACACCAGCTACTCGGACCAGAAGTTCGGCGGCTCGATCAGCCTGCCGTCGAACACGACGCTGGTGGGTATCAACGACGCGCAAGGCCGGCCGGCGCGCATCACCGGCACCTCGCTGCTGATCGGCGGCGAGCTGGCGCTGGCGCCCGGCGGCGATCCGGAATCGGACTTCAAGAAATGGATCGCCGACGGCAAGGATGGAGACGACTATCCGACCTGGACCCGCAACGTCATCGTCCGCAACTTGGTGCTCGACACGCCGTGGGACGTCAACCCCGAGGATTCGGCCAACGCCTACGCCGACGGCATCACGCTGGGACGCGCGCAGAATGTCTACATCGACCACCTGACCGTCAGCGACGGCGACACGCCCGATTCGATGGCGACCGGCACCTACAAAACCCGGCACGACGGCGCGCTTGACGTGGTGCGCGGCAGCGACTATGTCACCATCGCCAACAGCCTGTTCGCCAACCACCACAAGACCACGCTGGTGGGCAACGGCGATTCCGGCCGCGCCTGGAGCGACGCCGGCCGACTGCACGTGACGTTCTCGGGCAATTGGTGGAATGGCGCGACCACGCGCCTGCCGCTGAACCGGTTCGGCCAGGTGCACATGTTTAACAACGTCGTCACCGGCAGCACCACGACCAAGAATCCGGACATCAAGTTCGAAGGTGGCAGCGATGCGCGCTACCAGTCGAACATGCTGCTGCAGAATAACTACTACACCATCGAAGGATTGAAGGTCGAGGACTTCTGCGGCAAGGTCATCAAGGGTAAGAGCTTCATTGGTTTCCGCTCGTCAGGACATATTTTCAACAGCGACCGGTCGGGCACCAGCGCCATCGATGGACAATGCGGGTTCGCGGCGCCAAGCGCGGCGAACACGTGGACGCCTCCGTATGCCTACAGCTTGCAGACGGCGGCGACCGCGCAGACGACGGTGCCGGCCAAGGCAGGCGCAGGCAAGCTGAACTAAGCTCCGTTCTAAACCACGTAGGGCGGATTAGCGAAGCGTAATCGGCCATGCATGTGCCGCCAGCGGCTCACGGATGGCCGATTACGGCGTTCCGCCTAATCCGCCCTACGTATTTCAGATATCGTCATCGTCTCCGGGCGTTGCGCCATTTCCGATGGCGCTTTCGGTTCCGGCCCCTTTTGCATTTCCGCCCTTGCCTGCCCGATCACCTGGCGCGCCGCGCTCAGCGCCAGGCAGCCCATCACCAACGCGACGCCGATGTCGGGCCAGCCGCTTTGCGTGCCGAACACGCCCAGCGCCGCCAGCATGACGGCGACGTTGCCGATGGCGTCGTTGCGCGTGCACAGCCACACCGAGCGCATGTTGGCGTCGCCATCGCGGTACGCGTACAGCAGCAACGCGACCGTGCCGTTGGCGATCAGCGCGGCAAATCCTATGCTGCCCATCATCACCGCCTCGGGCACCGGACCCGACACCATATGCCACGCGGCCTTGCCGAGCACAAAAATGCCGTACGCACCCATCGTCGCGCCCTTGAACAGCGCCGCGCGCGAACGCCACGCCAGCGTGGAGCCCAGCACCAGCAGGGACAAGGCGTAGTTGCCGGCGTCGCCGAGAAAATCGACGGCGTCGGCCAGCAGCGCGACGGAATTGCCGGCCAGGCCGCCGGCCAGCTCCACGCCGAACATCAGCGTGTTGACCACCAGCGCGATCCACAAGATGCGGCGGTAGCGCGGATCGGCCACCGGTTTCGTCGGCGCGCAACCTCCAGAGCAGCAGTCGGACATGAGTTTTCCTTTCCCTGTATAGTCGCCATTAGAAACCCTGAAGTCACTACAAGGTCAAACCCATGCGACAGGACGAACTGAAAATCGGCGAACTGGCCGCCCATACCGGCTACACGGTCGAGGCGATCCGCTATTACGAGCGCCAGGGGCTGCTGCCGGCGCCGGCGCGCTCGGACGGCAACTACCGCCTGTATCGCGGCACGCATCTGGAGCGGCTGCGGTTCATCCGTCACTGCCGCTCGCTGGACATGGCGCTGGACGAGATCCGCAGCCTGCTGACCTTCCGGGATCACCCGGACCAAAGTTGCGGCGCCGTCAACGCTCTGCTCGACCGGCATATCGTGGAGGTGGCGGACCGGATCGCGCAACTGCGCGACCTGGAACAGCAACTGCTCGGGTTGCGGGGACTGTGCACGGAAGTGCTGACGGCAAAAGATTGCGCGATCCTGCAATGTCTTGGCAAAAATGGTTGCAAATAGATACATGGATTGTGTTATCGTACTGAAAAAATTTACGCAGACAACCATGTACAACGCCATTTGTGCCGGAGCGCTTGCCGCGCTCGGCATCGTCTCGATGTCCCACGCCGCCGCCCAACAAAGCGAGGCGCCGCAAGTGACGCAGAGTGTCACCATCGCCAACTACAAGAAAGCATCGCCATGGTTCCGCGCCGAGAGCCAGCACTTCGTCGTCTACGCCGATACCAAGCGGGAAGCGGCGACCGAACTGCTCAACAATCTGGAGCGCCTCGACTTCCTGCTGCGTAGTTACACCAAGCCGTACCGCAAGGCCAACAGCGCCGAGCAAAAGCTCACCTTGTACTATCAGGACCGTGTCGAAGGCTTGAGCGGCATCGACGCCTCGTTGCCGGCCGACGCCATCGGCCTGTACAGCAGCTGCGCCGCCGGCGTGCAGGGCTTCGGCTTCCATCTGGGCGAAACGTCGCAGAACGAGGGACTTTCCTATATCTTCGAAGCCTATACACGCCACTTTATCTATCGCCACACCGACATCCGCTCGCCGGCCGCGTTCATCGATGGATTCGCGCAATACTTCGCCAGCGTACGCTTCACCGACGCGCAAATGATCGTCGGCAAAACGCCGTTGAATATCGCGCAATACCTCGACTTCCTCGACGAGGGCCATCGCTATAGCCTCGACTACACCGACGTGCTCGCGCAAAAGACCGCCAACGCCAGGAATTACGCCGGCGAGGCCGGCGTGCGCCTGGAATTCGCGGCCAAGTCCTGGCTATTGATGCACTACATGCTGGCTTCCGAAGACAATCGCAGCCGCCTGAGCAAATACCTGAACTCGGTCTACCAGGGCAAGGAGGCTGTGCCGGCGTTCGAGGGCGCCTTCGATCTGAAAGCGTCGCAGTTGGGGACTGAGATGTGGCGCTACCGCCGCACATCCGTCAAGGTGTTACAGGTGGACGTGCCCTATCTGCCGGCCGCCACGGTAAACTTCACCGCCCTGCCGGAAGCGGCCAGCGATTTCGTCATGCTCGATGCGGCCGTCAAATCCTGTCCCGCCAGGCCGGCGGGCGAAGCGCTGCTCAACAAGATCGCCAACGAGGCCGGCAAGTTTCCAAAGAACGATTTCGCGCAGATGGCCTTGAGCCGGGCGCGCATCGCTTTCGGCAATCCGCAGGAAGCGTTGCCATGGCTGACGCAGGCCATCGCTAAAAATGCCGTCAATTTCGACGCCATGTATCTGTCCGGCCTCGCCAACCTGCGGCTGGCCGAACAGAACCAGGGAACGGCGATGCAGACTTACCTTCAGGCCGCGCAGCACCAATTGCTCAACGCGCGCGAACTGAATCCGGAGTCGGCGGAAGCCGCCCACGCCTACTTCCGCGCTGAATTGCTGGGACGATCCGAATTGAGCGAAACGGCGCTGGAGAGCGCGCTCACCGCCTGGCACAGCGCGCGCGAGGTCGGCACCTTCGCCAAATCCGCGGCGTTGACGCACGCCTATCTGGGCAACACGTCGCAGGCGAAGATCTTGCTAAAGACCCTCACGTTCAACACGCTCGATCCCCAAACCGCGACCTGGGCAAGCAACTGGCAACAAAAGCTGGCCGCAGGCGCCAGCCGCGACGACATTCTTGCCGCGATGCGCACCGAGCAGGCCGCACCCCCGTTCAAGGAATGGACCATCGACACGCAGAGCGTCATGGCCACGGTCCGCTACAACGCGGGCCTGGACGCCGCCCAGAACTACCTGCACAACCAGAGCGTCAATACAGGCAACCCGGAAAAAGTCCTGATGTCCACCCCAACCAAAAGATAACGAGGATACACGTAGGGCGGATTAGCGAAGCGTAATCGGCCAAGCTCCGCCCGCGGTCAATGACAGTTTAGATAACAGTTATGCGCGTAACCGCACGGTAATGTAGCCTCGCGAGCAGTATGGTGCTTCCAATAATAAAGGAGCACGATATGATCTTCTCTCTATTCCTCGCGATACTGATTGGCGTTCCCGCCATCATCCTCGCCACGCCGGCGCTGCGTCGCAGCCTGGTCACCCCGCATATCTTCGCGCTATTCAAGCGCATCCTGCCGGCCATGTCGGACACCGAGCGCGACGCCCTCGAAGCCGGCACCACCTGGTGGGACGCCGACCTGTTCTCAGGCCGTCCCGACTGGAACAAATTCATGAAGCTGCCGCGCCCGACGCTGACGGCTGAGGAGCAATCCTTCCTGGACCACGAAGTGCGCCACCTGTGCGAGCTGGTCGATGACTGGGAAGCGACGCAAGTCTGGCAAGGCCTTCCAGCCCCGGCCTGGCAATACGCGCGCGACAAGGGTTTCCTCGGCATGATCATCCCGAAGGAATATGGCGGCAAGGCGTTCTCCGCCTACATGCATTCGCAGGTGGTGATGCAGCTGTCGACGCGGTGCTCGGCGCTGGCGGTGCAGGTCATGGTGCCGAACTCGCTCGGCCCGGCCGAACTGCTGCTGCACTACGGCACCGACGAGCAGAAGAACTACTATCTGCCGCGCCTGGCCGCCGGCACCGAAATCCCCTGCTTCGCGCTGACCAGCCCCTACGCCGGCTCCGACGCCGCCGCGATTCCGGACACCGGCGTGGTGTGCATGGGCCAGTTCGAGGGCCGCGAAACGCTGGGCCTGCGCATCACCTGGAACAAGCGCTACATCACCTTGGGACCGATCGCCACCTTGCTGGGCCTGGCCTTCCGCGTGGTCGATCCGGATGGGCTGCTGCCGGCCGGATCGAGCACCGGCATCACCTGCGCGCTGATCCCCACGACCCATCCCGGCGTAGTGATCGGCCGCCGCCACTGGCCGCTGAACGCCGTGTTCCAGAACGGCCCGACCAGCGGCGACAACGTCTTCATCCCGATGGAATGGATCATCGGCGGCCCGCGACAGATCGGCAAGGGCTGGCGCATGCTGATGGAATGCCTGGCGGCCGGACGCGCGATCTCGCTCCCTTCGGCAAGCGTCGGCACGGCCAAGCTGGCGGTACGCGGCACCAGCGCCTATTGCGCGATCCGCCGCCAATTCAAAACCCCGATCGGCAAGTTCGAAGGCGTGCAGGAGGCGCTGGCCCGCATGGGCGGCAACCTGTACATGATGGACGCCACGCGCAAGCTGTCGGCGCTGGCCGTCGATCTGGGCGAAAAACCGGCAGTGATCTCGGCCATCGCCAAGTATCATGTCACCGAGCGTGGACGCGCGGTCGTCAACGACGGCATGGACATCCTGGGCGGCAAAGGCATCTGCATGGGACCGAGTAATTTCCTCGCCCGCGCCTACCAGCAGATCCCGATCGCCATCACGGTGGAAGGCGCCAACATCCTCACGCGCTGCCTGATCATCTTCGGCCAGGGCGCGATCCGCTCGCATCCCTACGTGCTGCGGGAAATGAGCGCCACCACCGACAGCGACCATCGCAAGGCGCTGTACGATTTCGACGCCGCCTTCTTTGGCCACATGCGCTTCGTCTGCGCCAACGCCGCGCGCGGCCTATGGTATGGACTGACCGGCGGTGGCACCGCGCCGGCGCCGGAGCAGGCGGCCGGAGAAATGGCCGGCTACTATCGCGCCATCGGCCGCATGTCCACCGCGTTCGCGCTGATGACCGATGTGTCGATGTTCGTGCTGGGAGGGGAACTGAAACGCCGCGAGCGCATCTCCGGCCGCCTGGGCGACGCGCTGTCGCAGATGTACCTGGTCAGCGCCACGCTGAAGCGATACGAGGACGACGGCCGGCAGGAAGCCGACGCCCCCTATGTCCACTGGTCGGTGCAGGACGCGTTGCACAAGGCGCAGTTGGCGTTGGACGGCGTGCTGGAAAACTTCCCCAACCGCCCCGCCGCCGTTCTGGCGCGTCTGCTGACGTTCCCGTTCGGACTTCCGTACTCGCCGCCGTCCGATGAATTGGGCAGCGCCGTGGCGAACGCCATGCAAACCGCCGGCGCAAGCCGCGAACGGCTGCTGGCGGACGGCTTCCTGGCCGACGATCTGCGCGATCCGGTGGCGTGCGGCGAGCTGGCGTTCGGCCTGCTGCCACAGGTGGAGGCGGTCGAGCACCGCCTCAAGCCGGCGGTGCGTGCCGGTCAACTCGACGCCATGCCGCAAAGCCTGCCGGAGATCGAGCAATGGGTCACGCAGGCCGCGGCCAAGGGCTTGGTGACGCCGGAGGAACGCCGCGCGCTATCGGACTTCGCCCGGTTCACCGACCTGTCGGTGCACGTGGACGACTTCCCTCAGGACCTCAACGCCGCCGCCGACGCCGACAAGCGCTGGCGCATGTCGGCGAAGGAAAGCGTCGTGGAGGCCTGATTCAGGTCGCCGATTCACTTTGCGGCGTTGATAATCCCGGTGACCACATCGGGATACGCCTGGGTGCCGTTCGAACGGTTGAACAATCCCGAAGCGTGGTTGCCGGTGAAGCCGCTGTCCCAATACATCGGCACCACGCCCCGCTTGAACGCCGCCTGCGTAATGTACTGATTCCACAGCTTGCGATATTTACCCGTCGGATCGACATTGCTGCGCAAGTTGGCCGAATACTCGCCCAGAATCACCGGTATGCCCTTATCGATGAAGTTGGTCTTCATCTTCTGGAACTGCGCATCGGTGTACGACTCGTTGGCCCAGGTTTCGGTGGCCGCCGGATTGGTCGCGCTCGCGCCCCACTGCCAGATGTTATCGCTCTCGCTCAGCGTGAAGTTGTACGGATCGTAGTAATGCACCTCCATCATCAAGCGGCTGGCCACCGAATCGGACGGCATCGTCGCATTGCAACCGACGGTGTAATCAATATTGGTCAAATACCCTGCACCACCAGGTGCCGCTGGGCGTTATTGCCGCCGGTGGCACGAACCGCATTGACGAAGGTCTGGATGAAACTCTTCTGCACCGTGCAGTTCTCCGCCGTCGGCGCGCTGAACACCCCCTCGATATTGGTCTCGTTGGTGCCGGCGAACAGCAGATAGTCGTCGTAGGTTTTGAAGGTATTGCCGATCTGGGTCCAGAACTTGTTCAAACGCGAGTTCACCGCCGCCTGCTGGGCGAACGAAGGCTGCATCCAGCCGCCATCCCAGTGGACGTTGATGATCACATACAGGCCGGCGTTCCGCGCGTAGTCGACGACCTGCTTCACGCGGGCCATCCAGCTGGCGCTGATGTTGTAGTTGGAGTCCGCATACTGGCTCCACGACACCGGAATCCGCACGCTCTCGAAGCCCGCCGCCTTGACGCCGTTGAACAGCGCCTGGTTGGCCTGCGGATTGCCCCAGGCGGTCTCGCCGCCGATCGCCTCCAGCGAGTTCCCCAAATTCCAGCCCGGCGACATCTGCGCGGACAACTGAAGGCTGGTCAAGCTGCGCATCGCCCCGGAGCGCACCGCCGTCGCCGCGCCCGAATTGAACGTGCCGCCACTGTTGGTGAACTTGATCCAGTACCAATAAGGCGTTCCCTGGACCGGAGTGGTGTCGGTGTAGGTGGTGGCCGATGCCGCCAGGATCGCCACCCGGCTGCGGCCGTTGGTATCACTGTCGGTATCGCGGTAGACCTGAATGCCGGTGACGGCGCCGCTGACAGTCCAACTCAGTTTGATATTGTCCGGCGTGCCGGTCGCGGTCAGGCACACGGTCGCGCCGCCGCCACTACCGCAGCTTTGCGCCTGCGCGAGCGGTCCCGCGCCCAGCGCGAGGAGGAATAGCACCAACGATAACAAGGGTTTCATCATGTGGCCTTTCGTGGTTACGTGGTTAGGACTTGCTGCGCTTTGCCGCCAAACCCGTCATCAGCAATCCCGCCGTCAGCAGCAAAAGGCTGCCCGGCTCCGGCACGGGACTCGGTACGGGGCCGATGGCGGACATCGACAGGTCGTCCATCACGAACCAGCCCTTGTCGCGTGTGATGGTCAACCGGGATACATTGGCGAAGCTGGCTTGTACCCAGCTGTAGTTGCCGTTGATGGCGATATTGCCGGTGCTGCCTATCAGCTGGTTCGCGGCATCGTAGGCGGTGATGTTGATCCACGTGGCCTTCGATCCGTTGGTGGCCGGCGTGGCGAACCACGCGCCGTTCAAATTGAACGCCGTGGCGCTGCTGATGCCCAGATTGTTGACACCGAAGCCGTTGGCGACGAACTGCGTGCCCGAATGCGCCCCGTTGCTGTAGCCATTGACGGCGGTGTCGCCCAGGAACCAGCTGTTGGTCCAGCTCAGACCATCGTACGGATTGTATTTGGAAAGCGTCGACAGCTTGCCACCGGCGCTTACATCGTCGAAGTCCACCACGGCGGCTTGCGCCGGGGATGCCAGCGTGAGGACGGCACCCGTCAAGAAACCAGTCAGTATTTTTTTCATAGTCTTTATCTCTAGTTATTTGCAAGCGTCGCCGGTTACGACGGGAATCGCCTCGCCGCTGACCGTCATTCCGAATTCGACGGTGTCGCCAGGCTGGATGTTGGTGTTCCAGCTCTGGTTGGGCATGGCCGTATAGGTCGGTGGCGTGCCGGTGACGTCGGCGTTCCAGAATCCCTGGACGCTTGAATTGTCGGTATACGTCCAGCTGACGGCCCAGCCATTGACGGCGGTCGAGCGGTTGTTCTTGATGCGGACGGCCGCGTTGTAGCCACCCGACCAGGATGCGGTGACCACGTAGCTGCACTCGTTGACCGGCTGCGGCGTGACCACCGGCGGGCCGGCGGTCACCGGCGTCACCAGCACTTCGCCACCGTTCGTGGGCGTGCCGTAGGCGATGCCCCGGCCCGCGGTGCTCATGTAAATCCGGCCGAAGACGTTCATATCGCCAGCCACCATGCCGCCGTTGGCCAGTCCGCCGTATTGGTGGGCGGCGTCGTTGACGCGTACCCACGTGGCGCCGGCGTCGGTCGAGCGCATCATGCCGTGCACGCTGCCCACCGTGCCGTGAAGGTAGACGGTTGGATAGCTGGCCTGCGGCGCAGTTTTACCGAAACCGACCGCGTCGCACTGGTTCACCGTCGCGATCTTGGTGAAGGTGGCGCCGGAGTCGGTGGAGCGCGACAGCCCGCTGCCATTCAGGCAGACCCACAGATCCCCCTCGCGCCCCGGCGCGGGACGAATCAACCTGGAGCCGCCCGAGGCCAGGGTGCTTTTCAGGGCAAACGAGGCGCCGCCGTCGACGCTGGCCAGCAGCTTGCCGTTGTCGTAGGCGTAGAACTTCGACGGATTGACCGGATCGGCCACCGGGCGCGCATTGCTGGCCGTGAGCCCGGAGATGGCGGCCCAGCTGGCGCCGAAGTTGGTCGATCGATAGCTGATGGCCGAGTCGGCGGGGCTATGCAGCAAGGCGAAACCGTCGGCCGACAGCGCGATGTAGCCCTTGGCGCCGTTCAGCACCGGCGACTTGGTCCAGCTGGAGCCGCTGTTGGTGGTGTAGTACATATCGTTGCCGACGCGCGTCATGATGCGCGGGTCCTGCGCGGCGATGGCCAGGCCGGTGGTGGTGCCGGTCTGCGGCGCATGGCGCACACCGTATTGCGACGGATCGCTGTTGATGAAGCCATCGAAATCGCCGATCACCGAGACCAGCGGCCCGTTCGGGATGCTCTGGAAATCGAACGGCACCGTTTCCTCCAGCCCCGCCACATCGAAATTCCAGGTGGTGGTGGCGGCGTCGATGTCGTTCGTCTTGAACAAGCCGTTACCGGAGACCACCCACACCTTCTTGCCGTCGAACGGATCGATTTCCACCGAACCGGCCCAATGAATAGAGGTGTCGGCGATCCAGTTGGCGCCCTTGGGGTCGAGCGCGAAGCCGCGCGCCACGACGTCGGTCCAGGTGCGGCCGGCGTCCCTCGACGTGAAAATACGGTCGCCGTATTGGTTGGCGCCCTGCGGCATCCAGGTGTTGATGGTGGAGACCACCAGATGTTTGGGGTCGTTGCGGTCGATGCTGATGCCGCCGAATGGACGCGCGAAGCCGGTTGGCGTGATGTTGGTCCAGTTGCCGCCGACGGCGTCGTATTCCCATACCTGGCCGTTGTCCATCGGTTCGTCGGTGCCCGGGTGGGGGCCGGCGCCGTTGGCGTAGGTGATGTACAGCAGGCCTTCGGGGGACAGCACCGCGCGCTGCGGCATCAGGCCGGTGGGGCCGCCTTCGACCGGTACGAAGGTCTCGCCGGCGTCATAGCTGAAGTACAGGTTGGGGCCCGCCGAATCGAAGCGCGACACGCCCACGAACATGCGCTGTGCCAGGCCGCCGTCCACGCTGGTGGGGTCGAGCAGCACGAAGCTCACGCCATTGTCGTTCGGCGTGCTGGTGACCTCGAAGCCGGGCATACGGCTCCAGCTGGCGCCGGAGTCCGAGCTTTTGAACAAGCCGTCGCGGCGCGTGCCGGCGTACAGCACGTTGCCAGAGCCGGGATCGACCTGCAGCTTCTCGCCGTTCTGCCGCCCCATGCCGTTGCCGTGGGATTTGAACTGGGTACTGACGTCGGTGACGGTAAAGGTTTTGCCGTAGTCGCTGGAGCGCAGCACGGCTGTCTTGCCGCCGCTGAAATAGCTGGTACCCGCCAGCATGTAGACATTGGCGGCGTTGTGCGGATCGACCGCGAGCGACTCGATGCCCAGCAAGCCGACATCGCTTTGGCCTATCCAGTCGGTCATCGACGCCCAGCGCGATTTGCCGGCGTCCCAGCGATAAGCGCCGCCTACGTCGGTGCGGACGTAGACGACATCGCGTTCAAGCTTGCTAGGGACAACCCCGGTAACGAAGCCCCCGCCGCCGATGGCGACCGAGTCCCAGTGGTAGTTTTCCGCCGTGGAGACGAGCGGGATCGACAGCGCTGCCGCGAGCAGCGCCACAACGGGCTTTATTCTCATTTTTGTCTCTCTTAGATTTATAGTTATCGCGCATCTGGTGCGCGTTTGACCATTCTGCGATTTCGTCAAGGCGGCCGCAATTACGAAAATCACCAGAGCGCACAACGAAATTTGGCTTACGAACTCTTACTAGCTTTAGTCACAAACATGATTAGATTGCGTCAACCGTTGACACTATCAATCGCAATATCGATACTCGTCGCAACCGAAAATCAAAATAAGCTGGACATGACGGCGGCCGGCGGACGGTTTCATTCGTGCTTTGCCGAATTTGCAAGATGCGGTAAAGTCTCGGAAATACCCGCTTTCATAACGTCGTCACTAACACTGGTAAATACATGAACCTTCGTCACATCCTGTTCGTACCTGCCGCACTGGCCGCCGCCGGCGCGGGCTTCGCCGCCGACCGTTTGACCGTCACCGTCACGCACAATCTGGATGCGGCGCGTCCGTCGGAGACGATCACCATCCCCTGGACCGAAGTCAATCGCGTGCTGCCAGGCGCGCTGCTGCAGCATATCGAAGTGAAAGACGCGGCCGGCCGTGTGCTACCGTACCAGGTCACCAACGTCGCCCCACAGGCCAAGGACCCGAAGAACGTCGGCATCGCGTATGGTGACCTGATTTTCCAGCATAACTTCGCCGCCGGTGAAAAGAAGGCCACCTTCACCGTCGAGAAGATCGAAGCGATGGCGCCGCCCTTCCCGAGCAAGGTCTCGGCCCGCTACATCCAGGAACGGCTGGACGATTTCGCGTGGGAGAACGATAAGGTCGCGCACCGTACCTACGGCCCCGCGCTGGCCGCGCCGGCGCCTGAAGGCAGCGGCAAGGAAGTGCTGGTCACGAGCGGCATGGATATCTGGCACAAGCGCGTCGCCTATCCGATCGTCGACCGCTGGTACAACAAGGGCCACGACCATTATCACCACGATGAAGGCGAAGGCATGGACATGTACAACGTCGGCAAGTCGCGCGGCGCTGGCGGCACCGGCATCTGGGATGGCAGCAACCTGTTCACCAGCGTGAACTACGCCAAGTGGAAGGTCATCGCCAACGGCCCGGTACGCGCGATCTTTGAATTGAACTACGACGCCTGGGATGCCGCCGGCACCAAGGTTTCCGAAGTCAAGCGCTTCACGGTCGACGCCGGCCACTACTTCGACCAGATCGAAAGCACCTTCACCTTTACCGGTCCGGAGCAGCTGACCGCCGCCGTGGGCCTGAACAAAACGCCAGCCGACAAAGGCCAGGAAGCCGTGGTCAAGCCGTCGACCGTGCCGGCCGACCGCTCGATGCTGCAGTGGGTCGAGCAGAAATCGAACGGCGCCTTCGGCACCGCGATCATCGTGCCGACCGCCGATGAAAAAGGCTACGCCGAAGACAAGCTCAATCAGCTGATGCTGGCCAAGGTCGTCTCCGGCCAGCCATTGCGCTACTACGTGGGTTCCGGCTGGACCCGTGGCGGAGACTTCGCCACCACTGAAGACTGGCAGAAATACGTGGCGGCGCATGCCGCGCGCCTGCGCGCGCCGGTCAGCGTCACGCTGGGCACAAGCAAGTGAACAAGTAAGTAAGCAATGCACTTTAACCCGGGCACTCCTTCCCTGCCAGTGGCAAGCCGTCTCTCCTCGGCGACGCTGCTGGCAGGGTTTTCTATTCTGGCGTTGGCCGCCTCCGGTCATGCCCAGTCAGCGGCGGTGACAGACACCTGGCGGCTGGCTTTCGGTGGCGGCAAGCCGTCGTCCGGTTACATCGCCGTGCAGCCGGATATGGACTACGACGAAAAGCGCGGTTTCGGCTTCGAGCCGGGCGCCGTGGTGCGCAATGTCGCTGCACACTCCGGGCACCTTACCGCCGACAAACCCTTTTTCTTTTCCGTCGATCTGCCCGAAGGGAACTACAACGTCACCATCACCTTTGGTGGCGGCGACGCTGCGTCGAATACGACCGTCAAATCGGAACTGCGCCGGCTGATGCTGGAGAACGTATCGACCGCGCCGGGCGCCACGCTCAAACGTACCTTCACCGTCAACGTCCGCACGCCCCGCATTCCGGCCGGCGACGGCATCGCCGCCGGCGGCGTCAAGCTGAAGGCGCCGCGCGAGACCGTGCAGGAAGCCTGGAACTGGGACAAGCGCCTGACCTTGGAAATCAACGGCGCCAACCCGGCCATCAGTGCGATCGAGATCGTCCCCGTCAAGGCGCCGACGCTGTTCCTGCTGGGCGACTCCACCGTCTGCGACCAGCCGGGCGAACCGTATAGTAGCTGGGGACAAATGCTGCCGCGCTTTCTCAAGCCGGGCATCGCGGTCGCCAACCACGCCGAATCCGGCGAGACCTACCGCGATTCTCTGGCGCGCCGCCGGCTGGACAAGGTCGTCAGCGCCATCCGGCCGGGCGACACGGTCCTGATGCAGTTCGGTCACAACGACCAAAAACAGATCAAGGAAAACAAAGGTGGGCCTTTCACCACCTACAAGGACGAGATCCGTGCCCACGTCGATGCCATCCGCGCGCACGGCGGTATTCCGGTCATCGTGTCGTCGATGGAGCGTCGTAATTTCGACGCCGCCGGCAAGGTCGTGCCATCGTTGCGGGACTACGCCGACGCCGCGCGCGAATCCGCGAAAGAGCTGGGCGTCGCCTTCATCGACCTCAATGCGATGAGCAAACCGTTCTACGAGGCGCTGGGCCCGGAGCTGTCGAAGAAAGCCTTCGCCGAGCCGCAGCCGGGCCGCATCGACAACACGCACCACAACAACTATGGCGGCTACGAACTGGCGCAGGCCGTGCTGACCGGCATGCGCCAGAGCGGCCTGCCGGTCGCCGCCTTCATCGCGGACGGCTACGGCAATTTCGATCCATCTCATCCCGACCCGGTGGCTTCGTTCTCTGTCCCGGCCAGTCCCACCTTCACCAACGAACGCCCGCTGGGCGACGAGGCAAATTAATAGCATGAAAATCACGCGGCAGCTGGCCGTTGGCTTAACGCTGGCGGTCGCCAGCTTCGCGTCCCAGGCGGCCGACGCCTACGTCTTCGCCTACTTCACCGGCAACGGTGAGGATGGTCTGCATTTCGCCGGCAGCGCCGACGGCTACAAATGGGACAAGCTGGGCGGCGGCCGCAGCTTCCTGGCGCCGAAGGTGGGCAACTCCAAATTGATGCGCGATCCCTGCATCGCGCGCGGCCCGGACGGCACCTATCACATGGTCTGGACCTCGGGCTGGAACGAGAACAACATCGGCTACGCCTCGTCCAAGGACCTGGTCCACTGGTCGCCGCAGCAGCAGGTGCCGATCATGGCGCACGAACCTGGCTCGCTGAACGCCTGGGCGCCGGAGATCGTCTACGACGACAAGCGCGGCGAGTTCCTGATCTTCTGGGCCTCAACGATACCTGGCCGATTCCCCGCGACCGACGGCTCGTCGGAGGAAAAATACAACCACCGCATGTACTACACGACGACGCGCGACTTCGTCACCTACGCGCCGACGAAGCTGTACTACGATCCGGGTTTCAGTGTGATCGACGCCAGCTTCGTGCGCGCCAACGGCAAGAACTACCTGATGGTCAAGGATGAGACGCGCAACCCGCCGAAGAAATATCTGCAGATAGCGTCGGCGCCGGACTTGAGAGGGCCGTTCGGAAAACTAAGTGCGCCGATCACGCCGCCGGGCTTGTGGGTGGAAGGTCCGACTGCGCTCCAGATCGGCCAGGACGTCATCCTCTACTACGACGCGTACACCACCAAGCATTACGGCGCCATGCGCTCGCGCGACATGGTGAAATGGGAGGATGTCACGGCGAAGATGCAATTCCCCGACGAAGGCACGCCATTGCGGCTGCGCCATGGCACGGTGATCGCCGTGCCCGGGGAAGTGCTGGGCAAGTTGAAATCCGAACCGCGCTAACGCATGCGTCCCGGTGCCGCATGCATGGCCGATTACGGCGTTCCGCCTAACCCTCGTTATTTCGCCAACAACTGCAACGAACTATCATTGATCTCGAACTTGTGCGTCTTCAGCATCGTGATCACCTCCGCTCCCGCCAGCAGCACCGGCCCGTATCCATGCGCCGCATACACATTCACCGGACGATAAGCATAGAACGCCGGATCGAATCCCATCCCCGTCCCCACGCAAACCCCTTCCACCTGCCCCTTTGCATTGACCTTGGTCGCCACCGCGTTCCACGCCAGCATGACGGCGGGCGCATACGCCATCTTGTCGATGTAACCCTTGTTAATCGCCCGCGCCATCGAATACGCATAGATCGCCGTTGCCGACGTCTCCAGATATGTATCGTTCCGGTCCAACAGCTGATGCCACAGACCCGTGCCGTCCTGATACGACGCCAATCCCTTGACATGCGCGCGCAACTGCTTCAGCACCATCGGATATCCCTGATGACTCTTGGGCAGCACATCGAGCAGCTCCACCAGCGTCATCACCGCCCAGCCGTTCGCTCGGGCCCAATGGAATTCAGGATGCACCTCCATCCCCTGCACCCAACCGTGCATGTAGATGCCCTTCTGCTCATTGAACATCCGCTTCGAGAACTGCTCCACCTGTTTGACCGCATCGTCATAGTAACTCGCGTCGCCGGTCAGCTTGCCCAATTGCGCCAGCGCCGGAACCGCCATGAACAGATCGTCCAGCCACAGCGTATCGACCTGCGGACGCACGCGGCCCAGGGTGCCGTCCTTCAGCCGATGCTCCTTGGTGCGGATGAAGGTGATGCAGCTATCCAACAGCGGTTTGACGTCGGCCTGCAACCCCTCCTGCTTGGCCTTGACGATGGCCGCGCACACCGCGCCGATATCGTCCAGCGCATGCGGCTCCAGCATACTGCGCACCGGCGACTTGCTTTGCGGGTTGGACTTCTTGCGCGCCAGCGTGGCCGGCGCCATATCGGCCAGCAGCGTCAAACGCTTGTTCACATATTCCTTGTAACGCTTGTCGCCGGTGGCGGCGCCCGCCGCCAGCATACCGGCATAGGTGACGCCCCACTCGTAGCTGGTCAGGCGAAAATCGCCAGGCGCCAGCACGGTGTCGTCGTCCATCCGACTGAAATCGGTGATCTCCTTTTTTGTCTTGGCGTTGATCGCCTGCGCGGGCGTGGCCGCGTCCAGATACGTGAACACCCGGTTCAGCACCTTGTTGACGTCATCGATCGACGGATTGCCGTATGGGGTGGGATAGTCGGCCTTCATCAGGTGCAGCGGCGCGGTCATGTCGTTGGCCGGCTTGGTCTCGGCCCAGGCCTGGCAGGCCAGCGGCAGCAACATGGCGGCGATGGCGGTTCGTTTCAGCAAAAGCTTAACTTTCATATGATGTGTCTCGTTGTTGTTAATGTTTTAGATAAGCTGCCAGCGGATTGCCTGGCAGGGTTTTAAGGGCATCGACCACGCGCGCGGCATTGAACTGCGCGCCGGCTTCGTTGGTATGCGTGCGTGCGTCGGAAAAATAGCCGTTGACCGCGCTGGCGCCGGCCTTGCGGTAAGCGTCGCCGACCACCATCGTCAGGTCGGCAAACAACGCGCCACCTTTGCGCGCCACTTCCTCGTCCCATTGCGCATAGTTCGCGAAGTCGCGACCCTGCTCCCACACGTCGCGGTGCGGCACCGGCGACAGCAGGATCACGGTCGCCCCCTTGGCTTTGGCGTCGGCGACGTAGCGCGCCATGTACCAGCCGAAGGTATGCACTTGTTCCTTGCTGCCGTCCGGGCGCGTGTCCTCGACCGTCTCCGGGCCGGTGCCAGGCCCCGAACCGCGATTTTTACCGGCGGGATCGCCAATGCGGGCGCCGTCGTTATGGCCGAACTGGATAGCGACGAAGTCCCCGGCCTTCAACTGCGCCAGCACCTTGTCCCAGCGCCCCTCGGTAAAGAAGGTACGGCTGCTGCGGCCACCGATCGCGTGGTTGACGACATTGATCCTGTCGGTGTCGAAGTGCGACGCGATGCGCTCCCCCCAACCGACCGCGCCGTTCGTTCCGCCGCTTTTGACGGTCGAATCGCCCACCAGGAACAGACTGGGTAGCGACGGATCGCGCGGCTTTTCGCCGGCGACCTTGTTGGCGTCGATCACAGGACGGTCATCCTCGGCGGCGGGAACGGCCTGGCCGGCGGCGTTCAGCGCCGTCATGACGACCGGCGTCCGCAAGGCCTTGAGACCAGCGACCACGGCACGGGCATTCAACTCGGCGCCGGCCAGATTGGTGTGGGTCTGCTCGTCCGGCGTCACCACCGGGAACATCTTCATCACCTCGTCGCGGCCCATGGCGTCGTATTGGCGGGCGATGATGCCATTCAGGTCGATGAAGCCGACCTTCTGCTGACGCGCCACCTGTTCGGCCCAGCCGGCGTATTCGTTCTGGCTGCGCCGTATCTTGCCATCCTCGCCCCAGCTCTTACGCGGTATCGGCGAGCAAATGACGGCGGTGGCGCCGCGCGCCTTGATGTCTGCAACGAAGGTGCGCAGATACCAGCCGTAGCTGTGGACTACTTCACGCTCCCCGGTCATCAGGTTGTCGATTTCCTCCACCTCCTCACCAATGCCCTTGATGGTGCCGCGCGCACGGACGTTATCGTTGACCGGCCCCGCATCGTTGTGGCCGAACTGGATCAGCACCACGTCGCCCGCCTTGACGAAGGCCAGGCTGCGTTGCCAATGTTTGGTGGTCAGATAGGTGCGGCTGCTCAGGCCACCGATGGCGCGATTGACCACGTTGATCTTGGCCGGGTCGAACATCGTGGCGAGCGGATTACCCCATCCCCATTGGCCTGCCGCGCCTTTGCCCTGGCCGTCGTCCTTGCCATTGCGGACCGTCGAATCGCCGATCAATATCAGCGAAGGCAGGTTCGGATTCGCCGGCTCCGGCAGCACCACCTGCGCGTTGCGGGGATCGGTGTTGACGGCCGGCGGCGGCGTCTGCGCCGACGCCGCCGAGGAAGCGACGACTGCTGCGGCGCAGCACAATTTAAGGATGAAAGCAAGGTATCTGTTCATGGCGCCAATTCTATGCGAGGATTTTTCGAGGCTTGTACTTTGAGCTTAAAGAATCAGAAAAATGAGCAATGTCCGCATCGGTATGAGCAGACAATCGTAACCTTTCAACCTGTTTTGAGCCATCGATGATTATCAAGATCCTGATTTGCGCAGCCATGATCCTCTCCAGTAGCGCGCACGCGCAGATCGGCAAGCGTTTTCCGTCCGAGCGCAAGGTGGTCAAGGACCCGGTCACGGGCACCATGCTGACCTTCCTGACCAGTAAGCCGAACGGCGACTCCAAAATCTATCCCACGCATCCGCAATGGACGTCGGACGGCAAATGGCTGGTGTTCCGCTCCGCGCGGGTCAAGGGCGAGGCCATGGCCGTCAACGAGGAAACCGGCGACCTGGTACAGGTCACGGAGGGCGGATACGTCGGCATGTTGAACCTGGCGCGCAAGTCGATGAAGCTCTACTTCATGCGCAAGGACGCCGATGCCAAACGCATGCAGTTCGTCGAAGTCGATCTGGCGGCGCTGCTGGCCGACAGCAAGGCCGGCAAACTCAAACCCGCCGACGCCTACCAGCGCATATGCGGCACCACGGCGCCGGAATTGGAGGCCGGCGGCGACATGGCGCTGGACGCCGACGAGGAATGGGCCTATTTCCGCACCGGTCCAACCGAGGCGGTGAAGCACCTGGCGCCGGGCGTGAAGATCGAACCGGCTTTCGGCCCACGCCGCATGGGTGCCGGCCCGAACGGGATTTCGCGCATGAATGTGCGTACCGGGGAGGTCAAACATGTGGTGTCGGTGCCTTTCCAGATCGGCCATATCCAGGCGAACCTGTGGAATCCGGGCGAGATCGTCTTCTGCTGGGAGACTGGCGGCAAATCGCCGCAGCGCACGTGGACGGTGAAGGCCGATGGCAGCGGCCTGCGGCCGCTCTATCCCGAGGCGCCGTATGAATGGGTGACGCACGAAGCGGTGATCTCGAAGGATGAGGTGGCGATGGCGATCATGGGGCACCGGCCCATCGCCGAGGGCGGCGGCGGCGTTGGCGCCCCGGCGACCGGTGTTCAGGGCGCGAATCCCGGCCAGGACGAGGGCTGGGGCATCACCGGCACCCGCGAGAAACCGAGTGGCCTGGCGATCGTCAACCTGCGCACCCGCGAGATGACGATAGCCGGGCAGACGCCGTCCGGCAGCGGTTTATGGCACGTGCACGGATCGTCGGATGGACGCTGGGCGGTGGGGGATGATTTCAGCCGCAGCGTTTATCTGATCGACCGCAAGACGCGCGAGATGATGATGCTGACCACCGGGCACAAAACCACGGCGGCCGACCATCCGCACCCGACGTTCAACGCCGAAGGCACGCGCATACAGATTCAATCGGCGATGTTGTCGGAGGATGGGCGCAGCATGAACATTTGCATCGTGCCGGTGCCGGAGGCGTGGCTCAAACGCTAACGGCGGCTCAATCCAACTCCACCAGCTCCACGCGGCGCAATTCATACGGCGCCCCCTCGAGCTGAAAACCGATGCGCCCCGACGCCGGCGCGCTCCGCGTGACGCTATTCTGATACACACCATTGATCGTGACCTCAACCCTGCCGTCGCGGCTGACGATATCGCACACATTCCACTCCCCGACAGCCAACTCGCTGTCCGGCGCCGTACGCCCTTTGATACGCGGCTCGGCGCCATGAGCGGATGTCAGCGGCTCCGCAAAGCTGGCGCCGGCCATCGGCAGCAAATCACCGGCGTTCCCGCGCTTGGTCTGCACCTGAAGACTGAGCGGCCACACGCGATCCATCGGACCGTCGCTGATATGAAGCAGGATGCCGCCATTGCCCGGCTTCCCGCTCCAGCGCCACTCCACATGCAGCTTGTAGTTGCGGTAGTTGTTCAGCGTCGCCAGAAACCCCGACGGCTGTCCGGTCGAAGCGATCACACCGCCCGGCAGCATTCTAAACACGCTGTCGATGCCGGCGGCCGGCGACGTCCTCAACTCCCAGCCGCTGAAATCGCGACCGTTGAACAAATCCACCGCGCCGGCCGTCTGGGCGGAAAAAAACAGCAAGGCGGCGCATGCCATCCGATTCATCATCTGATACTCTCTTCACTATGAAAAAAACCCTGATTACCCTGATCCTCGGCGTCAGCGCCAGCCTGGCCGGCGCCGCCCCCACCGTCATCCAGCTTTGGCCCGAGGGCGTGCCCGGAATCAAAGCTGACATAGGCCCTGAAAAAATCGGCGGCGGCTACAACTCCAACGTCAGCGAAGCGACACTGACCATGGTCGGTCCCGCCGTCGACCGTCCAAACGGCACCGCCGTCATCATCTGCCCCGGCGGCGGCTACGTGCGCATGTCCACCGCGCGCGAAGGCGACCAATACGCCAACTGGCTCAGCACCCTGGGGGTGACAAGCTTTGTGCTCAAGTATCGCATGCAGGAGTACGGCCACCCCGCCCCGCTGCAGGACGTGCTGCGCGCGGTCCGCATGCTGCGCTCGCGCGCCGCCGAATTCAATATCAATCCGTCGCGCATAGGCGTGATGGGCAGTTCGGCAGGCGGCCACCTTGCGGCAAGCGCCGGCACGCTGTTCGACAATCCGGCTGGCCGCACCGGCGCCGCCATGGACGCGGTCAGCGCCCGTCCGGACTTCCTGATGCTGATGTATCCAGTCATATCGATGCAGGAGCCGGCAGTCCACGCGGGATCGCGCAAAGCGCTGCTGGGCGCCGCGCCCTCGTCCGAAACGCTTCAGTTGATGTCCCTGGAAAAACAGGTCACCGCCGCCACGCCGCCAACGCTGTTGATCCATACGCAGGAAGATCAAGCCGTCCCGGTCGAAAACAGCATCCTGTTCTACCAGGCGCTGACCAAGGCCAAAGTGCCGGCCGAAATGTATTTGTTCGAGCACGGCGGCCACGGCATGGGCATGCGCGACGGCCTGGGCACATCGTCGCTGTGGCCGCGCCGCGCGGAGGAATGGATGCGCGACCGTGGCCTGCTCACTCAGGCGAAGTAGAACATCGGCTGCAGCGGCCATTCGCGGGGCCGGTTGCCCGGCTCCACCTCCATCAGGTCCGCCATGTAGTCCCACCAGCGCTTCATCACCGGCTGGCCGGGCAACGCCTCGATCTTGTTGTCCGGCGCAAGCTTCAGGACGGCGAACAGGTGCAGCGTTTCCTCGTCGAGGAAGATGGAGTAATCGTAGATGCCGGCCTCCTTCAGCGCGGCCGCGAGGTCCGGCCACAGCACATCGTGGCGGCGCTTGTATTCGTCGACCGTGCCGGGTTTGAGCTTCATCCGGAATGCGCGTGTGATCATGGTTTGCCTTCGTTGGCCATTTTCTTCAGTTCGGCGGCGGCCAGCAGGTAGCCGCCGACGCCATAGTTAAAGCTGGACGCGGGCCGGTAGAACGCCGGCTCCGCGCCGGTCTGCTGGATGCCGCCAAGACGGCCGTCAGCATAGACGTGTTTGATGATGCCGGCCCAAGCCCGTTCAATCACAGGGCGGTAGACTTTGGCGTCCAGATAACCCTTGTTGACGCCATAGGCCATCCCGTACACGAACAACGCCGAGCCGGAAATCTCAGGCAGTGGATAGCTGGCCGGATCGAGCAGACCCGCGTGCCACAGGCCGTCCTTGCCCTGCAAGCTGGCGATGCGGGCCGACATCTCGCGCAACTGCCGCACGTAAAACTGCTTTTGCGGGTCGTTCTCGGGAATGTAGTCCAGCGTGCGCGCCAGGCCGCCGAGCACCCAGCCCTCGCCGCGCGACCAGAAGATCTTCTTGCCATTCGGCTCGCGCTTGGTGATGTAGCTGGCGTCTCGCGCGTATAAATGCTCCTCCTTGTCGTAGAGCAGATCGTAGGTCTTGCGCCATTGCTCGTGCACGTAGTCGAGGTATTTACGCTCGCCGGTGGCCTTGTACATCTTCACCCACACCGGCGGCGCCATGAACAGCGCATCGCACCACCACCAAGGCAACCGTTCGTCGCCCGGCTTCAGCGTTTTGAGGTTGATCAGGATATCTAGCTCGGTCTTGGTCGGGCCGAGACGGGCCGACGAGGGATCGCGCTCGTGCAGTTCCAGATAGGTTTGCGCGACGCTGATATCGTCCGCGTTGGGATACGGCGCGCGCAGCTTCCATTCGAACTGATTCGCCATGGCGAGCATGGCGTCGCGGTATTTCGGGTCGCCAGTGGCTTCCGAGGCGGCCATGAAACCACTGAACAGCACACTGGAGGTCCAGATCCGGTCCAGATGCGGCAGGGTGCGAGCCAACTGCCAGTTGGCCACCTTGCGCAGCGCCTTGTCGATGTCCGCCGCCTGCAATGCCGGCGACAGGTCTGTTGCCATCGGTCCCCCGTCCACTGGCGCATCGCCGAAATGACGGCTGGTGTCTTTGTCGACAATAGCCTGCATGGCGGGAGTCGGAAGCGGATACTGCTGGGTATTGGTGCCGGCGCAGCCGCCGAGCAGGCCGAGCGCCGCCAGAAGCAAATAAGAGGTCTTCATCAAGTCTTGTCCTGTTCTTCAAAACTCTTTTTGGATGGATCTTCCTTGGGCGGCGCCGGCTTGACGACCACGCTGCCCGGCGGCAGGCCGCGCACCGCCGCCGCATCCTCGATGGCGACCGGCTCTTTCAGACGCAGCTTCGTGTCAGTGAATTGCCAGGCTTTGGCATCGTAGATATGGCCGCCCCTCTTCGCTTCGATGTCCAGATTGGCGAGGCTGAAGCGGTCCAGCGGCACTTCCTTGTAGCCGTCAACCTCGAAAGCGGTGGCGGCGCCGGTGGCCTTGATATTCCAGATGCGGACGTCATGGAAGTGCGCGATGCCCTTTTCCCTCGGCACCGGCGTGGCCAGCACCTTCCAGTATGCGGGATAATCCTTGATCTCCTTCGGTATCTCGGCATAGCTGTAGCTAGGATTCCAGTTCATCGTGATGCGGACGACGACGGGCGTGCCCTTCATCGTGAAATCGTGAAGGCGGAGGTTTTCGCCGAAACCGCCGCGCGTGTGCGCCGATTTGAACAGGATGCCGACGGGAACTTTGTCCAGCACCGTGATGTTGTAGGCTTCGATGTTGCGGAAGCCGCCCGCCGTCTCGCTGCCGAATGTCACCCCGGCCGCGCCGTCGCGGACGATGGAGTCGCGGATGATGACGTCCTCGGTCGGGCGGGCGACACGCTGTCCGTCGGAATCGCGGCCGGCTTTCAGGCACAAGGCGTCGTCGTTGACGGCGATGTCGGCGTTTTGCACCAGGATCTTCTTCGACGAGTCGATATCGATACCGTCCGTCGACGGCCCGCGTCCGCCCTCGTTGTTGCGGATGACTACACCATCGACAGTGATATCGGTCGAGTAGCAGATGTGCAGCGTCCAGAAGCCAGAGCGCCGCAACAGCAATCCTCCACCCACCTTCACCTCGGACGAATTGAAGACCTGGATCAGACGCGGACGCCGGGCATCGTAGTCCGACGCCCACCGCAACCCGCGAGGCTCGTAGGTCCTACGCAGGGTCCAATAGCTGTCCCAAAAGATCTTGCCGTCGCCGTCGATGGTTCCCTGGCCGGTGATCGCCGCGTTCTTTTGCTCGTAGACGTTGACCAGCGCCGCCGGCCAACTGATTTCGATACCTGCGATCCGGGTCGGCATGATGGGATAGTCCTCGATCCGCTGCGAGCCAAGGATGGTAACGCCTTTGTCCACCTGCAGAGTAACGCCGGTTTTGACGAAGATCGATCCGCTCAGGTAGGTGCCGGGACTGAGCACCACAGTCCCGCCGTCCCTGGCGGCTGCGTCGATGGCAGCCTGGATTGCCTTGGTGTCAAGGGTGACGCCGTCGCCTTTGGCGCCATAGCTACCGGCGTTGTACGTCTTCGCGCCGGGGGTGGCCATGGCGAGGATAAGGATCGCGGCTGCGGCGAGGCGTATCCACTTCGTTATCTTCATGGTGGTTCTCATTCTTTAGGTTGCGTCAGCAGTCGCACGGGGCCTAGCATGCCGGACGGTGTCGGAACGATCAGATGCGTATCCTGCGGCACGAAGCGCTGTCCGTAGCGTGCCGAAAGCAGCCGATAATCCGGACGTTCCTGGCCCGCGAGCGCGTTGAGCGACAGGTTGGCGACCTTGACCTCGATCTTGTTGGCACCCGCGCGCAGCTGGCTGGTGACGTCCAGCTCATATGGCGGGTGCCATACCGAGCCGGCACGCCGGCCGTTGACGAAGACCTCGGCGGCCTCGCGGACCGGGCTCTCCATCATCGCGCGCATGCCGGCGGGGACCTTGGGCGTGGTGTCCAACGGCGTGCCTTTGCCGAAATCCAGACGAATGGTCGCACCGCTCAATTGCGACGCGCTGAGTTCCACATCCTTGCTGTAGACGGCGATGCCGGAGAAAAAACGCCTGGCTGGGTCGTCGGTCCACGAGCGCAGTTGCGGCATCGATTGCGCTTTCTCACCCGGGAATCGTACTTGCCAGTCGCTGCTCAGGTCCGCGAGGACAGTCGATGATTTGGGGCTGGCGACCCGGCCGGCGGCGTCACCATCGCTCAGAACCAGAATCCGGGACTCGTATGGCGCCAGAACCAGTTCCAGCAACGGCGTCACCTTGGCCGCGCTGGTCGTGCCGTCGTGCGGATTCCACCACGATGCGGATTTCCGAGTAGCCCGCAGCTTTGCGGTTGTACGAACTTCGCGGTTGCTGGTGTTGGCGATGAAGTAGATATCGCCATCCGCCAGTTTGCGGCGGATAAAACCGACATCGGCCGACTGCGACGCCAGCTTCAGGTCCGGCGTCAGTGCCTTGCCGAGCGCCGGGCCGACCGCCGCGTCGTCCGCCACCAGCGTCACGCCAGCCTTGCCTTGCAAGGCCCTGGCGGCCGCCACAACCTGCGACGTTATACGACGCGCATCGGCGTAGCCCGGCGCCATCGACGGCAACGCGCCGACGGCGATGATCTTGCCGCCGCCACGTACGTAGTCCGCCAGTTTGGCCATCACTTGCGGCGACAGGCGCGTCACATGCGGCATCACCAGCACCGGATGGCCGACGCCCAGCGCCAGTATCGATTCGGCGTCCACATAGTCCAGATTGTGGCCGGCATCGAGGATCTGCTCCGTCAATTCCGGGGTAACGTGTTTGTGCATTTCCGCCGACAGCGAGACTTTACCCGGCGTCATCGACGCGTACACGTCGTCGTTCGGCAGCAGGACGGCGACGTCGTTGGCTGGCCGCCCCTGGCGCAGCAGATGGCTGGTGCGGCTCAGGTACGCCGTCACGTCGGGCATGACGTTCCACCAGGGCTGGTGATCGTTGAAGACGGCGGCGGCGTAGAACGCGTAGCCAGGCTCCGGCGATCCGGGCGGCGTGTAAGGCCAGCCATGGCCGACGAACAGGTTCACGCCCTGCAGCAGCATGCGGTCGGCTTCCGCTTTCATATCCAGCGGTGTGGCGCTGAAGGCCGGCGAATGCAGCCAGGTCCAGGTTTCGGCCGAGATCACCGGCTTGTTGTACAAGTGCCCCGCCGATGTCGCCAGGCGGGTAAAGGAAAAGCTGCGGAACTGCGGCCCTTCGCCTTCCGGCAACGACACCAGCCGGTTGCTGGACATGGAGACCGCCGGCTCGCCGTAGGTCTGGGAGCGGAACTGCGTGTTGTGGGCCTTCGCCCAGTCGTTGACCGGTGTCAGATAGTGCTCGTTGACCAGTTCCGTTTGCGTTAGCACCCAGTCGCGGCGCAGCGCGCCCGCATCCGGCCCGGCGCCGCTGTAGATCCCCGGGAGGTGCGGTCTGAGGTCATATCCACGCCGGCGCTGGAACTCCTCAAGAAAATCGTCGGTCCAGTCGGTGCCGTAGACTTCCAGACTGTCCGAGAACACCGCGTACGGCGGTTGATCGCCAAACGCCTTGAGCAGCGGCTCGGCGACGGTGTTCAAATGGTGGTCGATGGCTTTGCGGCTCAGATGGTCCAGCACAAAGCCTTCGGCGCCCAGCGCGGCGCGCTTGACCTGCTGGCCCGTGCGGCTGGCGATGTAGAACACCATCACGCGCGCATCGGCCACGGGGGCCACCACAGCGCGTCCAGGACCGGCGGTTGCGGGCAGCTCCGTCAGCTTCAACGCGGCGGCGTCATACTGACCGGCGTTGCCCGTGCCGATGAAGGCCGCCAGCAGTTTTTCTCCGCTCATAATGGCCGGCAGCGTGACGCTGGCCGCGCCGGGCGCCACTTCCGCGACGGCGACGCGCAAACGTCCCGCCGACTCCGTGACCGGAACATTCGGACCGCCATACGGCCAGCCGCTGGCCAACGTCATATCGACGCGCATGCCTTCGGCCCTCGCCTTGCGGTTGACGAAACCGACCGAATCGAGGAATTCGGCCGACAAATATGGAACGTTGCGTATGCCGCGCGCCGGATCGTCCAGCTCCATCGGATAGACCGGCTGGATCTCGACGCCGCCGAAGCCACCGGCCTTCATCGCCAGCAGTTCCCGCTCGAGTTGCGACTGGACCACGGCCGGGCCGAACCACCACCAGCGCACCAAGGGACGGGCGTCCGCCGGCGGATTTGCCAGGTGGGCGGCGACATCGGCGAGCCGGTCGGACAGCACCGGTCCCGGGGAGTCCCCATGCGCGGCGGCGACGCCGGCACACAGCAACGCCAGCGCGGCAGCGGCGGATACCGCCCTTGCGGCGGGCGTCGCCGGGCGGTGCCGATGGCGCGGCCCCTTGATTATCGGGGCCACCGCTTAGACGATTCCGCTGCTGCTGGCACCCGCCTTGGCCGGCCGGCGCTCCGCCGCCTGGCTGCGATAACCGCTGGAGCGGTAGAACGCCACCGGATCGATCGCGCCTCCGGAACGCAGGCGCGCCATCGCAAGAATCGCGCTGACATCGGTGCGGTAAGCGTGCTTGAGCGTTTGCGCCGACTGCAGCGCGTCGTTGGCTTCCTGGTACTGACGCAGGGCCACGCGGTCCACCAGGTTCGCCTGGACAAAAGCGCGCTGTACCTCGACCGCGCTGTTCATCAGGCTTTCGATCGGATCGGTGACATTGTGCGACTGGTCCAGCATGTAGGCGGGAGCGAACGAAGCGCCTTCGCGTTCGGCCGCATCGGCCAGCTCATTGAAGACCAGGAACAGCTGGAACGGATTGATGCTGCCGGAGTCCAGATCGTCGTCGCCGTATTTGCTGTCGTTGAAGTGGAAGCCCCCCAGCTTGCCGAACTGCGCCAGCCGGGCGACGATCATCTCGATGTTGGTGTTCGGCGCGTGGTGTCCCAGGTCGACCAGGCATTTCGCCTTCTCGCCCAGGGTCTGCGCGCAGGCGAAGCTGGTGCCCCAGTCGGCGATGGTGGTGGCGTAGAACGCCGGCTCGAACAGCTTATGTTCGATGAACATGTTCCAGTCGTCGGGCAGCGCGGCGTAGATGCCGCGCGCGCTGTCCAGATAACGTTCCAGCGCGCCGCGCAGATTGTGCTGGCCCGGAAAGTTGGCGCCATCGCCCACCCACACCGTCAACGCCTTCGATCCAAGCGCCCGGCCCAACTCGATACATTCGATATTGTGCTCGACCGCCTGGGCGCGCGTGGCGGCGCTGTGCGCCGTCATGCTACCGTATTTGTAGCTGTGCTCCTGCCCCACCTGGTCCTGGAAGGTGTTGGAGTTGACGGCGTCGAAGTACAGGCCATGGCTCTCGGCCTGCTGGCGCAGCGCCGCCGGGTCCGAGGTTTTATCCCATGGGAAGTGCAGCGACACGCCGGGAGTCGCGCAGGTCAATTGGTGGATGACGGCGCAGTCCTCGAGTTTCTCGAGCACGTTGCGCGGCTCGCCCTTGCCCGGAAAACGGGCGAAGCGCGTGCCGCCGGTGCCGACTCCCCAGCTTGGCAAGGCCACGGCGAACTTCTGCGCCTGCGCGGTCAGTTTTTCGATATCCTGCCCACGGCGGGCCAGCATGCCGCCCAGCGCCGCGTAGTCCTCGTCCAGGTTGGCGCGCAGCTTGGCGTTGTGTTCGGCCACGCGGCCGCTGTCGATGATGGTGCTCATAAGGTCTCCTTCGTTATTTTTATAGTGTGTGGCTTAGCGCGTGAACGCGCCAGCGTTGCCGGCATCGACGTTCAGGATGTTACCAGTGCTCTTGCCGGCTTTGTCGCTCGCCAGGAAGTACACCGCCTCGGCGATATCCTCTGGCAGAACGCTCAGTTTGAGCATGCTGCGGTCACGGTAGAACTTCTCGACGTCGTCGGCCTCGATTTTATTCGACTGGGCGCGCTCCTGCTTCCACTTTCCGTCCCAGATGCGCGAGCCCCGGATGACCGCGTCCGGATTGACGACGTTGACGCGGATGCCGTGCGGCGCGCCTTCCAGCGCGATGCAGCGCGCCAGATGGATTTCCGCCGCCTTGGCGGTGCAGTAGGCCGACGCGCCGGCCGACGCTACCAGGCCGTTTTTGCTGGCGACGAACACCATGCTGCCGCCCAGTCCCTGCTGCTTCATGATGCGGAAGGCGGCGCGGCTGGCCAGGAAGTAGCCGGTGACCAGGATGTCCTGGTTGCGCTGCCAGATTTCCAGCGTGGTGTCCTCCAGCGGCGCCGACGAAGCGATGCCGGCGTTGGAAATCAGCAGGTCGACGCCGCCGAAACGCAGCGCTGCCGCCTGCAGCACGCTTTCCACCGCTTCCTCGCTGGTGATGTTGGCGACGATGCTGCCGACGCTATCCTTGCCGGCCGACTTCACCAGATCGGTGTGCGCCTGCGACAGCGCTTCCGGATCGATATCGGTCAACATCACGCACGCGCCCTCCTGCAACAGCTGCCTGGCGACCGCCTGGCCGATGCCGCCGGCGCCGCCGGTGACCAGCGCGATGCGGCCGGCCAGGCTTTTCGGCTTCGGCATGCGCTGCAGCTTCGCTTCCTCCAGCAGCCAGTATTCGATGTCGAAGGCCTCCTGTTCCGGCAGGCCGACGTAGGTGTCGACGCCGTTCGCGCCGCGCATGACGTTGATCGCGTTGACGTAGAACTCGCCGGCGATGCGCGCGGTGGCCTTGTCCTTGGCGAACGACAGCATGCCGACGCCTGGAATCAGGTAGATGATCGGATTGGCGTCGCGCACGGCCGGGCTGTTATCGTGCTTGCAGCGCTCGTAGTAGGCCACGTAGCCGGCGCGGTATTCCTCCAGCGCCTGATCGAGGCCGGCGACCAGCTTGTCGAAGTCCGGCTTGAGCGGATCGAAGTCGATCACGAACGGACGGATTTTAGTGCGCAGGAAGTGGTCGGGGCACGAGGTGCCCAGCGCGGCCAGCGGTTGCAGGTCGCGGCTGCAGACGAATTCCAGCACGGCGGCGCTGTCGTCGAAGTGACCGAGCTTGTATTCGTCGCGGCTGATTTTACCGCGCAGCAGCGGCATCAGCTTGGCCGCCAGGGCGCTGCGCTGCTCGGCCGGCAGCGGCTCGATCGCCTGGCCGCCGAACGACGGCTGCTTGGAATTCGCGGCCAACCATTCCTCCGCGCGCTTGATGATCGCCAGCGTCGTCTCGTAGCAGGACTTGGCGGTGTCGCCCCAAGTGAACAGCCCGTGGCCTTCGAGGATGATGCCTTTCAGGTTGGGCTGCGCCTTCGATACCTGTTCCAGCTTCAGGCCAAGGTCGTAGCCTGGACGCTGCCATGGCAGCCATCCCAGTTCGCCCTCGAAGATTTTTTGCGTCAGCGCCTGGCTGCCGGCGCAGGCGGCGATGGCGATCACCGCGTCCGGGTGCATGTGGTCGACGTGCTTGCGGGCGATGTAGGCGTGCAGCGGCGTGTCGATGCTGGCCGCGCGCGGATTCAGGTTGAACGTGCAATGCGGCAGATAGGCCACCATCTCGTCTTCCAGCGCCAGGCCGCGATAGCGCCCCTTCAAGGCGTTGAGCTTATCCATGTACAGCGTCGAGAAGCCGTCAAGCTTGATGCTGCCAAGATCGCCGCCGGAGCCCTTCACCCACAGCACCTCCACCTGTTCGCCGCTAAGCGGATCGGCCATCTTCACCTTGGCCGACGTATTGCCACCGCCGAAATTGGTGATGCGCAGGTCCGAACCGAGCAGGTTCGAACGGTATAGCAACAGCTCCGGCTCGCTCATGGCTGCCGCAGCTTCGTCGTCCCACAGAGAAGTGATCGGGGCTTGCTGCTGGGTTACTTTCATTTACTGATCTCCGTTGTTTGGTTTCGTCTTGCGTTTCTACTGATCCCTTGCCGCTTTTGGCAACTGTAACCAGTAGAAATCAGCGGCGCATGGGTGTCAATGCGCAAGCGCTCAAGTTGATGACCAAGTAGGAAATAATCATATCGATGATCGAAACTTGATTGGATCGCGAAATCGATATCGAAACAATCAAATATTTGATCGACTAATGATTGACGGACGATTTTGAAATGTTTAGTCTTAGTAATTAATAAAGTCACACACCGGATCGGTCCCCCAGCAAACTGTGGCAGCGACGGTAGTAGTGGCGAATAAAAGGAGACAGGAATGGTAAATCACAAGCGCCGTAAACGTTTGCTGAAGTTGCTCGCCGAACATAATACGGCCAGCGTGCCGCAATTGGTCGACTGGCTCAGCGCCTCCCCCGCCACGGTCCGCCGCGACATCAGCTGGCTCGCCGCCCGCAGTCTGCTCACCCGCACCCGGGGCGGCGCCGCGAACCTGGAGCAGAAAAAACGCAGCTTCACCCTCACCAGCGAGACCTTCCAGCACAATATCCAGTGCTACGCCGAGCGCAAACGCGCGATCGCGCGCCACGCCGCCGGCATGTGCAGCGAAGGCGAAACGATCATCATCAACGGCGGCACCACCACCTTCATGATGGCCGAATTCCTGGTCGACCAGCACCTCAAGATCCTCACCAATTCCTTCCTGATGGCCGAGCGCCTGCTGGTATCGAGCGAGAACGAGATCATTGTCCCCGGCGGCAAAGTCTATCGCGAGCAGAATGTCATCCTCAGTCCCTTCGACAACGACATCACCCAGCACCACTACGCGGCCAAGATGTTCATGAGCGTCTACGGCCTGTCGCTGCTTGGCCTGATGGAGGCCGACCCGCTGCTGATCCAGGCCGAGAAGCGCCTGATCTCGCAGGCGGAGGAACTGATCGTATTGGTCGACAGCTCCAAGTTCGCCAAGAAGGCGGGCCTGATCCTGTGCGGCTTGAACCGCGTGTCGACCGTCATCACCGATACCTACGCCTCCGATTCTGCGGTGCAGCTGCTCGAACAATCCGGCGTGCGCGTGGTCACCGTGGAGCCGGAAGCCATCCCCGCCCAGCACAATGCCAGCCAGTTCAATCCACCGTTCGACTACCAGTCGGCCGCGATGTACCAATCGGAGGTATCGCATTGAAGCGCAGGAAGATCGTATTGGCGGCCGTTGCCGCCGGCCTGCTGACGGCCATCGCCGGATGCGGCGAGAAGAAAAGTGAGAACATGCGCATCGCCATGGTCGTCAAAAGCCTTGGCAACGGCTTCTTCGACGCCGCCCACACCGGCGCCAAGGACGCGGCCAAGGAACTGAAAAATGTGGAGATCATCTACACCGGGCCGACAACGCCGAGCGCCGAAGGCCAGATCGAAATCATCAACTCGTTGATCAGCCAGAAGGTCGACGCCATCGTCATCTCGGCCAACGATCCGAACGCGCTGGTGCCGATCACCAAAAAGGCCATGGCGCGCGGAATCAAGGTGATCTCGTTCGACAGCGGCCTGGCGCCCGAAGGCCGCTTGATGCAGCTGAATCCCTCCAGCCCGGACCTGATCGGATTGAAGCAGATCCAGATGGCGTCCGACGCCATCGGCGGCAAGGGCGAGATCGCGATCCTGTCGGCGTCGGCGCAGGCGACCAATCAGAATCTCTGGATCGGCGTGATGAAGAAGACGCTGGAGAAGCCGGAGTTCAGCAAGATGAAGCTGGTCGCCACCGTCTACGGTGACGACCAGTCGGACAAAAGCTACCGCGAGGCGCTCGGCCTGTTGCGCAGCAATCCAAACCTGAAGGCGATCATCGCCCCGACGACCGTCGGCATCAACGCAGCCAGCAAGGCGGTGGTCGACGAGAACCTGGTCGGCAAAGTGTACGTCACCGGCCTGGGGCTACCGTCCGAGATGGCCGGCCACGTCAAGAGCGGCGCGGTACGCGAGTTCGCGATCTGGAATCCGATCGATCTCGGTTATGCGGCCACGTATGCCGCCTACGACTTCGTCAAGGGCCAGCCCACCGCCAAGCCGGGTGGCAGCGTCTCGGCCGGCCGCATGGGCAGCATCGCATTGGACGCCAACGGTGAGGGTGCGATGGCGCCGCCATTCACCTACGACAAAGGGAACGTCGACAAGTTCTCCAAGATCTTCTGAGCTGGAGTCCTATGAATATGAATACAACCCCGGTCCTGCAATTGACCGGGATCTGCAAGCGCTTTGCCGGCATCGTCGCGTTGAACAACGTGGCGCTGTCGGTGCGCGCGGGTGAAGTCATGGCCCTGATCGGAGAAAACGGCGCAGGTAAGTCGACATTGGTCAAAACCCTGACCGGTATTTACCGGCCGGACGAAGGCATGATCGAATTGGCCGGCCAACCGATCAAGTTCGCCAACGCGCAGGATGCGATGCGCGCCGGCGTCACGGCCGTGCACCAGGAAACCGTGATGTTCGACGAGCTGACCGTGGCGGAGAATATCTACGTCGGCCGCCAGCCATGCAAGGGCGCCTCCGGCCGCATCGACTGGAGCAAAATCGAGGCCGAGGCCGAGAAGCTGTTCGCGCGCCTCGAGGTGAACCTGCCGGTGCGCGCCCGCGTCAAGGACCTGAGCGTGGCCCAGCGCCACTTCGTCGAAATCGCCCGCGCGCTGTCGCAGGATGCGCGGGTGGTGATCCTGGACGAGCCGACGGCGTCGCTGTCGCAGCGCGAGATCCACGAGCTGTATCGCATCATCGGCCAGTTGCGCGCGGCCGGCACGGCGATCATTTTCATCACGCACAAATTCGACGAGATCTTCGCCGTGGCCGACCGCTACACGGTGCTGCGCGACGGTCAGTTCATCGCCGAGGGCGCGATCGCCGACGTCACCGAAGCGGAGCTGGTGGCGCTGATGGTGGGCCGCACCGTCAAGCAAGCCTACCCGAAGGCGGATGTCACGCCCGGCGAGGTGCTGCTTGAGGTGAAAAACTTGTGCCACCCCACCGAGTTCGACGACGTCAGCTTCTCGCTGCGGCGCGGCGAGATCCTAGGCTTCTATGGGCTTGTCGGCGCCGGCCGCTCGGAGGTCATGCACGCGATCTTCGGATTGAGCACCGCCGTGCGCGGAACGGTCAGGCTCGATGGCAAGGAGATTTGCGTATCCTGCGCGTCGGACGCCATCAAGCACGGCATCGCCTATGTGCCGGAGGACCGCCAGCACCAGGGCGCGCATTTGTCGCTGCCCATCATGCAGAACATCACCCTGCCCATCCTGTCCAGGGTCGGCTTCTTCCTGCGCGGACGGCGGGCGCAGGAAACCGCGATCGCGCGCCACTACGCCGAGCAGCTGGAATTGAAGGCGGCGCACTTGACGCAAAACGTCGCCGAGCTCTCCGGCGGCAACCAGCAGAAGGTCGTGCTGGGCAAATGGCTGGCGACCAATCCCAAAGTGATCATCCTGGACGAACCCACCAAGGGCATCGACATCGGTTCCAAGGCCGCAGTTCACCGTTTTATCGGTGAGCTGGTAAGCAAGGGACTGTCGGTGATCCTGGTCTCGTCCGAACTGCCCGAGGTCATGGGGCTGGCGGACCGCATCGTGATCATGCACCAGGGCCGCATCGAACATACTTATAACCGGGCGGACGCCACGCCGGAAAACATCGTCGCCGCCGCCTCCGGCTGCGCGCTGCCTGCGGAGGAATGTGTATGAAGGCGCTGCTGAAAATGCGGGAAGTTCAGCTAGCGCTGTGCACCGTCGCGCTGATTATCCTGGTCGGAACGCGCGCGCCGGTGTTCGTCACCGGTTCGAGCCTGGCCAATCTGCTCACCGACAGCACCTTGCTGATCATGCTGGCGCTGACGCAGATGCTGGTCATCGTCACGCGCGGCGTCGATCTGTCGGTCGCCTCCAGCCTGGCGCTGGCGGGCATGATGTCGGCCTTGCTGGCATCCCGTTTTCCGGAACTGCCGCTGCCGCTGGTGATGCTGGCGGCGGTGGCGATCGGCCTGCTGCTTGGTTTGATCAACGGTTACCTGATCGGCTATCTGGACCTGGCGCCCATCGTCGTCACCCTGGGCACCATGAGCGTCTATCGCGGCCTGGTGTTCGTGCTGTCCGGCGGCGCCTGGGTGTCGTCGCACCAGATGCCGGCCGACTTCATCGCCTTCCCGCTGGCGCGCCTGTTCGGCGTCACGCATCTGGTGTGGATCGCCGCGCTGACGGTGCTGGCGGCTTGGTATGTCGCAAAGCACAGCCGCTTCGGCCGCGACCTGTACGCCATCGGCAACGAACCGTTTTCGGCACGCTACGTCGGCATTCCGATCGCCAGCCGTTTGATGTGGACTTACGGCCTGTCCGGCGCCATGGCCGGCTTGTGCGGCTACCTGTGGGTGGCGCGTTACGCGGTCGCCTACACCGAGATCGCCTACGGCTTTGAATTCACCGTCATCGCGGCCTGCGTCATCGGCGGCATCAGCATCGCCGGCGGCAGCGGCAGCGTGGCCGGCGCGGTGCTGGGCGGCTTGTTCCTCGCCGTGATCGGCAACGCGCTGCCGGTGGTGAAGGTATCGCCTTTCTGGCAAAGCGCGCTGACCGGCGTCGTGATCCTGACTGCGGTGCTGATCAATGCCCGTGGCGGCCGACCTATCGGCCGGCAGATCCTGCCGCTGCACCTGAATAAATCCAACGCAACCGGGAGCGCTGCGTGACTACGAGTACCGTGATGTCCAATTCCGCCGACGCGCCTGAAAAGGCAAGTTCTTCCCGCTACATCATCGCGGACCGTCCGGGCTTCCGCCTGGGCGCCCTGCTGGGCCGCTGGGAAAGCCTGCTTGCGCTGCTGCTGGTGGCGGCCTTCGCCGCCAACGCCATCATGCTGCCGCACTTCCTTGACCTGTACAACCTGGCCGACGGCACCTTCAACTTCAGCGAAAAGGCGCTGATCGCGCTGCCGATGGCGTTGCTGATCATCTGCCGCGAGATCGACATCTCCGTGTCCGGCATCCTCGCGCTGTCGTCGGTGGCGATCGGCCTGGCCCACGCCAACGGCGTGGCGCCGGAGCTGCTGCTGCCGGTCGCGCTGGCCGCCGGCACGGCCTGCGGCTGGCTCAATGGCATCATGGTCACGCGCTTCCGCCTGCCGTCGATCGTCGTCACCATCGGCACCGTCTCGCTGTTCCGCGGGCTGGCCAGCGTGGTGCTGGGCGATAAGGCGTTCACCGGCTATCCGCAACTGATGGCCGATTGGGGCCAGGGCTACTTCTTCGGCTTCATCCCGCGCGAATTCGTCATCCTGCTGGCCTTCGCCGGGCTCTTCGCGTTCGTGCTGCATGCGACGACCTGGGGCCGCCGCATCTACGCCATCGGGAACAACCCGGTCGCCGCGCGCTTCTCGGGCATCGCCGTCGACCGCTATCGGCTGGTGCTGTTCATGTTGACCGGCGCGATGGCCGGACTGGCGGCCTACCTGCTGACGGGACGTATCGGCAGCACGCGGCCGAACATCGCCATGGGCTGGGAGCTGGAGGTGATCACGATGGTGATCCTGGGCGGCGTCAGCATCGCCGGCGGCGCCGGCACCATCGGCGGCGTGGTGCTGGCCGTGCTGACCCTGGGCACCGTCACCTACGGACTGTCGCTGGCCAATATCCCGGGCATTTACATGACCATCGTCGTCGGTATTCTGCTGCTGGCGACCATCGCCTTGCCACGTCTGCTGCGCGGCCGAAGGACCGCCAAATGAGCTTGCCGATCGAAGCCACCATCGTCCTCGACATCGGCAAAACCAACGTCAAATTGGTGCTGATCGATGCCGACGGCGCGGTCCTGGCGGAGCGCCGCAGTCCGAATACGATATTGAACTGCACTCCGTATCCGCACCACGACACGGACCGGATCTGGAACTGGACGCTGGACGGCATGCAGCAATTCACGGCGTTGGCGCATGTCGGCGCCATTGTCAGCGTCACGCACGGCGCCACGGCGGCGCTGGTCGATGACGAGGGGCTGGTGCTGCCGGTGCTAGACTACGAGTTCGAGATGCCCGCCGGGCAGGGAATGCACTACGCCGACGAGCGGCCGCCCTATTCCGCCACCTACTCGCCTCAACTGCCGGCCGGTCTGAATCTGGGGCGGCAGCTCGCCTGGCAGGCGCAGGCCTTCCCCGAGGAGTTCCGTCGCGCGCGCCATATCCTCATGTATCCGCAGTATTGGGCATGGCGTTTGAGCGGCGTGGCGGCCAGCGAGGTTACGTCGCTGGGCTGTCACACGGATCTGTGGCAGCCGGCCCGCCAGCAGTATTCCTCGCTGGTCGATCGCATGGGGTGGACCGGATTGTTCCCACCGTTGCAGCCGGCGTGGGCGCCGCTTGGTTTTTTGAAGGCAGAACTGGCGCGGCAAACGGGCTTGTCCCCGGAATGCAGGGTTTTGTGCGGCATCCATGACAGCAACGCATCGCTGCTGCGGCATTTCGCGCGTGCCGATGGTGGCGAAGGCGAGACGCCGGCGGTCCTGTCCACCGGAACCTGGGTGATCGCCGCCGCGCCGGGCAAGCCGCTGGAAGGTTTGCGCGAAGCGGCCGATATGCTCGCCAATAGCAACGCGATGGGCCAGGCCGTGGCGTGCATGCGCTTCATGGGTGGGCGCGAGTTCGGCGAATTGGCGGGGGCGGAGCTGGAGGTCTGCGGCGTCGAGGATTTGCGCTTGCTGATCGAGCGGCAGACGATGGCGTTGCCTTGCTACTCGCAGGCTGGGGGGCCGTTTGCCGGGCGGGCCGGGACGATTGTGGGGATGACGCCGCAGGACAACAGGCAGCGTTACGCGCTCGCCACGCTGTATTGTGTTTTGATGAGCGACTACTGTCTGGAGCAGTTGGGTGTGGACGGTGCGGTGGTGGTCGAAGGCAGCTATACGGGCAATCCGTGGTTCGCGCCTTTGCTGGCGGCGTTGCGTCCGGATCAGCAAATCAACAGCACGGACGATACCAGCGGCACCACGTGCGGTGGCTGGATGCTGCACCACTGGGGCAGCGCGCCGGCGCTGCGCAGCACGACGGCGGCGCCGCTGCGGATCGATGGCTGGGATCAGTATAGACAGCGCTGGCTGTCCCTCGTGGAGACACGTAGGGCGGATTAGCGTAGCGTAATCGGCCATGCATGCGCCGTTGGCGGCGCATATATGGCCGATTACGGCGTTCCGCCTAATCCGCCCTACGTGTCTCCGTTGTCAATCGCGCTTGTCAGCTACCGGTTGACCAAAATTCGGTGTCCCATCCGCATTCCAATGCAGCACCTGCGCGCGCGTGTGCCGGTTCTGGTCCTTCAACGGATCGCCAACGATGTCACGGTAATTGCGTGCGTGGTAAACCAATATATCCGTCTTGCCATCCGGCGTGGTGGTGAACCAGTTGTGCCCCGGCCCGTACTGGCCATTCGCCTCGCTGCTGACAAACACCGGCTTCGGCGATTTGGTCCAGGTGCCGGGCGTCAGCAAGTCCCCTCCCACCGGCGCCGTCAACAGGCCAAGCGCATAGTTCGCATCCGTCGCGCTGGCCGAATAGCTGACAAACACCCGGCCGTTCTTCACCAGCGCCGCCGGCGCCTCGTTGACCGCGTGCTTGACCTTCTCCCAGTCATACTCCGGCTTCGTCAGCATCACCGCCGGGCCCTTGATCGATGACGGAGTATCCATCCGGGCGATGTAGATGTTGGTGGCGTGCGTGGTCGATTCCGGCGCGACCTGGGTCCACAACAAGTACCGTTTTCCGTCCAGCGTGAACGTGGTGGCGTCCAGCGAGAACGATTCCCAGCCCGTCTTGAGCTGCCCCAGCTCCTTCCATTCCCCTTCCAGCGGATTGGGGGAGCTGTTTTCCAGCACATAGAGGCGTATCTCCCAGATCTTGTCCGAGGCGCCGGCCGTGAAATAGATATACCATTTGCCGTCGATGTAGTGCATCTCCGGCGCCCATATGTGCGCACCCATGATGCCGCTGGCGTGCTTACGCCATACCACCTTGGCCTCGGCCGCTCCCAGGTCGTTGAGCGAGCGCGCGCGCCGCAACTCGATGCGGTCGTACTCCGGCACCGTGGCGGTGAAGTAGTAATAGCCGTCGCTGTGCAGCGAGACCTGCGGGTCGGCGCGCTGTTTGACCAGCGGGTTGTTAAATACCGGTTCCGCCGCCGATGCGGCGAGCGCAAACGAAAAAACAGCGGCCATGCAGGCCGCCGTTTTCAGTCCGCGCGCAATAAACGTTTGCGCCATGGATGCCCTTGATTTTTAATCGCTCAGTTTTTGATCGACACGCTGACGAAGTAACGACGGCCGGACCATGCCACTTCGTTCACGCGGAACGGATCGCCGCCGTCGGTGGTCTGTGCCTGGTCCGTCAAGTTCTTGCCTTCGATGGAGAACGTGACGTTGTCATTGTAGCGATATTGGAACTTCGCGTCGAGGAAACCGGTCTTCTGCTGGAAGGTCGGATTGCCCGCCACATCGTTGTTACCCGTGTAAAAACGATCGCGGAAGTTGTAGGCGAGGCGTGCGTTGATCTTGCCCAAGTCGTACCACAGCGCGGCGTTATAGCTGTTTTTCGACAGCCCGGCGTACGGCAGTACCGTGCCGTCCAGCGGATTGATTCGTTCGGTGCCGGCCGCGTACTTGTACGTCATGCGGGTGTAGTTGACGTCCCCACCGAAGCCGCCCAGCCATCCAGGCAGGAAGGTGAACGCGGTGCGCGCCGTCACCTCGACACCTTTGGTGGTGGCGCCCTCGCCGTTGATCGCCTGCGTGACGTCGAACCGCTGGCCGTCGTTGAACAAGTCGACGCCCCTGACGATTTGCTTTTCCAGGATATAGCTGTCGATCTTCTTTTTGAACAGGCCGACACTGACCTGGCTGTCGGCGCTCGGATAGTATTCGAAGCTCAGGTCCGTGTTCGTCGCGCGGAACGGCTTCAGATTCGGGTTGCCGGCCGTGCAATCGTCGTCGCCCTCGCCGCCGAACGCGGGATTGCCGCTGCCGGCGATGCAGCGAGCGTTAGGCGCGAGCAGGTCGACGCGCGGCCGCGACATCACCTTGGCCAGCCCGAACCGCACCATGAACTTGTCCGGAACCACCCAGCCCATGACGTTCAGGCTAGGCAGGTAGTCGTGGTAGCTGTTGTCCAGCGAGATGATATTGGTGCCATACAGGTAATCGGAATAGCCTGCCGACGAACCCGGATTCGCCACGCGGATGCCGTAGGACTGCGAACCAGTGGATTTGTCACGCGTGCCGGTATAGCGCACGCCCAGATTGCCCCAGATCTGGTGTTCGTACAGCTCGGTGTCAAAATCGACCCGCACATACGCGGACCTGATGCGCTCTTCGACCCGGTAGGCGGGGATCTGTGGATGCATGTTGCCGTCGGTGCCGATGCCGTTGTAGATGGCGTCGAAGTTGAACTTGGACGTGTCGAAGTACGGCGCCGCCGCGCTGTAGACCGGCGTCATCCAACCACTCGGGATGTTTCCGACCTTGTCGTAGCCGCCGAAGAAGGTGCCAGGCGAGCGGCCGCGCACTGCGTCGACCAGCTGCGCCATCTGCGCGGCGTTAACATAGCGGCTAGACCATCCGGGGTCGGCGATGTTGAACTTGTCCGGCCCGCGTATCACGCCGCTGGTGTTGTTCGGGTCGTAGGTCACGGTCTGGTTGATGTTGGCGCCGCCGACGATCAGGTCGTCCGCCGTACCTGCCAGATCGGCGCCGTTGTCGAGCACATAGGAGGTGCCGTTGTAGCGCTGCGCGGACGATTTGCGCGCCTGTACGCCGAACCAGAGCTTGCTGAAGAAAGGCGTCGACAGGCGGTACTTGAAATCGAGCTTGGCCTGGTCTTCATCGTTCTTGGTTTCGTAGGGACGGTATTGCAGCTGGGCGCTGACGTAGGAACGGCTGTCCTCCGGCGAGTAGCCGGCCGGGAAGTCGAAGTGCGGCAGGCCCTGGGCGTCGAGGGAGACCTTCAGGCCCGGCGCGTTTTGCGACAGCACGATGCTGTTGGTCTCGTTGTGGTAGTTCGACCGCGAAGTGCCGGCGAGGCCCTCGATCTCCAGCGGCCCTTTTTTGTAGGTGAAGCCGGAGGTGACGTAGCGCGAATCGATTTTCAGGTCGAAATCGCGCGCCTGGGTGCTGAACGCGCCCTGCCCGGCGATGCCGTTCAAATAGGTGCAGCTGCCGACCGTGTACTCGGTCACGTAGTGATTAGCGACGGTCATGCCGGCCGGCGTGGAAGCGGTCGGCGCGGCGGTGCAGGTGGCGCCGGAAGGAACACCGGCGGCGTTGTAGGTCGGCGCGCGGCCGGCGTTGGCCAGCCGGGTGACGGCGCTGAAATCAGTGCCGTAGTTGCGGTCGTTGAGGCGCTGGTCCTGCTTGTTGGCCTGATAGCTGACGTACGCTTTCAGGTCGTTGCTGAATTTGTACTGGGCGGTCAACTCGGCCGACGAACGTTTGTGGTCGCGGGTCCAGATGCCGTAGCGCGGCGTGCCCGGCGAGTAGTCGTACCACTGCTGGCTGCAGGCGGTGCGCTGCGCGGCCGACAGGTTGGCGGCGCCGCAGCCGGAAACGTCCGAGATGCCGGCCACCGTCGGATCCAGCGAGGTGACGGTTTTCTCCGGCGAGAAGTCCCAGTCGCGCAGGAAGCGCCAACTGGTGTTGCGGGTGTAGTCGTTACGGGTGCGGACGTCGTCATACACCACGTTGGCCATCAGCCCGAGGCGGCCGTCGAGGAACTGGTCGGCGATCAGCAGGCTGGCGCGCGGCTGCACGCCGCCACGGCTGGACGACTGCTCGCCGGACACCGTGCTGGCGATGGTGAATTTTTTGAAGTCGAGCGGCTTGCGGGTGGTGATCACCACCGTGCCGCCGACGCCGCCCTCGGTCAGGTCGGGCGTGCTGCCCTTGAACACGTCGATCGAGGATATCAGCTCGGAGGCCAGCTCGCGCAGTTCGGCGCCACGGCCGGCGTTGCCGTTGGTGCCCAGCACCGACATGCCGTTGATCTCCACGCGGTTCAAATCCGGCTCGACGCCGCGAATCGAGATTTGCGAGCCTTCGCCGAAATCGCGCGTCAACTGCACGCCGGTGATACGCGACAGCGCCTCGCCGACGTTTTTATCCGGGAACTGGTTGATATCCTCGGCCACCAGCGAGTCGGAGACGGTGGAGTTGCGGATCTTGCGGTCGATCGCCGACGCCACCGATTTTCGGGTGCCCACGACGGTGACGACGGCTGGCGCCATGTCGTCCGGCGCGCGCGGCACCGCCGCCGGCTGGGAGGTGGGCGCGGCGGCCTCGGTGGATTGCGCCATCGCGGCATTACTGGCCAGGATGGAGGCGACCGCCGACGCCACGGCGGCTACGATGACACGCTGGGTGATGCGGCTATCCGCCAACTTCGAATGCTTACCTGCCGTGTTCATTACTGTGTTCACTTTTGTCTCCCGTCTTCTCGGCCATGTGTACGGCCGGTGTTTTATGATCAGCTTGTGAGCGCATTCTAGTAGTCGCTTGCGCATAAAAATCATCGCCCGCTCAAAGAATCACAATGATGATCACCAACCGCTCTTCCTTTAGAATCTGGCAGTGCAGCATTTAACCGCGTTAGACTGTGATCATGACGACCTACGACACCTTCAAATCCCGCGCCGGCCAGGCGCTTCCCAAACTCGATGCGGCCGAAATCCGGCGGGTCGAACGCTTTGGCGCGCGCGCCTGCTACCGCGACGGCGAGATGCTGTTCGAGGCCGGGCGCAGCACCTTCGGCATGTTCGTTCTGCTGGCCGGGAAAATCCGCATCAGCCGCTATGACGGCCTGGGAAATACATCGGTGATCACCGAACACCTGCCGGGCGAATTCGCCGGCGAAATGAGCCAGCTATCCAACGCGCCGTCGCTGGTCAATGGCCACGCGATAGGCGCCGTCGAAGTGCTGGTGCTGACCACGCAGTCGCTGCGCGCGCTGCTGGTGGCGGAGGCGGAACTGGGCGAGAAGATCGTGCGCGCCTTCATATTGCGGCGCGTCGAACTGATGGAAAACGGCGCCAGCGGCGTGGTGCTGATTGCAACACCTGGCTATCCGCGCGTGCACGCGCTGCAGGGCTGGTTGAACAGCAACGGGATTCCGAACAAGGTGCTCGACCCGCAGGCCGACGAGCAGGCGCGCGCCCTGTGCGAACGTTATCGCCCGCTGCCGGACGACATGCCGCTGGTGGTGTGCCCCGACGGCAGCGTACGGAAAAATCCGTCGACGGTCGAACTGGGACGCTGTCTGGGCACGCTTCCGGAGCTGAACTCCAACCAGGTGTGGGACGTGATCGTGGTCGGCGCCGGGCCGGCCGGACTGGCGACGGCCGTGTATGCGGCCTCCGAAGGCTTGTCCGTGCTGGCGCTGGAAACGCGCGCCTATGGCGGCCAGGCGGCTGCCAGCGCCCGGATCGAAAACTATCTGGGCTTCCCGACCGGGATCTCCGGGCGCGCGCTGGCCGGCCGCGCCTACGTGCAGTCGCGTAAATTCGGCGTCGAGATGGCGATACCCGCGCCGGCCGGGCGGCTGCTATGCGACAGCTACCCGCTCGAAGTGGAAATGTGCGGCAGCCTGCAACAGCTGCGGGCGCGCACGGTGGTGCTGTCTTGCGGGGCGCGCTATCGCCGCCCTTCCCTGGCCAACCTGACCCAGTTCGAGGGCAAGGGCGTGTACTACTGGGCCTCGCCGCTGGAGGCCAAGCTGTGTGCCAGCGAGGAAGTGGTGCTGGTCGGCGGAGGCAATTCGGCCGGCCAGGCGGCGGTGTTCCTGTCCGGCTTCGCCTCCAGGGTCCACATGTTGATCCGCAAGGACAGCCTGGCGTCGACGATGTCGAGCTACCTGATCGAACGTATCGAGGCGACGCCGAACATCGTGCTGCACACGCACTCGGAGATCGTCGCGCTGGAAGGCGGCGGAGAGGACGGCCTGCGGCAGGTGCGCGTGCGCGACAACCGCAGCGAAGTCGAAACCGACTACGACGTGCGGCGGCTGTTCCTGTTCATCGGCGCCGATCCGAACACCGGTTGGCTGGGCGACTGCGGCGTGGAGGTCGATTCAAAAGGCTTCATCCTGACCGGCTACGACGCCCCTGGCTGCGCGCTCGAAAGCCGGCAGGCCAGCCTGGAAACGAGCGTGCCGGGGGTGTTCGCGATCGGCGACGTGCGCGCCAACTCGACCAAGCGGGTGGCCGCAGCCGTCGGCGAAGGCGCCGCCGTGGTATCGCAGATACACGCGTTTCTGGCTCGGCGGGAGCTGGAGAGCTAACTGCGCGTGCCCGAATCGCTCAGGCGACGATATTCAGCCCGCCGTCGACATACACGGTGCTGCCGGTGAGCCGGTGCGCGTAAGGCGTCGCCAGAAACGCGCAGGTGGCACCGACATCGTCGATGTCGACCAGCTCGCCCAGCGGCGCCCGTGCGACCGCCTCGTTCAGCAGCCGGTCGAAATCCTTCAGGCCCGACGCCGCCCGCGTCTTCAACGGCCCCGGCGAAATCGCGTGCACCCGGATTCCGCGCGGCCCCAGTTCATAGGCGAGATAGCGGCAGGACGCCTCCAGCGCCGCCTTCACCGGCCCCATGACGTTATAGTTGGGCACCACCTTGTTGGCGCCGTGATAGCTCATCGCGAACATGGTGCCGCCGTCCGTCATCAGTGGAACCGCCAGCCTGGCCATCCGCACGAACGAATGGCACGACACGTCCATCGCCCGCAGGAAACCGTCCAGCGAACAATCGAGCAGGCCGCCCTGCAGGTCCGCCTTTGGCGCGAAGGCGATGGAGTGAACCAGGATATCGAGCTTGCCCTGTCCTGCGAGGATCTCGAACAACGCTTCGAGTCGACCCGGTTGGGTCACGTCCAGCGGCAGCAGTTGCGCGTCGATTTGCGCCGCCAGCGGCGCCACGTGCGGCAACGCCTTGTCATTCAGATAGGTGAGCACCACGTCGGCGCCCGCCTTGCGAAAGGCCTGCGCGCAGCCCCAGGCGATCGAGTGCTCGTTCGCCACGCCGACCACCAGGGCGCGCTTGCCGGCCAAAATGGGAAAAACGGTTTCAGTGTTCATGCATCCTCCAGCATCGCCAGGGTGTGGCGGGCGATCATCAGTTCCTCGTTGGCCGGCACCACCCATACCGCGACCTTGCTGCCGGCGGCGCTGATGCGGGCCACGCCGCGCGGATTGGCGCCGTTGGCCGCCGCGTCCAGCTCCACACCGAGCCAGGCGGCGTCGCGGCAGACGGCGGCGCGCACCGCGACGCTGTTCTCGCCTATGCCGCCCGAGAACACCAGCGCATCGAGTCCACCCAGCGCGGCGGCCAGCGAGCCGAGTTCGCGGCCAATGCGGTAGACCATCAAGTCGATGGCGGCCCTGGCGCGCGGATCTTCGCTGGCCTCCAGGGTGCGCATATCGGCCGAGATGCCCGATACGCCCAGCAGGCCAGATTCCTGGTACAGCAGCTTCTGGACGGCCGCCACATCCATGCCCAGTTCCTCGATCAGGTACAGCACCACGCCGGGATCGAGGTCGCCGCAGCGGGTTCCCATCGGCAGGCCGTCGACGGCGGTAAAGCCCATCGTGCTGGCGACGCTGCGCCCGGCCGACATGGCGCACATGCTGGCGCCGTTGCCCAGGTGCGCGGCCACCACCTTGGCGCCGGCCAGCGCGGGATCCGCCGCGGGCAGGCGGCTGGCGATATATTCATAGGACAGGCCATGGAAACCGTATCGGCGGATGCCGAGATCCGTGATCCTGGCCGGCAGCGCGAACGCCTGCGCCCGCGCCGGCTGGCGGACGTGGAAGGCGGTATCGAAGCAGCCCACCTGCGGCACCTCGGGCGCCAGCGCCATCATCGACCGCACCGGCGCCAGGTTGTGCGGCAGGTGCAACGGCGCCAGCGGCACCAGCTGGTCCAACTGCGCCACCACGGTTTGATCCAGCAGTTGCGGCCCGCTGTAGGCGACGCCGCCATGCACGATGCGGTGGCCGACGGCGGCCACGCGCCTGCCATCGAGGTGCGTCTGCGCGAAATCGATCAGGAAACGCATGCCGGCCTCGTGATCGATGGGCGCATCCGGCCAGCTACGCTCGCCGACGGTCGCGCCCTGCGCATCCTGGGCGATGAAGCGCGTCACGCCCGCATACAGGTTCTCGATCTTGCCGCGCAACGCAGGTCGCAGCGAGGGGCCGTCGAACAGCGAGAACTTGATGCTGGACGAACCGGCGTTGATGACGACGATGCAATCGTTCGGCGCCATGAGCTCAGGCTCCTGTGGCGGCGAGCGCGGAGGCCTTGCTGTGCACCAGCAGCACCGCCACCGCGCAGGAAGCCAGCCGCGCTTCCACCGAGTCCGCGCGGCTGGTCAGGATGACCGGCACGCGCGCGCCCAGCACGATGCCCGCCGCGCCGGCGCCGGCCATGAAGGTCAGGCTCTTGGCCAGCATGTTGCCCGCCTCCAGATCCGGCGCGATCAGTACATTGGCCTGCCCCGCCACCGGCGAGACCAGGTTCTTGATCGCCGCCGCCTCCGGATCGATGGCGTTGTCCATCGCCAGCGGGCCGTCGAGGATGGCGCCGGTGATCTGGCCCCGGTCGGCCATCTTGCACAGGGCGGCCGCGTCGATGGTCGACGGCATCTTGGCGCTCACCGTCTCGACGGCGGCCAGGATCGCCACCTTGACCGGATCGAACCTCAGCACCCGCGCCAGATCGATCGCGTTTTGCACGATGTCGACCTTCTCGCTCAGTCCCGGGTTGATGTTGACGGCGGCGTCGGTGATGATCAACGGCTCGCCGCGCCCCGGCACATCCATGATGAAGCAGTGGCTCAGGCGCCGCGCCGTGCGCAGGCCGGTGTCGGCGGCCACCACGGCGCCCATCAACTCATCGGTGTGCAGGCTGCCTTTCATCAGCGCCTGCGCCTTGCCCTCGCGCACCAGCTCCACCGCGCGCGCGGCCGACGCGTGGCTGTGCGGGGTATCGATCAAGGTCAGCGCGGAGATATCGAACTTCGCCTCGTCGGCCGCCTGGCGGATGCGCGCCTGCGGCCCCACCAGGATAGGCTTGATCAAGCCCATTTCGGCGGCATCGAGCGCCGCCTCCAGCGCGTTGCGGTCGCATGGATGGGCCACGGCCACCGTCACCGGCCCGGCGTTGCGGGCGGCGGCGATCAAACGGTCGTAGTTGGGGTGCGAGGATTGCTGCCTGGTCGATGCATTCATTGGGACTCCTGGTGGATGACCCGGCAAATGATAGCAATCCATGCAAATAAAGCAACCGCTGGTTTGTGCGGTGCGTCATGCCCTGACGGGGCGACTCGGATTGCTCCAAATCCACATCAATTATCAGTCATATACTTTGAACTTTACTGATGAGTCCTGTCTAACCGAGCGTAACACCCACAATTAAAGGAGTCATCATGACATCGCCACTTTCATTCTGGACCTGGTCGCCACAATTTTACTTCCCCTGGAGCGGTGGAGTAATGCAACAGATCGACCCCGATCTGACGTGGTTCTCACACTGGATTACCCCCGGTGCAGGCAACGCGGCAATTGAAGAGAAGGCCTTCACCGGCGTCGCGTCGTACGGCAAACAGCTCGGGTTGATCACCGACGTGTTGCTGGCGATCGTCGAAAAAACGGCACTGACCGCCGAGCCCAAGGCGGTCGACGACTTGCGGCGCATCCGCGGCCGCATCGAGATGCTCAAAACCGTCGAGTACACCTTGGCGCACGACCAGATCGTCGCGCAGGTGAACAAAATCCGGGAGCGCGGAGGCGCGGAGCTGAACGAACTGACCACGCAATTACTGCCGCTGCTGATGGAAAAGCGGCCACAGCAAGGCTTGCGGAACCTGGCCGGTTAGCCAGGCAGCAACTCAGCGGCGCAACCCGTACCAGGCGCAGGCGATGGTCGGAACACCGAGCGCGACGGCGGATACGTAATCCCACACGCCGTCGCCCAGCAACGCCGAAATCAGGCCGATCGCCGTCAGTATCGCCAGCGTGATCGGCGCTCCCCACATGCGGCGGAAGGAACCCGCGCCGCTCATCGCGCCTCCCCTTCGGCCGCATAGGCAGGTGCCTGTCGTTCCGCGGTGACATCCTCGTCTTCCTGGCGGGCCGGCGCCCTGGCCTGCACCCCGCGCCTCAACCACAGATACAAACCGCTGCCCAGCACGAAGATGGTGGCGATATCGAGCATCGCCCACAGGAACTGCATCCACGCGCCGCCGTAGTCGCCGAAGTGCAGCGGCTGCGACACCAGCAGCGCCGTCAAGTACCACGGCAACTTGCGGCGATCGGTGATCTCGCTGGTTTGCGCATCGATCAGCACCGGCTTGTACAGGCGCGACGTCAGTGCCTCGTTGCCGTGCATGAAGATGCCGTAGTGATGCGGGCTGGAGAACGCAGTGCCCGGGAAGGCGACAAAGGCCACCTGCATGCCCGGCTCGGCGGCGACGGCGTTGTCCATCGCCTTCTGCATCGAACCCAGCTTGCTCGGCAACGCCAGATCCTTGTACGGCGCGGTCATCTCGGCCATTTCGGTGGCTTGCCAGTACTTGACCAGCAAGTCGGCCCAGGTGTTGATCATGCCGGTGGCGCCCACCACCAGCGCCCAGGTCAGCGTGACGATGCCCAGCATATTGTGCAGGTCCAGCCATTTCACGCGCGGACCGCGTTCGCGCCGGACTTGGCCGAATTCCAGCTTGCGCATGAACGGCGCGTACAGCACGACGCCGGAAATGATCGCCACCACCAGCAACAGTCCCATAAATCCGAGGAACAATTTGCCCCACAGACCCGCGTACAGATCGACGTGCAGGTGGAACATCACGCCCAGGAAAGTTCCCTCGAAACTCGGTTCGGCCAGCACCTTGGCGGTGCGCGCATCGACGGCGACCGACTTGAAGGCCTCGTCGGTCGGATGGTCGCCCATCGTCAGATACCAGATCTCGCGCTCGTCCGCCTCCTGCGACATGTACATCACCAGCTTGTTCGGATAGCGCGCCTTGCCGGCGGCGATGACGGCGTCAAGATCGGCCTTGGGGGTGTCCGGCGCCATCTTCGGCGCCTCGATGGCGTTGCCTAGCAGGTGGTCGATTTCGTGGTGATAGATCAGCGGCAAGCCGGTCAGGCACAGCAGCAGCATGAACACGGTGCAGACCAGGCTGCTCCATTTATGGATCCAGGCCCAGCGGCGGACGGTAACGGGTGTCATTTTGAAAGTGAGTCGGCAAACCGGAAATTACAATGATAATGCAAATCACTCTCATTTAGTAGCAATACTGCGGCCTCCAGCGCTATAATTGAGAATCACTCTCATTTACTTACCAAAAATTAAACGAATCATGCCCACTCCAAATCTGAAATTGTCCCCCTTCGCGCTGGCCGCGATGCTCATGGCCGGCGCCGCCGGCGCGCAAGATCAAACCGCCGCAGGCGCGGCGGCCGATGTCGCCGAGGGCAAGATCCAGACCGTGGTCGTCAGCGCCTCGGCGGATGCGTCGGCCGACGGCTTGACCAAGGATTACGCCGGCGGCCAGGTCGCGCGCGGCGGCCGTCTTGGCCTGCTGGGCAATGTGGACATGATGGATACGCCGTTTAATACGCTCAACTTCACCCAGGCCGTGATCCAGGACCAGCAGGCGCGCAGCGTCGCCGACGTGCTGCAAAACGACCCGTCGGTGCGCGTCGCGCGCGGGTTCGGCAACTACCAGGAGCTGTATGTGATACGCGGCTTCCCGGTCAACTCGGACGATCTGGCCTACAACGGTCTATTCGGCCTGCTGCCGCGCCAGTTCGTCGCCTCCGAACTGCTCGAACGCGTGGAAGTGCTGCGCGGCGCGAACTCCTTCATCAACGGCGCGGCGCCTGGCGGCGGTGGCGTGGGCGGCTCGATCAACCTGCTGCCCAAGCGCGCCAGCAACAACCCGCTGACGCAGCTAACGGTCGGCGTCGATAGCGGCGGCCAGGGTTACGGCGCGGTCGACATCGGCCGCCGCTTCGGCGAGAACGGCAACACCGGCATCCGCGTCAACGCGGTGCGCCGCGACGGCGACACGCCCATTGACGGCGAGAAGCGCGAGTTGTCGGTGGCCTCCGTCGGCGTCGACTTCCAGGGACGCGGCTTCCGCCTGTCGGCCGATGTCGGCTACCAGAACCACAACCTGCAAGGCGCGCGCCCGAGCGTGACCGTCAGCCAGGGCGTCGCCCTGCCCTCCGCGCCGGACTCGGACAGCAACTGGGCGCAGAAGTGGACCCACTCGAAGGAGCGCGACACCTTCGGCACCTTACGCGGCGAAGTCGATCTGGCCAAGGACACGGTGGCGTGGGCAGCGCTGGGCGCGCGCAGCGGCGACGAGTCTAACATCATCGCCGAACCGACCGTCGGCAGTACCGGCGGCGCGGCCAGCATGTATCGCTTCGACAACGTGCGCCACGACAGCGTGCGCACCGGCGAAATCGGCGTACGCACCAAGCTGCGCACCGGCGCCATCGGCCATAGCCTGAGCGCGACGGCGTCGGGGTTCTGGACGGAGTCGCGCAACGCCTACGCATTCAGTAACTTCGCCGGCTTCGCGACCAATATCTTCAATCCGGTCGATGTGGCGGCGCCGGTCGCCGATTACTTCACCGGTGGCGCCATGAACGATCCCAAGCTGACCGCCAAATCGATCCTGTCCAGCTACGCGCTGGCGGACACGCTGTCCATGCTGGACGATAAGGTGCTGCTGACCGTCGGCGTGCGCCGCCAGACCATCAAGTCCGACAGCTACGACTACGACTCCGGCGCCTCGCTGTCGCACTACGATCAAAGCAAGAACACGCCGATGGCCGGCATCGTCTACCGTCCCGTGAAAGCGGTGTCGCTGTACGCGAACTATACCGAAGGCCTGCAACAGGGGCCGGTGGCGTCCGGTGACGTCGACAATATCGGACAGGCGTTCGCGCCGTGCGTATCGAAGCAAAAGGAAATCGGCGTCAAGTACGATATCGGCACGGTGGGCGCCAGCGCGGCGGTGTTCAGCACCAAGCAGCCATCGGCCTACGTGCAAAACAGGATCTTCGGCGTGTTCGGCGAGCAGCGTAACCGTGGCCTGGAAATGACCGTGTTCGGCGTGCCGACGCGCGGCCTGCGCGTGCTGGGCGGCTTGACTTTGCTCGACGCCGAGCAGCGCGTCACAGCCGGCGGCGTCAATCAAGGCAACGACGTGATCGGCGTGCCGAAGACGCAGCTGAACATCGGCGCGGAGTGGGATGTGCCGGGCGTGCGCGGTCTGAACCTGAATGCGCGGGCGTTGTACACGTCGTCGCAGTACGCCGATGGCGCGAATCTGCAGGAGTTGCCGTCGTGGAGCCGGTTGGATATCGGCGCGAGCTATGTCGCCACCATCGCGGACCGCAAGGTTACCTTCCGCGCGCGGATCGACAACGTCGCGGACAAGAGCTACTGGGCGTCGGCCGGCGGATATCCGGGTTCGGGGTATCTGGTGCTCGGGTCGCCGCGTACGGCGGTGTTGTCGGCGACGGTCGACTTTTGATGTGAATCCGCGATATTTGAGGGAGTTTTGCTCTACACTCCCCAACGCCCCTATGGACCAGCAGTGCTTTTCGCCCCAACAACCTGGCATCAATACGCGAATGGAGATCTGGAAAACATGAATATGAGCATGCTCGGCCTTGCCACCACTTTCTCGCTCACCCTGCTCGCGTTCGCCGCCGCCCCGGCAGCCGCGAACGCGCAGTCCAGCGCCTCCGCGACCGGCGGCCTGCCTTTCGAGGTCAAGCCGGTCGGCGCATTCAAGAGCCCATGGGCAATGGCATTCCTGCCCAACGGCAACGTGCTGGTTACGCAAAAAGAAGGAGCGATGATCCTGTTCGATCCCGCAACCAGTACCAGGCGGACAGTGTCCGGCACACCCGCCGTCAGCAGCAAGGGCCAGGGCGCGCTCATGGACATCGTGCCCGCTCCCGATTTCGCGGCCAGCAAGCTGATCTACTTCAGCTACTCCGAGGCGGGTCCCGGTGCCAGCAGCCGGGTCGTGCTCGCCACCGCGACATTGGATCAGGCAGGCGGCACGCTCAAGGATACAAAGGCCATTTTCCGCGGCCAGGATGCTTCGACTGGCGGGCACTATTCGGGCCGTATCGGCTTTTCGCCGGATGGCAAGTACCTCTTCTTCACCAGTGGCGACCGCCAGCTTCTCGATCCAGCGCAGGACCCCGGGTCAACGCTCGGCAAGGTGCTGCGCCTGAACCTCGACGGCACGCCGGCCGCCGGCAACCCGCTCGCGGCCAAGGGCTTCCATGCAGCCGTCTGGTCGTATGGCCACCGCAACCTGCTGGGCATCGCCTTCGACAGGCAGGGGCGCCTGTGGGAAATGGAGATGGGGCCGCGCCATGGCGACGAGATCAACCTGATCAAGCCAGCCCTCAACTATGGCTGGCCGAGGGCATCGAATGGCAGCCACTATGACGGCCGGGACATCCCCGACCACGCGCCCGGCGACGGCTTCGAGGCCCCGAAAGTTTCCTGGAACCCGGCCATTTCACCGGGCGGCCTCGCCTACTACGATGCGGACCTGTTCCCGAAGTGGAAAAATTCCCTCTTCATCACCGGTCTCTCGGGCCAGTCGCTGGACCGCATCGCCCTCGACGGCGAGAACGCCACCAAGGAGGACCATTGGGACATGGGCGAACGAATCCGCGCCGTGCGCACCGGGCCGGATGGCGCGCTATGGCTGCTGGAAGACGGTCCGCGCGGCCGGCTGCTGATGCTGACACCGAAGAGGTAGGCCAGCGGGAACGGTGTGGTGCGGGCATGCCATGCCAGTAGACTATGTTTGCAGCCGAGCTTGCCCCGACCGGTCGGGTTCCGGCTAGTATGCGCACCCACCGGCCGGTGTCGGTAGCAGTGATTGTGCCCTGGCATCAGTACGGCTGCGAACACGGCCGTTATCTTAACGCCGACCTCCTGCCGTACGTCTGCTTCCGCAGCCGATTGCGGCGTCTATACACAACGAAACTGGACTTCGGCAGAGGCATAAGTGCCGTAGCTCGAGTCTTTTCCTGTGCTGCCTACCTGTTCCACTTGCTTCCCTTTCCCCGAACAAAACTTCGTCGCGTCTTGGAACATCCGAGCTTTAACTGCGCTGCTGGAAAAATCGGTAAAATTGCCAAGCCCACCGATCATATACAAATTCTGGCCTATCTCGACCACTCCATCCGTGCCCGTTGTAGCGCAACCCATTATCGAGGAAGCGACTATACACACGCTGAAAGCAGGAGTAAAAAAGTTCTTCATTGTCGGGTGCCTCTCTATAAATAGCGAAATTGCGTCAGGCCGCTCATGGCCGAATGCTACCTCTCGGAACTCTAACCCATTTGACACTCGGAGTCAGGTCAAGTTTGAGCCAGTAAAAATTTTTGACTGCTCTCAAATCTGTCTGCTTTTGCCAAGAACAACTTACGTAGGCTACCAAACGCGATAGGGTATTTCGCTGAACGTCACTGTTCTAGCGAGTTTCTTCTTATAGGCCATTGCGCGCAGCGACTTCCATGCTAGTTGTGGGTGTGGAGTCGGCCCAAGGATAATGGCTTCGTACATCCATTCAGCATCTGGGAGTTTCCACTCCAAATAGGGAGTCAGCATACTTGACCCTGGTCGGAACTCCGCATTTGTCAGATCGCTGTAGTAGTCTGATATCAAACGCCACTCTCGCTCTTCGCTGAAAGCTTGGTGCTTGATTAACGCAAGTACTTTAAAGATGTTTTTGGATTCAGCAGCTACCGCTTCGCGACAAGCGTAGAAGTCCAGCAAGCAATCAGGATTTGTCTCCTCCAAATTCTTGTACAGTCGCTCTGTGAATTCGGTGAACAACCGCGACTTTTCCGCATTATCATATACACACTTTACTAAACGACATGTATTTGACTTACAGATCTGCTGCAAGAGCTGCGGTGAATATCCGATGCTCACGCCCTTACCGTGTGGTGTGTAGCTGCGCCACTGGCTGAGCAAGCTTGGGACTTCCGATAGCGAGAAGATGTAAAGATGATGTTCCTGGACTTCGTAACACTTCTCTTCGGCCCACGCTCTTAACGCGCTCCAAAGATGACTCCGTTTCACGTCGTTACCGGACGAAGTGGACACCGCAATACTCAAGTGTTCTTCCAACAGATTCACGGCGTGCTTTAGCTCTTCGGAATCGTTCATAAAATGAATGTTGCCGGCCCAGAGCTTTCCTGAGCTAGCCATTCCCATTAAGCCATCAATACCAGTGTAGTGATACAGGGGCTTGTCGAGTGGGGCATTGAATGTTTCACGCATAAATGTCTTTTTTTACAAGTTAACCCGTTACCGCAAATTTATCCGGCCTTGTGACGAACTACCTAAACGATGCAGGAAGCTCGTAATGGCTGTGTACTTTTGGCCGTTCTCAGCCGATCGCGCCAGTATAAAAAATTGCTAAAGAGAAAGCGCCACGTCCTGCTACGATGGGCCGTTCTCGCCGCAAAGCGGAAGTGAAAATATTAAAATCCGCTATTATCTAAGAAAAGGAGTAAGACGCTTGTCTATAAAATGATTTGGGCGCCAGCCTTTGAACAACTTATCAATAACGAATGTATCAGAAAGGCCAGCAACAATTCCCGCAACAGGATTCAACGCATCGATTCCAGTTGTAAGCATGTAGCGAATTCCTTTTGCTTTGGTGCCCTCAATCCAGCCTTCTCTTGTAACATCTTTCAGGTACCTACTTACCAAGTTTTCGTCAGGATTTGCTTTGTGCAGCCATTCTTTAAAGCGTCTCGATTGATCAAGTAACTTAAGAAATTCCTCAAAACTCCGTTCCCCGCTGTTAATTACCTCTGCAACGGCAGGAGCATCAGGTAGTACAATTTCGGTAAATCCCACTCTCTCTCGATCATTGATTTCCATCCTACGGAGCAGTTCAGAGTGTTTCAACTGAATAATGGCTGATGTACACTCCGAGGTAGCAAAATCGCCACCATAGAATGCGGCCATCATGAGGTCCGCTCGCGCATCCAATATGCCACTAAGAACATGTGCTGGCGTCAGTGGATCTTGCGGAGGCAGCATTCTAGAACGAGCTCTATTTATGGCATTGAAGTCCGTGTTGGTAAAGACAAAATGCCCCATATCGGAATTAAGGATTTCAAACTTGAAATCTGTACTCGGTATGTACCCACCAGAGGTGGTTTTTATGAAATTCCTGGCTGCTGATTGGACGTAATCGTTGTCTTGCAAATCCACATTCGCTGCACCGATGATTCCGCCTTTTACATAATGGTTACCACTAAATGTCCGAATTGGGACCCTGTCCAAAAATTTCCTAATGAAATCTTTTGCTGGTTTTCCCGAAATTCCAACCCTGCGCATATTGTGCTCGATACGATCTGCTGCAGATCCAAAGGACCGACCATCAGCATCTGCGGTTAGCGTGAATGCAATGTAATTATGACATTGTGTTGCGGCTGACCCTTCCGTATTTGTTCCGAGCATTTCGTCGCAATAAACCGCTGAGATACCGCCTCGTTTAAGCAAAGTAAGAATGAGATCTGTCCCAATCGACTTTATCAATTCTTGCAAAGTTCCCGGATCGAATACAACATGAACATTCTGATAGTACAGCATTGCTTCAGCTAGCTGTCCTTGAGAAATTGGGCTTCCATCTTCCGATCGGCGCAGCACTATTCTGTCAAACATTGATTCCTCTTAAAAAATTATGCAAGACAGAAGTCTTAGCGGTGTGCAGGCAGCTTTAGGGGACCATAAGAAGATAATTCGATGTCACAGACGCTTTGCACGATCCACTGTCTTCGCTAAAAATTCACGAATCCGATAATCTCTAGTGCCACTATCGGATCGTCTTTGAGCAACTCGTGAGCACGCGGCTTCCTTTCGTAACCTTGTCCGAGTGCGTGCGCGACAGGTTCCGCCCTTTAAACCGGGAAGTGCTACCTTTGACGATTGGCGCACCGTCCTGGATCTCGGCTGCTAGCCGACTGATAAACTCTCGTCCGAGGTGTTTATACGCTCTATGCTCTTCCGCGCTTAGCTCAAGCAAAAAGCCGTAACCCACGAAGCTGTGAGCGCAATTTACATCCAAGAAAAGCGACACATCCTCTTCCAGCAAAAACCACCATTGGGGCTCGTGATCAAGCACTCTCATCATTTTCCGCCGTTTCAAATCTCTGAAATTCTTGTGCAGCGACCTAACGGCCGGTCTTGGCTCCGGATGCCGCCTGGATGGTCAGGATAGCATCTTGCCTGCATGAAAAGTTCATTTGTCACGTCCAGGCTGAAGTCGACCCGTTGCGGCCGGTATTCAGTACCAAGAGCCGACTGTGCTAACGCCCCAGAGCGGACATCCACCATTTTTCGAGCCGTAGCTCATGGGTTGAATGTAAAAGCTCGTGACGATTAGATAGTGCACCAGCGACTTGTCGCCGAATCGTACGTAACCCTGCCGTCCCGTCGAAGCACCTGTAACCGTTCATTGACCGTCGTATCTGCACTGTCACTCGGAGATACACCTGTTCTTCGAATGTTCAGGCGTAATGCCTGATTACGAACAGAAGGAACTTCTGACAGTTCATCAGTAAGCGTGACGTGAGGGCCGTCGTTGACTTTCCAGCTGCTGTGGTCAACCTGTGGTTTCAAACTGAATCCCTAGAGCGGTGCTGCATCGGTCGGCCGAGATTTTGCTATATGCGATAAAAGCGAGGTTCTCTCTTACACAGAGGTCAATTCCCATGGAACAGGATGCCAATGACTGACCAGTTCGTCGATGAAGCACCGGATTTTTGGCGATATATGCCGTTTACTAGGATAAACGATGCGTATGGGTTCGGGCGGCTCGGAAAATTCGCCTAGTACCGTTTGCAGCATTCCGTTGCGTAGATCATCTGCCACAATGTAGCTGGGTAATTTGGCGATGCCAAGGCCAGCCAAGGCTGCAACTTTGATCGCTTCCGCATTATCCAGATGCAGTGCTCCCTCATTGATGACGGAAACTTTGTCGCCAGCGTAACTGAAGTTCCATGGTAGAACTCGTCCTTCAGCAACAAAATGCAGGCATCGAAATGTGTGCAGTTCCTTCGGCGATGCGGGTTTTCCATGGCGAAGCAGGTACTCGGGTGCGGCGCAGGTGATCATTTGCTGGTGCGCAAGGGTGCGCGTCAACAGCCGAGAATCGTCCTTGGGTATGCCGATTCTGACTGCCAGATCAAATCGCTCATCAATCAAATCCACCACGCGATCCGACAGACTCGCCTCGATCGTGACCATTTCCCATTTCTTGAGGAATGCGGCGATCACCGGCATCACATGCAAGCGGCCCAGGGCGACCGGCAGACTGATACGCATCTGACCTTGGGGCGTGCCGCTACGTTGTGCCAGCGCGCTCTCTACCCCTTCCAGCTCCTCCAAAATAGTGACGCAAGTCTCATATAGCACCCTGCCGTCATCGGTCAAACTCAGACTCCTAGTGGTCCGGTTAAGCAGTCGGACCTGCAGGCGCTGCTCCAGACGCACGACCGATTTTCCTATTGCCGAGCGCGTCAGACCTAATTGCTTAGCTGCCATCGTATAGCTGCCGTGCTTCACCACGCTGGCGAAGGCTGCAATGTCATTCAGGTTAGTTACTTCCATCGACGTGCCTTTCTAGCCTAGGTGGATCGGCATGCGGCGAGGCCGCTGTGTAGGGAAGCACATTCCCCAATCCTTTGGATAATATATCAATTCGTTTCGATTTGAAGCAAATAACCAAGGATGATTATGAATGACGAATTAACACGTGCAATGAGCGGCTGGGCAGACAGCCTGGTTAACTTGGTGCCGGTCCTGAGTGGCAGCGACGAAACCGCTTCAATGGCGCAGGTGCGCGCTTCGTACACCACTTTTCAGGCGCAGCAGAAGCCGCCGCAAGGAGTGCGGTTTGAGGAGGTCAATATGGGTGGCGTGCCGGCTACGCTGGCGCTACCCGATGAGCAAAATTCCGACATCGTCCTCGTCTATATTCACGGCGGTGCCTATATCGTCGGTGAGCCGGCCGGATATCGCGGTATTGGCGGCAACTACGCAAAGCTGCTCGGCGCCCGCGTCTACATTCCCGACTACCGCCTCGCGCCTGAGCATCCTTTCCCCGCTGCAATTGACGATGGGCTGCGAGCTTACGAATGGCTGCTGGAACAAGGTATCCCCGCACGAAAAATAGCCTTCGCGGGTGAGTCTGCTGGTGGCGCCATGGTCGTCAGTGTCATGGTGGCCGCCAAGCATAAGGGGCTGCCGTTACCAGCTGCTGGCGTCGCTATTTCGCCATGGGCCAACCTCGAACACACTGGTGCGTCGATGACGAATCGTGAAGGTCTCGATCCGCTCAACACCAAGCCGTTGCTGGACCTGCTGGCCCGAACCTTCCTCGCAGGCGCGTTGCCCAACCATCCACTGGCCTCGCCGGTATTCGCCGACGTCACAGGTCTGCCACCGATACTGGTGCAAATCGGTGAGAACGAACTGATGCTTAGCGATGCCATTCGCTTGGCCAGCCATTTAGCCGAGAACCGGGTGCGGGTCAATCTCGAGGTCTGGCCACAGATGCCCCATGCTTGGCATTTCTTCCAGAGCTTCTTGCCGGAAGCAGAACAAGCACTGCGCGAGTCTGCACGGTTTATTTCTGAAACCGTAGGATCCGCAAAATAACCGGCGACCACCGGCGAACTCCGATCTTTTCGATTTCACCGACACCAAAGGAGATAACGATGCCATCCCATCCGCTGTTTTCGACGTTCCGCAACAAGAATCTATCATTGGGAAATCGCATCGTCATGGCACCCATGACCCGTGCCAAGTCTCCGAACGGTGTACCGACAAATGAAGTAGCTTCATACTACCGCCGCCGTGTGGAAGGTGGTGTCGGCCTAATCATTACAGAAGGTACGACCATCAACCGGCCGAGCGCGTCGAACGACTCGCAAATTCCTAACTTTCACACCAGCGAAAGCCTAGACGCTTGGGCGCGCGTGGTGGGGCAAGTTCATGCGGCCGGGGGCAAGATAGCACCGCAACTCTGGCATATGGGCATGGCTCGAGTGCCTGGCTCCGGTCCCAATCCTGGTACTTCATCCGAAGGCCCCTCCGGTTTATCAGCAGCTGGCGAAGAGCTGTCGGAGCCGATGACCGACGTTGACATAGCCGACACCATCAGTGCCTTTGCCAATGCCGCAGCGAAGGCCAAGGAAATTGGTTTCGACGCAATTGAGTTACATGGCGCCCATGGCTATCTTATCGATCAATTCTTCTGGGCCCAATCCAATCGACGTACCGATCGATATGGCGGCGACATAATTGACCGCACGAGATTCGCCAGGGAAGTTATACATGCGGTAAGACAACGCGTGGGATCGGACTTCAACATCATATTTCGCTTTTCGCAGTGGAAACAGCAGGACTATAACGCCAGACTGGCTAATAATCCATTGGAGCTTTCTGCATTACTGGAGCCGCTGGCGTTAGCCGGGGTAGACATCTTCCACTGCTCAACACGCCGCTTCTGGGAGCCGGAGTTCAATTGCTCCAACCTCAATCTGGCAGGTTGGGCCAAGAAAATCACAGGCAAGCCTACCATCACGGTCGGCTCTGTGGGGCTCCAGGGTAACGACTTTACCCATGCGTTCAAAGGTGAAAGTGCAGCGGTAACCGACCTTGGCGAACTCGAACGACGGCTGAAACGTCATGAATTCGATTTGGTCGCCGTAGGCCGGGCACTAATTGCCGATGCTGACTGGCCATCAAAGGTCAAGCGCGATAATTTCTCTGAGATTATGCCGTTTAACCCAGCTTCGTTGGCAAGTCTTTAGGTGTCCAGTATCACTCGATGGTATGGGACATGGCCGCTAACGTGCCAATCACCTACGAAGAATGGGAGTCGCCAAACGGCAAAGTATCATTGAGCTGAACGACGCAGTTCCAAGGCAGCAATTCGTCCACCCGATTGACGGGGTGATCGGCAATGCGGGCGAGCACGTACCGTAGCCAAGCCTCAGCGTCGACACCATTGAGCTTGGCGGTTCCGATCAGGGAGTAGATCGCGGCGGCGCGTTCGCCGCCGCTGTCAGCTCCGGCAAACAGGTAGTTGCGGCGGCCAATAGCGACGCCCCGCAGGGCGCGCTCGGCGGCGGAGTTATCGATGTCGATGGCGCCATCATCGCAATAGCGTGTCAGTGCCGGCCACAGTTTGAGCGAGTACAGGATGGCCGCCGAGGTATCGGATTTGCGCGACAGCTTCTCAAGCGCGGCACGAAGCCAGTGTTCAAGGTCGTCGAGCAAAGGCTTGGCCTTGGTTTGCCTAGCTTGTCGCCGTTGATCGGGCGGCTTACCTCGAATATCGACCTCGATGACGTAGAGTTCGGCGATCCTGCGCAGCGCCTCCGTCGTCAGCGCTGATGGCTGCGCTTCGTGCAGATCATAGAACTTACGCCGCGCATGGGCCCAACATGCCGCTTCTTGGATCGCGCCGCTTTCATAGAGCGCGTTGAAGCCGGCGTAGGCGTCCGCTTGCAGCACGCCCCTGAACCCAGCCAGGTGGGTTTGCGGACGGATGCCCTTGCGATCCGGCGAGTAGGCGAACCAAACTGCGGCTGGCGCCGTGTCGCCGCTTGGCCGGTCATCGCGCACGTACGTCCACAGTCGGGAAGTCTTGGTTTTGCCATTGCCGGGAGCGAGCACCGGGATCGGCGTATCGTCAGCATGCAACTTGGTGGCCGCCAGCACATGACGCCTGATGGCATCAACCAGTGGTCGCAGTAAGGCGCTGGCGGCACCAACCCAGCGTGCCAGCAGTGCGCGATCCAGATCCACGCCTTCCCGTGCATAGATCACGCTCTGGCGGTAGAGCGGCAAGTGGTCGGCGAACTTCGCCACCAGGACATGTGCCAGCAAACCGGGTCCGGCGATGCCGCGTTCGATCGGGCGGCTCGGCGCCGGCGCTTGCACGATGGCGTCGCAGCAGCTGCAAGCGAGCTTGGGACGCACATGGCGTATTACTCGGAAACTGGCCGGTACATATTCGAGCTGTTCGGCCACGTCCTCGCCCAAAAAGCGCAGTCCACCACCGCAAGACGGGCACGCGTCGGCGGTGGGCAGATGGACCTTTTCATCGCGAGGCAGGTGGTCAGGCAGCGGCTTGCGTACAGGCTTGTTGCGTGGTGCCCGGTCCGTTTCAGGTATCGCCTTCACCACCTCGCCTTCATCGGCTTGCAGATCCTCCAGCTGCAGTTCCAGCTGCTCGATCTGATGGTCCAGTTTCTCGGACTTGCGGCCGAACTGCATGCGCCGCAGCTTGGAGATCCACAGCTTGAGATGCTCGATCTCGGCGGCGCGCGTGTTCAACTGCGCTTCCAGTCCTGCGACTTGGTCATCGCGCTCTTGAACGCGACATTCGCTTGGCAATAGCAATGCCTTCAGGGCAGCGATATCGTCAGGGAGGTCGGCGGCAGTGAGCATGAAGCGAGTTTACGCGAGGCCGATGACGTTTACAAGGCCGATGTCGGCCGCCAGGTGCGCTCTGGTCGGCGCCAGTCGATTCCCTCCAACAGCATGGAAAGCTGGGCTTGCGTCAGTGCCACGCTACCGCTGTCGGCCTGCGGCCACACGAAGCGTCCCCGCTCAAGACGCTTAGCCAGCAAGCACAGGCCATCGCCAGTCCACCACAGCACCTTGATCATGTCGCCGCGCCGGCCACGGAACACGAAGAGGTGGCCGCTGAAAGGATCGTCGGCCAGCGCAGTCTCTACCTTGGCCGCCAGCCCGTTCATGCCAGCGCGCATATCGGTGATGCCGGCGGCGAGCCAGATCCGGGTGCCGGCAGGAAGGCCAATCATGCGCGCAGGCTTTGCAGTACCAGCCGCAGCGGTAATCCCCCCATTAATGATGCGCACCAGAAGTAGAGGCTATGCGGCGAGGGCCAATTTCTGAATCGGCGTAATGCCGCCGAGTGCCATGTGTGGCCGGTCGTGATTGTATGTCCATAACCAGCGC